>UQLA01000012.1 GCA_900541745.1 uncultured Collinsella sp. | reverse complement strand
CAGCAGCCGACGCCCCGTGCCGCCGCTCCCGACCCGCTCGCCGTGGCCGATCCCTTTGCGCCCAACGTCCCCGACCCCGCCGCCGCGCCCATCCCCGTGCCGCAGACCGTCTCTCGTGACGCCCTCGCCGGTATGGGCGGAGCCGCCGCGACCGGCGCCGCCGTGGGCCTTGGCGCCGCAGCCGGTATTGCCTCCAACATGGCGAGCGCCCGCGCCCCGCAGCGCCCGCTCGCCCAGCTCGTCGACGTCGTGAGCGGCGAGAGCCACAGCATCACTTCCGCGCAGGTGACCATCGGTCGCGAGCGTTCGGTTTCGGACATCGCCCTGCGCGACCCCAACGTGTCGCGCCGTCACGCCCAGCTCACCTTTACCGGTTCGGACTGGTCGATCGAGGACCTCAATTCCACCAACGGCACGCTCGTCAACAACCGCCGCATCACGCGCTGCCCGCTGCGCAACGGCGACCTGCTGACGTTTGGCCTGAGCACCTTTGAATTTAGGGGATAGTCGCTTATGAACATCGATATCGTCCTTTTTGCAGGCCGCATCGTCCTGGTCGCCCTGCTCTACATCTTCCTGTTCGCCGTCATGAAAACCGGCGTGGGACTCGTACGCGGCCAGCGCCGCGACTCCGCTATCTGGACGATCGATGTGGACAAGGGTCCGCGCGGCATCCGTGGCATCCACGTAGACATGCTCGGCCCCGTCATCGTGGGCCGCTCGCCGTCCTCGGACATCTGCATCAACGAACCGTTTGTCTCGGCCTCGCACGCACGCTTTTCGCTGCAGGGCCCGGCACTCATCATCGAAGACCTCAACTCTTTGAACGGCACGCTCGTTAACGGCCGTCAGCTGGTGGAGCCCGCAACGCTGCGCGAGGGTGATGAGGTCCAGATTGGCGACGTGGTCATGAAGGTGAACCGTCGATGATCGACGAGGAGAACAAGTCCGCAACCATGCCCGAGACGCCGACTGCCCCCGCAGCTGCGCCGGCCCATGCCGCTCCGGCGCGCCCTGCGACCGTGGAGCCCGAGGACACTGTGTTCTCTCTGCCTCTTTCGCATGTAACTCAAGAATATCCGGCACTCGTCGATGACGAGGACGCCAGCACCGAGCAGCTCGACGCCCCTATCGGCGCGCACGCTGCCGAGCAGCCCGCGGAACCGGAGGCAACGCCCGCACCGGCTCACTTTGCCGAGCCCGTCGCCGAGGCGATTAACGAGAGCGCTGCCGTGTTTGCAGCGCCCGAGCCTGCCGCGCCGGTATTCCCCGTCGCCCCGGCAAGCGAGGCGGCACCCGCATCTGCAACGCCTGCCGAAGTCGAGCAGCCCGTTGCCGCGCCCGCCGCAGCCCCCGAGCTCTCCGCTCAACCCCAGAGCACGCCCGCGCCGTCGCACTTTGCGACGCCCGAGCCGACGGCTGTCGAGCCGCAGCAGGACGGCGATCCCGCCGACCGCGTAACCGAAGATCTCAACCTTCCGGACGTCTCCGACGCCGAGTCGGGAGACGATGCCGACACCGTCTCCCCCGGCGACACCGCCGAGATCGATGTCGCGGCCGTGGAGGCAAAGCTCAAAGATCCCGGCTCGACCATGAGCTTCGAGCCGCTGACCGACGAGCGCATCGAGACCGACTCGACCTACGACGCCGGCACCACCACGCAGCTTATGTGGGGCGCCCGCTCCGACGTCGGATGCGTACGCCCGCACAATGAGGACTCCTATCTGGTGCAGTCGCCGCTCTTTTGCGTGTGCGACGGCATGGGAGGACACGCCGCCGGCGAGGTGGCATCCTCCATCGCCGTCGAGACCATCGCCAAGACGGCGCCGCAGTCCGCCGACGCCGCGCGCCTGGCCGCAGCCGTCGAGGCCGCCAACGCCGCCGTGATCGAGGCCGCCCTCAACGGCCTGGGCAAACCCGGCATGGGATGCACGGCCACCTGCGCCTACATCGAAAACGACACGCTCGCCATCGCCCACGTGGGCGACTCGCGCGCCTACCTGCTCCACGAGGGTACGCTCATCCGCGTGACCCGCGACCACTCCTACGTGGAGGAGCTCGTGGATGCCGGCGAGATTACGGCCGACGAGGCCCGCGTCCACCCCAACCGCTCGGTCATCACCCGCGCGCTGGGCTCGGATCCCGCCATGTATGCCGACCACTTCACTCTGCATATCGAGGAAGGCGACCGCCTGATTCTGTGCTCCGACGGTCTTTCGAGCATGATTCCCGATAGCGATATCGAGAACATCGCTACGCAGTCCTCGAGCGCACAGATCTGTGTCGACAACTTGGTGGACGCGGCACTCGCCGCCGGCGGCCACGACAATGTGACCGTGGTGGTCGTCGACCTGGTCGACGACGGCGTCATGCGCGAGGCAAAACGCGTCCGACGCCGTAATGTCACCATCGCCACCGTCTTGGCCCTTGTCTTTGTGCTGGTAGCAGGCATCTGGGCATACACGGGCGTCACCGGCTCCTATTACTTGGGAACCTACCACGGCAATGTCGCCGTCTGGCGCGGCCTGCCCGGCAAGACGCTCGGGGTCGAGCTCCACTGGCTCGAGAGCGAAACCAGCATCAAGCTGTCCGACCTGCCCGAAGACACGCAAAACCGCCTGAAGGCAGGCATTCCGCAAACGAGTGTCGACGATGCGCAGGACACCATTTCCAAGTACCGCCATCAGATTGACGAGGAGCAGACCCGTCAGGTGATTGACGCGCAAACGATTCGCAACAACACCGATCAGGAATCCACCTCCGAGTCAGATTCCGAGAAAACCGCCGAACAGTCAGCCGAGGCCGAAGCCTCCGATAAGAATTAGAAAGGGAGTGCCGCTTATGAGTCGCCGCAACACCGAACTGCTCTTGCTCATCGCCTCGGCGTTCCCCGTCATCCTGCTCTATGCGATGTACGTGCTCACCGCGGGTGCCACGATTTCCTTTGAGACGCTCGCCGTGCCGATCGGCCTGTTCGCCGCCTTCGCCGCGGCGCATATCGCCGTACGCATCCTGGCGCCCGGCGCCGACCCGGCCATCCTGCCCATCGTCTTTGTGCTTTCGGGCATTGGCATCACGTTTGTGACGCGCCTGGCGCCCACGCTCGCCATCTCGCAGCTCGTCATCCTGTTTATCTCGGTGGCGCTCATGGTGGGAACGCTCGCGCTGATCAAAAACCTCGACGTGGTCATGCGCTACAAGTACACCTTTGGCATCATCGGCATCATCTTGCTGATGCTGCCCATCTTTATCGGCACCACGATTTCGGGCTCCAAGCTGTGGATTCGCATCGCTGGCTTTACCATTCAGCCCGGCGAGTTCGCCAAGGTCTTTATCGTGCTGTTCCTGGCCGGTTACCTGGCCGAGAACCGCGAGCTGCTCTCTATCTCCAACCGCAAGATCTTGGGTCTTAAGATTCCGCGCCTGCGCCTGCTGCTGCCGCTGTTCGCAGTCTGGGGCGTTTGCCTGCTCGTCGTCGTCTTCGAACGCGACTTGGGCTCGGCCCTGCTGTTCTACACCATCTTCTTGCTGATGCTCTACGTTGCCACGGGTCGTTTCTCGTATGTCATCATCGGCCTTGCGCTCTTGGCCGTGGGGGCCGTGGGCGCCTACAAGTTCCTGTCGCACGTCCAGGTGCGTTTCCAGGTCTGGGCCGATCCCTTTAAGGACGCGCAGGGCCAGGGCTATCAGATTGTCCAGTCCCTCTTCTCGCTGGCCGACGGCGGCCTTGTTGGCGTCGGCATTGGCAACGGTATGGCCAATAACATCCCCGTCGTCGAGTCCGACTTTATCTTCTCGGCTATCGGCGAGGAGATGGGCCTTTTGGGCGGCGGCGCCGTTCTTATCCTGTTTATGCTCTTTGCCGTGCGCGGCCTCACCACGGCAGCCCGTGCCAAGTCCGACCTTGCCGCTTTTAGCGCTACCGGTCTTACGGCCGCTATCAGCTTCCAGGCTTTCTTAATCGTTGGCGGCGTAACCCGCCTAATCCCGCTGACCGGCGTCACCCTGCCCTTTATGAGCCAGGGTGGCTCCTCGCTGCTGGCAAGCTTTATCATCGTCGCGCTGCTGCTGCGCGCCGGTGACGAGGCAACCGGTCGCGAGGCCGAGCTCACCGGCACCGGCACCATGGCCGCCATCACCGACGACCAGGTCGCCTCGGCGGCCTCCCCGGCTGGCACGCGCTTCGCCACTTCGTCTTCGTATGCCCGCGGCAGCCACTCCGCCGGCTCGCGCATGCGTCGTCGCCTGCTCGACACGCCCGAATCCGGTGTGCTCGGCCGCGTGGCGCTCGCCAATCGACTGACCCGCGCCGTGCTCGCCTTTACGGCACTATTCGCCATCCTTATCGGCAACCTCACCTATGTCCAGGTCATCAAGGCCAAGGACTATCAGGACATGCCGACCAACAACCACACCATCGCCCGCTCCAAGTACATCCAGCGCGGCTCCATCATCACGTCCGACGGCGTGACGCTGGCCGAGTCGCTGCAACAGGAAGACGGCACCTACGCCCGCTCCTACCCCAACGGAAACATGGCCGCTCACGTGGTGGGCTATGTAAGCCAGCAGTACGGCACCGCTGGTGTCGAGAGCGTCATGAACGAAACGCTCACCGGCTCCAAGGATTACTCCAGCTGGAACAACGCCCTCGCGTCGCTCGCGGGCCAAAACCAACCGGGCAACACCGCCAAGCTCACCATCGACTCGCGCATCCAGACGGCTGCCGAGCAGGCACTCAAGGGCTTTAAGGGTGCCGTGGTGGTTATGGATCCGCGCACCGGCGCGGTCCTCGCATGCGCAAGCTCGCCCACCTATGACAACACCAACATCGATGCCCTGATGCAGTCGGGCGGTGGCGAGGACGGCTCCATGTACGACCGCGCCATGGACGCTCTCTATACCCCGGGCTCGACCTTTAAGGTCGTCACACTCTCCGCGGCGCTCGAAACCGGCACCGCCAGCCTTACCAGCACGTACCAGGCGCCCGGCTCCATGGATATCGGCAACGCGCCGGTCACCAATTACGCCAACGAGAGCTACGGTACCATCAGCCTGCAACAGGCCTTTGCCGTGTCATCCAACGTCGTCTTTGGCCAGGTGGCCAACGAGATCGGCGCCAGCTCGCTCGTCCAGTTTGCCAACGCCTTTGGTTACGGCCAAAAGCTCGGTCAGGACCTGACCACCGCGGCCTCCATCATGGCCGACCCCTCGCTCATGACCGAGTGGGAGACCGCCTGGGCAGGCGCCGGCCAGCCTGTCGGCATGGACCACACGCCAGGTCCGCAGACCACCGTCATGCAAAACTGCGTGATAGCGGCGGCCATCGCCAACAGCGGCGTGGTCATGGACCCGTTCTTCGTGGCCCAGGTGCTCGCCCCCGACGGAACCGTGGTCAAGACCACGCAATCCCGCTCGCTCGGCCAGGCCGTCAGCGCCACCACGGCCGATCAGGTCAAGCAGGCCATGCTCGCGGTTGTCCAGTCCGGCACCGGCACCGATGCCCAGATTCCGGGCGTCAAGGTCGCCGGCAAGACTGGATCGGCCGAGACCGGCGGCACCAACGTCAACTCGATGTTCGTCGGCTTCGCACCTTACGATTCACCCACGGTCGCCATCTCGGTGGCCTTGGAGGATTACGACAAACACGACGTCAAGGCAGCCAAGATCGCCGGCATCGTCCTGACCGCGGCACTTGCCGCCCAAGGAGCGTGATGCCTGTGATCGAAGCGGATACTTGGGGCGCGCCGCGGCCGATGAGCTAGCGGCAAGGCGCCACGCGGTCCCAGCGACCATAGATTTGGTACTACACACATCGTTGAGCGAATAAGTTAGTTAGGAGCAGGAATGGAACAGAGGGTCCTCGGGGGAAGATACCTCCTCAAGGATAAGGTGGGAACGGGCGGCATGGCGACCGTCTTCCGTGCGCAAGATCAGGTCCTCGACCGCACGGTTGCCGTCAAGATCATGCTGCCGCAGTATGCCGGCGACGCCACCTTCGCCGCCCGCTTTAAGCAGGAGGCCCAGGCAGCAGCAGGTCTCTCCTCCCCCTATATCGTGGGCGTCTACGATTGGGGCAAGGATGGCGATACCTACTACATCGTCATGGAGTACCTGCGCGGTACCGACCTTAAGAGCGGCATCAAGAGCCACGGCGCCCTCGATCCCAAGAAGGTCGCGCAGATCGGCTCGCAGATCAGCTCCGCGCTTTCGGTCGCCCACAAGCACGAGATCATCCACCGCGACATTAAGCCGCAAAACATCATGGTGCTGCCCGACGGCAACATCAAGGTCATGGACTTTGGCATCGCGCGCGCAAAGAACAGCCACCTCACGCAGGACAACAATGTACTGGGCACCGCCCACTACGTAAGCCCCGAGCAAACGCGCGGCCAGGACCTCGGTCCCACTTCGGATATCTACTCCCTGGGCGTCGTGATGTACGAGTGCGCCACCGGTCGCGTCCCCTTTGACGGTGACGACGCCATCTCGGTTGCGCTCAAGCAGGTAAACGAACTGCCGGTTCCGCCGAGCCAGATCAACTCCGGCGTCGACGCCGATCTGGAGCGCATCATCCTCAAGTGCATGGAAAAGGACCCGTCGAACCGCTTCCAGACGGCAGACGAGCTGCGCCAGGTGCTCAACAACTACCTGTCCGGCCGCGCCGTCAACGTCTCCGAGCCCACGCGCATCATCGGTGCCGCGGGCGACCTGGGCGCCACCAAGACCCGTGAGCTGTCTGACTCCACGCGCGCTATGGTTCGCCCCGTATCGGGCGTAAGCGGACAGACCAACCCCCGCAGCGCCGTCTCGGGTTCCACCGGTTCCTACGAGGTCGATCAGCCCAAGTCCAACAAGAACAAGATTATCGCCGCCGTAGTCGCCGCAATCGCCGTGGTTGGCGTTGTGGTGGCCTTCGCCACCGGGCTCTTTGGGGGCGAGCAGGTTACGGTGCCCGATGTGCTTAACAAGGACCAGCAGACCGCTATCGAGCTGATCAAGGAGGCCGGCCTTGAGGTCGGAACTGTCGACCAGAGCTATAACGACGATGTCGACGAGGGCAAGGTTGCCGAGCAGACCCCCAACGGCAACACTAAGAAGCCCAAGGGCTCCAAGGTTAACCTGGTGATCTCCAAGGGCCCCAAGCCCTCCGAGAAAGTTGAGGTTCCGCAGCTCGTCGGCCTAACCAAGGACCAGGCCGAGGCCGCGCTGGCAAGCGTGGGCCTGAAGGGCAACGCAACCGAGGAGGCCAACGAGGCCGACGAAGGCCAGGTCTTTGAGCAGGGCACTGATGCCGGCAAGGAAGTCGAGAAGGGCACGACCATCTCGTATAAGGTCTCCAGCGGTCCTGACACCACCTCCGTCCCCGATCTGACTGACATGACCGAGGCCCAGGCACGCAACGCCCTTGACATGGCCGGTTTTGGCGTCGACGTGAGCTACCAGGAGAACGATTCCGTCACCGAGGGCACCGTCATTAGCTGGAACCCCAGCGGCAAGCAGAAGCCCGGCGCCACGATCACCGTCGTCATCGCCAAGAAGTCCGGCAAGGCCAGCGTTCCGGGCAACCTGTACGGCAAGAGCATCTCCGCCGCCGTCACCGCGCTCAACAACGCCGGGTTCTACAACATCGCATTCTGCGATCAGAACGGCAACCCCGTGAGTGGCAACGAAAACGCCACCGTGACGGGCGTCTCCCCCACCGGCAAGCAGTCTACCGACAACACGATCACGCTGACGGTTTCGGTTTCTGGCTCCGATTCGGGCGACGATTCCGGCACGACTAACTAGTCGAGGACCCATCACCCGCAGCGGCTAGGGCCGCAAACATATTCGCTCAACGGCGCCCGCTTGCTCCCCCGCAAGCGGGCGCTTTATTTATCGACAGACCATGGCCCCTTAGCAACGCAAAGAGGCCCGCAAAAGCGAGCCTCCCAGGTGACAACAGAATATGTAATGCAGTAATTACTGGCCGCAGAACTTCACCATGATCTCGACCATGGACTCTTGCCTATGGACAAAATGTCCATAGGCAAGGAGATGAAAGAGTAAGGACAACGCCCTCTAAAAGAAGGCCGTATATGAAGATTGCATATCCCTTTTGCCTTCATATACTCAAGAAGCACCCCTCGAAGCGCTCCTGAGAGGCCCCCTTGGATGCAACCCAGGGGATCCAGATTCTGGTAGACATCGGCGCAGCAAAATCCTGCCGCGCAGGCACGAACGGACATCTTGACTCCTAACGCAATGCGGGGCGCCCCAAGACACCCCGCCACGACAAAAAACTAGTTCTCGTAGACCAGCGGGTGGCCCCAACTGCCCTCGATCTTGCAGGTCTCCGCCGCAAAACCGGCAGCGAAGTCCAAGCTCTCGCGAATCGCGGCCTCGCCGCACTCGCCGGCCTTCTTCTTGGAAAGATAGGTGACCAAAAACGCCGTCAGCAGTGAATCGCCGGCCGCCATAGCGTCTTTGAGCTCCTCGGGCGCCACGGGCTTGATGCCCTGCTCGTAGAAGTTTTCGCCGTCATAGGCGACGGAGCCCTTGCTCCCGCGCGATGCGCATACGATTTGAGGGCCAAGGACCTTCACCCACTCGAGCTTCGCCTTGATATCCTCCAGGGAAGCGTCGCCCATGGACATAAAGGCGTACGTCACAAATGGCGCAATCTGCCCGAAGTACTCGTCGGTGGAGTCATCGGAGAAGTCGAAGCTGATAGGCACGCCGGCAGCCTTGATCTTGGGGAGCTCGCGCTCGGTGAAGCAGTAGTTGCCGCTGTGCACCAAATCGAAGCCGCTGACGTACTCGGCGGCGAAGCGGTCTATCACGTAGCGCATGTCGCCACGTATGCCGCCTTCATTGGAGCCCAGGAAGATACGGTCCCCGGTCTCGTCAACGGTCACGCGAGCGGCGCCGTTGACGCCCAGGACCTGCTGGCAGCGAAGAAGCTCGACGCCCTCGTCCTCGAGCGATGCTATAACGTGCTCGGCCTCCTCATCTGATCCGAAGATTCCCATGTAGGCGCTGCGATCGACGCCGAGCTTCTTGGCGAAGACGGCGAAGTTAACTGCATTGCCGCCGGGATACATGGTCTTGATGTGCTCGTACTTATCGACAACGTTGTCTCCAAAGCCAAGCACGCTTATAGGATAGGCTGCCATGGTTATCTCCATTCAGGTAAACCGCCGTGGTTACGGCGAGCAGACGGGGCGCGAGGGATTCGCACGTCTCAACGCGCCTCGCGCCCCGTTTTAAAATCGCTAGTACTTCTCGATGCCCATGTAACGACGCACGTCCGGGTGATGGTCGAACACCTTGCCGCGAGCGGAGCGCAGCTCACAGTTCATCGCGTAGAACAGGATTGGATCAAGGAACGCGCGAACGCTCGCCGGTACTTGGTCCATGCCGTACTCCATGGCGTCGAGCACCATAAGAGTGTCGGTATGGGTCTCGAGGAATGCGAGGGCGCGCTCATCCATGGCTCGGCACTCACTAGAAGACATCTGCAGGAAGTAGAAGACTCCGGGCTCGGTCACCTCGAAGGGGCCGTGGAAGTACTCGCCGGAGTGGATATAGGCGCAGCTCTGCCACTGCATCTCCATAAGCGAGCAGATAGCGAAGCCATAGGCCTGGCTAAACACGGGACCGGACCCCAAGATATACAGGAACTTGTGGTCCTGGCACAGGGCGGCAAAACGGTCGCAGAGTTCGGCGTTGACCTTCTCGCGAGCTGCAGGCAGGATCTGGTCCATCTTGGCGATGCCTTCGTACATGTCGGCAAGGTCGGCATAACCTTCCTGCTGATCCAGGAGCTCGGAAGCGAGAGCCAAAGAGATGCCGGCGGGCACCTCCGCCTGCGGAACTCCCTCGCCCCACGGATATACCCAGCACGTCCACTCACCGTTATCGATGCCGGAACCCGCGTTGTCCGTCTGCACGATAACGGTCGCGCCCGCCGCCTTGGCGATCGAGCACGCATCGATTACCTCGGGGGTGTTGCCGGAGTGGCTGCAAGCGATGACAAGGGACTTTTCGCCCAGGCGCTTGGGACGCATGATATCGAACTCGCGGGCGGTATACGCCTCGCTGGCAAACGTAGTCGCCTCGCGCTTGAGCAGCTCGTGGGCGGGCAGCAGGTCGATGAGGGAGCCGCCGCAGGCAACCCAGAAGACGCTATCGAAACCGCCCTTTTCAGCGATTGCGTCGGCGATAAGATCATGTGCGTTCATTGTTATTCTTCCTTTCGATACGGCGGACGAATCCGCCAACGTTTACTGCGAGTCTTCTCGTCAAGCGTGTTGACTTCCCCACGCGAATGGGAGCTACGCGCTAGTCGACAAAATACCTCTCGAAGGCGTCCATGTTGTGCCGGTCCGCTGCTGCGGGATCATCGAAATACCTTCCATCGGTGATCTCCTGACCAAGATAGCCCTCGAACCCATGCGCGTTGAGGACGCGTACGAAATCGTCCATACTGTGCTTTCCATCGCCCCAAACCAGATGGCCATATGGGTCGCCATCAATGAAGCGCATGTTCCTTATGGCACCATCGCCAAACTCGGCAAACCACTCTTCAAGGCTCTCGCCGGCGACTCCCATAGCGGTAGTGTCCACCATTGGAGTAAGGTGCGGGCTGGCTACTTGGTCAAGCATGCGCCTGGCGTCCGCGAGTGTAACCACCAAGTTGCTCTCTTCCGGCCTCAGGCTCTCCATGCAGAGGGTCACGCCGTGCTCGCCGGCATAGTCCGCAAGAATCGCCAAGTGCTCGGCAGAGCGCTTCCAAGCCTCCTCGCGGTCCTCGTCCCAATCGCCCCAACCGGAGTTGATGGACATATACGGGGCGCCGAGCACCTCGGCGAGCTCGATGCCGTGCTTAAAGTAAGCGAGGCTCCGCTGCGCGTGGAGGGGCTTTCTGGCAGCGTACTGCCACGGATACACCACGTTCTCCGGACACAGGGAGCTCACGGAGAGTCCGCGGGACTCGATCTTGCGGCGAAGCTCGTCGGCCTCGAAATACCCCGTGTGGTCCAGCGTCACGTGCGGCTCGGCCGCCCAAAGCTCGATGGTTTTGAAGCCAAGGCGCTGCTGAGCATCAAGGAAGTAATCGAGCGACCACATGATGTAGTGAATGTTCATGCCGGCGACCTGCTCGCGACGCAGACGGGGTGTGGAAGCGCTTAAATCCATGCTGGGCACCTCCTACATCGGCAGTAGGCCGGAGATCACAGTCGCGACCAATCCGAACAGAACCATGAAGATAAAGAACTTCCAGATGGTCTTCCACCATTGCCCGAAGGAGATCTTCGCCACGGCAAGACCCGCGACGGTCATGCCCGCAACGGGGCTGATGGTGTTGACGGTCTGGTTCGCGAACTGCAGAGCGGTGACGGCAGCCCCGGGATTGAGGCCCATAAGCTCGGTCAGCGGGCCCATGACGGGCATGGTGAGTGCAGCGAGGCCGGAGCTGGAAGGAACCAGCAGCGAAAGCAGGCCGAGGACGATGTACATGAAGGTGGTATAGATGAAGGACGGAGCGCCCGCAAGGAGTCCGACGAGCCAGTTAAGAATAGAGTCGATGATCATTCCGCCCTCTGCGACGACCAGGATGCCGCGGGCGATGCCGATGATGCAGGCTGCGTAGGCGAAGTCGGCGATTCCGCGGACGAACTCCTCCGCAATGGTCTTCTCGTCCAGGCCGCCGAGTATGCCGGCAAGAAGGCCCATGGCCAGGAACACCATGGAGATCTCGTCCATATACCAGCCCTGGGTAACGAGGCCCCACACGATAACGCCCATGCCGACCGCGAAATCAATGAGGACGAGCTTGTGGCGAAGCGTGAACTCCTCTTCGATAGAGGCATCGGTGACAGAGAACTCGATGCGCTTCTGCTTATCGTCCTCATAGGTGATGGAGGACTTGGGATCGAGCTTGACGCGGCGCGCGTAGCGCATGGCCCAGAAAATGCCCGCGGCGGTGAAGATGACCCACAGGATGGCGCGGAGCCAAAGCTGGGGATTTCCCTCGATGCCGATAACGCCCTGGGCGATCAGCACGTTGAAAGGATCAATAGTGGATGCGCAGTAACCAAGGTTGGGACCGAGGAAGCAGATGATGAACGCGGTCATGGAGTCATACCCGATGCTCAGCATGATGGGGATGAAGATCGCGTAGAACGGCAGCGCCTCCTCGGACATGCCGAACGTGGTGCCGCAGATCGAGAGCAGGATCATGGAGATGGGGATGATCAAGATGTCCTTGTTCTTCAGCTTCTTGATCACGCGGCTCATGCCGGCGTTTAGGGCGTTGGTCTTGGTGACGATGGCGAACGATCCGCCGATCAGCAGGACGAACGCGACGACATCGGCCGCAGCCTGAATGCCCTTGGCGGGAGCCTGCAGGACGGCATCGATGCCCTGTCGCAGATCGACGGTCTCCCCCGTCTCCGAATCGGTGTAGACCTTGTCGACCTCTTGGTACGTTCCGGCTACGGCGACTTCTCGCTCGCCCGCGGCCGTCTGAATGGTCTGGCGGTCGAACTGACCCGATGGGACGATCCATGTGAGCACCGCGAAGAACACGATCAGCATGAACGCGATGGTGTACACATGGGGAAGCTGGAGATGGAATCTGCGCTTGGGCTTCTCCTGTTTGGCATCCGGCATTCTTAACCTCCTGCCAGAGCAACGATGCTTGCCAAAAATCCTTCACGTATAGGCAAACATCTTAGGTTGTTCTATGTATAACCTGCATGAAGGCGTCGGTCAAGAAACATATTAGGTTGTTCTATAAGTGGTAACTTTTACGCGCTAAACGGACCTGCCGCGGCAATACGAGAACAGCGCTGTGTGAGACAGAGCCGCTAGATATCGAAGCTGTAGCGCGAACCCACGTAGTACTGTCTGCCATAGCAGAAGCGCTCTCCGTTGGAATCGAGAAAGCCCGCGTTCATGAAGAACAGCGGCTCCCCTACTGGGACCTTGAGCTCGCGGGCGGCATCAATTCCCGCACGGGCGATCTCCAGCCTGCAGGGATCGGACGAGCAGGGATACCTACCCGTACGCTCCCCCACGGCCTCGAATATCGAACAATTGGAGAGACCGATATCTTTGAGAAATTCGAATCCATCGACAGGATAGTAGTTGTTCTCGAACAGGACCGGCACGCCGTCTGCGGTACGCACGCGTGAGACCAAGATGAGGTCAGAGCCTTCATCCAAGCCAAAGAAAGAAGCGAGGTCGCGATCGGCGGCAACGGTCTTGCGGGCAACGACGCGAGCGCCCGCCTTCATGCCGTTTTCAGCGCATGCTTGGGTAAAACTCTGAACATCGTCCTTCTGATGCACCTTGCGAATTATCTTTGTCGCGGTCACAAACGTACCACGCCCCTGCCGCTTGGTGAGATACCCCTCGCCCACAAGCTCCTCTATTGCGCGGCGAACCGTGACCCTTCCCACGCCGTACATCTTAGAAAGCTCAAGTTCCGTTGGAATCTGCGAGTCAACGGGATATGTCCCCTGTTCGATATCGCTCTTAAGCAAATCGAGCACCTGTTGATACAGCGGGGCGGAAGAGCCCCCATCCAGATGCGCATCCACAAAAACTCTCCCTTTAAGGCGTTCGCGATCTCAACGACTCCATTCTACCGCACACGGAAAAATGAGGTTAAACACATAGGGGCCCTGCATGTTTGAGCGTATCGGGAATCTGGTCGCTGATTTCGTCCGCATTTGCTTGCGAAAAACCAAAACGCTCCTCGCGCTTGGCGAACACGGTGAGGCCCGCCGCCTTGCACGCAGCGATCGATGATGCTCGTGTGATGTTGGCTTCCTTCCTTTGCTTGCGAGGCGCGTCACTCGTCCTGCTGAGCCGCGGGCCCATCGTTCGGCGTGGCCTGCCTGCGCGGGGCATGCCGGGAATTGATGTAGTCGTATGCGTAGGCGATCTCCGTGACGGGGACCTCCACGTGGTAATGGGCGGAAATGTCAGAGAAGCTCGTGCGGAATGCCTCGACGAAATCGTTGTGTTCATTGGCGAAGCGCTGCTCGTCTGCGTAGTTCTCGATGGGGCTTCTGGTCACGAGGCGCTCCACGAGACAACACAGGTGCACGTAGAGCCCCATGCTCACACGAGCGCCAATCACGTCTCCGGTGAGCTGCTGGAGCCGCTCTGCGGCACTCTCGATTTCGCCGAAGAGCTTGTTGGGGTTAAGGATTGTGATGGACTCGACCACGTTCCTGAGGGTCATGTTCTTGACGAGATTCTGGTGGAACGTGCGCAAGCTGTCAGCGTCGAGCAAGCGTGCGAAGGCGCGGTCTATCTGGGCCGTTCCTTCGCCGGCGATGAGTTCCTCGAGCGAAATGAACGGGACTCCGTCGGCGTGCGGATTGTCCGTGCCGATGACCGAGCGCACGTTGTACTGGGAGAAGGCGGCATCCTCAGATCCGTTATTGGCGAGCTGCCGCCAGTCAACGGCGACAAGCCGCGCGGGGGACTCGCCAGGCAGGCTCTGCGCCACGAGATCGCGGATCCGCGCAGCTGCGTCAAGTCCGCCTTCGGAGCAGAAGACAATCGCGTCCGGTCGGGCGTTGCGCGCCACGATGTGATAATTACAGGTGCAAGCTGCCGCAGCATCGTCGAGAACCTCTCGCACGGAGCGACCCGCGATAAGTCCGGCGCCAACCTCCACCGCAAGGCCGGTAGAGGCGTTGTTTATGATGCCGAGCGTCATGCCGGAGGTGGATTCCAGACTCTTATAAATATCCTGGAGCGATCCCATGTCCACGAGGATGACGACCTCGTCTGCGTAGGAGAAGCGGTCGATGATTTGCTGAAGAGGAACAGCGACGTCCGTAACCTTCTGGTCGTAGGGCATGTCGATGGCCTCGAAGACCCTCGTGTCAAGAATCCGATTGGCGGCGTCGGCGATGCTCGTG
Organism: uncultured Collinsella sp.; assembly: GCA_900541745.1. Lineage (GTDB taxonomy): Bacteria > Actinomycetota > Coriobacteriia > Coriobacteriales > Coriobacteriaceae > Collinsella. Next base: position 64,884 of record UQLA01000012.1, on the reverse strand, counting down.
GCGGTCGAGTAGCCATGACTGAGGACGATACCGACGCTCCGACGACGCTTAGACGGGTCGAGTGCGAGTGCCGCATGCGCAAGGACGAGCAGACACGTGAGATCGTCGAGTGCGATGCCGAGCGTGGCCTTGAGTTCATCAGCGATGCAGGCGCAGACAGTAACGGCAAAGCGGTTGCGCTGGGCCACGACGCCGCGCATGCCGGAAAGCTCGCTTGCATGGGAGCTCTTCCAACGCGAGAGGCTTGCGGGCGGCCACAGCTGGAGGCAGATGCCCTGGGCGATTAGATGCGAGCTCTTTCGGGACAAATCGATCGAGTAGAGTTCGTTCACGGAAGTGACGACGCTGTCGGCGATCTGCTCGTATGCGTCGGACTTCGAGCGGCCCGGGTTTTGCCCGAACGCCAGGTAGTCCTCGAGGTCGCGGGCTCGCTCCACCAGCTGAGCGCTGCACGCGCCCCCATCAAGCGTGCCTTCGCGATAGCTCTCGTATGGCTCCAGCATGGCGTCGAGTACATGCCGTGCGCGGTCGTCCGCCTGGCTTTGGATGCTCCGGGTGGTGTCGATGAGCTGCATGTCGTTCTCGCTGCGCTCGAGTGCGGAGCCGGCAAGGATTGCGGAGGGAAGCTGGTAGGTGCGAATCTCCAGGCTGTCACCCTTCGTGTCTAGATAGGCCTCGGCGCAACAGTTGGTGATGCAGTCGCGCAGGCCGCGTACGTTCTCCTCGAAGTTGGTGCCGGCGAGGGCTCGGAAGGCTCCGCGACTTATGAGGATGTCGCGTCCTATGCGTCGGCCCTCCTCCTTGAGGAAGTGGAGAGTCAGTTCCTCACGCTCCTCCTGGGTGCGCTCGCGCAGAGACGGCACCTGGGCGGACATGGGGATGCGACGCGTGAGGCTGCGGCACTCGGTACTGTCTGCCTCGTTTGAGGTGGCAAAGATAAGGCGCACAGCAGGGGCTGGCACAATGGCGCCCGCCTGTGCGGAGGCCCACTCCAAGAGCGCGTCCTGGGCAGCGGGTGAGAGGGCGTCGACGTCCTTGAGATAAACGATGCCGCCGCTCGCCCGATCTGCAGGCCCGCCATCTGCGCACAGGTCGTGAGTGAGCGCGCGGGCATCGTCTGCGTAATGCGAGCAGTCGATGCTCACAAGCTTGGCTTCCTGCTGCAGGACGCCGACGTTCTTGCCGTATTCGAGGGCAAGTTCGGCGAGTAGACCCTTGCCGGTTCCCGAGGCGCCACAGAGCAGGATGGGCAGGCCAGCTGGCGGGTACTTGAGCGCGGCGCAGAGCTGGCTGATGCAGGGCGCAAGGCTCAGCTCGTGACCGATTGCGCGGTCGAAGTCGAGTCGCTCGCCGTTTCCGAGCGTGGCGAAGAGCTGCTCGACCGAAGGGTAGGTGCTACGCTCAATGCGAGACTGGAAGAAGCGTTCGAGGGAGCGGCGGTGGAAGTAGCACACCGGTCGTGCCCCTGCTTTCACCACGAGGCCAGCGCGCACGAGCTCGTTGAGATACTGACTTGCCAGGCTGCGCGAGATGGCGAGCGAGTCGGTTATAGATGCCGTGGTGAAGTGGTCGAGACGGTTCTGGATGCGCCCGCCCCGCGTGCTGCCAAGCTCGCGCGTGATGCGATCGAGGTAGGCAAGCAGGTCTTTCTGTGTCTCGGGGATGTTCATGCGGCTGGTCCTCCTTTCGTCCCACACCTTACGGGCGGGGTGGTGCTCGGGACGGGTTGGCGCCCGCGTTTTGTCACGGGCACGTGAACTTCGGCACTCCATGATACATCTGTAGTGGCATATGGCGACTTCTCGACACCTGCGCTCGACACAGCGAGCGGCAACAGCGCTGTCCGCCGAGCGCCTCACGGGCGTATCCCAACCGTAGGAGTGCGCTTTGCCACCTTTGACTGCCTCCCTGTCGGCAGCCCGGGGCCATGTGCCATCAGGGCACAGGACGAGTCCGGTCGCCGGAATGCGGCCGGACCCGTTGTTCGCGTGTTTTGCTGGGGGAGTCGCTGTGGCGACGAGGTTCACTGGCTTACTTTTCCTGTTCGCGCAGCCCCTTCGCCAAGGCTATGTTGGACAGTTTGAGTTCGCCATTCGTTACCGTAACAGCAAGCGAGTGGCCGAACTTCTCGCAGACGCGTGTCGTGAGTGCGGTACCGTCGAGGTAGAGGACGAGGATGTTGTCGTCAACGATGAGCTGCAGGTGGTAAGAACGCCCGGACTCGAGCCAGACTGGCCTCCAAAGCCCCTTATCCATTACGCGGAACCACTTGTAACAGGGGCTCTTGTCGAACGAGAGCCGATTCGCGTCGAGGTCGAAGCGGTATTCGTACGACTCGTCGGTCTCGAGATTCTTGTAGGCTCGAATTGAGAAGTCGCAAGCGTCCCTGAACGTCACGTCTGCCTCGAAGCAGAAGATCTCGCCTGCGTTTTCGGTGATTACGCACTCCGTTCGTTCGTGGTCTCCGCGAAGCTCGATATCCGGGACGGCATCAGGGCACTCGAACGCATCCTTTATGCTTTGGGGAGGGCGAACGCCGAGGGTGCCATTGGGGCGCTGGTACACCTCATGGGGCATAAACGAGCCACCCCAAAGCCAGTTGGCCCGGTCATCGTCGTTCTCGCGCGTGGGGACCCAGCCGGACAGAATCCTGCGCGATCCGTCGAAGGCGGTCCGTCCGGCGTAATACGCCCTCCCGTCGAAGGCGTCATCTCTCGGCTTCTCCCACGGACCGTAGAGATCGCGGCTCATGCGGTAGACGATCTTGTTCTCGTCGCTGTACTCAGAGTAGACCAGGTACCACCAATCGCCAATTTTAAAAATGTCTGGCATTTCGAACATGGTGTAGAGGCCGGGGGCCCAGAAGTCGCCCTTGAACTGCCAGTGCTCGAGGTCCTTCGACGTAAAGTGAACGAGCCTGCCAGTTTGGAGGGTTTTGGAGGGGTCGTCTCCCTTACGCGTGCCCAGTACGAGGAGGTATTCCTTCCGGTCGTCATCCCATATTACGAAAGGGTCGCGCCAGTTGCGCCCATCGTATCCTGGCTGAGGCGTGAGCTCTACTGCAACGCCCGTCTTTTTCCACGTCGCATAATCATCCGAGCAGGCCTTCGCCTGCATGAGCACCTGGGACGTTTTGCCTTCTCGCAGGTAGTTGCGGTTGAACCCGGTATAGAAAGCGCGTACCTCCCCTTTTGCCTCGTAAACGGTTCCGGCGTAGATGAACTGGTCTTGGTCGTCTTCTCCGCCGTGGGGGATCGCCGTTCCGTGTTCCTGGTACGTCACGAAGTCCTGGGTGGTCGCGAGCGACCACCCAAAGGGCTGTCCTTCGGCAAGCGGAGCGGGGTCGCGCGTGTCACGCTGGTGGTATAGATAGAACGTGCCGTCCTTGCCGAAGGGCATGACGTCTCCCACCCACACGTCCTTCGGTTGGTAGAACAGGTGCTGGTTATTGGTCGGGACTTTGCGCATGTCTCGTCCTCCTTACTGTCGCGTCTTTCCTATTCGTCTTCTTCGTCAACGTCCGGAGTAAGATCTCCGAGGTAGACGAGCTGCTCTTTGGCTTGGGTGACGACATGCCTCACCACATCGGGAGTAAGCTGTCCGGCGTGGAGCGAGAGCTCGAGGGCCACGGGAAGGTTTACGCCGGTCACTATGAACGCGCCTCGCGGAGCCGAGCAGGCTACGAGCTGGTTTACGCTGCCCTGAAGGATGTCGGTGAGAACGAGGGTCTCGTCATCTTCGGCGATGCCCTCGAATGCGCTGGCGAGCTTCTCCTCGAGCGGGGTTTCGTCTGTAAACGCGCAGACAACCCTGATGTCGTGCCCCGGTCCTATGATGGCCTTGAGCGTGTCTCCGAGTCCGGCTGCCAGGCCGTAGTGCGATGCAATGATGATGTGCCTCATAATGCGTCCTTTGTGGGTTGGTCTAGCCCTAGGCTAGGCAGCAAGAATGCCGAAAGCCGCGCACACCCACGAGATGATGAGGATGCCGAGGACAATCTTGTTGATGCTGACCTTGCGCTTGACGAGGGCGTAGACGATGGCTGTGGCTATTACGGGCAGCATGCCGACCATGATTTGGTCGAGGATGCCCGTCTGGACGTCGAGCGTGACGTCACCCATGGTGAACGTGAGACCACACGAGACCTTGATGACGGTGGGGATGAGCGCACCGACGACCATCATGCCAAGTGCCGACGTCGACTCGGTAAAAACGGACATCTTCTCGGCAAGGGTCGTGAAGAGCTTGTCGCCGAACTTATAGCCTATGCGCCAGTCAAAGAGCTTCCATACGAAGATGGCGATGGCGACGGCGAGCCAGAGAAGCACGCCGACGGGGTTTCCCGCCTGTCCCATGTAGGCGGCGATGGAGCCGAAGATGGTGGGAATGAGGATGGCGAAGATCGTATCGCCGACTCCTGAGAGGGAGCCCATGAGGCCAATCTTAAGGTCTTGGACCGCGTCGATGGCGTCATTGTGCCCCTTGTCCTCCAAGGCTAGGCCGGCGCCGAGGAGCAGGCCGCTTACCTGGGGAGTCGCATTGTAATAGCGATAGGTGCTCAGAAGTGACCTGCGGTAGCCCTCCTCGTCTCCTGCATAGATCTTGCGCAGGGCGGGTTCGGTTGCGAACATGACCGCCGGGGCACACTGGGACTCATAGTTATAGATGGACGCGCCGAGCATCCAGCGGCGGCCGCAACGGTCGAGATCGGAAACGGTGAGGACTGGCTGGTACGTTCCGTCTGCCAGGCGGGTTGGCGCTTCGTTTGCCTTGGTGGCGTTAACTTCGTTACTCATCTTCCAGACCTCCAGCGTCGAGGGCGTTTACGGACGGATTGCTGTGCGACTTGTAGTACTCGATGGCCGCGGCGGCACCGAGCAGGGCAATGGGGAGAATGCTTATCTGCAGGTAGGCGGCCAGAACGAAGCCAACGATGGCGTAGGCGATGAATTTCTTCATTGGCATGAAGGACAGAAGCATCGCAAGGCCGACGACGGGGAGGATACCGGCGGCGATGGAGAGGCCGGTCGTGAACCAGGAGGGCATGACGGAGAGGAAAGCGTTGACGGCATCGGCGCCAAAGAGCAGTACGGCAAACGTGGGGATGGCCGCCGTAAGGCCATAGAAGACCGGACCGAGGAAAAGTACGCTCTTCATCTGCGAGTACTTGCCCTCTTCGGCAAAGCGCTGCGAGGTACGCCCGAGGAAGCCGTTTGCCGTCTTGGCGATGACGTCGAGCTGAAGGCCGAGCATGCCGACTGCGATTCCGGCGGCAACGCCGACGCTCGCCTCCTGACCCGAGGTGATGGCAACGACGGCGCCAATGATGGCGGCAGTGGGATAGTCGGGGACGGAGGCTCCTCCCATGGCCGCCACGCCCAGGCTCATGAGTTGGACGATGGCGCCGACGGCGAGGCCGGTTACGGGGTCGCCGAGCGCAAGTCCGACGAACCATGCTGGCGTGACGGACATGTTCGTGAGAATTTGTCCCGCGTTCTTCTCGGCTCCGTAGATGAAGGCGATGAGTGTAACGACGGCTATCTGGATGATGGATGGTGTCATAAGTTCACTCCCTTGCTAAAGCGTGATGATGCTGGAGAGCTCTACGGGCTTGTCGGCCGGCACATAGCGAACGGTGATGTCGCAGCCGGTGCCAGCAATCGCTCGATATGCGGGCAGCTCGTCTTTGGTGACGTAGGCGCGACTGCTCACCTGGACGGCGTCTGACCCCTCTTCGGGAAAGACTGTGCCTCCGACCACGAGTGTGGGAACAACCTGGCCCGTCTGTATGACGTCGAGGATGGTCTGGGGGTCTCGCGCCACGATGAAGACCGTGTGGTCGTCGTACTTGCCCGCCCGATAGTTCGTGAGAGCCGTCTCCTTGTTGATAATGGAGAGGGCGACTCCCGAGGGCTTTGCCATCCGCATGGCGGCCTTCTTGGTCGGGTCGTTGGCGACGATGTCATCGATGACCATGAGACGCTGCGGACGGAACTCGGGTACCCACTGGGTTGCCACTATGCCGTGTAGCAGGCGGTTGTCGATGCGTGCTGCGATGATGCTCATGTGATGTTGGCTTCCTTCCTTTGCTTGCGTGACGCGTTTCGGCATGGCCTGTGCCGAAGCGCGTCATTCGTCCTGCCGGGCCGCGGACCCGTCGTTCAGCGTGGCCTGCCTGCGCGGGGCATGCCGGGAATTGATGTAGTCGTATGCGTAGGCGATCTCCGTGACGGGGACCTCCACGTGGTAATGGGCGGAAATGTCAGAGAAGCTCGTGCGGAATGCGATCGAGGTAGGCTCTGTGTCTCGGGGATGTTCATGCGGCTGGTCCTCCTTTCGCCACACACCTTACGGGCGGGGTGGTGCGCGGAACGGGTTGGCGCCAGTGTTTCGTCACGGGCGCGTGCGCTTCGGCACTCCATGCTACATCTGAGTGGCATATGGCGACTTCTCGACACTCGCGCTCGACACAGCGAGCGGAAATGGCGCTGCCTGCCGAGCGCCTCGCGGGCGCATCCCGACCGCAGAAGTGAGCGCGAAGGCTCGTCGAAGTGCTGGGTGGGGGACCGGCGGTCTGGATACGCGGTTTCGTTCGGCGAAGGCGGCGAGGCGAATGGCATGGCGAACGTACGGGTTTGACGTGAACGGGTTGCCCGTGGCGGCGTGGTATCGGGAGGAGACGGTCGAGCAGGTGCTCGCGCCGCTGCTCGCCCGTCTCGCGCGCTCGCATCAGGAGAAGGGGTCGCAGGCCCATCTCGGCAACCCGGTGCGCATACGCTATTGCGACCGGGACGGCCACGTGTCGCGAACGGATATCGTCCGCCAGGTGGACGTCGCGCCGCGAAATGCAGACTCGCCTCAATCGTCGGTAAGGGGTGCCGCGGGCGATACGATGGAATCCACGGACCGCACCGCGCCGCCGAGATTGCGACGCGAACGCAGGCGATGCGCCCGAAAAACTCCTCCGCGCATGTAGGGCGAAACGCCAGATTGGAGCTCCATGAACGATTTCTCCTTCTACTCCCCCACCCGCTTTGTCTTTGGGCGAAAAGCGACCGACAAGGTTGGGGGACTCTGTCCGCCTCCGGCTACCGCTGAGCGCTCATTGTCTACGGCAGGGGTTCCGCAGTTCGCTGCGGAACGCTCGTCCGCATGAGGGCATCGCTCGATGCCGCGGGCGTGGAGCACATCGGGCTTGGAGGGGTGCGTCCAAACCCCGAAATAGGCTTGGCACGAGAAGGCGTCGAGCTCGCACGGGCAAACGACGCCGACATCATCCTGCCCGTGGGCGGCGGCTCCGTCATGGACTGCGCGAAGGCCATCGCACTGGGGCGGTATACGACGGCGACGTATGGGACTTCTTCCGCAAGCGCGCCGTTCCCGCCGACCGCATCGACGTCGCCTGCGTGGTGACCATCCCCGCATCCGGTTCCGAGGCCTCTAACTCCTGCGTTATCAGCAACGACGAGGAGCACCTCAAATGCAGCATTAACACGGACCTCAACCGCCCGGCCATCGCCTTCCTCGACCCGGAGCTGACCTTCAGCCTGCCCGCCTGCCAGACCGCCGCGGGAGTGACCGACATGATCGCCCATATCATGGAGCGACTCTTCTCCGGCGAGCCCGCCGTGGGCGTAACCGACAACATCGCCTGCGGGCTAGTGCGCGCCGCGAGGGAGGCGGCGCCCAAGGTGATGGAGAACCCCGATGACTACGACGCCCGCGCCGAGATCATGTGGGTGGGTACGCTCGCCCATAACGCCCTGCGCGACGGCGATTGGACCTGCCGCGGCCTTGAGCACGAGCTATCCGCACTGGACACCAAGATCACGCACGGCGCCGGCCTCGCCGTCATCTTCCCCGCCTGGATGCGCTACGTATGGCGAGAGCACCCTGAGCGCTTCCTGGAGTTCAGCGCCCAGGCCCTTGGCATCGAACCCATCGATTCGGACGCGGACGAGCTCGATGTGGAGGTAACCCCCGAGCAGGCAATCGAGTACGCGGTCGAAGCGACCATCGACGAGCTGCAGGATTTCTTCGTCTCGCTGGGAATGCCGCGCGCGCTATCGGAGTTCGGAGTCACCGAGGACGATATCGAAAAGATGATTCCGGGCCTCAAGATCAACCGCGGAGAGCTCTTCGGCAGCTTCAGGAAGCTCACGCTGGACAACGCGAGAAAGATTTACCGCAGCGCACTCTAGGAAACAGATGCCAGCCCCCCACGGGCGAGCAGCACGGCGGCCCCCGCAAACCAGAAACGGCGCCGCTCCCGCGACGCCGTCATATTCCCTGGTGCCCCCGGGCGGATTCGAACCGTCGACACCCGCTTTAGGAGATATGATTTAATGCTACCCCCTACCATTCATCAAGCATCATTGAACATCATATAACCGCAGATAAACATAGCAGTTTGTGTCTTTTGCCTCCGGTAGCTGCGCCTACGCTTTTACAAACATATTACTAACAGCTTTAGCTAAACTGCACTCAATGAATTGTTGAAAACTATTCAAAGAAACGGAGCGCAAAGATGTCAGAACAGCCACTAATTAGCGGAAGAGGCACGTGTTGGAAAGACAAGAGATCACCTAACACCTATCGCTATTATTTTTCCCTTGGAGTCAAGGACCCTAAGACGGGGCGCTACAAACGATCCCCAACTTATACAGTTCGTTGCAAGACTAAAACAGAAGCTAAGGCTGCAATGCAGGCCAAGCTGGCTGAAATCAACTCCTCTGGCACGATCACTAAAACTAAAAAGCCCACTTTGCTTGCGTCCTACTGCTGGGCCTTTCATGAAAATAGGGACACCGAGCTTGCGCCAACGAGCTATGAAAGAGAAGCGTACGATTGCAGGCATATCGAAGACCTATTCGGTGCGTTTCAGACAATTGAGGGGCTAACTCCCGATCTAATCGAAGAAACATATGCCGAAGCTCGTCGTACGGGAAAATACAAACCATCAGAGCTTGTACGAATCAATGCGAAACTGCGTCAGATTTTGTCGAATGCAGTCGCAAAGAGAATAATTGACCGAAACCCCTGCGCTACCGTTCATGTTCGCAGACCACGCAACAAAAGAGAATCACTGACAATCGACCAAGTAGCTACCCTATGCACACGTCTTCAACACATTGAGCTCACCGCCGAAGCTGTTGGTACACTAGTACTAGTGTATACGGGTATGCGGAAAGGCGAGATGCTGGGCCTCGAATGGCGCGATTGGGACCCTGCCAATAAAACCTTGAAAATTGACAGGCAGTACACCAACGACCATGAACTGAGGGCACCCAAGTCACAAGAAAGTCAACGCAAAATTCCCGTTGGAGAAACCTTGGCCGAACGTCTTCAATCATGGTCAGCCATACAAAAAGAGCTCCTGGCCTCTCTGGGGCTGTCCCAGACTGGCAGCACTCCCATCATTAGCGATATTGCTGTCGAGCAAGGGATCCCTACTGTCTGTCACATGAAAAACTACATCTTCAACCATTGGTTTCGCGATTTCGCAGTTAGCTGCAATCTTGGAATCTATGAGCCGAACAATTCGACTGGCGGAAAACTATATAAGGGCATCTGCCCGCATCAGCTCAGGCATTGTGTAAGCACTTTTATGCTGGCGAACGGATCGGACGTTAGAAGCGTGCAAGGTATTCTTGGCCACGCGGACCCCAATATCACGCTCAAAACGTATACAAGCCTCGTTCAACAATCAGAAATAAAAGCAGTTAAAGGCTACGAAGCCTTCATCAACGCCTATATACAGAGAAGCGAGAAATAGCATGTTTTTCATTCATCGTTTATTTCATAATATTACGGTACTATAATACCGTTTCCGCAGGTAGATGCTTTATTTGATTGACATCTAATGAGTTTTAATACATGCTAAAGCTGTCAGATGGCTACGCATGTAGTCATAGAAACCGGCCCCCCAAGTGCTTATGAACCTGGTACGTCTTACAAGCACAGGGAGGGCCCTCATTGAAAGGATAGCTCATCATGGCTACTCCAAAGATTAGCACTCAGGCGTCCACACCGACTTTCCCCACTGGTGCCGCTCAGTGCGATCGGTTGCTCCGCGTTAACGATATCCGCGAACTCACTGGCTGGAGCGAAAACACCGCACGCAAGTTTATGCGAGAGTCCGGCAAGCTCATCCAGATCCATCGCTCTAATTACATGTTTGAAAGCACGTTCTACGAGCTTTTCAAGCAGCTTGAAGGTCGTACCGCCCACCTTGATTAGGTGGTAAACATGAGCGAGCTTCCGTCGATTTCCGACATATTTAGCGATGATGCTACTGAGCAACGAGAGATTACGGGAAAAATGGATAAGGCTATTTTTATTTCAGTGCCCGAGTGGGCGTGCTGCGTCACCACCGTTGCCGCCGAGCGTCTCATCCTCGGCCTTGTATGGAAGTTTGGAAAACCTTCCAAAAACAAACGGCCCATGGGCTTCTGCGCTAAAAGCAAATGGATTGAGGATCACTACCGCCTGAGTAAGAACACGATATCCCGGGCCTATACCTCTCTGAAGGATAAGGGGTATATTCAAAAAGTTGGTGATGGCAGCTGGATGCTTAATTACGCCGCAATCTACCGCGCCGCGATTGAAAACGCTTGGGAGCCTCCGAAACTTTAAGCCCACAAACCGACTATCGAGGTCGTGAGAGTCGGTCACCGTCAGGATGCCCACAAGAACATGCCGCGGATGTAGAATGAAGCAGGGTCGAACCGAAACAGTTCCCGGACAATTGGCGTCCGGCCAGACACTTCGATTCGACCCTTTCTCATGCCTGTATCTAAAATACTCCCACAATCATTCTCGACATCTTTAACGCCCTCACCTCCTGCCACCAACACGTCGTAGACGCTATTTACAACGAATCGATATGGCCGCCCGTTCTTTAAGGCACGTGTTACCATGAAAACGTGCGGTATTTCTCCAACCGAAAACCTGCGTGAACGCATGACTTGAGACGCCTTTTAGAACTCACCGATCGCAGGGCGAACACAAATCAACAGCGGCCGTGCATTGTTCCCAGCCATATGGCATGGCGGAGCCATGCCCGTTGTTGATTGGAGTGCCGCACCATGGCAAACGAGAAGAAAATCAGGGAGATCTACGGCGTGAAGTCCGTCCTCGATGAGGCCGCCGAGCGGATCGAGGCGACGTGGCGGGAGAAGCTGCTGCACGAGACGGGCGACCTCAGGACCGAGAACGCGTTGCTCAGGGCCCAGCTCGACGAATTCAACCGCAAGCTCGTCGAGGCGAGAGACCGGAACGAAAGACTTGAGGCCGACTGCAATGAGCGGGTTGCCTTTATCGAGGAGAAGTTCGAGCTCGATACCGCGAGCCTCGAGCTCGAGAACAACGAGCTCCACGCCGCGAGCGTCAGATACCTCGCCGATGCCAGGGAGCTCGACAGGCAGGTCGTCCAGCTCCATGCCGAGGCCGTGGCCATGGTCGATGAGATCGAGCGCCTGCGCGGCGAGCGTGACGCCGCGCTGAAAGCCCAAGCCGAGTTGAACGACGCACTCCTGGCCCAGCGCGACCTGATGGCCGAGGTCGCCGCCCTCAAGGACTGCCTTGCCGCCTCCGAGCAGCGTGCGGCCGTGGCCGAGGCCAAGATCGAGGTCATGACCCAGATGAAAGGTGAGTAGCCCCGCACCTCTCCTGTCAGGCGGCTGATTTCTAGGAACCTTCTAGAGCACTTCTAGAAGGTTCCTAGAGCCGGGTGCAGCATCTTCGATCGGCACGATGTCTCGGTAGATAAGGCGATGCCTGGCGTCGCACCATTTGTCGCCGTGGTAGTGGCCGAAGAACCAGGCTCGGTAGCCGAGCCGCCCGTCGAGCTCGCCCAGGAAAGTTTGCAGCCGGTCGCCACGATACCCGCGTCCATGCTCGCGGCACAGCACCTCAGCAAGGGCAGCAGGGGCCTCGTGAGTCACAACGCAATCGACCCTCCAGCCCACGCGGTCAAGCGAGGCGCGGCAGTGGTCCATCTCCTCCTCGCTCGGCATCTCCTCGGGCCACCAGCTCCTCCCCTCCCTGCGATTCTGCCTGTCGTTGCTCGCGGCGCCGCCCATGGCAAGGACCGTGAGCCCGTCGATGTCGAACACCTCTCCACGCATCAGGTGCAGCACGTGCGGTCGCGCCTCATGGACGAGACCGCCGCTCCACTCCCGCACCGGCAGTTCTGCCAGGGCGTGGTGGTTCTCATGGTTGCCGTCTACGAAACACGTGGTCCACGGCTTCGATTCGAACCAGTCGAGCCAGTATTTCTCGGCGTTGGATCCATCCCAGACAAAGCCGAAATCGCCGGCCACGATCACCGCGTCATCGCGCGTCAGGGTCCGGCCCAGCGGCCAAAACCTGAAGGCGAACCTGCTGGCCCCGTACTCGGCCCTGCCGTGCACGTCGCCTGTCACATAGATAGCCATCAGAACGAACCCCACGGCAGGAGTTTGTCCCCGAGCCTCACGATCCGGTCGTATAGCACGGTATGACGTTCGTCCGGGTTGCCGTCTCGGTGAAAATGGCCGTAATACCAGCGCTTGTAGTCCAGGCGGTCCTCGAGCTCGTCGAGGAATCCGGTCAGCCGGTCCACATCAGGGCGCTCCCAGCCTAGGTCCGGGTAGAGCGTCGGCGAGAGCATGCGCGTCGAGCAGGTATGGGTGATGACGCAGTCGACCTTCCAGCCGACCTCGTCGAGCTTTGCCCGCGCGGTATCGAAATCGCGCTCGTCCGGGAGCTCCTGAGGCCACCAGCTGGAATACGGCACGCGGTATTCCCTGTCCACGCTCGTGGCACCGCCCATGGTGAAGACCGTCGATCCGTCGAGCTCGAAGACCTCCCCGCGCATGAGGCGGCGGATGGGCGAAGTATCCGATAAACGTTGCGTCAGCCCGCCGCGCCACGGCTCCATGGGGCGCTCCCCCCAGTGGTCGAAGCGCTCGTGGTTGCCGTCGACGAACAGTACCGTGTAGGGGCGCGACTCCAGCCAGGCGATGTCGGCGCATTCCTCGGCAGAGAAGTTCCACGGAAAGCCAAAGTCACCGGCAACGATGAGATAGTCGTCGCCGGTAAGGCCATCCCCAAGCTCCCAGTCGCGGAGCTTTTGCATGTCAAGCCCACTGTGGATGTCGCCTGTCACATAGACCGTCATCGGATCGCCTCTTCCCTCTTGTACGCCGCCAGCTCGCGCTCGACCTGCCTGTCGCCGGTCTCGTTGACCCACCAGGGCCATTTCACCCGGCCGCACGGCTCGTCGACTCCGGCGAACCATTCCCTCAGCTCGTCGAGGCTCACCGGGGAGTGCCCGTTGGCATCGCAGCCGACGTCGTAGCGCAGAAGCCCCTGCTTGCGGTTGAACTCGTTGTACGCGCCGCCGCTGCTGTGGATGTGCCCGTGGAGGTGCCACGATCCATGGCTCATGCCCTGCCAGTCGGCCATGGGGTAATGGCACAGGACGATCTTCTGCCCGTCGATCTTGAGCACGCAGATCGGCGGCTCCACGGTGAAGGCGCCAGCGACCGCCGGCTGGGTCCAGTCCTTGTCGTGGTTTCCCGGGACGAGGTGGATGCGCCTGCAGGCGATCTGCTTGCGCAGCCCGTAGGCGTCCTGGGCGGTCATCTTGAATGAGAAATCCCCCAGGATGTAGAGTTTGAACTGCCTCCCATTTCTTGGACATGAGAAATGGGAGGCTTTTGGGCCCGCGAATACGAGGAGATGGGAGACGGCGCGTTCCCCGGAAACGGCTCCCCGAAGATCAACAAGGACTACGAGATCGTGAAGCTCAAGAAGAAGGTCGAGGAGCTCGAGCGCGAGAACGAGATACTAAAAAATTTCCGGGCCTTCTTGAGTCAAGACCATGCGTGAGGTTCGAGTTCCTCAAAGAGCATAGGGGCGAGATCGGCCCCATCAAGAAGGCATGCGGGCTGATGAAAGTCTCGAAATCCGGTTTCTACGAGTATCTCGGCCGGAAGAAGTCCGACGCCCAGATAGAGCGGGAGGCGATCGAAGGTTTCGTCGTCGAGGCCTTCGAGCGGCACAAGGGCCGTTACGGCTACCGGCGCATCAACCGCGAACTGCGAAAAAGCGGCATCGTCGTGAGCGAGAAGCGCGTGCTCCGCATCATGCAGAAGCTCGGACTTGCCGGAAAGGGCGCGACCCGAAAACACCGCATCCAGAAGAAGGTCGAGCCGGGAGACCCTCGGTTGAACCTGGTAGAGCGCGCTTTCACCGTGGGCGAGCGCAACAGGCTTTGGGTGGGCGACATCACCTACATACCCACAAGAGAAGGGTGGCTCTATCTCGCAGCCGTGATAGACGCCTTCTCCCGCAAGGTCGTGGGCTGGTCAATGTCCGAGCGCATCACCGAGAAGGTCGCGATCGACGCGATGGAGCAGGCGGTCGGCAGGGAGGGTCCGCCAGATGACGGCAGCCTCGTCTTCCATGACGATCAGGGCGCGCAGTACACCTCCCGTTCCTTCCAGCGGTGTCTGGACTCGCATGGCATAGTCCAGTCGGTATCAAGGCCCGGCACGCCGCTGGACAACGCGGTGGCCGAGTCGTTCTTCAAGACGCTGAAAAGGGAATTGGTGAAAGAGAGGAGCTATGGGACGAGGGACGAGGCCAAGCAGGACATCTTCAAGTACATAGAGCTCTATTACAATAGGGTGCGCATGCATTCCACCCTGGGCTACATGTCTCCAGTGGAATACGAGCGGCAATACGCTTGAGGATCCTTAAAAGAAAGTCCAGTTTATCCTTCCCACTCCAGTAGCTTTTATTTAAGCCGTCCAAGTTTTGGGGTGCAGTTCAGTTCGTCGTCCGCGGCGACCCTGCCGTTGATGCTGTCGACGATGGCGTCGTTCATCTGCCAAATCGTCTCCCACGGGCGGTCGGTGAACCTCAGCACGTTCTCATGCCCGAAGTGGGTGTCGCTGGTAAACCAGATCATATTTATGTCTCCTTCTGTCGCTAAAAAACGTTCTCCTTCGAGGTCAGGAGACGTTTTATGAGCGACATGAGGTGCATATCCCTCATGTTTCAAGCTCCAATCTGCCGGATTTGCCCAACTAAAAGTTTACGCCCACGCGCGAACAGGATTTGATTTTTGAAATATGGACGAATTCCTCGTCAGGAGGGTAAAATGGTGCCGACGGCAGCCCAAGTTGTAGAGAGCTGGGCAGAGCCGTTGCTTAATGAAGTTGGGTCATCGTCTTAGCGACGGTGGCCTTTCTTTTTGGGCTTCGAACCCTGCTTGAGTGCCTTGGAAAGGCCGACAAGGGCCGTGAGGAGCGAGACCGTAGCGGTCAGGAGCTTCACGAGCTCGGTGAAATCGGTCATGGGCATCACCTCCCATCAAATGGAGGGCTCTGCCCGGCACGAGGGCTGCCGACAGCAAGGACGATTCTATCAGAGCGGCTGACTCCCGCCCGATATTACCATCCCACCGCGCCTGTGCAAAAAAGAGGACCGCCAAACAGCGACCCTCCAGCGAAAGTGCACGTTATTTAGGACAGTCATATTCTTTGAAAATAATGGCTATTGTAGAATTACATATAAGAGTCACCCGGAAGGAGCGATCGATGAAAAGCAAACGATTTATCCTGAATGCACTTCTGCTAGTAGCAATATTGACGCTCTTGGTCTTCTCCTACTCATACATGAATCAGCCAAGATTTTGATATGCTTTATACGCTGTTTTTTCCGGCGAAACAACTTACAACACTTACAACACTAT
Organism: uncultured Collinsella sp.; assembly: GCA_900541745.1. Classification (GTDB taxonomy): domain Bacteria; phylum Actinomycetota; class Coriobacteriia; order Coriobacteriales; family Coriobacteriaceae; genus Collinsella. The sequence goes on along the minus strand of UQLA01000012.1, from coordinate 49,139 downwards.
AGGCTTCATTGACGCAATCTTTTTCTATGTAGTCGGCCCCGTATCAAGCGAACTGATCGCTTTTGTTGTCAGCTACAACCTGAATCAACGAAGCCAGACTCACTCAGCGACTTCGGCCAAACAAGGAATCAATCTCTTCGTAATAATGATAATTCCGCAAATTGCGACTGTGTTGATTATCGCCCTGACCGCAACAAACGTTTTGAAGTATGAGTTCGGATTCATCGTGAGCTGTCTCATGGCAATTGCCGCGGGTATAGCGGTTTCGTATACGACACCGGCAAAGAAGTGGCTCAACTAACAGGCCTATTTTGAATCCGAATCGTCCATGGAACCGTCGATGCCGGTTTTGGTGTCGTCCGTATTGGAATCGTCATCCTTGGGGCCTAATAGGAAGGATGCCAACGGAAAAGAACTTACAAAAGGTCTTTTCATGCGTCAGGACAAGCTCGAAAAAAGTCTGTTCGACTCAACCGACTGTATCGAAAGCTCTGGGCGAGCTGGCTCATCGAGGCATCATCATGAAGACCGATGGGGTGTGGGTCATCGTTTGGGCTCAGCTCGATATTCAAGCGCGTGAGGCCGGATGGGATCCGCGCGCGGGCGCGGGCGGCGAGGTCGGACGTGAAAGCCGGACCGCAGAGGTATCGAGCGCACGCGGCCAGGGCCTCGAGGGCGCCTGGCGGGTAGGGAGATCCGAGCATGAGACAGGACAACGCGCAGGCCCGCGAAAGGTTCACGAGCTCCCCCGCGACGCGGCAGACCCTCGGCTGCGCCTCGTAAAGGATGCAGAAGACGCGGTCGAGGTGCGCCATCATGAGCCGTCCGAGTCCTCATCCGGCTCATGATGGCGCACCTCGACCCAAAGGCCCTCCAACACATCGTCGAACCCGAAATCGAGCTCCGCCTGGACGCTCTCGCCGAACGCATCGCCCAGGGCGAACTCCGGCACCTTCGTCACACGGCCGCCCAGCCACTCAATCTCTGTCATCGCGCGCGTGGTGTAAGCCCCTTCCAACACGGGATTGTCAGCTCAACCCGACCCTTACCCATACGGACGAACATAACTCGCCAGGGGAAGCCCCTGAAGGCCGTGCGCCACAACATGAGGCCGAATCCGCCCCCGGCTGGACAGGCCAACAACGAAGGAGCACACGGAACCGGCGCGGCGTTACAACCGTCCCGGCAAGCGTGTCACTTGTCCAAGTTATGATGCCGACAAACCCGGAAATGCTCCAACGGAGCGCCGAACGAGCGTAACAATATAAAGCCGTGCAACACGCGTTGGACGACCAGAACATCCCAAACAAAGGCCTGTCGGTCCCACCTTCAAGCCCAATAGCAAAATGTGCATCAGCGGATTTGCAGCGATACAAGTCTCAACCGTCACCATCGCACCGCAGCGCGCCTAGTCCCACTCATCCTACTGCAAATGTCCCAGAACGAGAAAACGACCAGCTTAACATGCCAACCTTTATATCCGCACGCGCGTAATTCAACTCATAAGGACCGGCTATCCCTTACCTGTGACACAATCTCAAACGCACAGAACAGAATCATCAGTCCAATCATCGCATAAGAGGCAGCCGAACCTTCAAGCACTATTCCACAAAGAACAATCTCCGCGCCGCCAATAAGAACTGTTATCAGGCGCTCTGCCTTTTTGCTCTCGCCGCTCGCATAAAAAGGCGGCAAAGCGCACAAGATCACATATAGCCCGGGAAGGGAATACAGGATCGATAGCCCAAGCCCCCCATCAACCGTAGTGTTTTGCGTAAGAATCAACTGAACCCAAACGGCAATTATCACTGAGCAGGTTGTCGATAAAAGAAGACTAGAAATATAGCACGCAACAAAGTCCCGTCGCATTCGAACAGAGAAATCCGCGAACTCTCTTCGCCGCGTGGAAACAATAAGGTACACAGAAATTGCAATAGAACCAATCAGAGAAAACAGCGGAACAACCAGCAATTCAAGCTTATTACCCCATCGATCAACCACACCCCCACTCCAATGAGCGGGAATTGTATCAGGGAGGACTGACCAAGCCGCCCATAGAATCAGAAATGGAAGAATAGAGAGGATGAAAGATGATAACACTGCAGTAATTTTTTTTGAGGCTCTCATCGATTCCGCATCTCCTTGCGCGCTCACATTCCACTTCGGTTCGACCCTTTTCGATTTTGCGGAGTAGTTATAGCTGAACGTCCTCAGATATATAAAATCATTCCCTTCCTTTTCCGAAAGACGTTTTTTGAAATATTGGAATTAACTAAACGAGTAATTGCACTCAATTGCAAAACTGATCCAGCTGTGTTCCGACTTAAAGATTTCTGTTGTCTGGTTCATCTGCCAGATAGTCGTGGGGAACATAGTCAACGTGATAACGCTTTTCAAGTTCCTCGATGAACCGGTCGACCTTTCGAGCATTTTGGTAAACCTTTTCGAGTGTGCGGAAAACAGCTTTCTCGTTGTACGCGGGAAGCCCCTGGGCGTTCACAAAATACATCAGCTGATTGAGGTTCGTTCCTTCCTTCAATAACTCATGATGGAGTTTTTCAACTTCAGCAATATCGAAATTGAATGATTCAATCTTTCCGTAGATCGCGCTGCGGCGAACTAACTCGCTTACAGAGACGCCAAGCACTGCCGCCCGCTGTTCGATCGCCTTTTTTTCTGGAGCGGTCAGCATCACATGAAACGAAACGTCGTGTTTCTCGGCGATGGCTTCACCGCGCTCGTCAGTTTTTTCCGACGCGTGTTTGCGCCCCTGTTTCTGCAGCGTTTTATTTTTTACGCGTTCAGTTTTCTTGCCAGTCTCAAGATCGTCGAGAGAAATCGAACGGTTAATCAAAACGGAGCGGATTAGTTCAGCTTCTGTGCAACCGGCTTCGTCACAAAGTTGTTGAAGGGTTTCTTTTTCTCCAGGGGTCAACGTCGCTTCGACTTTCTCGCTTCGTCTCATTTTCATCCCTTCAGTTTCGGAGTGGCCTCCGAAACAAGATTTGGAAAGGTGCGCCGAGTTTTTCTCGGATGCAAAACCGTTTCGCGCGAAACGGAACTCGGCTTTGCCTGTTTTCTTTTCCCGTAGGAGGGAAAAGCAAGATCGTAAATGGCCATAGTTCATGTTTACATGTAATTATGGCCATTTACGTACATCTTGCAATCTCCGGAACGGTGATTGGGCGGAGCGTAGCGTAGACACGAAACGAGAGGCCTCGTTTCGAGCGAAAGGCTTCGCGGTGTCGTAGTGTCAGCGGAGACCGTGAGCGGAAGCGAATTTTTAACGCGAAGGATGCTGAGTGTTAGAAATTCGCTGTAGCGAGAGCGGAGCGGTAATGCGAATGCGAGGGATGCCGAGTTTTTGCATTACCGCGCAGCGGACTCCGGGCGAGGGCTGGAGCAAGTTGATGGAAGACCTTACCGATTTGCGGAAGGTTTTGCCCGAAGCATCCGGCACCGCCGGATTCTTTTGGAACGGCCTCTCGTTTGATTGCTTTCCTATCGTTTGCTCCCAGACTGGGCGTCTAAAAAAGGCGGCCGAAACCGGCCGCCCGCAAAAGAATATTTATTTACCGAATGTAAGAGGAGAGGAACGATGCACATTACTCCCAGTGGCCGGCGACGTCGACAACCCAATGCTGCCCCGTAGCCTGCTGTTCATAATGTCCCTGGTCTTCAGAGGTGGTATACGAATCATCTACAACGGATCCACCGATACCGCCGTTTTCGCCATCGTTAATAATCCAAGCGTAGGCGGCATCGGATGAATCGAAGGGTCCTACCATAGTACCACCGTGGTTTACCCAATAGCGGGGATGACGCGTGTATACCACGTTCGGTACCCAGACCTGGCTGTAGTCGGTTTCCCAGTGGCCCTGCTCGGCAACCCATTTCTTCTGGCTACCGCTGTTGGAAGAGGAATTGTTGCTGCTGGAACCCTGCGAATTGCCGGAATTCTGCTTAGACTGGGAGGAATCTCCCTTGCTATCCGACTTCGACGAGTCGGAGGACTTGTTGTCCTCCTTCTTGGAGTCATCGGACTGCTCGTCCTTGCTGTCGGATTCTTTCTTCTCCTCGGTCTTGGTTCCAGAGGTTTGCGCCGCCTTTTCTTCGCTCGGCTTCTTTTTGTCTTTATTCTTTACCGCTGTGGCGGCCCTTTCCGTAGAGCCGCTCCCTTGCTTTGCAACGCTGGCACATCCAAGTTGAGGTGCCGAAAGGCACACCAGAAGCGCAACGATAATAGCCTTTGTTCTCACACCGATCTCCCTGTCCATGAAACCGGGCGTTGGACACCAGCCGATATCCAACGCCCGGCTCGCTTTTACATCTGCCCGCGGCGCTTCTTTTGATCGAGGAAGACGCCGGCTGCCACGAGGACGGTACCGCCGATGGCGAACGTCTCGCCGATGAGTCCCGCGCGGTCGCCGGTCTGGGCGAGGCTGCCGGTCTGGGTGGTCTCCGTGCCGGCGAGATGCTTCGGGCTGTATGCCGCCTGCTCCTTTGCGGCCTCCTGCTTTGTAGCCTCCTCTGCCTTCTGTCGTGCAATCTCATCGGAAAGCTTCTGCTCCGCTGCGATGCGGTCGGACTTCGCCGACTCGTAGGCGGCGAGTGCCGCATCGTAGCCGGGCTGGAGCTCGTCCACCGCGGCCTGCTTCTCGTCCAAGATGGCCTTGGCGGGCGCGATCTTGGCGCGTGCCTCGACGGCGGCGGCGAAAAGCGCGTTGAGGGCGTCATCCGCGTTCACATCATGGCCGGAAGCGATCGCCGCGCCGGCATCGATGGAGTTCAGCTTCGACAGCTTGGCGTCTGCCTGCGCCTTCGCCTGCTCGGCGGCGGAGACCAGGGACTCGGCGGCGGCGGTATCCGCCTTCGCGGCATCGAGGGCGGCCTTGGTGTCATTGACGGCCTTTGCTGCATCCTGCTCGCGCTGCTGTGTCTCTGCGAGCTTCGCGGCAAGGCCGGTGAGGATGTCGAGGTTCGACTGTGCGTCCTCGAGATCGGTCTGGGAGCCGGTAAGCCTGTCGGCGGCAACGCCGGTGTCGGCCTTTGCGGCATCGACGGCACGCTGGGCATCCGCGAGGGCGCGTGCGGTGGCGTCTGCCTTTTGCTCGGCGGCGGCGAGGACGGTCGCCTTCTCGACCTGATCGGCTGCCGCCGCGTCATGGACGCTCTTTGCGGTATCGAGCGCCTTCTTGGCGTCGGCGACGTCCTGGAAGAACTTCGCGAGATCGGCGTTCGCATCCATGACGTCCTGCTGCTTGGCCTCTGTGTCCGCCTTGGCGGAATCCAGCTTGGTCTGTGCGGCCGTTACGACCGCATTGGCGGCATCAAAGGCGACCTGCTTCTGCTGGACGGTCGACTTTGCCATATCGACTGCCGCGTTGGCAGCATCGAGGTCCGATTTCGCCGCATCAAGCTCGGTCTGGGCATCCGTGACGTCCTGCTGCTTGGCGGCGACATCAGCCTTTGCGGCATCGACGGCACGCTGCGCATCGGCAACGCCCTGCTTCGCGGCATCGACATCTGCCTGTGCGGAATCCGCTGCGTCCTGCTTCTGCTGGACGGTTGCGGCGGCGCCGGCGGCTGCCTGCTGCTTGGATGCGAGATCGGCCTTGGCTGCGTCGAGTGCGCTCTTGGCGTTCTTGAGACCGTTGATATAGGAGGTCAGCTTCTGCTCGTACTCGTCGACGGAGATGGGGTTCATGTTCCAACCGGAGCCGGACCAGCCGGAGATCTCTGCGGTGTAGCACTGCGTCTGAAGCCCGGACATGGTGCCCTTGGTGCAGGTTGCCATTCCCATAACGGCGAGTTCGGGATTGATGATGTTCATGTAATGGCCGACGGTGCCGCTACTGCCGTTCTCCCAGTGGCAGTTGTCTGCAATCCAATGGTTGATTGCGACACCGTTCTTTGCATAGAAATCATAGGCATCCTTGCCGACAAGACCGGTGACTCCATAAAGGGCCTCCGTTGCCTTGTCGAAAAAGCCCTTCTCCTGCTCGATCCACTGCCCACTCGGATCGATTCCGTAATTCCATGCCAGGTTTTCGGCAAAATCATATTGACGGGCATGATCGAGCACGGTGTCGCTGTAGTTGGCATCTGCGATCGCACCGGCGATGAGCTTGTAGGTGACATGGAGCTCGGACAGGCCGACCGACTTGCGGTAGTCGTTGACGGACTTCATCCACTTGATCGCATTGAGCATATTGTCAAGAGACGTGGCGTCCTTGGAGTTGCCGACTTCGGTCTTTCCGGCATATTTGGCGTTCAGGATGATGTTGACTGCGTCATCGGCACCCATGGCACGGAAGAAGCCGATGGCTCCCTGCTTGAGTTGCGCGTCGGCGGAATCGAGTTTCGCCTGGGCCTCATCGACCTTCTGCTGGGCGGCGGTCACGGCCGCGTCAGCGGTATCCTTTGCGGTCTTGGCGTTCGCAAGCTCTTCGTCGGCGGCTGCCTTGGCGGACTCGGCGTCCTTGACAGCCCGCTTCGCGGCATCCAGCTTGGCGATGGCATCGGCGTTCGTCTGCTTGGCCGCATCGAGGTCGGAGTTCGCGGCATCGAGTGCGGACTGGGCGTCGTTCACGCCGGACGCGGCATCGACCGCGGCCTGCTGCTTCGCAGAGAGGGATGCTTGGGCATCATTTAGCTCGGTCTGTGCCGTTGCCGCGGCGGACTGCACCTGCTCGAGCTCGGACTCGCACTGGGACTGCACCGCTCGTGCGGCGGCGAGGGTTGCCTCTGCGTCCGCGACCTTCTGTTTTGCCGCATCGTACTCCGGACCGCTGGCACCGGCCTCCGCTGCGGCGAGGTCGGCTTTCGCCTGCTCGTAGGCGGCGCTGGCGGCTGCGGCCTTCGCGTCCGCCGTGTCCTTGTTCTGCTGGGCTGCGGCGAGGACGGTATCTGCGGAATCCTTTGCAGACTGGGCCGCAACCAGTTTGGACTGGGCATCGGCAAGCGTCGCGTTGGCGTTGGCGAGGTCGGCCTGTGCCCTGCTCACGGCATCTTGGGCGTCGCGCACGGCCTGCACGGCGGCACTGATTGCCTCCGGGGTGGCGCTTACAGCATCTGCCTTGGCTTTATCGAAGGCATCCTTGGCATCCTGAGCCGCCTTGAGGGCGGACTGGTACGCTTCGTCCTTCTCGGACGCATCCGCCTTGGCGGCTGCGAGACCCGCCTTCGCCTGCTCGAGGTCCTTGCCGGCGGCATCGGCGGCGTCCTTGCCCTCTGCGACCTGACGGGCGTACTCGTCCATTGCCGCTCGGTCGGCTGCCGTACCGGCGTTGACTGCAGAATCGTAGGATGCCTTGGCCTGGTCGCGGGCGGAAGCCGCCTCGTTGTAGGGACCGGCGGCCTCATCGTAGGCTGCCTTGGCGGCGTCCTCCTTCGCCTTCGCCTCGTTGACTGCCTTCTGCAGGTCCGCGATGGTCTGTGCGGCGGATTTCGCGCCGGTACCGGATGCCGCGCCGGCGTGGGCGGCGATCGGCGACATCACGGCGGGGTGCTGTGTGCCCCCGTCACCGGTCTGGGCGAATGCCGTGAACGGTGAGATGAGGCTCGATCCGGTCATGGCGGCCATGGTCGCCGCGGTGACGGTCAGACGCGCGATCCCCTTCGGAGTGTGAATCTTTTTGTTTGGCAGTGCGGCGAAGTGGTCGCCTCCGGCAGCGAAGTGCTTTCCCTGAGTCATTGTGCGGTTCCATTCCTTTTCCGTGCCCTATCCGACTGGGCATCAGAGCGCTTTCCAATAGAGGTAATTATGCGCCTTAACTGGGATTGTTGTATATAGTCCGTTGGCATAAATACAACAATCCATGACTCTTTTTGTCATGGATATCTCGCCGCTACAACAATCCTTTGGTCTACGCTGCAAAGAACTCAGATCAGAGTCTGGTTACTCACAAGAGCAATTTGCGAACCGCATTGACATGGACAGGTCTTACTACGCCTCGATAGAGGTCGGGCGAAGAAATGTCAGTCTTTCTAACCTCTCTAAAATTGCCAATGGATTCAACATATCAATTGCTGCACTTATGACTGGGGTCACTGATAAATCTGATTAGTCCATCAATCAGCGAACGAAGTGAGCGAATAAATCGGCGGCGTAGCCGGCGGCAAGGACACGGTACGTGGCCGCGCAGCGAGCTCCGCGAGCGAAGGGGACGGCATCGCCGTCCCTATTTCTTTATAGTATATTTCTCTATTAATTGGTCTCACCAAAATGGGTATAGCACAAGCTTCTGAACAGGCGTTTTTATCAAAAACTCAAAGCAGTCGAATCATCAAAATGGTGATATTTTTTACCCAAAATGAGGAAGCGCTTCACCAAAATGGAACCGACTAACGGCTGTTGAAAACTTTTTATCCCCAAAATGGTGATTTCCTGTTTTCAGTGGAAAACTCGGTAAGTTAAATAATTTACTTACCAGATTTACAAACAAAAGCAGTTCTTAGCCCAAAAACCAGAACAGGTCAGAAGCAAAAATAACTCCTGACCTGCGATTTTCCTGGTGCCCCCGGGCGGATTCGAACCGTCGACACCCGCTTTAGGAGAGCGGTGCTCTATCCCCTGAGCTACGGAGGCATGTGTACTAGTGTAGCAGATTTACGCCGTTGTAATACAGCGTATAGCCACTCTTCGAAGTTGCGGTGGAACAGCCCTCCGGAAAGTGTGTCCCACTATCCAGGCAAATTCTGGGTCAAACTTTCCCAATGGGACCTCGCTGGAAACTGTGTCCCAGAATTTCGGCTCGAAACGGGACACGGTTTCCCAAACGACCCCGTTCCGGAAACTACATCCCGGAATCGGCGCTCGAACTGGGATGCACTTTCCCAATCGAGCCCCATGGGAAACTGCGCCCCACTTTGGGGGGCGCTCTTTAATGACTAGTTGCCTTTGTGGAAGAGGTTTTTGATAACGGAGGGGATGCTCTTGGCGCCCTTGGCAGTCACATCGATAAAGTCGGGCGAACGCACGAGCTTATCCTCGTCGACGTACTTGCGGACAGCACGAAGCGTCTCTTTGTCGTCGCGCGTCGAAAACGTAAAGTGACCGTTGTCCTTGGTGAAGATGGCAAAACGCGTGATCTTCTTGGTGCCGCGCAAAACCTCGGCGGCAATATAGTCGACCTCGTCCCACGGGATCTGAATATAATCCTCGGGATTGCGCTCGTTGTAATACTCGAACGCCTTATTGCCCACCATCACGTTACCGTGGCTGGTAAGCCCCATCAGGCAGGTCGCCGGCGTTGCCAGATCGACCGTGCTGTTCTGAGATTGCGCCATGCGCGCCTCGCCCTCCAAATAAAACAATCGGACCGCATCCAGTGTACCCACCGGGTGCGGTCCGTTTCAATGGCTCAAAAGCCCTTGCCTAGCAACTCTCGGTCTTAAGCCGAAGCGTGCTTACATGAAGCCGCAGACGCGACCGATGATGCCGACGGCGAAGAGAGCCAGGATGATGACGATCGGGCTGACCTTCTTCTTGAGGAGCTTGCAGACCAGCAGGGTCAGGCACACGGCGGCAAGGCCGGGGATGAGCTGATCGAGGTTGGCCTGAAGCGTGGTGACCTTCACCTGATCAAGGGCGTTAGCACCGATGGAGTTATACATCGTCAGTGCTTCCTTGACACCCTCAGAACCGGAGGGCAGGTTAGCCCAGTCGATAAAGGCGCCAGCAGACTGCGTGACCTTGGAGACGACCGGGGTGAAGGAGATGGACACCCAGCGCTCGACCAGGGCGCCGATGATGAACATACCCAGGATGGAAGCACCCTCGGTGACCTTGCCCATCAGACCGCCGGAGAGGTCCTTGGCGATGGAGGAGCCGACCTTGTAGCCAAACTCCTGCGTGTACCACAGGAAAGCGTAACGGATGATGTTCCACGCGAAGAAGAACAGCAGCGGACCGGCGATGCTGCCGGACAGGGCCATGGAAGCGCCCAGAGCGCCCAGAATCGGGCGAAGGGTGAACCAGAAGGCGGGGTCGCCGACGCCGGCGAGCGGGCCCATCATACCGACCTTGACGCCCTGGATGGCGACGTCGTCAATCGGTGCACCGTTGGCGCGCTCCTCCTCGAGAGCGAGGGTAACGCCAATGACGGGGGCGGAAACATAGGGGTGGGTGTTATAGAACTCCAGGTGGCGCTTAAGAGCGGCAATCTGGTCATCCTTGCTGGTGTAGAGCTTCTTGATCGCAGGGATCATTGCGAAGCACCAGCCGCCATTCTGCATACGCTCGTAGTTCCACGAGCCCTGAAGGAACTGATGACGGAAGCAAACCTTCTTGCGGTCAGCCTTGGTGAGCTGAATCTTGTTCTCTGCCATATGTATCACTCCCCTCCTACTCGTAATCGTTCAGAATGTCGCCGAGCGGGTCGCCGGAGCCACCGCCCATGCCGCCACCCTGCTTGGCCAGATCCTTAAGGCCAAGGTAGATGAGGGCAAGGGAGATGCCGATGAGGCCAAGAGCGATCAGCGTGAGCTGAGGGATGGCAGCAAGGACAAAGCCGAGGATGAAGAACGGCCAGGTCTCCTTGGTGGCCATCATGTTGATGACCATGGCGTAACCGACGGAAGCGACCATGCCGCCGCCGACAGCCATGCCGCCGGACAGCCAGTCGGGCATAGCGTTAAGCGCGTTGGTAACAGCCTCGGCCGGGATGATGCACAGAAGTACTGCCGGGATGGCGATACGAAGGCCCTGCATAAGGATGGCAATGTACTGCCAACGCTCGATGCCGGCGAAGTCGCCCTTCTCGGCGCAACCGTCCATGGCGTGAGCGATAGCGGTAGCCAGGGTACGGCAGATCATGGTCAGGAACAGACCAGCGACCGACAGCGGGACGGCGACGGCGATGGCGGCGGTAACGGCCTTCGACGGATCAGTAGCGCCGCCGTTGAGGGCGAGCACCATGATGATCGAAGAGGCGACCGAGGCCAGAGCGGCGTCAGGCGCGACGGCGGCGCCGACGTTAGCCCAGCCAAGGGCCATCATCTGGAGCGAACCGCCCAGGAGGATGCCCTCCTGAAGGTGACCGGTTACGAGACCGATAAGCGTGCATGCCACGAGCGGCTGATGGAACTGGAACTCATCCAGAATGCCTTCCATACCGGCAAGCAACGCGACAATCGCAACAAGCAGAATAGTGATTGCAGACATGTATCGGACCCTCCTTTACTATGCTTGAGCGGCCAGTTCGGCCTTAGCTTTCTTCAACATGGCGTCGAGATCCTCGGAGGAATCCGAAGGAACCTTGCGGACCTCGAACTTGACGCCCTTGGCCTTGAGGGCCTCGAGAGTCTTGACGTCGTCATCGCCCATAGCGACGGCGTTGGTGACGACGACCTTGCCCTTGGAGTGAGCCATGGAACCGATGTTGACTTCCTTGATGTCGACGCCGGCCTCGATGGCCTTGAGCAGATCCTGCGGGTTCTCGAAGAGCAGCATGGCCTTGGTGTCACCAAAGCGCGTGTCCTTGACGACCTCGGCCATCTTCTTGATGGGAACGACGTTGGCATGGACTCCCGGAGGGGCAGCCTGCTCGATCATGGTCTTGCGGAGCTCGTCGTGAGCAACGCCGTCGGAAACCACGATGATGCGGTTGGGGTTGATCTGCTTGGTCCACGTGGTGGCCACCTGACCATGAAGCAGACGGGTGTCGATACGGACGTGGGCAATCTTGATGTGCCCATCGCCGATGACCGTTCCCGGAGGGATGGCGCCTGCAGGAGCAGCGGCGGCCGCAGCCGGCTTCTTCTCCTCGGGCTCCAGAGACTCGGGCTTGACGCGCACGCCAGCCTTAGCCTCAGTCACGAGATGTTTTGCGATCGCATGTGCAGTGTTCTTTGCGTCAAAGCGCTGCGAATATGCCTCGATGAGCATAGGCAGGTTGACACCGGTGACGATAGCCCAGGAATCGTGGCCCTCGATGAGCCCGCTGATCTGGTTGAACGGCGTGCCGCCCCACAGATCAACGAGGAAGAGCACCTGCTCCTGGTCTTCGAAGGAAGCGATTGCTTCCTCGACCTTGGCACGGAAATCGTCGGGGCCCATGCTCGGCTCGAGCGAGACCACGGCAACAGACGGCTGATCGCCAAAGACCATCGAGCCCGTCTGCTTGATTCCAGCTGCCAAGTCCCCGTGGCTAGCAAGAACAATACTTACCATCACATAACCTCCTTTTTGTCTACGTATTTCCTACATGACATGAAGGAAGTATACCTGTTTGGTTTGTGGAATTATAGCTAAATTCGTAAAAGGTTGCATTATTTGTTTAAACGTCTAAGTTTGTTACAAGTTGATTACGTTGCTGGTTTTTCACTCATTACCCGCCAAGGCGCCGCTCATCAAGCCGTGCATTTTACAGATACAAGCAGGCTGTTCATTAATACCGATTTTAGGCAAGCGCGAATGCGCTTGTACTGCCGCTATTTTGTTTAAACAGACATAACTTGACTATTAGCGTGACTTATGCTCTAGCGCAAGTAGTCATTGGGGACGTTCTTAAACGACTAGTCGTTGGGGACGTTCTTGATTGGCTAGTCGTTTAAGAACGTCCCCAACGACCAAGTTAGGCGATGTGGAGGGGGTTGGCGGCGTCGACGGCGTCGGGAGCGTCGGAAGGGCCATCGGGGGCAGCGTCTGCCGGGTCCTCGTCGGGGGTCTCGATCTGCTTGATCATGACCTCCTGGCCCTGCAGCAGGTATGTCTCGCCGCTGCCGCAATGGGGGCAGGTCTTGCCGTGCTCGACCGTCGCGTAGTCGCGGCCGCACGCCTCGCAATGCGTCACGGCCTCGACGGGCTCCACGATAAGCTCCGCATCCTCGGTGATGGACTTTTTATCTGCCGCCCAGCGCCAAGCGTCGAGCAGTAAGTCGGAAACGACGCCCGAGACTTCGCCCAGCAGCAACGTCACGCTCGAAACGCGACGCACGCCATTGGCGCGCGCCACGTTCTCAACATCGCGAATGATGTGATAGACGATTCCCAATTCATGCAAGGTAGAAACCTTTCAACAACGGTTGATGCGATGCAAACTCAAAGCAAGGGGACGGCGAAATCTAGTCTGCGCCGTCCCCTTACCCGCCATGGTTACCTATTTACGACCGAACTTGATTTTGATTGCGCGTTTCAAAGCGTACTTACCCAGGCTGGGGAGCTTTTGCTCGTATTTGACCATCGTGGAGCACTCGGGGCGGTCGCGATCCAGATGGATGGCGTCGAACGCGCACTTGGTGGTGCACAGGCCGCAGCCGATGCACTTGTTGGGGTCGACGATCGAGGCACCGCAACCCAGGCAGCGGGCGGTCTCGGCGCGCACCTGCTCTTCGGTAAAGGTCTCGACGTACTCGCTAAACGGCGCAGCCTTCTCGCGGTCGCGGTTAACATGCGCCACCTCGCGGCTCGCGTTGTCATAGCTCTCGATCACGACATCGTCGCGGTCGAGCGCGGTGTAGCGGCGCTGGTTGCGGCCGATGGTAAGCGTGGAGCCCGGCTGCACAAAGCGATGGATGGAGACGGCGGCCTCGTGGCCGGCGGCGATGGCATCGATGGCAAAGCTCGGACCGGTGTAGACGTCGCCTCCCACAAAGATGTCGGGCTCAGCGGTCTGATAGGTCTGGGGATCGGCAAGGGCGCCCTGGCCGCGGCCAAGCTCCACCTTGGAGCCAGCCAGCAGGTCGCCCCACACAATGGACTGGCCAATCGACATGACGACGCGGTCGGCATCGACACGGCGCAGATCGTTCTCGTCGTACTCGGGCGCAAAACGGCCCTCGTCGTCAAAGACACGCGTGCAGCGCTTGAAGGTGATACCGCACACACGGCCGGTCTCGTCCAGATGGACCTCCTTGGGGCCCCAGCCGCAGCTGATGTGCGCGCCGTCCTCGATGGCCTCGCGACGCTCCTCCTCGCTCGCGGGCATCTGGGCCTCGCTCTCCAGGCAGAACATCTCAACGTGCTCGGAGCCCAGGCGGCAGGCGTTGCGGGCCACGTCGATGCCCACGTTGCCGCCGCCCACCACGATGGTGCGGCCGGGCAACGCGTCGATCTTGCCACTGTTGACCTCGCGCAAGAAGTCGACGGCCACGGTCACGTCCTCGGCATCCTCGCCCGGAATACCGGCAAGGCGGCCACCCTGGCAGCCAATAGCCACATAAAAGGCCTTAAAGCCCTGCTCGCGCAGCTCGTCGAGCGTCACATCGCGACCGACCTCCACGCCATAGCGGAACTCGGCACCCATCAGGCGAATAATCTCGACCTCGGCCTCGATAACATCCTTCTGCAGCTTAAAGCTGGGAATACCGTAGGTGAGCATGCCGCCCGGGCGCTCGTTCTTCTCGAACACGACGGGCTTATAGCCCTTCTCGGCCAGGTAGAAAGCGCAGGACAGACCGGCCGGTCCGGCACCGATAATGGCGATCTTCTGGTCGAAGCCGCCGGCACGCGTCGGGGTCACCACAGGTGGGACATAGCGGGTCGCGGCGTCCAGATCGCGCTGGGCGATAAACTTCTTGACCTCGTCGATGGCCACGGCGGCGTCCACACGGCCGCGGGTGCAGGCGTCCTCGCAGCGGCGGTTGCACACACGGCCGCAGATAGCGGGCAGCGGGTTCTCGCGCTTGATGAGCGCCAGCGCCTCGTCATAGCGACCCTGCGCCGCGAGCTTCAGATAGCCCTGAACGGCAACGTGAGCGGGGCAAGCCGTCTTGCAAGGCGCGGTGCCGGACTCGTGCGTCTCGATACGGTTATCGTTGCGGTAGTTGGGCGACCACTTGGTGTGGTCCCACTTGGTGGCATCGGGCAGCTCCTGGCGCGGATACTCGGGCACCTGTCCGCCCGCCTTTTTGCTGCAGAGCTTCTGGCCGAGCTTGGCGGCACCGGCCGGACACACCTCAACGCAGCGACCACAGGCCACGCACTTATCCTTCTCGACCTTGGCGACATAGGCCGAGCGCGACAGGTTGGGCGTGTTGAACAGCTGCGAGGTGCGCAGGGCGTAGCACACGTTGACGTTGCAGTTGCAGATAGCGAAGATCTTGTTCTCGCCGTCGATGTTGGTGATCTGGTGCACAAAGCCGTTGTCCTCGGCCTGGCGCAGGATGTCGTAGACCTCGTCGCGCGTCACGTAATGGCCGCGGTCGGTCTCGACCACGTAGTCGGCCATATCGCCCACGGCGATGCACCAATCGGCGGGGTCGTCGGCGCAGCCCTCCCCCATCACGCGACGGCTCGCGCGGCAGCTGCAGGTGCTGGCGGCATACTTACCCTCGTATTTGTCGAGCCAGTGCTCGATATGCTCGATCGGCACCGAGGTGCTCGCGGCGTCAATGGCCTTCTCGACCGGAATGACATGCATGCCGATGCCGGCACCACCGGGCGGCACCATCGGCGTGGCCTTGGACAGCGGTCCCTTAGACGCCTGCTCAAAGAACTTAGCATAGACCGGATGCTCCTCGAGCTGGCTCACGCGCATGTTGAGGAACTCGGCGGAACCCGGCACCAGCATGGGCAGCACCCATTGCTTGGCGCGCTCGGGATTTTCCCAGTTGTACTCAAGCAGGCCCGTGTAGCTCATGTCGTCGAGCATCTTCTCGATATCGGCCTCGGGCATGCCGGTGAGCTTGACCATCTCGGGCAGCGTATAGGGACGGCGCATCTTCATCTTGCAGAGCACTTCGGCCTGCTCGTCGGTTGCGGCCTCGGCAAACGACCAGTACTCGTAGCCCAGCAGCTCGTCGCGGTGCAACAGACGGTTGGTGCAGTGCTCGCACAGTTTGACGATGGCCTCGCGCGGATGCTCCGGCAGCGGCGGCACAAACTCCGCACCGATATCGGGCTCGGTGTAGCTAATCCCCGGTCCGTTGAGAATCATAGTCGTCCCTTCTCTTGCCGCAGCCTGGCAGGCACGCAGCGCCCCTCTTTTTACGGGCTCGACATGCCCCCACGCCGTTCACCCGTTATTGTTGACATTGTGTCAAAAACAGTATTGACGAACCGTCAACAATATTCAAGACTGTTAGGCGAACGGTCAGGCTCAAACGGATGAAAGGCGGCAAGCACATGAGCAGTAACGCAGCGAACACCTCTGTGGCCGACGCCGTCCCCGCGCCCGACAGCACGGCAAAGCGCTTGACGGGCGACGAACGCCGTCGCGAGATCCTCGATGCCGTGCGCACCGTAAGCTCCGAGTTGGGCGTGTCTCACCTATCGGTATCGGCCGTGACCAAACGAGCCGGCTGCACGCGTTCATTGTTCTACCACTACTTTGCCGACATGGACGCCGCCGTCACCGCTGTTATGGACGAGGCGATCGACGGCTTTATCTCCGAGCTCGAGCAGTGGAATGCCAACCGCACCGTCGGCGATATCGAGGGCGCGCTCGACACCGTCGCCCCGCTCTTTAAGCGCCTGGTCGCCAGCGGCCACGAGCTGCCGAGTACCCTGACCTCAAGCAGCGGCGCGCTCTACGGCGGCTTTTTGCACAACGTGGTCCAGCGCGTGACGCAGTATATCTGCGACACCACCGTGGTGGACTTTGTCGCCCATCATGAGCTACGCATCGACCATGTCTACGAGACGTTCTACACCCTCATCATGGGGTTGTTGATGTATATCCGCACGCACCCCGATGTGCCCGACGAGACGGTCAAAGAAATCATCGCCTCGACACTCCACATCGAGGGCTATACCGCCAAGTATCCGGAGCGCAAGCCCCAGAACTGACGACATTTGGCCAAACTGCCCGCGATCGGAAGAGGGGCCGCGGGCGTGTGAAAGGAGAGCAGCATGCTGTTCGATGTTTGGGGTAGCGATACCCTTATCCACTGGGCCGGCTGGGCCATGGTCTTTATTGGCCTCATCGTGCTCAACGAGGTCGGCCGCCGCACCAAACTGGGCGCGGCAATCATCTTTGGCGTGGCTCCGCTGGCCATGACCATCTACTGCGTCGCCATCGCCATCGGCGTCTCACAGGGCGCCGAGTGGGCGCTCACCAACCCCACCCATGTGTACCAGAACAGCTGGTTCCACTACGCCAAGGTGTACGCGGCGCTGGCCGGTTGCTGGGGCTTCATTGCCATTAAGTACCAGTGGGGCAAGATCGGCAAGGCGCATTGGTTCCGCGCGTGGCCGTTTGTGATCGTCGCCATCAACATCATGATCGCCGTCGTGTCCGACTTCGAGAGCGCCTATCACTTCTTTGTCCTGGGCCAGTCCACCTGGGTCACCTCCGAGGGTGCCACGCAGCTTGCCGGCTGGAACAACGTGTTCAACGGCATCGCCGGTCTCATCAACATCTTCTGCATGACCGGTTGGTGGAGCGTCTACGCCTCCGAGGACAAGACCGACATGTTGTGGCCCGACATGACTTGGGTCTACATCATCGCCTACGATATCTGGAACTTCTGCTACACCTACAACTGCCTGCCCACCCACTCCTGGTTCTGCGGCTTTGCGCTGCTGCTGGCGCCCACCGTCGCCGCCTTTATCTGGAACAAGGGCGGCTGGATCCAGAACCGCGCCTTTACGCTGGCCATTTGGTGCATGTTTGCCCAGGTGTTCCCGTACTTCCAGGAGGAGTCCATCTTTGTGACCCACTCCACGCTCGACCCCAGCGCCGCTACCGCGGTCTCGATCGCCGCGCTGATCGCCAACGTCGCCGCAATCATCTACATCGCCTACCGTGCCAAGAAGCTCGGCCGCAACCCCTACAAGCAGGACGTCTTTGAGGGCACCAGCGATTGGGAGAAGGCCACTGCCCGCCGCGCCAAGGTTGATTACGCGCACGCCGAGTAACGCGCCTGACGCAAACATCGCTTGAGCACGAAGCAGCATAGCCGGCTCCGCGTAACTCAACGCATCGCAGAGCCCCCGGAAAGCGTTTCGCTCGCTTTCCGGGGGCTTTTTCATCCCGCCTGCATTCAAAAACACGCGCATATATATAATCGGATTTCAAATCCTGCGGCGGCCCTATAGGGTCCCGTTTTTGGATACAGTTTTGTCCCGATATTGAGCTTGGGGGATATATGAAAGATGAAACGATGGGCCAAGAGGATGCGGCCCAAGATGCAGAAGCGTGTGCCGAGGCCCTGGAGAGCCTAGACCGGATTGCGCTAGACGAGCTCTCGTTTAGCGATTCGGCCGTCGACGCACAGGACGAGGCGCACGAAGACACCGAGAGCGAAGTCAGCGACGCCAAAGACGCTCCTGACGAAGCCGAAGCCGAAGCCGAAGCCGAAGCCGAAGCCGAAGCCGAAGAGGACGATAGCAGGGCCGACGACC
Organism: uncultured Collinsella sp.; assembly: GCA_900541745.1. GTDB lineage: Bacteria > Actinomycetota > Coriobacteriia > Coriobacteriales > Coriobacteriaceae > Collinsella. Next base: position 30,850 of record UQLA01000012.1, on the reverse strand, counting down.
AGCCCGAATCCGACACGAGCGAAGAAACCATCCTGCTCGACAACTTGCCGGCCGAAGATTCGCTGACCCGCGAGCTCCCTGGCCTGGGCTCCGCGCCTGCCGTGGACGAGACCATCGCCATGGGCGATATCCCCCTACCGTCTGTTCCTTCGGCACATGAGGCCGAGGCCCGTCACCGCAAGATATCGCCCAAGCGCCGCAACCTGATGGTTGCCGGCGTTGTGGCCGTCGCGCTCGTCGCCGGCGGCGCAGGCTATGCTGCCTGGAACGGATATCAGCAAGAGCAGGCTGCCGCTGTCGCCGCCAGTGCGCACACGATGATGTCGGTGCAGATTGGCGTGCATGCCGCAGGGCTCGACTGCTCAACTGGTTCCAAGATTCCCGTGCAGGTGAGCGGCCAGGATTCCGACGGTTCTTCCGTGAGCGAAACGCTCTACGTTGACGAACACGGTCGCGGCATTAAGCTGCTGCCCGGCGACTATACGCTCTCCATCGCTGGGTCCCCCATCGCAGCCGACGGTACCATTTACACCGTGCCGACCACCAAGGCGCAGGTCACCATTAAGAGCGATGGGCAGGATTTGAGTGCCCAGGCCACCTTTAAGCTCAAGGTGCCTTCGGCCGACACAGTGACTGACGACCAGATCGATGCCGCCGCCAAGTATGCCGAGGAAGGCGGGGTGAACTCCGCCGCGGTCGCAAAGGTGCTCCAGCAGGCGGCAACCGCGCGCCGTGACGCCGCCGTCAACGCCGTGAGCTCCCGCGAGGCACAGGCGGCCCGCGACGCCGATGCTCGACATAAGGCAACGGACCTGTATCAGCTCGATATTCCGGTTGAGTGGTACGGCAAGGTCGCAACCTGGCAAAACGGCAGCACGCTGTGCATTTATCTGGACGGCGACACCAACACACCGCTCGTGACGCTCGTCGCGGTGCGCGACGGCGAGAGCTTTACGCCCGATGAGGGCGATGCGGTTTTGGGTGCGGCAAACCTCGGCAACGGCTACACCGTCTACGCCAGCGGCCCCGTCTATCCGTACGTGGTGCCCCAGACCATCAACGGGCGCACGCAAGACCCCGTGTCGACCTACCCCATGGACACGGCCATTGAACTTGTCGAACTTACGACCGGCAACCGCTACACCTATAGCCAGATCAAAAACGACCTGGTCGGTAAAGACGGCAAGGCCGACGCTGCCACCAAGCTCGAATGCGACTACCTCGCCCAGATTCTCCTGCCGAGCATCAAAGCCCAGGACTAGCCGGGCGCATCATGGTGCTCCCCAACCGTGATGAAGGGGCCAGGAGGTCCTGGCCCCACGATCCGTAGATGATTAGGCAAGGAGCCACTTCCATGCGGGCACAACGTGTACCACACCGTGCTCGCATGGAATATCGGCCTGCTCATCCATGGTAACGATTGCCGACTCGCCAAGATCGAACTGGGCCATCGAGGCATCAAGCGCGGCAATTTCGCGCTCGCGCGTTTTCTCACTTGCCATATCCACACTCACCTGAATCAGGCTATAAGCCCGCATGAGAAGTGCGTCCCCAGCCACAAAGTCCACCTCATGGCTTTTGCTCTTCTCTTTGATCAGCAGGCGGCAGACCGATCCGATCCTCACCGCGGGAGTCCTTCTTCTTAGCGCGTTGAACACTGCGGTCTCGAGCCTCTGGCCCTGGTCCAATGCCGATGCGGGAGAGAATGCTCCAAACATCGCAGGATCGACAGCGTAGACCTTAGACGCAGACCGCATGTTATTTGCCAGTGAACGCGTGAACTCCGGCACGGAGAACAGCAGGTAGGCGTCCTCATAATACTCAAGTAAGTCGCTGAGCGAATTACGACTGACGGGTATCTGCCTGCTCTTGAACTCGTTGTACACTTTGTTCACCGACAGCTCTCGTCCCGAAGATGCCATACACCGCGTTAGGAACAGCGATGCCAAGCGAGGGTTCTTGACGTCGTAACGCTCAACGACGTCCATAGCGACCGTTCGCGAAGCATATTCCTGTAGCAGCTGAATCGCGTCTGCGGGCGTCTGCTCAAGCGTCGCGATGAATCCCCCTCGTTCAAGATATCCGATCAGATGATGTCGAAGCAGCGCTGCATCGCTTGGGGAAAAGGTCGCATCTGGCTCGAAAACGTTCCCCGTCTTATATCGAACGTATTCCGAAAAACTCAACGGAAAAAGCTCTCGTATAAGAGAACGACCCCTGAACTCGCTCTTAAGTTCTGAGGACAGCATCTTAGAAGAAGATCCCGTCACATAGACGGTCGCTTTCTCCGTATCGACTACACGCCGCAGAAACGCACCCCATTCGGGAATTTCCTGGATCTCGTCAAAGAAAATGTAAGCGCCCTCGGTTCGAGCAGCAGGATACAGCGCATAGAACGTGTCGAGCACGTCCGCCAGCAGCGATGACTCATACGGGCGCAAGCGCTCGTCCTCAAAATTAAAGTAAAGCATCCGGTCAAGCTCGACGCCCCGGCCCTGAAGCCGCTGCATCTCCTGATACAGGCGATACGTCTTTCCACAACGGCGGGCCCCCACAACCACATTTACGATGTTGTCGCGCTTTGGCTCCTGTGGGTTTCCCAGATCAAGGTCTCGCTCAAAGACCTGCGGAACCCCCTGCTGTTCAAAGTCCTTTATTTTCTGGGCGATCAAGTCGTTGAATGCCATGATTCTCCAATCTTGCTCTCTAGCTAATCAAAATTATACTGATTCTTGATTAATTAGAGAGCAAGATTGTGTGTGGCTTGATTAACACTTAAGCAAGTTTTATCACCGTTATTGCTCCGAAGGATATCGAGTGGCTAAGAGGACAACCGAGCTCGAATGCGACTCCCCGAGCAGTCAATTTGGGACGGGGCTTTTTTGACTACCCTCCCCCTGCAGAAAAATCCCTAACGCAGTTGCGGTGAAATAGGGACTGTTTTTGCTGGTCAAACCGCAAAACAGTCCCTATTTCACCGCAACTTATTGGTCGCCTTTTGGGTGGCACTCAGCGCCACGGGTCGGCTTCGAACATTGGCTCGCGCTCGGGGCGGCGATCGCTGTAGGGATCGTAGCCGTCGTCATCCTCGTTCTCGGCACGGATGTAGGGGTCGCGCGGCTTGGGCGCCGGCTTAGGCGCAGGCTTGGGTGCGGCGGGTGCGGCATCGGTCGCCGGCGCGCTTGTCTTGATCTCGTCTTTCATCTGCATATCTCCTTGCATCGCATCCGTTCAACAACATCGATTGTCGCACGAAAAAGGGCGGCGAACCCAATTGGATCCGCCGCCCTTGGCGTTTAGAGACGACTGACAGATTTTAAGGCATGGCCCAAAATCTACTCGGCGTCGGGGACCTCGTAGGTGGCCGCCGGCGTGTTATCGCACACGACGGTAAAGCCGCCGTCCTTGTCGACATCGACCGTCACCTGATCGCCCTCGCGCACCGTGCCGTCGATGATGGCGGCGGCGATGGCGTCCACGACCTCGCGCTGGACCAGACGCTTGAGCGGACGGGCACCGAACACGGGGTCCAGGCCGCCCACGGCGAGCATCTGCTTGGCCGCCGGGGTGATGGCAAGCGTCATGCGCTCCTTGGCCAGGCGTGCGCGGACGTCGGCAAGCTGGATGTCGACGATCTTCTCGATCTGCGCCATGCCGAGCGGATGGAACACCACGATATCGTCGATACGGTTGAGAAACTCGGGGCGGAAGGTCTGAGCCATGGCGGCGTCGACCTGATGGCGCATCTCCTCCTCGTCCTTGCCGGACAGATCGGCGATGGCCTTGGAGCCCACGTTAGACGTCATGATGATAATCGTGTTCTTGAAGGACACCTGGCGACCCTGGCCATCGGTCAGACGGCCGTCGTCAAGCACCTGCAACAGCACGTTAAAGACATCCGGATGGGCCTTCTCCATCTCGTCGAGCAAGATTACGGAGTACGGACGACGGCGCACGGCCTCGGTGAGCTGGCCGCCCTCGTCGTAGCCCACGTATCCCGGGGGCGCACCGATCAGACGCTGGACGCTGAACTTCTCCATGTACTCGGACATGTCGATACGCACGAGCGCGCGCTCGTCGTCGAACAGGCACTCGGCAAGCGCCTTGGCGAGCTCGGTCTTGCCCACGCCGGTGGGGCCCAGGAAGAAGAAGCTGCCGATGGGCTTGTCCGGATCGGAGAGGCCCGCACGGCTGCGACGTACGGCCGCGGCCACAGCGGAGACCGCCTCATCCTGACCGATGACGCGCTTATGCAGCTCGCCCTCCAGGCCCTTCAACTTGTCGAGCTCGCCCTGCATCATCTTGGACACGGGCACGCCGGTCCAGGCGCTCACGACCTCGGCGATCTCATCAGAGGTCACCTGTTCGTTGAGGCCCTCGCCGTCCTGCTGCTTTTGCGCCTCGAGCGCAGCCTCGGAATCCTGAATCTGCTGCTGCAGGCCCGGAATCACGGAGTAGCGCAGCTCGGACGCACGGCCCAGGTCGCCATTGCGCGTCGCGCGCTCCTCTTCGCTCTTGGCCTCGTCGAGCTGTCCCTTGAGCTCCTGCACGTGGTCGATGGCGTTCTTTTGGTTGAGCCAGCCGGCCTTTTGCACGTTGAGCTTTTCTTGGACCTCGGCGATCTCCTGGCGCAGGGCCTCCAGACGCTCCTTGGAGGCGTCGTCGGTCTCCTTCATGAGTGCCTGCTCCTCGATCTGCAGCTGGGTGAGCTGACGCGTGGTGGCGTCAATCTCGACCGGCATGCTGTCGAGCTCCATGCGCAGGCGGCTTGCGGCCTCATCGACCAGGTCGATAGCCTTGTCGGGCAGGAAGCGATCGGCAATGTAGCGATCGGAGAGGTCGGCGGCGGCCACGAGCGCGCTATCGGTGATATGCACGCCGTGGAAGATCTCGTACTTCTCCTTGAGGCCACGCAGGATCGAGATGGTGTCCTCGACGGTAGGCTCGGAGACCATCACAGTCTGGAAACGACGCGCGAGCGCCGCGTCCTTCTCGATGTACTTGCGGTACTCGTCAAGCGTGGTCGCGCCGATCGCGTGCAGGTCGCCACGGGCAAGCGCCGGCTTCAGGATGTTACCGGCGTCCATGGAGCCCTCGGTGGCACCCGCGCCCACGATGGTGTGGAGCTCATCGATGAACAGGATGACCTTGCCCTCGGACTTCTGCACCTCCTTGAGCACGGCCTTCAAGCGGTCCTCGAACTCGCCGCGGTACTTGGCACCGGCGACCAGCGCGCTCATGTCGAGCTCGATGAGGTCGCGATCGCGCAGCGTGCTCGGCACGTCGCCGGCCACGATACGCTGGGCGATGCCCTCGACGATGGCCGTCTTGCCGACGCCCGGCTCGCCAATGAGCACGGGGTTGTTCTTGGTGCGGCGGGACAGGACCTGGATGGTGCGACGGATCTCATCGGTACGGCCGATGACCGGGTCGAGCTTGCCGGCACGGGCCAGATCGCAGATATTGCGGCCGTACTGTTCCAGTGCCTCAAACTGCGTCTTGTCCTCAGCAGACGTCACGCGGTCATCGCCGCGCAGCTCCTCGTAAACTTGTTCGATGCGCTCCTTGGTGACGCCTGCGTCGCGCAGCACGCGGCCGGCCTCGCCCTTGTCCTCGGCAAGCGCCATCAGCAGATGCTCGGTCACCACAAAGCTGTCGCCCATCTTGGTGGCCTTCTTCTCGGCCTTCTCGATGACGCGGACGAGCTCATTGGAAAGACCCATCTGCTGGCCCTCGCCCGAAACCTTGGGCGCGTGGTCGATGGCATCCTGCGTGGAGCGTGCGAGCTGAGCCGGGTCGGCACCGATGCGCTCGATGATCACGGAGATATTGCGCTCGCCGGCACCAAGCAGGGCGGACAGCAGGTGAATCGGCTCCACCGCGCCGGCCTGCGCGTCAGCGGCCGTGCTCATGGCGGTCTGCAACGCCTCGCGCGACGTCATTGCTAGCTTATCGATTCTCATGGAATCACCTCTCTTGGGGCGGCCGCCCTACGGGGCGGCTTCACGTTGTTCGAGAAGTATTGTTGCCAGCTTTGCGCGATCTTATACACAAATCTAAGTCTCTATATATAAGATTTTCTGAGTGATTAAGAGATAGGGTACTGAGATGTCAGCCCGCCGCTGCCCAGGCGCACTACCGTCTCGATCTGTAACATCTAGCAGCCATTTTTGATCCTAGATGTTACAGATCGAGACAAACAGAAGACACCCGAATCGAAAATCTAAATCTGTAACACCAGGCCCACTTTTAGCGGCCAAGATGTTACAGATCGAGACAAACCGAGAACTACTACAAAGGGGACGGGTACCTTTGTGGTGGTTGCAGTCTCTATTTACTTGCCGAACCCGTGCTTCCCGATTCGCCGCTCCAGGGCATCTCATCCTCGAACAGCCATGTACGGGCAGACCCACTATCGCGTGCAGTCTGCGGGTCAGGCAAGCAGGTCTGTTTATAGGCATCTTGGATACACTGACCCATAAAATCGTTGAGCTCGGCCTGGTCGCCCTCCATGACATAGGCTGCATCGCCGGCCATGATGTAAATACCCGGACCCTCATTGCCCTCGTAACCCGGATCGTACGAGACATCACATAACTTTGCGCCGTTTGCAGTGTCCAGCTCGATGGAAGAGTGACATCCGCCAACCATGTCGTTCGCTTTTGCCCGATAGGACGCATATCCGTACCAACGCTTAAATGTTTTGCCCTTGAGTAGCTCGGACGCCCTATCGATCAGGCTTGTATCCGTGGTATAGCGCATGGCCCCAAGCTGAATACTCGGATAATTGCTAATACCCAGCACAGCCGGCTGCTCATCAAAATCAACGGTAATGGTCTCGGGCTTGTCGTCGCCGGTCAGAAGTTCGACAGATTGAGCCACAGGCTTGACCACCGGCTCCGTCACCGCAGCAGGTAGAAACGCCATGCTGACAGCACCCATGCCAACCACGGTGATCGCAAGCGCCAAAACAATCAATCCAATACGGGCAGGACTTCTCACAGTAAAGCACCTCACAATGCAAGCCTTCGCCATGTGCCCTAATGATACCTCCAGCTAACACTATTACCAAAAGAAGCCGCGCGCTCCTCACCACCACAAAGGGGACAGGCACCTTTGTGGTGGTTTTCGACGCTAACGGTCGACCATCTCGCGCCATGAGATTAAACTTGAATTGTTCTCTGAACATATCCATTTCTGCCTATCCTCAACAGATCTTTGTCTCGAGGAGCGCATATGAAGCCGCCTCATTCCACCGGTCGCAACGTCATCGCCATTCTCGCCATACCCATCGTGATGCTCTTCCTTATCGTCATCACGCCCTTTTCTTTTGGTATCGCCTCGCCCTTCGATCTTTGCGGGATGATCGACGCCGGCTCGCGTGCCACCTCGCTCTCCTTTGTCTGCCGTGGCGTGTTCTACGAATATGCAATTCCCACCGGAAGTTGGCAGTCCAAGTTACCGTTGCTCGGCAAGGTCGACGGATGCTCCCCCTATTTCTGCCTTGAACCTCAGGCGCTAAACTATCTGATCGACGACCAGCCACTCGACTCCATCACCCTCGCCTACGACTACGCACCAAACACCGATGAGCGCCACATGAACCAAGTCCTCGACAAGCTGCTTGGACAGTGCGGGCTCACCGCGGAAGCCGGTCGAACCATCTATAGCAACCGGAAATTAAAGCGAACAGAACTCCGCCGTGTCGGAAAAATCAAAGGGCGAAACGGGGCCGCCTACTGGGATGCCTGGGCAACACGCGACAAGGGCGAATTCGGACACAGCACCTATATGGTCACTGTCTACACCAAAGACGGAATTAAGGACAATGTTGACGATTTCGCGTCATCCAAACTCGGCATCCCCAAAACAACCAAACCCGCCAGCCCAGATGAAATTCTGTAGAGACGCTCATTAGAATGTCGTTCAACGAGCACGGCAACATCGAGCTCGCCCCCCCACCACCATAAAGGAGACAGGAGCCTTTGTGGTGATCTTCGGCCCCGGCGTTCACCATCTCAATCTGTAACATCTAGCGGCCGTTTTTGGGTCCAGATGTTACGGATCGAGATGAATTGTTCAGCGGTGCCCGTTTATCTAGATCTGTAACAACCGCTCGGCAAATAAGGGTCTACCTGTTACAGAACGAGACAAACCGCGGACCACCACAAAGGCGCCTGTCCCCTTTGTGGCGGTTTTCGACAAAAAGAAGCCGCCCCATTAACAGAGGCGACATCAAGCAAGTCTATTTATTAGCGTTTCTCAAGACCCAACGAGAACGTCGCGATAGCCCCGGCCACACCTTTCCCTCGGGCGACCCTCGCGAAGCGCGTGAGCACGAGGGAAAGGTGTGGCCGGGGCGTACAGCAGAGTTACTCGGCAGCGGCCTTGAACTTGTTGTAGTTGATCAGGCAGCCAGCCTTGACGATGGCACGCTCCTCTGCCGTCATATCGGCAATGTAGAGCTCAATCTGCTCGACCGTGCCGTCGGCGCGCACCACGTAGGCGGCGATGTCCTTCAGGTCGCCGTCGAGCGCGGCACGGATACCCGGCACAAAGACGTAGTCGCCCACCTCAAAGTTGGGCTCCGCCTCCATCTGGAAGGGCACCATGCCCCAGTTCATCACGTTGGAGCGATAGCGCTTGGTGGCGTACTCGTGGACGATGTTGGCCAAGCCGCCAATCACGCGCTGACAGCTCGCGGCCTGCTCGCGGGCAGAACCGTCACCGGGCTTCTTGGCATAGAGCATAGAGCCGTACTCGGTCGCCTTGGCATCGACCGCGACACCCGCGCCGGCCAGCGCCTCAAACACGCCGGCAAGTTCGGCATCGAGCGCCGCCAGGTCGCCCGCGGCCTCGCCGGCCACGCGACGCTTTTCCACCGCGTCGACCTCCTTGGAGCGGCCCACGTAGGCAGGGTCGCGACGGCTGAGCGTAAACTCGGCCAGACCCAGCGGGTTGGAGCGGAAGGAGCTCGTCTCGCCCGAGGGAATGAGCTCGTCGGTCGTAGTGACCGGGTCCATGATCTTGGAGCACACCTTGAGCAGGATATCGTCGCCGAGAGGCTCCATCGCGGGCCACGGCTTGATGTTGGGGCCCTCGACCAGTTCGTCGGCAGGCTCCGCCTTGCCAAAGCCCCAGTACACACGCTTTTTGTACGGCGCGTCGTCAAAGGTGTACTCGCAGGCCTCATCCCAAGTCTCCTCGGGCAGGTCGGTCGCCGGCGTCAGGACGCCGCCGTTGGCAGCCGTCGCCGCAATGGAGCGGGCGTCCATCAGGGCCACGGCACTCAGCTGGCCATTTCCCGGCTTGGAACCCTCGCGGTTGGGGAAGTTGCGCGTGGTGTGGCGGATCGAAAGGCCGTTGTTGGCGGGCGTGTCGCCGGCGCCAAAGCACGGGCCGCAGAACGCCGTGCGCACGATCGCACCGGCCTCCATAAGGTCGTAGATGTAGCCACGGCGCGTAAGTTCGAGCGCCACGGGCTGGCTTGTGGGATAGACCGACAGCGAAAACTCGCCGCAGCCGGTGTTGGCACCCTTGAGCACGCGAGCAGCCTGGACCACGGAATCGTAATTGCCGCCCGAGCAGCCGGCGATGACGCCCTGCTGCACGTGCAGCTTACCGTCGACGATCTTGTCGAGCAGGCTAAAGTGCGTCTTGCCCTCGCCAATCTTGGCGGCCTCGAGCTCGACCTCATGCAGGATGTCCTCGAGGTTCTCGTTGAGCTCATCGATCTCAAAGCCGTTGGAAGGATGGAACGGCAGGGCGATCATGGGCTTGATGCTCGACAGATCGACCTCGACACAGCCGTCGTAGTAGGCGACATCGGCGGGCTTGAGCTCGCGGTAGTCGTCGCCGCGGCCGTGCATGGCCAAAAACGCGTGCGTGTCCTCGTCGGTGGCCCAGATGCTCGACAGGCAGGTGGTCTCGGTAGTCATGACGTCGACGCCGTTGCGGTAGTCAGTCGTCATGCTCGCGACGCCGGGGCCCACAAACTCCATGACCTTGTTCTTAACGTAGCCCTTGGCAAAGACGGCACGGATGATGGCGAGCGCCACGTCGTGCGGGCCGACGCCGGGGCGCGGGGCGCCCGTGAGGTAGATGGCGACAACGCCGGGATAGGCGACATCGTAGGTGTCACGCAGCAGCTGCTTGGCCAGCTCCCCGCCGCCCTCGCCCACGGCCATGGTGCCCAGGGCGCCGTAGCGGGTGTGCGAGTCGGAGCCCAAGATCATCTTGCCGCAGCCGGCAAAGTTCTCACGCATAAAGGAGTGGATGACGGCGATGTGCGGCGGAACGAAGATGCCGCCGTACTTTTTGGCAGCCGAGAGACCGAAGACGTGGTCGTCCTCGTTGATGGTACCGCCCACAGCACACAGCGAGTTGTGGCAGTTGGTGAGCACGTAGGGCAGCGGGAACTGCTCCATGCCCGAGGCGCGCGCCGTCTGGATGATGCCAACAAAGGTGATGTCGTGGCTCGCCATGGCATCGAAGCGAATCTTGAGCGCCTCGGGATCTCCGGACGTATTGTGTGCCTGGAGGATCGAATACGCGATGGTGCCACGCTTGGCATCCTCGGGTGTCTGCGTAATACCGTGCTCGGCAGCCTCGGCCGCAGGCACAATCTCGCTGCCGCCGCGCAGGTAGATGCCGTCCTCGTACAGCTTAACCATACTGTCTCCCACTCTGCCCGAAAGGCTCGGGCGCATAGCATACATTCGTTCAATATCGTGCCATAGAACGGTTGCGAGTGGGTTGCGAATCTACACGTTCACTTTATCTCGGTAAAGTAAAGGACGAGCCGGGCGAGGGCTGGCAGATTTAGTGCAAGAGTGTCCCTTTCGACTAGTCATTTAAGAACGTCCCCAATGACTACCCTACCGTATCCGGAGCAAGGCAACGCCGCAGGCAGAGGACGGACAGCGAGCGGCGTCCAGAGCGAACAAGTTGGCATGGAAAAGGCAAGGCATAGACCTTCTGGTCATGCCTTGCCTTTTGAATGACAAATTGTCGCTCTGGGCGGCGCGCAGCGTCGGCCCGTTACGCGGTTTGGTAAAACCGCGTAACTACAAATCCCCGCCGGCGCCCAAAAGTTTGCGCATGACTTGCTCGGGGTTAACCGAGCCGTCGCGCGGGGCCAGAGCGGTGATCTTCTTCTGCATCTTGTACTCGTGCAGCTCGTCCTCGAGCTGGCGCACGCGGGCGCGGAGCTTTTCGTTCTCGCGCTCGCGCTCCTCGGCACGCTCCTTCATATCGAGGATGCGCACCACGCCGGCAAGGTTGATGCCCTCGTCGGTCAGCTGGTTGATGAGCTCCAGGCGCTCGATATCGGCACGCGAATACAGACGCGTGTTACCGCCCGAGCGCTGGGGGTTCACCAGTCCCTTGGACTCGTAGACGCGCAGAGTCTGCGGATGCATGCCGGTCAGCTCGGCCGCCACGCTGATCATGTACAGCGGTTTGTTCCTATTGTCCTCGGCCATGCTACCTGACCCCTTTCCGTCTCGTTATCGTCCATCATAAGCCCGCGGGCGCGGGCGTGCGCCACGACCGCCCTAGTACGTCGCCTTGTAACGGTTGACCTTCTCGCGATAATCGCGCGTGTCGGCCTCGCGCAGCTTGGTCATGGCATCGCGCTCGTCATCGGACAGGTTCGTGGGGACCTGTACCTTGATTTCGACGAGCAGCGCGCCTGTGCGGCCACGGTGCTTAACGTCGGGCGCACCCATCTCCTTAAAGCGGAACTTCTTGCCCGTCTGGGTGCCAGCGGGCACCTTCAGACGAACCGTCGCGCCGCCGGGCGTGGGCACATCAACCGTGCAGCCGAGCGCCGCCTCGTAGACCGAGATCGGCACCTCCATGGTCACATCGGCACCCTTGCGCTTAAACAGCGGGTGCTCCTCCACATGCGTGGTCACGACCAGGTCGCCGCGCTCGCCGCCGGCAACGCCATACTCGCCGCGACGCTTGTAGCGTAGCTTGCCGCCGTCGACCGCGCCCGCGGGCACCGAGACCGTAATGGTCTGCTGCTCGCCCGTCGAGGGAATGCGGTAAGTGACCTTGTGCGTCACGCCGCGAAACGCGTCCTCGGCCGTCACATCGACGGTCAGCGACAGGTCGCCGCCCTTGCGAGCACGGCTGCGACCCGCGCCGGCACCGGCAGCGCCCGCAGCACCGGCAAAGCCCGAGCCCCAATCGCTGCCCCAGGCGCCGTTGCCGCTAAAGATGCTGTCGAAGATGTCGCCCCAGCCGCTGGCACCTGCGCCGGCACCGTAGCCTCCGCCATACGCGCCGCCTGTGCCCGGCATGCCGCCAAACATGAGCATCTGGTCGTACTCTTTGCGCTTCTTCTCGTCCGAAAGCGTCTCGTAGGCCTCGCTGATCTCCTTGAACTTGGCCTCGTCGCCGCCGGCATCGGGGTGATATTTTTGCGCGAGCTTGCGAAACGCGCTCTTGATCTCTTTGTCGGAGGCGCTCTTGGATACGCCCAGGATGTCATAGAAGGTTTTGCCTGCAGCCATCGTAGCTCCTCTCCTGTTACGTCCGCCGTCCATGCAGACGACGGCTCATGCTTTCATATGGCACTAGGTCAGAAAGGGCCCCGGGTGTTGCCCCGGGGCCCTTCTCAATTACTCCTCGGTGCTCTCGGCCGTATCGGCCGCAGCATCCTCGGGCGCCGCTTCGGGCTCCGGTGCGGGGCGCTTCTCGCCACCGTAGGTCACCGTCACCATGGCGGAACGCAGGATGCGATCCGCCATGCGGTAGCCCTTCTGGTACACGTCGTTGACGGTCTCGTCGTACTGCGATGCGTCCTCGACGCGGCCCACAGCCTGGTGCTCGAGCGGATCGAACGCCTCGCCCTTGGGGTCGATGGGCTCAACGCCCTCGTGCGCAAACACATCGAGCAGCTTGGCATGAACCGCGTCAACGCCATCGACGAACTGCTTAAAGTCGTCGGAAAGCTCTTGGCTGCGGGCATGGTCGATCGCGCGCTCGATATCGTCGATCACCGGCAACAGCGCGGTGACAAGCTTCTCGGTCGCGCGCTCGCGCTCGGCGATACGCTCATTGGCGGTGCGGCGACGGAAGTTCTCCCAGTCGGCCTGCAGACGGGCGGTGCGCTCGGTGGCGTCCTTTGCCTTGTCCTCGGCGGCCTTCTGAGCCTCTGCCGCAGCATCGAGCTCGTTGCGCACGTCGGCAAGCTCTTTCTGAGCCTGCTCGAACTTGAGCTTAAAGTCGTTGTCGGCGGCTTCCTCACCGGCGCGGATAGCGGCTTCCACCATCTCGTCCTCGGTCATCGTCGCCTCCTTGTTGGAATCCTCTACTTGGTTCTCGGCAGCCTCGGCGGCCGGGGCCTCGTTGGCCTCGGTATCGTCAACGGCCTCTACGGGAATCTTCACGTCCTTCTCCTCAGAGTCAACGGGGGCGGCACCAACGGCGGCCGCCTCCGTGCGAGCTTTACGAGCGGACATGATTACTTGTCCTCGTCGTCCACAACCTCGTAGTCGGCATCGACGACGTCATCGTCGGCAGGCTGGGCGCCGGCGGCACTGTCGGTCTGCTGCTGAGCGTCGGCGTAGACAACCTGAGCCAGCTCGTAGGCCACAGACTGCAGGGACTCGCCGGCGGCCTTGATGGCCTCGACGTCAGAGCCCTCGAGCGCCTTCTTGGCGTCGGCGATAGCGGCCTCGGCCTTGGACTTCACGTCGGCGGAAACCTTGTCGCCCAGCTCGTTGAGGGTCTGCTCGGTGGAGTAGCACAGGCTGTCGGTCTGGTTGCGGACCTCGACCTCTTCCTTCTGCTTCTTGTCCTCCTCGGCATGAGCCTCGGCGTCCTTGACCATACGATCGACTTCGTCGTCGGACAGAGCGGTGGAGCCGGAAATGGTGATCTGCTGCTCCTTGCCGGTGCCCTTGTCCTTAGCGGAGACCTTGACGATGCCGTTGGCGTCGATGTCGAAGGTGACCTCGATCTGCGGCACGCCGCGGCGGGCAGCCGGGATACCGGTCAGCTGGAACTTACCGAGCGACTTGTTGTCGCGGGCAAGCTCGCGCTCGCCCTGGAGCACGTTGATCTCGACGCTGGTCTGGTTGTCGGCAGCGGTGGAGTAGACCTCGGTCTTGGAGGTCGGGATCGTGGTGTTGCGGTCGATCATCTTGGTCATGATGCCGCCCATGGTCTCGACGCCCAGCGACAGCGGGGTAACGTCGAGCAGCAGGATGCCCTCGACGTCGCCGGTGAGCACGCCGCCCTGGACGGCAGCGCCGTCGGCAACGACCTCGTCGGGGTTCACGGACATGTTGGGCTGCTTGCCGGTCATGGTCTTGACGAGCTCCTGGACGGCGGGCATACGGGTGGAGCCGCCGACGAGGATGACCTCGGTCAGATCGGAGAGCTTGAGCTTAGCGTCGCGCAGGGCGTTGGTGACAGGCTGCTTGCAGCGCTCGAGCAGGTCGCGGGTGATCTTCTCGAACTCGGCGCGGGTCAGCGTGTAGTTGAGGTGCAGCGGGCCGGACTGGTTCATGGTAATGAACGGCAGGTTGATGGTGGTCTGCTGGGCGGCGGAGAGCTCCTTCTTGGCGTTCTCGGCGGCCTCCTTCAGACGCTGCAGGGCCATGGGGTCCTGACGCAGGTCGACACCGTTCTCCTGCTGGAACTTATCGGCCATCCAGTCGATGACGCGCTGATCCCAGTCGTCGCCGCCCAGGTGGTTGTCGCCCGAGGTGGACAGAACCTCAAACACGCCGTCGGCGAGGTCGAGGATGGAGACGTCGAAGGTGCCGCCGCCCAGGTCGAAGACCAGGATGCGCTGGTCGGTGCCCTGCTTGTCCAGGCCATAGGCAAGAGCAGCAGCGGTCGGCTCGTTGACGATACGCTTGACGTTGAGGCCAGCGATCTTGCCGGCGTCCTTGGTGGCCTGACGCTGGGCGTCGTTGAAGTAGGCCGGGACGGTGATGACGGCGTCGGTGACGGTCTCGCCCAGATACTTCTCGGCGTCGGCCTTCATCTTCGCGAGCGTCATGGCGCTCACCTGCTCGGCGGTGTAATCCTTGCCCTCGATGTCGACGACGGCACGGCCACCCTGGCCCTCCTTGACCTCATACGGCACGGTCTTGATCTCGGAGGTGCACTCGGAGTACTTGCGGCCCATGAAGCGCTTGATGGAGAACACGGTGTTCTTGGGGTTGGTGACAGCCTGGTTCTTAGCGGCCTTACCAACGACGCGGTCGCCGTCGGCACGGAAGCCCACGACGGACGGGGTGGTGCGGTCGCCCTCGGCGTTCACGATAATGGTCGGAGAACCGCCCTCGAGGACGGCCATAGCGGAGTTAGTAGTACCAAGGTCGATACCAAGAATCTTACTCATTAGAAATTCCCTCTCTCTTTTGCGTTCGCGCCGCCTCGACGATCTGTCGCGCGGCGCTTCGGCTTGTCTTTCAGGATGTAGTGTATCCCCTTATGGGCCGGAATATACAAAATCTAAGTCAATTCATATAAGATTTCTTATTGCTGAGAGTTTAGGTTCTTAAATGCGCAGGTAGACGCACTGTTTGAGTTCTCGGCAAATCTATCGAGATCTATGTAGAGATGGCTGAGGTTTGCGTCCGGGGGTGCCTGGGGGCCGTCTTGCGGAAAGCTCATCCCGGTTTGAGCGTGGATTCCGGGTCGCAGTTTCCGTCTGAAGGCTCAACCGGAAACCGTATCCCGTTTTGAGAGCTGATACCGGCTCGCATTTTCCGCTAGCGGGCCTAACCGGAAACTGCAACCCGTTTTTCGACAAAATAATGGGATGCGGTTTCCGCAAGCACGCTCAATCGCCCAATATTTCAAGTCACCTTTAGCTAACATTTGCGCAGCTCATCGGCCTCACCTGCATGTTTTTTAGTAAGCCGTGGCATACTCGGCGAACGGTATGAAGATGCCGGCCAGAGGGTATTGCAAACGGTCGCTCCCGTGGTATGTTTTTGCCCGAATCAAACCGGCGCGCATCGCCTGTAGCGTCGGTCAACAGAGAGGAAACTACCATGGCTCATCCCGTAATTGATGCCGACGAGTGCATCGCTTGTGGCGTTTGCGTCGACTCCTGCCCCGCTGGCGTTCTGGAGCTCCAGGACGTCGCTACCGTCGCTGACGAGGACTCCTGCGTCGCCTGTGGCGCTTGCCAGGACGCTTGCCCCGCTGGCGCGATCACCGAGATCGTCGAGGAGTAACAACTCCCCCACCTGCACACTCAAAAGTACACCGTGCACAAAAAAGGAGGCCTCCGCATCGCCGCGGAGGCCTCCTTTTGCATTCGTGGGCAGCTAATTGGGGACGGTGTCGGGCTAGGACAAATCATCCTCGTAGGGCATTAAATCGGCTAGGTAGCCTTTCTCCTTGAGCATCGCCTCGATCTCGTCGAGGGTCTGTTCGTCCTCCGCCGCAATGCGATGGAAGTGGTAGCCGCTGGTCACCGTCAGCAGCGGAAAGCTCTTGCCGCTCTCGATATCGCGCAGATAGCGCTCGACATCGCGGCGATTGCGGATGTCCAGATCAGCCGTGATCTTACCGTATACGCGGTGATTGACGATCACATTGAGCACGGAGCCGCCGGCGTCGACGATACTCGTGAGCTCATCGCCCGCCTGCTCCACGCTGTGGCGAACCTTGACCAAGCGCGTGGGCACGGCGGGGCTGCTGGGGGCCTCCTGCAGCACATAACCACGGTTGGTCGCCACGATATCGTGCCCGTCGGCGCGCAGCAGAGCGATGTCTTGCACGACAATCTGGCGGCTCACACCCACCTCGCGGGCAAGTGCGCTGCCCGAAACGGGTCCCTTGGCTCCCTCGAGCACGGCCATGATGGCACGGCGACGCTCGCGGGCGTCCATTATTTACCGTCCAACAGACGCAGGTGCTTGAGCGAGAGGTCGAGAATCGGCGCAGAGTGAGTCAGCGCCCCCGAGCTAATAAAGTCAACGCCCAGGTCGGCGAGCGCGCGGATATTGCTGGCGTCCACGTTGCCCGAGCACTCGGTCTTGGCGCGGCCGGCGATAAGCTCAATCGCGGCAGCCATATCGTCGTGGGTCATGTTGTCGAACATGATGATGTCGGCGCCGGCCTCCACAGCCTCGCGCACCATGTCCAGGTTCTCGCACTCAATCTCGACCGTCGCGGTAAACGATGCATGGGCGCGCGCCATCTCGATCGCACGCGTCACACCACCGGCGGCGTCGATGTGGTTGTCCTTGAGCATGACGGCCGTCGACAGGTTGTAACGATGGTTGCTGCCGCCGCCGATCTCGACCGCGGCCTTCTCGAAGACGCGCATGCCCGGCGTGGTCTTGCGTGTATCGACGAGCACGGTCTTGGTACCCTCGAGCACCGCGGCCATCTGGTGTGTATAGGTAGCGATGCCGCTCATGCGCTGCAGGTAGTTGAGCGCCACGCGCTCGCCCGAAAGCAGCACGCGCGCATCGCCGCGCACCTGGCCCACATGGTCGCCGGCGTGCACCTCGTCGCCATCGACAACGTCGAGCAGCACCGAGCTCTGCGAATCCAGCAGCTCAAAGGTACGGGCAAACACATCCAAGCCGGCGATGATGCCGTCGGCCTTGGCGATAAGCTCCACCGTGGCGGGGCGCGCCGTGGGACACACGCTCGCCGTGCTCACGTCCTCGAACGTGATGTCCTCGCGCAGAGCCTGCAGAATCAGATCATCGACGACGAGCTTCATGGTAATGGGATTCATGGTCTACTCCTCCACGGCCTGCGTGCCGGCGGCACAGGCCAAATCATCGATTGCCAGGGTGTCGGCGCCCAGGGCGCGATGACGGCCATCGAGCGCGGGATCGCCCGCCTGCTCCACTGCGAGCGACTCGCCGGTGCGCATGTACCACGCGGCGCGACGACCCCAGACCAGCGCCTCGAGCAGGCTGTTTGATGCAAGGCGATTCTTGCCGTGCACGCCGTTGCAGGCCGTCTCACCGGCTGCGTAGAGCTCGGGCATCGAGGTGCGGCCGTCCTTGTCGACCCATACGCCGCCCATAAAGTAGTGCTGCGTGGGCGTAACGGGGATGGGCTCGTCCAAGATGTTGCGGCCGTCCTCCAGGCAGCGCGCGCGGATATTGGCAAAGTGCCCGGTCACCACATCGCGCTCGACGGGGGCAAAGCTCAGCCACTCGTGCTCGGTGCCGTCCTGCTTCATCTGCTCGCGAATAGCGGCGGCGACCACGTCGCGCGGCTGAAGCTCGTCGGTAAAGCGCTCACCGGCGGCGTTGAGCAAAATCGCGCCCTCGCCGCGGCAGCTCTCGCTGATCAGGAAGGTGCGGCCCGGCTGCGGCGAGAACAGTCCCGTGGGGTGAATCTGCACGTAGTCCAGATGCTCCATCTTAATGCCATGCTCCTGAGCAATGTAGCAGGCATCGCCCGTGAGCTGCGGGTAGTTGGTCGAATGGTCGTATACGCCGCCGATACCGCCCGTCGCCCACAGCGTGTGGCGGGCATGGATCTTAAACGGCTCGCCGGCATGCACGCCCTCGGCGGTATTTGCCAGCTCGTCGGCGGGACGAACCGAGTTGTTCTCGTCCACGGGAACGGCGACGACGCCGGTGCACACCGTGGCACCGTCACGCTCGCCCGTTAGGATGTCGGTCATGGCCACGTGCTCCAAAATCTGCACGTTATCCAGCTTGCGAACGGCCTGGAGCAGCTTGGTCGTGATCTCCTTGCCGGTAATATCGGCATGGAAGGCGATGCGCGGACGGCTGTGCGCGCCCTCGCGGGTAAAGTTGAGGCTGCCGTCGGCCTTGCGCTCAAAATCCACGCCCATGGCCAGCAGGTCGTTGATGACCGAGCGGCTCGAGCGGATCATGATGTCGACGCTCTCGCGGCGGTTCTCGTAGTGGCCGGCGTGCATGGTGTCCTCAAAGAAGGCATCGTAGTCCGAGCCCTCGGGCAGCACGCAGATTCCGCCCTGCGCGAGCATCGAATCGCACTCGTCGACCGCGCCCTTGGAAAGCATGATCACGCGCGTGCTCGTCGGCAGATTGAGGGCCGCATACAGGCCCGCCACGCCGCAGCCGGCGATGACGACGTCGCACTCCATGTCGGGGTATTGCTTGGTTTCCACAGGAATCCTCTCCCTTGTAATACGGCATAAGGGACCGCCCCTCATGCCACATTGTCCTAGCGCGCTGCGTACTCGAGCATGCGGTCGAGCGTGAGCTTAGCTTGGTCGGCGGCCTCGTCCGACACGCCGATCTGCACCTCGCCCTCGCCCGTCTCCAGGCAGCGCACGAGCTTTTCGAGAGTGATGAGGTCCATGTTGACGCAGGTGGGCTGCACCGCGGGGAAGTAGAACTTCTTGCCGGTGCCCTGGCAGCGGCGCTCGAGCTCGTAAAGCACGCCGCGGACCGTCACGATAATGAACTCGCTCGCGTCGGACTCCTCGGCATACTTGATGATGCCGGCGGTGGAGCCGATGTAGTCGGCCTCGGCCAGGACGTCGGCCTTGCACTCGGGGTGCGCCAGCACGAGCGCGTCGGGGTGGGCCTCCGTCGCATCGACGATCTGCTCGACGGTGATGATGTGATGGCGCGGGCAGTAGCCGTTGTTGAGCAGGACGTGCTTTTGCGGCACCTGCTCGGCTACGAAGCGACCGAGGTTTTGGTCGGGAATGAACAAGACGTGCTGCTGCGGCAGCTCGGACACGAGCTTAACGGCGTTGGAGCTGGTGACGCACACGTCGCTCCAGCTCTTGATCTCGACCGTGGAGTTGACGTAGCAGACGACAGCCAGGTCGTCGCCGTACTCAGCGCGCGCCGCGTCGACCGTCTCGCGCTTGACCATGTGCGCCATGGGACAGTCCGCGCCCGGCTCGGGCAGCAGCACGGTCTTGGTGGGATTGAGCAGCTTGGCGCTCTCGCCCATAAACTCCACGCCGCACAGCACGATGGTCTGCTGCGGCAGGCTCTTGGCGAGCTTGGCCAGGTAGAAGCTGTCGCCGACGTAATCAGCCACGGCTTGGACCTCGGGCGCCACGTAATAGTGCGCTAGGATCACCGCGTCACGTTGGGTTTTTAGTTGCTGAATGGCCTCGACGAGCTCTGCGGGCACCAGTGCCGCGCGCTCCGTTGCCGTCGTTGCCGATGCTAGGCCGGCCGCGATATCGCGTGCAAGCTCCGACGCATCCATGTTCGCGCTCTGTGCCATCAAGGCCCCTCTCTTTTGGCGAATCTTGGGGCTTTAGTATGACACCTAGGTTTACAGCTGACAAGACAGCTGTAAACCTAGGTGTAAAGTTGAAATAAAGATTCGATCATGCGGCAGGTTCATTTTCGAACTGGCAAGCTGAGGATTGCCGAGCTCTCGGTAGCGCAGGAGGCATCTTTCCCCACCGCAATACCGCTTGGCGCGAGTTGCACGCCGTGGGGTGCAAACGGTCCGCACCCCCGCAAGCGGTCCGCACCCAATGTGGCAAAATCGAACTACTAAGGGGGCTCAGAATGCTCAAGATTATTGCCTGCGACGATGACGTCGCTTTTCTAGATAGACTGCACCGGATGATCGACCGTTGGTCGAGCGAGACGGGCACGGCGGTCGACGTTGCGCTCGTTACGCGTGGCGAGGACCTGCTGGCGCGCCATGCCGCGTCGCGCGCCGACATCATTCTGCTCGACATGATCATGCCGCTCGTCAACGGCATGGACACCGCACGCGAACTGCGCCAGGCCGACACCGCCGTGCGCCTGGTGTTTCTCACCTCATCGCCCGAGTTTGCACTGGAGTCCTACGAGGTCCGCGCCTTCGACTACCTGCTCAAGCCCGTGACTTACGAACGCCTGGCGCAGTTACTTAACGAGCTTTCGAGCATGCGCCCGGCGGCAACCGACGAGCTCGTGATCAAAACGTCCTTTGGCTACCACGCCCTGCGCCTGTCCGACATCGAATATGCCGAGGCGCGCAACAAGCACGTGGTCTTCCACCTGCGCGACGGACGCGATATCGAGGCACTCGAATCGTTCCGCAGCGTCGAGGACCGTTTGGCGCAAAATGTCACCTTCTTTAAATGCCACCGTAGCTACCAGGTCAACTTGCGCAACATCGACCACTTCGATCGCACGGACATCGTCATGCGCTCGGGCGCGTGCATTCCGCTGTCGCGCAGCAGCAAGCAGGGGTTCCAAGACGCCTACTTTGCGGTGCGCTTTGAGGGTGGAAGACACTGATGGTCTCCTCGGTCGAAATGATCCTTTGGGCAATCCACCACGCCACAACGCTACTCTTTGGCGTCTTTGACTCGGCGGCGCTGTGCGGTATCGAAATCAATCGACGCCATGCGCTCGAGTTGGTGGGGGTCGGAGCCGCAACCGGCGCTGCCTTTTCGATTGCCAATGCCGTCGGCGGCGAGCTTTTCGCCCGCCAGGTATATCCGCTCGTCGTGCATCTGCCGCTCGTCATCTATTTGTGCGCGCGCTACCGCCTGAGCCCGCTGCTTGCCGTGCTCGGCATTACGAGTGCCTATCTGAGCTGCCAGTTCAGCAATTGGATGGGCATCGCCGCATTTGCCGCAACCGATTCTCAGATCGCGTACTATCTGGCGCGCATCGCGACCACACTCGCCGTCTTTGCCGTCCTGTTGCATTGGGCCGGCGACATCGGTCCACGCTTGGCGATTAAAAGCACCACCGAGCTGGGCATCCTTTTAATCCTGCCGCTCGTCTATTACGTCTTTGACTATGCCACCAACGTCTACACCACGCTGTTCCACTCGGGCTCGGTGGTGACGGTTGAGTTTTTGGCATTTGCGCTCTGTGCCTTCTATCTTATGTTTCTTGCCGTTTACCTGCGCGAATACGAAGAAAAGGAAACCGCCGAGCGAGAGCGCTGGATGCTCGAAACCCGCGACAGCGCCGCCATCAAAGAGCTCGAGGCTTGGCGTCAATCTGGGCGCGAGCTGTCGATTCTGCGCCACGACATGCGCCACTTCCTACGCGGCCTGGCCGCTTTAATTGAGGAGGGCCACACCGACGAGGCGCTCGATCGCATCGACGAACTCTGCGAAGCCGGCGACCGCACCGCCGTACGCCGCTTCTGCGCCAACGAGACCGTAAACATCGCGCTTTCGTCATTTAACTCGGATATCAATAGAAACGGCATTACCGCCAACCTGCGCGCCGCCGTACCCGAAACCATCCACGTAGGTGACGCCGACCTGTTTAGCGTGCTCTCAAATGCCTTGGAAAACGCTATCACCGCCGCAAGCGCCGCACCCCAAGGAAAGCGATACGTCGACTTTGACCTGCGATTAGAGGACGGCCAGCTGCTGCTGTTAGTTTCCAACACGTTTGACCGCGCGCCGCGCATGGTCGACGGCATGCCCGTGACCCGGCATGCGGGCCACGGCTTTGGCACCAGGAGCATCAAACTTGCCGTGGAGCGCATGAACGGCAACTGCCAGTTCCGCATTAACGGCGATCGGTTTGAGCTGCGCGCTGTGATGTAGAAGTGCGGCGCCGATCTCGAGGCGCGCCTTGCCCGCCAGGCAATCGCTCGCCGGCGCCAATCCGCTACAGCGGCGCGGCTGCTGGGGTCAGCTGCTTGATGTATGCCCACATGCGCTGCTTGGCGGCTTTGTCAGTGAGTGCCGCCTCAAAACCGTCGAGCGCGAGCACGCGGCGACCCTGCACATGGGCGACCAAGCCGGGCTTGAGCATGGCGGTGTCGAAGTCATCGATCGCCACGAGCATATCGGCGTAGGTCTCGCGCATGGCGTCAGCCGCGTTGTTGTCGAGCAGTAGCACCGCCTCGGGGTCCAAAGCCTCAAGCGCCTCACGGAACAGCTCGCACGGCAGAGTCTCGCCCACCGCGACCGCTCCGTCACCCACGCCGGCGACGCTTGCCAGCACGCAAAAATCCTCGGGCGCGTAGCCGATGGCCCCAAGCGCCTTGCGCAACGCCGCGCCATCCGGGCCGGCGGCAAGCTCGCCACCCGAACGCTCGGCCTCGTCCAAATCGCCTTTGACCAGCACGATCGGCGAGCACGCGTTGCCCGCGATACGCACGCCACGGACCGCAAGCGATGTGAGCTCCTGCTCGGCCGCCTGGGCGATGGCTTCTTTTTTCTGGCTTTGTGACGTGGACATGCGCTCTCCAATCGTTTGCGTGCCCACCATTATATAAAAGAGCTGCCCGCGAGTGGTTGCTTTGCGGGCGGCTGGGTATAAGCACGGTCGTACTGAGTTTTACGCGACCGAGCCGCGTCGCATTATGGAGGTCACCATGGCTGACATTAATCAGATTACCCCCGAGAACTTCGATTCCGTCGTTAACGACAGCCTGCCCGTGCTGGTCGATTTTTGGGCACCGTGGTGCGGGCCCTGTCGATCCCTCTCGCCCATCGTTGACGAGGTTGCCGATGAGCTGGCGGGCAAGCTTGCCGTTGCCAAATGCAACGTCGACGACAACCAGGACCTGGCCATGAAGTATGGCGTCATGAGCATCCCCACGCTGATTGTGTTTAAGAACGGCGAGGAGATTGACCGCTCGGTTGGCGCTCTGCCCAAGGCGAGGCTGCAGGCACTGCTGGAGAAGCATCTGTAATACGCTTGTTACATGTTGCCGTCTGCCTGCCGCCCATGAGCGGTTTTGCACCGCTCGCCGGACTT
This sequence comes from uncultured Collinsella sp., assembly GCA_900541745.1. Lineage (GTDB taxonomy): Bacteria > Actinomycetota > Coriobacteriia > Coriobacteriales > Coriobacteriaceae > Collinsella. The sequence goes on along the minus strand of UQLA01000012.1, from coordinate 7,202 downwards.
CTGGATGCACCGAGTGCAACCACGGATAGTATGGTAGGCACAAACAGCCCCCAGTGAACGGGTGCGGGTCGCACAGACTCGTACCCGTTTTCTTATGCAGCTGCGCGCAGAGCGGGCGTAGTAAAATCTGAACCACTGAACTGCCCCATACAAAAGGAGATTTCCCATGCATGATGTTGGAATGAACATGAGCCAGCTTGCCATGAGCGTCAAGCAGGTCGACGACACCATCGAGCTCGCTCACGAATGGAGCCATCAGTTGCTGCATGCGACCGAGAATTTTGACATGGAGCGCATCGGCGCCAAGCTCGAGGCCGCCATGGCCGCGCTGCACGAGGCCCACGACGCACTCGAGGGCTACGAGGAGGCCATCGAGGCCGACCATAACTCCGTTGGCTCCGTAAAGCTGGTGTAGCGTGACCGAGCACGAGCACACCTGCGGGCACGAGCATTCGCACGGGCCGACCGGCGACGCAGACTGCCGTTGCAGCGGCTCCGCCTCCGAGCTGGTCCGTTTTTCGGTCACCGCGCCCGACGACCTGCTGCGCCGTTTTGACGAGCAGATCGCACGCCGCGGCGACGTGGCCAACCGATCCGAGGCCGTGCGCGACCTGATTCGCGCCTCGATCGCCAAAGAGCAGATGCGCACGCCCGATGAGCACGTTATCGGGTCGCTCACCATGATTTACGACCATCACACCGGCGACCTGACGCGCCGCTTGGACGAGGTGCAACACGACTACACCGACGAGATCGTATCGACCATGCATGTGCACCTGAATCACCACAACTGCTTGGAGATTCTGGCGCTTAAGGGTCGCGGCGAACGTGTCTACGAGCTGGCTGACCGTCTGCTGGGCCTGCGCGGGGTTAAACACGGCGAGCTCACCTGCGCCGCCACCGAGCAGAGCCTGGGGCTGTAACAGCACACATTTCAACGAAGGAGGGTCGCATGCGGCATGTGCATATTCATGTGACGGGCATTGTGCAGGGCGTTGGCATGCGACCGTTTGTGTATCGCGAGGCCATGGCATATGGCATTTGTGGATGGGTGCTCAATGCGGGCGACGGCGTGCATATCGAGGCGCACGCTCCGGCCGATGCGCTCGATGCTTTTGTTGCCGCGCTTTCTGAGCATGCGCCTGCGGCAGCCCGCGTAGAGCATGTCGAGGTTGTGGACTTGGCAGCCAACGGTTGGGATGCCGCCAACGAACAGGGCTTTCGCATTGTGGCGTCGCAGGACCAGACCGCGCACACGACGCTCGTCTCGCCCGATATCGCCACCTGTGACGATTGCCTGCGCGAGTTGTTCGATCCCGCCGACCGACGCTATCACTACCCCTTTATCAACTGCACTAACTGCGGCCCACGCTTTACCATCATCCGATCGTTGCCTTATGACCGAGCGGCCACGTCGATGGATTGTTTTCCCATGTGTCCCAGGTGTGCCGCGGAGTATGCCGACGCACTCGACCGGCGTTTTCACGCGCAACCCGATGCCTGCTTTGATTGCGGGCCGCATATTACGTGGCGCGAGGCTGTAAACGGCGATGCGTGCGGGAATTCGTCCGCGACACCGGCCGTCGGCACCACACGCGAGGCCAGCGACGCTATCATCGAGCGCTGCGTTGAGCTGCTGGCCAGCGGTGGCATCGTCGCCATCAAGGGCCTGGGCGGATTCCATCTAGCCTGTGACGCTGCCGACGAGCAAGCGGTGGCCGAGTTGCGCCGTCGCAAACGCCGCAGCAACAAACCACTTGCCGTCATGGTGCGCCGTCCTGCCGACGCTGGGCGCCTGTGTCATATCGACGATGCTGAACGCGATCTGCTCGCTGGCAGTATCCGCCCCATTGTGCTGCTGCGCCGACGTGCTGTTGGCGAGGGCAACGGCGGCTCCCCCGACATCCTCGCCCTCGCGCCATCTGTCGCACACGACTTGCCCGAGCTCGGCGTCATGCTCCCCTATACGCCGCTTCAGCATCTGTTGCTCGCCGCGGCAGAAGCCTGCGGTATGCACGCGCTCGTCATGACCAGCGGAAACCTGAGCGAAGAACCCATCGAGACCGACGACGACCTTGCCTGGGAACACCTCGTTGCTGCCGGCATCGCCGACGCGTTGCTCGGTAACGACCGCGCGATCCTCTCGCGCTATGACGATTCCGTGGTGCGCGTGGTTGACGGCACCGTTATGCCCGTGCGCCGCGCTCGCGGATATGCACCCCAGCCGCTGCCGCTGCCGGCGCTCGACCGCGCTCCGTCCTGCGTGCTTGCCTGCGGGCCACAACAAAAGGCCACGATTGCGCTCACGCGTGAAGGGACGAACGGCGAGGCGACTTGTTTTGTGTCGCAACATATCGGCGATGTTGAAAACGGCGGGACCTTCGATGCCTGGAACGCTGCGCGCACGCGCTTGGAAGATCTCTTTGACTTGGCGCCCACTGCCCTAGCCTGCGACTTGCATCCGAGTTATCTTTCGAGCCAATGGGCCCGCGAGCAGGCACGGGAGTACAACCTGCCGCTTATCGAAGTTCAGCACCATCATGCACATATCGCGAGCGTGATAGCCGAGGCCATCGCCGCGGGCCAGCTTACAACCGACGCGAGCGTCCTTGGCATCGCCTTTGACGGCACCGGCGCCGGCACCGATGGGACCATTTGGGGCGGCGAGTTTCTTGTTGCCAGCCTTGGCGGCTTTGAGCGCGCCGCGCATTTGCGCACCTGGGCGCTCCCCGGTGGGGCGGCCTCCGTGCGCGACGCCCGCCGCAACGCCTTTGCCCTGCTCAGTGAGCTCGGCCTGCTCGAGCACCCAGGTGCCGCTCGGCTTTTGGACAGCCTCGACGAGCAAACGCGCGGCGTGACAGCCACCATGATCGATCGCGGCATCAACAGCCCACGCACCAGCAGCATGGGGCGTCTCTTTGATGCCGCGGCAGCGACTCTGGGCATCTGCGACAAGGCAACCTACGAGGGCGAACCCGCCATCGAGCTTGAGGCCGCCGCCTGGCGCGCGCTCAGCAGTGAAAGTGTCTGCCCCGCCGGCAATATAGCCGGCTTTTCCGTAACCGAATCATCCCGTCCGAACGCCTGCCATGTTCTAAACTCCAGATCGCTTATTGAGGCGCTTTTGGAGGGAATCGAGGCCGGCATTTCCGTCAACAGGCTCGCACTCGATTTCCATGTCGCCGTCGCGCGCTCCTCGGCGCGCATCGCCAGCGATATCTGCGTGCCCGAGGGCATCGACACCGTCGCGCTCTCGGGCGGCGTGTTCATGAACCGACTTTTGCTTCAGCTCCTCACCCGCAAGCTTAAAAACGCAGGCCTTACGGTCTTGATTCCCCAAACCGTGCCCGTTAACGACGGCTGCATCGCCTACGGTCAGGCGGCAGTCGCAAGCGCTCGTCTTGCGCAGGTTGCATCGCAGTAGGCTGTTCGGCCAGCCCGCAAGCCGCCGTCTCACAGGTGTAGCGCGTTTGCCCGCAGCGCCCGCGAGCGCTACCATCAACTGATGGATTATTGAGCGCCCGTCCAGCGCAAAGCGTATAAAAGGGGAACAATATGTGCCTTGCCGTTCCCGGTAAAGTAGTCAAACGCGACGACGACCTCAAGGCCACCGTCGACATGATGGGCATCGAGCGCCCCGTGTCGCTGCGACTCGTGCCGACGGCGCAGGTTGGCGACTATATTCTCGTACACGCCGGCTTTGGCATCCAGATTGTCGACGAGCAGGAAGCACAGGAAACGCTCGAGCTTGTTAATGCCATGTCCGAGCTGGTCGAAGAAGACCAGCTGACCACCAACCCGGCGGAGGCTTACTAGTGGCGCCCGAGCAGCCGGCGCGCTCCGGTATCGATTTCTCGGCATTCCGCGATCCCAAGCTGGCTCGCGAGCTCATCGAGCGCATTCATGAGCTTGTCGGCGACCGCACCATCAACCTTATGGAAGTCTGCGGCACGCATACCGTGAGCATCGGGCGCTATGGCTTTCGTTCCATTATGCCGGCCGGGCTCAAGCTGCTGAGCGGCCCGGGCTGCCCCGTCTGCGTCACCGCCAACCGCGACATCGACCACGCAATCGCGCTCGCCAACATAGACGGCGCCATCATCACCACCTTTGGCGACATGATGCGCGTGCCCGGATCATCCACCTCGCTCGCTGCGCAAAAGGCGGCGGGGCGCGATATCCGCATCGTCTATTCCCCGCTCGACGCGCTCGACATTGCCGAGCAAAACCCTGATCGCCCGGTCATTTTTATGGGCGTGGGCTTTGAGACTACGACGCCCACCATCGCCGCCGCCATCTTGGAGGCCGAGGCGCGCGGGCTTTTGAACTTCTCGGTCTATTGCGCCCACAAGACCACGCCGCCGGCGTTGCGCGCCATCGCCAACGACCCCGAGACCACCATCGACGGCTTTATCCTGCCGGGCCACGTCGCCACCATCACGGGCTTGGCGCCCTTTAGCTTTTTGGTCGACGAATTCAATACCCCGGGCGTGGTCACGGGATTTGAACCGGTCGATATCCTGCAGGGCATCTGCATGCTGGTCCAGATGGTTGTCGAGGACAGGCCGGCGATTGACAACGCCTACCGCCGTGGCGTCAACGCAGACGGCAATCCCGTGGCGCGCCAGCTGGTCGAGCAGGTGTTTGAACCATGCGACACCACGTGGCGCGGGCTGGGGCCGATTGCGGCTTCGGGACTCGCCATTCGTCCCGAATTCTCGCGCTTTGATGCCCGTACCCGCTTTGATGTGCCCGTTGAGGCGACAGTCGAGCCGCGCGGGTGCCGCTGCGGCGACGTGCTGCGCGGGGCCATTACGCCGAACGACTGCCCGCTCTTTGGCCGCACCTGCACGCCCGAGCACCCCGTCGGCCCGTGCATGGTGAGCTCCGAGGGCAGCTGCGCGGCGTACTACCGCTACCGCAACTAGCCCGGACACACCCGCACACCGGCACCACCCACGATTGGAGTTTTCGATATGTCCCATAGCGTTACCGATAGCACCGTCCTGCTGGGCCACGGCTCCGGCGGCCAGATGATGAAACGCATCATCGATGAGGTCTTTTTAGATGCCTTTGGTTCGCCCGAGCTGCTCGAAGGCAACGATGCCGGCGTCGCCGCGCTGCCCGCGAGCGGGCGCATCGCCATGTCGACCGACAGCTTTGTAGTCTCGCCGCAGTTCTTCCCCGGTGGCAACATCGGCCGCCTCGCCGTGTGCGGAACCGTCAACGACGTCGCGACCTCGGGCGCCAACGTGCGTTACCTGTCGTGCGGCTTTATCCTCGAAGAGGGCTATCCCATGGACAAGCTCCGCCAGATTGTGCAGACGATGGCCGAGACGGCGCACGAGGCGGGCGTGTCCATAATCACGGGCGACACCAAGGTGGTCGAGCGCGGCGGGGCCGACGGCGTCTATATCAATACCGCCGGCGTGGGCGAGGTACCCGCGGGCGTGGCACTCAGCGGCGCAAACTGCCGGCCCGGCGACGTCATCCTGGTGTCGGGCACACTGGGTGACCACGGCATCGCCATCATGAGCCAACGCGAGGGCCTGGCGTTTTCGAGCACCATCGAAAGCGACGCCGCGCCGCTCAACCACCTGATTGCCGATGTGCTTTCCGCAGCACCCGACACACGTTGCTTCCGCGACCCCACGCGCGGTGGCCTGGCGTCCACACTCAACGAGTTTGCACAGGCCAGCGGCGTTGCCATGGAGGTCGACGAGGATGCCGTGCCCGTGCGTCCCGACGTGCAGGCCGCCTGCGAGATGCTCGGCTACGATGTGCTGCAGGTGGCAAACGAGGGCAAGATGGTTGCCGTCGTGCCGGCCGAACAAGCCGATGCGGCGCTGGCCGCCATGCGCGCCGCCCGCTACGGCGAGAACGCCGCGATTATCGGCCGCGTGCTGCCACTTGGATCGGACGCTCGACCCGCCGTGCGCGTACGTACCGGCTGGGGCTCGACCCGCATCCTCGACATGCTCGTAGGAGAGCAGCTGCCGAGAATTTGCTAACGACAAAGGCTCAGGGCTATTAAAGATATTCAGATTCCAAACATGCCCGGCACGCATGCCCAGTATCATGGGGTGCGTTTTACAACTCAAGCGGCAGGAGCACCCATGGCAGCAGCTTTTTCCCATGTGATCTTTGACCTGGACGGCACCATTCTCAACACGCTCGAGGACCTGGCGGCCGCCGGCAACCATACCTGCGAGGCGCACGGCTGGCCCACGTTTGCCGTTGACGAGTACCGCTACAAGGTGGGAAACGGCATGCTCAAGCTGGTTGAGCGCTTTATGCCCGCCGAGTACGCAGGCGACGGCCGCATGTTTGAGCAGACGCTTGCCGAGTTTAGGGCTTACTACGGCGAGCACAAGGAAGACCACACCGCTCCCTATGCCGGCACGATCGAGATGCTCGACCGCCTGCGCGCCGCGGGCGTGCAGCTTGCCGTGCTCACTAACAAGGACCACGTCTCGGCGGCTCCGCTTATCGAGAAGTATTTTGGTTCCGAGCGCTTTGCGCTGGTACAGGGCCGTGTCGATGCGTTTCCGCCCAAGCCCGAAGCACCCGTCACGCTGCATGTGATGGAGGAGCTAGGCGCCGATCCGTCGACCACGCTCTACGTAGGCGATTCCAATGTCGATATCCTGACCGGTCACAACGCCGGCCTTAAGAGCGCGGGCGTCAGCTGGGGCTTCCGCGGCCGCGCAGAGCTGGAAGCCGCCGGCGCCGACTACGTGGTGGACACCCAGGGCGAGCTCGCAGCGCTGATCCTGGGCGAGTAACGAGCGACACTGCTTAACGCAGCTGCGGCAATTCTTCCGCGCGGAAAGCGCATCCCGTTTTGGAGCTCCGGAATGGGATACGCTTTCCGTTTGAGGCGCATCAGGGAAACCGCATCCCGTTTCAGAGCAATATTCCGGGTCGCACTTTCCGCAACCCACCCCATCCGGAAAATGCGACCCACTATTCGGCCAAAAACCGGGTCGCGGTTTCCCAAGCACTCGATGCAACGCTGGCACAAGGAGTGTCCCCAACTGCCGTCAGAAAAGGAACGTCCCCAAGTGCCGCCCCAATGACCACCATGGCAACGCCGCAGGTAGAGGACGGACAGCGAAAACGCCCCTAAGCGAGCAAGGTGACGTGAAATCAGAACCACCCTTAAAAAGGGTGGTTTGCTCTTAGGGTATAACCCACGGGCC
>UQLA01000011.1 GCA_900541745.1 uncultured Collinsella sp. | reverse complement strand
GAGATTAGCGAGTGTCTCGTGGGCTCGGAGATGTGTATAAGAGACAGGTTCTGGCCCAGGCCATTCTGGTAGGCGCGCTCTTCCTCGTACAGACGGCCGAGCGTGGGGGCGTCGACGTTCTCGGCAAAGACCGAGAACTTACCGGCACGCAGCTGCGGGTCGATCATAAAGCGAACGAGGGGCTCGCCGACAAACACATAGCGGCGCTTTTCGGCCTGTGCCTTCACAAACTCGCGGACTTCGCGCGAAAGCTCGGGGTAGAACGGGGCGAGCATGGGATCGTCGTCGGCGGCGATCAGGATGGTATAGAGTGCCGGCGCGGTGTTGACGCCGTTGATCACCAGAGTCTGATCCTCCATGTCGCGAGCGGCCTGCTTGGCAAGCTTCTTAAAGGAGAACGGGGCACGGGTGGCACCGAAGATGCCGGCCACGTGGTCCTCGAAGATGTTCAGGAAGTTCACGAAAGATCACTCTCCGTATAGGTTCTTTGGTATCCGAGCAAATATAGGCATATCCCAACGATTATAGAGGATAGGGTTCCCGCAACCGCCGCCTTGACGACGACCGCGGCCGCAAGGCTGGCAATTTCCATATGGTGTGCAAGACAGAGTGACGCCGCGGTGCCTATTCCGCAGCCGGCGATGGCGGCGATTGCAGTCAGGTTCGAGCCCTGCTCGGCACGCTTGGCATGGGCGTTGAGCAGCAGAGATGTCAGTGCAGCTGTTGCCGCGACGAGCACGACGGCAGCCCAGAAGAGCATGTCTCCCAGCGCCGCGGCAACATTGCCGAGCCCCAGCACGCCTCCGGCGGAAAGCGCAACCGTAGCCAGGCGGCCAAAAAGCGCGCCCATCCCCGTGGCGGCCGCGGCGCTTGTCGGGCCGAGCCAAAAGGCCGCGATGCCGGCGGCGACCCCGGCGGCAAGGAGGACGTCGCCCGTTAGGCAGCCAAGTGCCACCGCGCAGGTGAGCGCGGCGCTCGCGGCGGCCTCGGTGCGGCCCCAGGCGATCCACCAGCCGGACATGGTGGCGGCAAAGAGCACCGCGACGGGCAGCATCGACAGGATGCCCTGCGCCTGCATGGTGGCGTTGGCCATAAGTACCAAAAAGCCCACGGCCGAGATAGCCGAGCCAATCTGCGGGGCCAGGCCGGCGGCCGCCCCAATCGCGATGGCCGCGGCGATAAGTCCGGGAAGCGCCGCGACGCCAGCCGTCTGCATGATCAAAAAGCTAAAGGCACCACACGCTAGCGCCGAGATGGCGCGCATGGTGTAATCGCGCGCGTGGCTCCAGCGCGTGCCGGCCCAGCCGAGTGCGGGGTTGACCTCGATGGTGTCGTCCTCATAGGGCAACGATTCGATATCGTCTGCCGCGCGCTCATCATCCGACAGCTCGCCCACCATCTGCTCCAGGCTGCGACGGCCCTCGCGCACGCTGCCCAAGCCGGCGAGCAGCTGGTCGCAAAATGCCTCGATGCTGTTGGGGCGGTCTTGCGGCATGGGGGAGAGGGCACTCATGAGCGCAGCCTCGGCTCCTGGGGGAAAGTGCGGGATGAGCTCGCTAGGGTAGGTGGCACCGCCGATGATGCGGCCGAGCGAGTCGCCGGGCGTGGCGGCCATAAAGGGAGCGCTGCCGCACAGGCCCTCGTAGATTACACAGGCGAGGGCAAAGACATCGGCGCGCTCGTCGACTGTGCCGGTCTCGATATCGAGCTGCTCGGGCGGCATGTAGCCGATGGTACCGCCGCGCGAGCCGCCAAAGCCGCCGGCAGATGACAGCCGCGCCATGCCAAAGTCGGTGAGCTTTACGTTGCCCGAGTGGTCGATGAGCACATTGGCGGGCTTAATATCCAGGTGGAGCACGCCGTTGCTATGGGCGAAGGTGAGCGCCTGGCCCAGCGCGTCGGCAATTGCCGCGGCCTCGTCAAAGGTAAGTGAGTGACCGTCCACGCGATGCAAAAACTCGGCCAGGGACATGCCGTCGACATACTCCATGACCAGATAGGCATAGGCGGTATCGTGCGTAAAGTCGATAACCTGCACGATATTGGGATGTTGAAGCATGGCGGCAGTGTGCGCCTCGCGCAGGACATCCATGATGTCGCTGGCGGGCATGCCGGCACCGTTGATAAGAGGGATGCGCTTAATGGCCACGCGACGGCGCAGGTGCGTGTCGCGGCAAATCTCGATGGAGCCAAAACCGCCGGTCGCGAGCGTCTCGAGCGGCTGGAACCGCTTGAGCAGCTCGCGAGAGCTGGTGCCCTCCAAGGGAACGTCCGGCGAGAACCGGGCGGTATGTTGCGAGAAAAGCGGCATGGCCAACCCTCGTGCGTTTAAAGTTCGTTTGCGAGCGGCGGGCCGGGGTCAAGCCGTTCGCGGTGGCATAGATGCTGCTAGTTTAGCACGCTCGGGCGCATGGTGAAGGTAGCGGGGCGAGGTGGCCTGTCTGACTTGGCCTTAGCGCTTCTTCTTGTTCTTCTTCTGCTTACGCTGTTTGGCCTTTGCATTCTTGGGCTCGCTTTCCTGCTTGGCCTTGGCAGCGGCCTTTTCGGCCTTCATCTTCTTACGTTTGGTCTCGATGCGCAGTTTTTTGTTGATGCGCGCCTTGAGGAAGGAGCCAAACTGCTCGGCATCACCACGCACAAAGGTGTCCTTAGGGATCGTCACGCCCTGGTCGGCGAACATGGCCACAAAGATGCGCTCGCCGTCGAGTACGTGGTCGAGCTTCTCAAACGGGAAGAACTGCGACTTGCCGCTCTTGCCCCAGACCATCAGGCCGTCCTCGTTGGCGGCGACGCGGCGGTAGCGGCCGCCCATGGACTCGTCGGCCTCGACGGCTTCGATAAAGTCACGCGCGAGCGTATGGTGCAGATTTTTGCTCCACCAGGCCAAAAAGGCGCCGAATACGATCAGGACGACGCCGAACTTGATCCAGTTGCCGCCGGCCACCAGCATGCCGATGCCGATGAGCGCGGCAATTGCCGCGGCGACATACAGCGAGTCGCGGCGCCTGGGCGAGGCAACCAAGCGGGCGAAATCGGTGACGAGGTCGTTTTCGTACTGATACTCGTTGAGGTACAGGATGCCGTCATCGGCTGCTGCCTGCGTCTCGAGCGCGACCTCGACCTGGTCGGCTGCTTCGGAGGGAACGAGGTTGCTCTCTGCGTCTGCCATGCTCTTTGGACTCCTATCGCGGCGGGCTTGCCGTACGGGTTATTATGGATGCAGTATGCCGTGCGACCGCATGGCCGCCGCGGCAACAAGACTCAGTATACCCGGGGGAGCACCCATGGAATCGTTGTACCGAAAGTATCGCCCGCTCACCTTCGACTCCGTGGTGGGCCAGCAGCATATCGTCTCGACGCTCGAGCACGCCATTACCGAGGGGCGCCTGTCCCACGCCTACCTGTTCTGCGGACCGCGCGGCACGGGCAAGACCACCATGGCGCGCATTTTGGCCAAGGCGCTGCTGTGCCGCAATGCCGAGGCGGCGCGCGCCGAGGGTGCGAGCGGCTGCATGCCCGATGGCACCTGCGAGGAGTGCGAGCTCATCGCCGAGGGCAACCACCCGGACGTCTACGAGCTCGATGCCGCAAGCCGCACGGGCGTGGACAATGTGCGCGAGGAGATCATCAACTCCGTTAACTTTGCCCCGGTGCGTGGCAAGTACAAGATCTATATCATCGACGAGGTTCACATGCTCACGACGGCGGCGTTTAACGCGCTGCTCAAGACGCTCGAGGAGCCGCCGGCGCACGTGATCTTTGTGCTGTGCACCACCGACCCGCAAAAGATTCTGGAGACCATCCTCTCGCGCTGCCAGCGCTTCGATTTCCACCGCATCGGTAATGAGGATATCGAGCGCCGCCTGGCATACGTGTGCGAGCAGGAGGGCTTCGACTACGACGACGAGGCGCTTGCCATCGTGGCGCGCCACGCCAAGGGCGGTATGCGCGACGCGCTCTCCACGCTGGAGCAGCTGAGCGTCTTTGGCAACGGCACCGTGCATGCGGACGATGCCCGCTCGCTTTTGGGTGAAGTTTCGGACCAGATTCTGGGCGAGTTTGCTCGCGCCATCGCCGAGCGCGATATTGCCGAGCTCTATGGGCTCATTCGCGCGCAGGTCGAGGAAGGCAATGACCTGCTGGAGCTGACGCGCGATCTGGTGGCGCACGTGCGCGACGTGTACGTGGCCTGCGTTGCCGGCGCCCGCGCCGAGCTGTTTGAAGGCGGCTCCGAGCAGGCCGAGGCGCTTGCTGCCGAGGCCGCTGCCTTTGGCGAGCATCCTGCCGATCGTTTGGCTCGCGTGCTGACCGTGCTCGACGATGCCGCCTTGGAGATGAGGGGTGCGAGCGACGTGCGCCTGGTGCTCGAGATCGCCTGCACGCGTCTGGCACGTCCCGAGGCCGATTTAACGATTGAGGCTTTGGCTGAGCGCGTGGCTCGCTTGGAGGCCATGGTTGCCAACGCCGCCGTTCCGGCGAGCGTGGCTGCTGCTCAAGCGAGTGCGCCTGCTGCATCCGCACCCGCTGTCCAGCAGCCGACGCTGATCTCGGGTGCCCGAGCTGCTACTCCTGCGGCGACCGCCGCCCCCGCTGCTACGTCCGCGCATCAGGGCGGCATGCCTTGGGACCACGGCGCTGCTGTTCCGGCTGCCCAGCCTGCGCCCAAGTCTGCGGCTCCGGCTCCCGCGCCTGCTGCATCGACCGCGCCGGTGTCCAAGCCCAACAATGCCGCCCAGGTTGCCGCCGCCGGTGCTGCCGAGACCCCCGCGGTCGAGGACGCCGGCGAGCTCCAGCGCAAATGGGCCGAGGTCGTCGAGCGCGTCAAGGCTCGTCAGGCTTCCTATGCAGGCCTTTTGCTCAACGCCCGCGCCACGGCCGACGATGGATCCAAGCTCACGGTCTCGTTCCCCGCGGGTTCTACCTTTGCCATCAAGATGCTCGGCCGCGCCGACACGCAGTCGGTAGTCCTGCCGACGGTCTGCGCGGTCTTCGGTCGTCGCACCGTCGACTACGTCCTGGATGGAGGTGGCACGCCGGCTCCTCAACATGAGGAGCATTCTCCATCTGCACGGGCTGCGGTATCTGCGGACCCGCAACCCGTGTCCTCGGCGGCCCCTGTATTCTCGAACGCCAGCGCTCCGCAGCGGCAAGCGACGCCGGTGATGGCACCGGCCCCGTCGGCGCCTAAGCCCGCTGCGCCCAAACCGGCTGCTCCGACACCAGCGCCCAAGCCCGCCTCGCCCGCGCCCAAGTCGTCTGACCTGGGCAAAGCCCCCTGGCTACGCTCCGACAACCCTGCCGGCGCTCCCGCTACGGGCAAGCTCCCGACCGAGCCCGCGCCCCGTGCGCCCGAGCGCTCTGCCGCTCCCAAGGCTCAGCCTGCCGCACCGTCTGCGCCGTGGGAATCCGAGCGGGTTCCCTACGACGATGCCATGGTCGGCGGTTTTGCTGCCGATGCCGGCGGGGACGATCTGCCCCCGTTCGACGTGCCGGCCGCGGCGTCCGCGCCCAAGCCCGCTGCAACTGCCCCCAAAGAGGAGGACGCTCCCGCCGCTCCCTGGGAATCCAATCCCGGTGCTGGCAGCCCCTTCGGCCATCAGGGCGCAGCCCCGAGCATCCCGCAGACCGAGGACGAGGCCAAGGCCCTCATCCGCAGCGTCTTTGGCCAGGCCACCATCTTCAAGCCGGTGGAGTAGCTGCGCAGGCGGGCATACTGCTCAAGAAGAGGGCCCCTTGTCCGGGCGCATCTGTATTTCGGACATGTGTAGTGTGGTGCCGCGTATGTCGCATTTGAGCAGACAGGTGCGTGACGGTCGGCCTAGGATGCTGAGGTCGATACGATACGTCGCATGGCTGTCCGTGTACTCGACTTGCTCGGCGTTAATGGTTGCTCCGATTGCCAAATAAACGCCTAGCTCGGCATCGACAATCTTGAAGTCCTTTATCTTGACCTTGAACTCTTGATAGAGGGACGGGCTGTTGTAGTAGACGGTTCGGGTTCCGTCGGTGCACTCATCGGTCGTCTCCCATTTGACGACGGGCTGGTCCGAGCTGGCTATCAGCAGTTCTGCTCCAAAAGCTATGGCATGGGTGATGACAACCAGCAATGCCCAGCCGACAAAGAGATAGAGAACCACATATGCAACGGGGTGTTTTGAGCGGATGTTTTGGAGCGCGTCGGGGGCATTCATGGGGGCACCTCCAAATTGCTGTCTGTGACAATCAAATTATACCTTGCCATCATGAGCGCCGCCTCGAGCAGCGGTTCGGCATTTTGTTATCTAGCTGGATGCAGAAAATGTCGGATTCCGGCTCTACAAGATTTAGCTTTCAATATTATGCAGATGCGAATTATTCAACTTCGCATAATCTTTGGGTGCGGCTTGCACTCCGGGACATGTATATCGACTGAGGTAGCGTGTCCGCCCCGCTCGCTGGCCTCGCGCCGTGGTACGATTTTTGAGTTTGAAAGTCCCGCCGTGCTCCGGCTGCCCTTGCAGCTTGTCGCGCGGCCGCACGTAAAGGAGCCATCATGGCCGGTATGAACATGCAGCAGATGATGAAGCAGGCTCGCAAGATGCAGGAGCAGCTTGCCGCCGCGCAGGAGAATCTCAAGTCCCAGACCGTCGACGCCTCTGCCGGCGGCGGCATGGTCAAGGTGACCGTTAACGGCGAGATGGAGCTCGTCAACCTCACCATCGATCCCGATGCCCTCGATCCCGAGGACGTCGATATGCTGCAGGATATGATCATGGCTGCCGTCAACGAGGCCGTCCGCGGCGTCAACGAGCTCGCCAACAAGCAGATGGGCGCCATCACCGGCGGCCTCAACATTCCGGGCATGCCGTTCTAAGACACGCATATATATGAGTGCGAATCACAGTCTGCAAAAACTGCTCGATGAACTGGGTCGTCTGCCGGGCATTGGTCCCAAGTCGGCCCAGCGCATCGCCTATTACCTGCTCGAGGCCGATGCCGAGGAGGCCCGCCGCCTGGCCGAGGCCATCCTGGAGGTCAAGCAGGAGGTCCACTTTTGCAGCCGTTGCTTTAACTACGCCACGGCCGACGAGTGCTCCATCTGCCAGGACCCGATGCGCGATACCACTCGTATTTGCGTGGTGGGCGAGCCGCGCGACGTCCAGGCGATCGAGCGCACGGGCAGCTACCACGGCCTGTACCATGTGCTAGGCGGCGTGATCAGCCCCATGGACAAGATTGGCCCCGAGCAGTTGCACATCCGCGAGCTGCTGGCGCGTCTGGGCCACGAGGATATCCATGAGGTCATCATCGCCACCAACCCCAACATCGAGGGCGAGACCACGGCGAGCTATCTGGCCCGTACCATCAAGCCGTTGGGCGTCGAGGTGTCGCGTCTGGCAAGCGGCCTTCCCGTGGGCGGCGACCTGGAGTATGCCGACGAGCTTACGCTTGGCCGCGCCATCGAGGCCCGTCGCGCGATTTAGGTGGCGAGCCTGCTCCTGCCGTATGTTTTCCTCGCGACGCACGGGGTAGTCATAATTTCCCCGTGCGACTGTGAGTTTGTTGTGCAACAAAGATGCTTCGTATCCGCTTATCGCATGGATGCTTCCGCTCGCATCCTTAATTTGCCCATTCGTTGCGCAACCTTTTGGGTTCGCTGATACACTCAAATATGGATTTGAATGAATGCGCCGCTTCTGAGCGGCGTGTTTTTCTTGGAGGAGAACGCATGCGGCCCGGTGGCACTCAGACAAAGCGCGGCGCCGCGGTGCGCATGCGACGCCGACTGGGCTTGGCGCCGCGGGCGTACGCACTGCTATCGTGCTCGCTGGTGCTGGTCATAGCTGGCGTTTCTGCCTATGGCATGACCGTGCCGTCCATGATGCAGGCGCATGCCGCACGCGAACCGCGTGTGGGGCATGAGGTCAAAAGTGATCTGGGTACCACGACTGGATATGCTTGGGCAAGTGTGGTCGCGCATATTGTGTTTGGCACCGACGGTGCGGACGGCGCCGAGGCCCCGGACAACGAAGTCACGCTTGCCAATGGCAAAACCATCGTGCTCACCAACACCAAGATCATCGATCGGTTGTCCAACAATAGCGTGGCGGCAACGGTGAATAAGGTCGAGCAGCAAAAGGAGCAGGACGCCCAGCAGTCCGGAAAGCCCGGTAGCTCGGATACTTCTGGCTCCGGCTCGGATTCATCGAGTTCGGGCGGCGGCTCTTGGTCGGGTTCCTCTACCGGAGGGTCTGGAAACGGCGGCTCGACGGGCGGCAACACTGACAACGATGCAAACTCCGGTGGCCTTTCCGCTGCTGAAGAAGAGAGCATTCACAGTTGGCTTGTGACCAAGTACAACATGCTCGACGGCTATGTTTCTCGTGCCAATGACGTGGTCTCGACCTATAACTCTACGGGAGATCCCAGGCCGTGCGACAGCCTGGTCGGGGAGATGTTTGTCATTCGAGCCGAGTTCGGTCGTCAGACATTCTCGCCCCGGTCAAAGTGGTATCAGCAGTATGCCAATCTGTGGGGCTGTTACACCAACCTATGTCAATGGGTCGGCCATTACGGCGATGATGACGTCGCGCTCGGTAACTTCAACAATAACGTGGCGGCGCTTGCCCTATGATGACCGATCTTGCATCCACCACACCACAATCGCTCGGTCGCGATCCCATGGTCGGCCTGCGCCTGGCGCGTGTCGACGGGTTTGAGCCGGCCATTGCGCTCGGTCAGGACGAACTGCCTGCCTATCTGCGTCGTTTTACGATGCTGTTTGCCGACGAAGCCACCATGCGCCGTGGCGGTATCGGCCGCGTGACGCGTGCCGTCAACGCCCAAGGCGAGGCCGTGGCACTCAAGCAGCTCATCTTGCCGACGCGCGATGAGTTTGACGACGATGCCGCTCACGAGGCGCTGGTCGCCAAGTTCAAGGCGGCGTTTCGGGAGGAATACGAATGCCATCGCGCCCTTTCGGGTCTTAAGGGCTTTCCCCGCCTCTATGGCTGGGGCGAGGTCGACGGTGTGCCTGCAATTGTCATGGAATGGGTCGAGGGCGAGACGCTTGCCCGCTTGCGTTCGCGACTCGCCGTGGACGATGCCGGACGTCTGTCGCCGCTCGTGGCGGCGCGTCTGGGTCGCGACCTGTTCGATTTGCTCTGCCGTATGAGCCTGGTGGGCGAGGGCTTTGTCCATCGCGATATCTCGCCCGCTAATATTATGGTGCGCACGGCGCGTCTACCGCTTGACCGGCAGCTTGCCGAGGGCACCTTTGACCTGTGCCTGATCGACTTTGGCTCGTCGCTGGCGCTTGAGCCTGCGTCGGCCGTGGCCGGTACCGGCGGCAAGGCGTCGTTTACGGAGCGTTATGCCACGCTGCGTCGCGCGACGGTTGCCTATGCCCCGCCCGAGATGCTCACCGACGATATTCCCGACCTGCGTGCTTTGCGTATGTCGCCGGCGATTGACGTCTATGCCGCGGCAAGCACGGTTTACGAGCTCATTGCCGGCGTCGCGCCATACGAAGCCGCGCCGAGTACTTCGGGTGCCTCGGGTTCGCGCAAAAAGACGCGCGACATCGCGAGCCCCTACCGTCTCAAGATGGACACGCGGCCCGACTATCCTATTGGTGCCCATGCGCCCGGTTGTGATTTGACTCAGCTGCTTCGTCGTGAGCCCGATGTGGCGCTCGCCGCGGCCGAGCAGGCCCAGCAGCTAGGGCTTGAGCCGGATTCCGAAGAGCTACGCGATGCGCTGGCGTTTGTCGATGCCCAGCTGTTCGACGTGGTGATGGCCTGTCTGTCCAGCCATCAAAAAGATCGTCCCGAGCCGGCGGCGGTCGAGGCGGCGCTCTCGGCGTTTTGTGACCACTATGCGCAAAATGTCGGTCGTTCGCTTCGCGGCGAGCCGCTCACGCCGTGCCCCATGGATGCGTCTGGCCGCGCGGTTCGTCGCGCGCTGATGGTCGGCGCGACGGTCGTCTGTGGCGTGGTTTGGGCTGTGGTCGTGGTTTCGGCCGCGCTGCTGGCGTCGGGCGCTCGCGTGACGGCGACTTTGGGATCGCTCGTGTGGTCTGGGTCGCTACCGGGTATTATTGCCGCACTGGCGTTGGCGCTGCCAGGCATAGCCGGCGTTGCCGCGGGGGCACTTGCGCGCGATCGGCGCTCGGGCTTCCTGCAGGGTGTGCTTGCGCTTTCTGCCTGCGAGGTTCCGGTGCTGGTTGTGGCTGCATGTAGCGTATTTTCCCAACGCGCCGTGATGGGCGGCCTTGTTGCCGCTCTGGTTGCAACCTATACGCTTACGTGGTTTTTGCTTGCGATGGGCTTTGCCTTTGAACTTCCCGTTTCGGCACCGCGACGCACAAAAGCCCAGATGGCGACTCCGCTTGCCGGTGGAGCCGCAGCTGCCCGTACTTTTGGCGGACCTGTCGAAGTATCGTCCGATTCTATTTCTACGACCAAGGAGGCCTAGGTCATGGCATCTCAAGTTGAGCTCACCCCATGCGGGGCCATGTTTGACATCTTTAAGCGCGCGGCGCATCTGAGCCATATCGAGCTGTGCGGCTTGGTGCTTTCGTCCCGTCCGCTCGCCGACGGCCGCAGCCCGCAGAGCCGAGCCGCCGATCGCTCTTGGGTTTCCCGCTTTATCGTTCGCGCGCCGGTCGGCACGCTTCAGCAGCGCTACTTTGCCGAATACGGTACCTCGGCTGCGCGTATTATGTCGCAACTGGCCCTGCGCCAGCGCTATCCCATGGACTCCACGGCTGTGATCAATATGGTGTGCGGTCCTGCAGGTGAACCGATGGTACGCGCGCTCGAAGAGTGCCACCAGGACACGAATCTCTATCGCAACGCGCTCGATCGCCTGTCCCAGGCGGCGGAACTCATGCCCGCCGAGCGCGCCGAGGCCGTGCTGGTGCTGTTTGTCGCCGTCGGTTGTTCGGCGGATGTGCGGTCCTCGGTGAACTATGCCATCGACTACGCGCACGCGACCTGTGGCGGAGGCACATCCACGCCGCGTTCGCTTGGCATGTCGATGACCGCGGGCGAATGCGAACCCGCCCCGGCGCACCCCTTGGGCTTGCTGCGCGTACAAAACAGTTTTGTCGTGAGCGCCCCGCGCTGGATTCAGCCGAGTGAGCAGGGTGTTGAGATTGGCGCGCTGGCAACTGGCGAGGGCGATATTACCGACGTCGGCGACGATGTCTCGGCCCGCCATGCCCATATCTGGTGCGATGCTCAAAATATCTGGCACGTCGAGGACTTGTCGTCCACCAACGGAACCGTGGTGGTAAACGGGGCTACGAGCGTGTGTATTCAAGTAGAGCCCGGCCGCTCCGCCCAGCTCAACCCCGGCGACGAGCTCAAACTCGGCGAATCCACCACCTACGCTATCCTCCTCGGCGCCCTCTAACTCATCCCCCCCAAATAACTTGCGGTGAAATAGGGACTGATTAAGGCCGTTAACAGCAAAAACACTCCCTATTTCACCGCAACTGCTGTGGGGTTCCAGGGGACTGTGCCCGTCGGTGCCGGGCGCACAATAGTCACCCGAGGTAAACCTTTACCGGCCACCTATATTTGTCGAAATATGGCTTGACGGCGGGGTACAATAAACCCGCATGCGGATTTCCGTTGCGGGCGCTTCCCATCGCCGGGGCGTGCCCGGGAGCATCCGACATGCGGCCTTTGCGGCGCTCGGTCATGTGCAAGACGGGTAGCTGGGCTTGTGGAGCGCGTGCAGCCCTCCTCGCCTCGGCATGCCTTCTCTCCACGCCATGTACCTGCTGCTGAGTCCGCCTGTCAGATGATTGGAAGCAACAGCGAAAATCCCATCACGCCAACATCCCGGCGATCGCCGGGGCCTGTATACCTATATGAGAGGAGAGGGGTATATGGCGCGTAAGTTTAAGTCTATGGACGGCAACGAGGCGGCCGCATATGTTTCGTATGCGTACACCGAGGTAGCGGGAATTTATCCCATTACGCCGTCCAGCCCGATGGCCGACCATGTCGACCAGTGGGCGGCCCAGGGTCGCAAGAACATCTTCGGCACCCCGGTCAAGGTCGTCGAGATGGAGTCCGAGGCAGGTGCAGCCGGCACCGTTCACGGTTCGCTGGGCGCCGGTGCTCTGACCACCACCTACACGGCTTCTCAGGGCCTGCTCCTGATGATCCCGAACATGTACAAGATCGCGGGCGAGCAGCTCCCGGGCGTCTTCCACGTCTCCGCGCGTTGCGTCGCTTCGCACGCCCTGAACATCTTTGGTGATCACTCCGACGTCATGGCCTGCCGCCAGACCGGTTTCGCCATGCTCGCCGAGGGCAACGTCCAGGAGGTCATGGACCTCTCGCCGGTGGCTCACCTTGCCGCCATCGAGGGTAAGACCCCGTTCCTTAACTTCTTCGACGGCTTCCGCACCAGCCACGAGATCCAGAAGGTCGCCATGTGGGACTACAAGGATCTTGCCGAGATGTGCGACATGGACGCCGTCCAGGCTTTCCGCGATCACGCGCTCAACCCTGAGCACCCGCATACCCGCGGTAGCCACGAGAACGGCGACATCTTCTTCCAGAACCGCGAGGCCTGCAACAAGGTCTACGACGAGCTTCCCGCCGTCGTCGAGGGCTACATGAAGAAGATCAACGAGAAGCTCGGCACCGATTACGGCCTGTTCAACTACTACGGCGCTCCCGATGCTGATCGCGTCGTCGTGTGCATGGGCTCCTTCTGCGACGTGCTCGAGGAAGTCATCGACTACCTCAACGCTCACGGCGAGAAGGTCGGCCTGGTCAAGGTTCGCCTGTTCCGTCCGTTCTCCATCAAGCACTTTGTCGACGTTCTCCCCGAGACCGTCAAAAAGATCGCCGTCATGGACCGCACCAAGGAGCCGGGTTCCATCGGCGAGCCGCTCTACCAGGACGTCGTCTCCGCTCTCTACGAGGCCGGCAAGACGGGCATCAAGGTCGTCGGCGGCCGTTACGGCCTGGGCAGCAAGGACACGCCTCCCGCGTCCGCGTTCGCTGTCTTCGAGGAGCTTAAGAAGGACGAGCCCAAGCGCGAGTTCACCATCGGCATCGTCGATGACGTGACCAACCTGAGCCTGCCCGAGGCCGAGGATGCGCCCAACACCGCAGCCCCCGGCACCATTGAGTGCAAGTTCTGGGGTCTGGGTGGCGACGGTACCGTCGGCGCCAACAAGAACTCGATCAAGATCATTGGCGACCACACCGACAAGTACGTCCAGGCCTACTTCCAGTACGACTCCAAGAAGACCGGCGGCGTCACCGTCTCGCACCTGCGCTTTGGTGATTCCCCGATCCGCTCGCCGTACTACGTGACCAAGGCCGACTTTGTCGCCTGCCACAACCCCAGCTACATCGTCAAGGGCTTCAAGATGGTCCGCGACGTCAAGCCGGGCGGCACCTTCCTGGTCAACTGCCAGTGGAGCGACGAGGAGTTCGCCGAGCACATGCCCGCCGTGGCCAAGCGCTACATCGCGAACAACAACGTCAACGTCTACCTGATCGACGCTATCGACCTAGCCGCCAAGGTCGGCATGGGCAAGCGCACCAACACGGTTCTCCAGTCCGCCTTCTTCGCGCTGGCCAAGGTCCTGCCCGCCGAGGACGCCCTGCAGTACATGAAGGACGCAGCTACCAAGTCCTACATGAAGAAGGGCCAGGCCATCGTCGACGCCAACCATAAGGCCATCGATGCCGGTGCTACCGCCTTCCGTAAGTTCGAGGTTCCGGCCGACTGGGCAACCGCCGAGGATGCCGCTCCCGTCGAGCTCTCCGAGGAGACCAAGTCCGCCATCGCCCAGCAGGTCAAGAACCTGCTCGAGCCCATCGATCGCATGGATGGCGACAGCCTGCCCGTTTCCGCCTTCGTCGGTTGCGCCGACGGCCAGTTTGAGCTGGGCGCCTCCGCATACGAGAAGCGCGGCGTCGCCGTGGTCGTTCCCCACTGGGACGAGACCAAGTGCATCCAGTGCAACCAGTGCGCCTATGTGTGCCCGCATGCCACCATCCGTCCGTTTGCGATGACCGAGGACGAGGCTGCCGCCGCGCCCGAGGCTACCCGCACGCTCGACGCTATGGGCCCCAAGGCCAAGGGCATGAAGTTCACCATGGCCGTGTCCCCGCTCGACTGCATGGGCTGCACCAACTGCGTCAAGGTCTGCCCCAAGGGCGCCCTCGAGATGGTTCCCACCGAGCAGGAGATGGACCAGCAGCCCGTTTGGGACTACATGGTCGAGAACGTCTCCGAGAAGAAGGAGCTCATCGCGGCCAACGTCAAGGGCAGCCAGTTTAAGCAGCCCTACCTGGAGTTCTCCGGCTCCTGCGCCGGCTGCGCCGAGACCGCCTATGCACGTCTGGTGACCCAGGTTGCCGGCGACCGCATGTTCATCTCCAACGCCACCGGCTGCTCCTCCATTTGGGGCAACCCCGCTGCCACCGCTCCTTACTGCAAGGACAAGGACGGTCACGGCCCGGCGTGGAACAACTCCCTGTTCGAGGACAATGCCGAGCACGGTCTGGGCATGGCCGTTGGCTATGAGGCCGTTCAGCACAAGCTGATCGCCGCTACCCAGGACATCATCGCTGCCGATGGTCCGTCCGATGAGCTCAAGGCTGCCGGCCAGGCTTGGATCGACTCCGTCAACGACGCCGAGGCTTCCAAGACCGCTGCCGCCGCCTACGTTGCCGAGCTCGAGAAGTGCGGCTGCGACGCTTCCAAGGCGATCCTCGCCGACAAGGCTTACCTCACCAAGAAGTCCTTCTGGATCTTCGGCGGCGACGGTTGGGCCTACGACATCGGCTTCGGTGGCCTGGACCACGTCCTGGCTTCCGGCCACAACGTCAACGTCTTCGTCTTCGACACCGAGGTTTACTCCAACACCGGTGGTCAGGCCTCCAAGGCCTCGAACCTGGGCCAGGTCGCTCAGTTCGCCGCTGCCGGTAAGGTGACCAAGAAGAAGTCCCTGGCCGAGATTGCCATGAGCTACGGCTACGTCTACGTGGCGCAGGTCGCCATGGGCGCCAACCCGGCTCAGACCCTCAAGGCCATCCACGAGGCCGAGGCCTACGACGGCCCGTCCCTCATCATCGGCTACAGCCCCTGCGAGATGCACTCCATCAAGAAGGGCGGCATGCAGAACTGCCAGGCCGAGATGAAGAAGGCTGTCGAGTGCGGTTACTGGAACCTCTTCCGCTTCAACCCCGAGGCTGCTGCCGGCAAGAAGTTCTCGCTCGATTCCAAGGAGCCCGCGGGCGGTTATCAGGAGTTCCTGATGAACGAGGCCCGTTACGCTTCGCTGACGCGTTCCTTCCCCGAGCGCGCCGAGGAGCTCTTCAAGGAGAACGAGCAGGCCGCTATGGACCGCTACGCTCACCTGCTGAAGCTCAAGACGGTGTACAACGAGGCCTAGGTCTCTCACCGCAGGATCTGAGGGCTGACCTTCGCGGACGTCCTCGGACATGAAAGAACCCCCGCTGCGCACTACGTGCGGCGGGGGTTCTTTCGTCCTGCGGAGTGTCCGCGAAGGTCAGCCCTCAGATCCTGCTGCGACTACGTCCTCGGATTGTGTGGGCGGATGAAGGACGTAGTTGGTCGGGTATTCCGTCCCCTTCGCTGTTTCGCGGCTTTACCGCGAAAGGCGCGTTACTTTGGGGATGGATGGGGGGCGTGGCTGTTGCAACGCCTTATCCCTTTGCTTTTTCGCGCCTTTGGCGCGAAACGCGCAGCACCTTGGGAAATGCATTGATGTGTGGACGGGGCTGGATTGCGGATTCAAATGGCTAGAGAGATATGGGTGCGAACGAGAAATCGTTATTGGGGTCATCCTTTTCCATAAACTCATCGAGACAAAACGTCATGTAGATTGGAACGTACAGAACCTTGCCCTCTTTGCTGAGATTCTCGTGGCTTAGTACAACGGCTTCGGGAATTTTGTACTCGCCCACACTCATCAGACGATCGAGGGCCGCGTGCGCTCGAACTTTCTTGCCCGATTTGACCTCGATTGGGACAACATGACCGTGGACGCCTTCGATCACAAAGTCAACTTCACCGACCTCACGCGTTTGGTAGTACCATGCATCCGCCCCGAGGGCAACGAGTTCCTGCGCGACCACGTTCTCATAGAGACCACCAAGGTTGGGAGTTTTCATATCAAGATAGACAGCGCGTGCGGTGCTGCCGGGGTACCGCGATGCGAGCATGCCCGTATCAGACTCATATAGTTTGAAGGCCGTCGTTTTCTCCGTCCTCTTGAGAGGACTCCGTGGCTCCGTCACCCTGGCGACCATCAATCCAACACCTGCGTTAACAAGCCACAGGAAATCCTGCTCATATTTTTTAAGGCGAGCTCCCTCACCCAGAGACGAAACAACAAAGCGATGAGACTCCGCCTCAAGCTGAACGGGAATTTGCTCAAAAATCGACCGAACGTTAAACGCTCGAGTCGATGCATATTTTGAGATATCGCTTTTGTACTGATCGACCAGCTGAGTTTGAAGCTCACGTGTGCTCACGAGCGAATAACCCGAATCAATATAATTCTGAACGACCTCCGGCATGCCGCCGCAAACGATATAAGCTCTATAGTTCTTGAGCATCGCCTCATGAATATAGTTTTCGACAGGATGTTTCTCGACAAGGCAGCTGCGAATGCCTGCAAGCACATTCTCGCTAACGCTGTTTGCCCAACAAAACTCTTCAAAATCCATCGGGCGCATAACAATGTGCTCTACATACCCCACCGGAAAAGAAGAGATCCCCTTAAACTCAGTCCCAAGCATAGACCCCGAGAAGACATAGCTAAAGCGCCCATCCTCGACCAACGCCTTCATGAGTGTAACGATCTGCGGATACTCCTGAATCTCATCGACAAAGACAAGCGTATCGCCCTCAACAAGCGGCGCATCCGCAAGAAGGGCTACGCGGTTGATAAAGTCAACGGAGTTCTTTGCGCCAACAAGTGCATTCCTTGCTTCGACATCGAGTAGTAAATTGACCTCAAAATACGAAGCGTAGTTGCTTTTTCCAAACGCGCGAATCGCATAGCTCTTGCCAATCTGACGCGCACCAGTAACGAGTAATGCCTTATTGGAGTTATTCTTCCAGCTCAAAAGCCTATCAGTGACCTTACGGCGTAGCATTAAACCCCCAAATGACAAAAATTGACAGATAGAATCGCCTAAAATCATACAAAAATTGGCAGATAATATTGTCGTAAATATACAAAAATTGGAAGATAGCAAAGGTCCGAATAGGCCTCAAAGCCACTGAAACAGTGCTCTACTTTGCGAAAGGGCTGGGGACGCTGTTGTTGGCGTCTCCAGCCCTCTGATACTTACTTTGGATTCCGATGGTGGGGTGTTGTCGGTGCTGCTTGCTTGGTTACCTTGTCTCGCCGGACTCCGTGCGTAGGCGGTAGCCGTGGACGAGGTCGCTAATGGCCGGCCAGGGAATCTGGCGGTCGACCCAAAATTGGAGCTGGACCAGATAGCGCTCGGTGGCGCGGGTGAGGGCTGCAAACTGTTCGTGAGTCTCTACCTGGGCGTAGAGGTCGCGGCTGTGGGCGAGGATTGCCGTGGTGTCATCCATTTTGCCGGTGACGTCGAAGGCGCCCGAGAACCAGTCGCACAGGCGCGCGGCGCTGTTGTTGATCGTTGCCAGGTCGGCGGTGCCGTCGTTGGCGTTTTCGTTGGCCTGGGCTCGCAGGAGGGAGAGGGCGTCGGCGGCGTTCATACAGTAGCCGACGGTGAAGTTCCAGACGGCGAATTCGCGGCCTGTGTCAAGCTTGCGGCGGCGCATGTAGTCGATATCGCGCGGTTCCTCGAGCATCATTTGGTCGGCGAGGGCCTCAAGTGCAGCGGTGTACTCGGCAAGGTCGAGTGCGAGCAGGGTGTTGATATCCATCATCTTTAGGCCTCCGTTTCGATCTCGACGATTTCGTTTTTAAGGTACATGCCCTGGTTGTCCCAGACATTGCGGCAGGCGACGGCAAAACGCTCGCGGTCGGCTTCGCAGATGCGGGCGAACATGTTGCAGGTGCCAAAGGGCTCGCACACGTCAAAGAAGATGCAGATTGACGACCATCCGCCATACCAGCTCACTGCGCCCGCCGGCTCGTGAAAGACGGGGTTCTCGATGTGCTCGTAATTAGCGATGGGGCCCGATACGGGATAGGTTACCTCGGCATCGCAGATCTTGGCCGAAAAGATACGTGACTCGACCGGACAGGACGATTCGAAGAGTTTGCATGCCCCGGGAGCCTTGTCCCAGAGCATGTCGGCGAGAAACGTCTCACCATTTAGCGTGATCTTGAGCATTTTTGTCATAGTAAGGACCTCCTCAATCCGTCGCTCAAGGGGCTCGCTGGCGGATAAGGAGAAGACAGCGGCGGGGTCGCCGAACCCAAACTTCACGACAGATCTCTGTCGCCCCAGCCAGCGCTGTTCTTCGCTAAAGTACCATGCCGCAATTTCGCGCGCAATATCAGTTTTTGATTTTCTGGAAGCGGCAATCGACGAGACGACTCGCCGGCTGCCGGCCGACGCGCGGCAAAGGCACTCGTCTATTCCTTAAGTTGGATGAAAAACGCCATGTTATTGCAGGGCTGCATACTCGTCCAATAAGTGCATAGAATCTCGTATAGTGCGAGTAAGATTTTGCGCTGTCTGTTTTATGTTTAGCAAAGATATAGTTTGCATAATCCAGCCTAATCCTCGCTCTATTTAAATAAAGTTGCACGTAAATGGCGTAAACATATCTGAGCTGGGGTTCTGTACGCTGAGCGGATAAAAACGACCGTTCACCGTTCAACTATTTTCAAAATGAATAAAATGAGCGATAAAGAGAATATAAACCTTAATAAACTCGCGTATCGCACGGGCGCGGGTTATTAATGGGTTGTAGGCCTTTTACAGAAAGGATTCCAGCAATGTCTAAGCCTCTTGGCAAGCCCGATCGTATCGTCGTCGCCCTTGGCGGCAACGCCCTCGGCAACAACCCCGTTGAGCAGATCGAGGCCGTGAGCAACACCGCTCACGCTCTTCTCGGCCTAATCGAGCAGGGCAACGAGATCATCATCACCCACGGCAACGGCCCGCAGGTTGGCATGATCCAGAACGCCTTCGCCGCTGCCCACGACGCCATCGGCACCCCCGAGATGCCGCTGCCCGAGTGCGGCGCCATGTCCCAGGGCTACATCGGCTATCACCTGCAGCAGGGCATTGGCCGCGAGATGCACAAGCGCTATAAGCGTTGGCACGCCGCAACCGTCGTCACCCAGATCGAGTGCGACCCGGATGATCCTGCGTTCAAGAACCCGACCAAGCCGATCGGCCCCTTCTACACCGAGGAGCAGGCCAAGGAGTTCATGGCCGAGGATCCCTCCAAGGTCTTCGTCGAGGATTCCGGCCGCGGCTGGCGTCGCGTCGTCGCTTCCCCCGATCCCAAGAAGATCGTCGAGGCTGACTCCATCCTCAACCTGCTCGACAACGAGTTCATCGTCATCGCCTGCGGTGGCGGCGGCATCCCCGTCGTCCGCGACTACGAGAACAAGGGCTGCTACAAGGGCGTTCCCGCCGTCATCGACAAGGACCTGGGCGGCGAGCTGCTGGCCGAGGACTGCGACGCCGACGTTCTGTTCCTTCTGACCGCCGTTGAACATGTCGCCATCAACTTCGGCAAGCCCAACCAGGAGGAGCTCGAGGACATCACCGCCGACGAGGCCGAGCGCCTGGCCGACGAGGGTCAGTTCGGCAAGGGTTCCATGGAGCCCAAGGTCCGCGCTGCCATCAAGTTCGCTCGTTCCCGCAAGGGCCGCACCTGCATCATCGGCGCCCTGGACAAGGCCGCCGAGACCATGGCCGGCCTTTCCGGTACCCGCATCCACGAGTAGTCTCTACTCTGTTGCCTCTCTCGTGGGCGCCAGGCAAGACGCCCACAAACTAGCCTCTCTTCATGAGCCCCGCAGTCCGCTCCGACTGCGGGGCTTTTGCTATTCACATAGTCATTGGGGACGTTCTTAAACGACTAGCCAAAAGGGACGCTCTTGCCGCGGGCAAACCCGGCACTTGGGGACATTCCCTAAAGGCTGCGCCGACCAACTGCGGAAAGCGCGTCCCAGAATGAGCGTCCAAAATGGGGCACAGTTTCCCCGGGGCCCTCAACCGGAAAATACATCCCGGAATTTTGCCGAAAAGTGGCCCCCAGTTTCCCAAACAGGCCGTGCGCGGAAAGTGTATCCCGCAATCAAGCTCCAAAGCGGGATGCACTTTCCGCGTCGGCAGCTCCTGGCGGTGTGGGACAGCCGGCGCGGCCGCACATGAGCGGCATCCGCAAGGGCTGTCCCCAACGACCACTCATTTAAGTCTGTCCCCAATGACTAGTAGTAGGTCCACATGGCTTCGACTTCGTTGAGGACCTCTACGACACCCCAGCGGCGGGCGCTGCGGCTGGCCGAGTTGGGGTCGTAGACGCCAATCTGGTCGGCGTCGTCAATACCGTAAAGCACAATGTAGTGGCCCACGTTGGTAAAGGTGCCCGGCCGAACGGCGGCGATGACGGGCGCTCCCGAACGCAGCGCCTGAGTCATAGAGTCGCGATCGTTATGGAGCTCCGTTCCGTTAAGTCCCAACTGCCACGCGCCGCTCGTCATAAACGACCATTCGGTTGCACCGGTGGGGGCGTAATTGCCCGCCTCGGAAAGCGCGCACATATCGACGGGGGTCATATCGGTGCGTCCCGTCT
Organism: uncultured Collinsella sp.; assembly: GCA_900541745.1. Classification (GTDB taxonomy): domain Bacteria; phylum Actinomycetota; class Coriobacteriia; order Coriobacteriales; family Coriobacteriaceae; genus Collinsella. The sequence goes on along the minus strand of UQLA01000011.1, from coordinate 61,082 downwards.
TAAAGATATAGACCATGGTGAGGCACGTAGGCCCGCAGGCATTTTGGCGGATGGTGCCGCCGGCGTAAGGCAGCTCCGACCACGCGGGGTCGATCTGATAGATATGGGGCATCGTGCCGGCTTGCCATTGCGAGCGCGGGGTCGAAAAGGCGAAAGATATAACCGGGCGCGACGGGGGCCTTGAGCAGCTTGTCCTCGGTGGTGGGCTCGAGACCGGCCGAGCCGTGGGACATACAGGAGCTCATAAGCACAAAGACCAGACAGGCGAGGATAGAGCACAGTGCGAGGCGGAGCCGACGAGCCGGCAGGGCAGGGGCATTCACGTGCGATGTCGAGCGGTAAGGCTTGCCGTCGCGTCCGCCTTGGGGATGCGAAAAGAAGCGGTTGATATGGATGCCGGGCTGACGTACGCCGTTGCGGCGCAGTTGCGGAACCTCGGCCTGACGCTGTCGAGTGCGCGCGCCCAAGCGGCTATCTTGCTGCGCGCTTGTGCCCGTGCTCGGACGGCCACTCTGCCGTGTTCTGCTTGCCTGCTGCCGAGACGAAGGCCTGGGTTGCTCTTGAGGACGTTGCGGATTGCTGCTCGTGGCACTTCTGGGCGTCGGCGTGGTGCGGCCAGCAAGGCGAACGCTTTGTCGCCGTTGATCACCGTCGTTGTATCCGTATGCCATTCGTACCGCCTTGTCTCATGTATAACCTGTCTATCCTACAAAAAAGATGTGCAACAAATGGGTCTGCGCGTCAAAAGCTCGGTAAACGGTACGAAAGGCGTAAAACACACGGCCTCAAAAACATCTCTCTATGCGTCCGATGAGCGTACGCCCGTCGGACGGGCGGCAACAATGAGCGGTAAACCGTGCCGTTCGTCCCAAAAACGGCGCCGCTCGTTTTGCAGTTCTGCCTTCGGTCGAGCTACAAGCGGAGCTGCTGCGCCAAGGCCGTATCTTAAAGCCACGAAATAAAAGAGCGCGGCGAAACGGACCGCGCAAGGGGTGACGTCAAGGGGCGTCAAAAAGGAAAGGAGGGGAACAATGGCGGACAAGAACGTAGAAGTTGCAGTCGAGGATAACGGCGGCATGAAGAAAACGCTTTCGCTCTGGAACTTCTTCACCATCGGTTTCGGTGCCATCATCGGCACCGGTTGGGTTCTGCAGGTCGGCGACTGGATGGTCGTGGGCGGCGGTCCCGTTCCCGCTATGATCGCATTCCTCTTGGGTGCAATCTTCCTCGTGCCCGTCGGAGCTGTTTTCGGTGAGCTCACGGCCGCTATCCCCATCTCGGGCGGCATCGTCGAGTATGTCGATCGTAGCTTTGGCCGTACGCTGAGCTACATCACCGGATGGCTTTTGGCTCTGGGCAACGGTATCCTGTGCCCGTGGGAGGCCATCGCCATTTCGACCCTCGTGTCCGAGATGTTCGGCAGCCTGCCCGGTCTTGAGTGGCTGCGCGCCGTCAAGCTCTACACCATCCTGGGCGCCGACGTTTACCTGTTCCCGACGCTGATCGCGCTCGGCTTTGCAGCCTACGTCATCTTCCTCAACTTCCGCGGTGCCAGCTCGGCCGCCAAGCTCCAGGCCTTCCTGACCAAGGCCCTGCTCTGCGGCATGCTGCTCGCCATGGGCGTCTCGCTGTTCACCGGCTCGCCGGACAACGCCATGCCCGTGTTCTCCCAGGTCACCGGCGCTGGCGGCGGCAAGGCCGCTACCGAGGGCGCCAGCCTGTTCGCCGGCATCGTGTCGGTCCTGGTTCTGACCCCGTTCTTCTACGCCGGTTTCGACACCATTCCTCAGCAGGCTGAGGAAGCAGCCGAGGGCCTCAACTGGAACAAGTTCGGCAAGATCATCTCCCTGGCCCTGCTGGCCGCCGGCGGCTTCTACATGGTCTGCATCTACTCGTTCGGCACCATCCTCGACTGGCATGAGTTTGTTAAGAGCCCGGTTCCCGCGCTTGCCTGCCTCAAGGGCATCAACATGCTTCTGTACCTGGCCATGCTCGTCATCGCCACGCTTGGACCCATGGGCCCGATGAACTCCTTCTACGGCGCCACGAGCCGCATCATGCTCGCCATGGGCCGCAAGGGCCAACTGCCCGAGAAGTTCGCCGAGGTCGACCCCAAATCCGGCGCTCCCAAGCTCGCCTGCGTCGTTCTGGGCGTTATCACCGTCATCGGTCCGTTCCTGGGCAAGAACATGCTCATCCCTCTGACCAACGTGTCGGCTCTCGCCTTCATCTTCTCCTGCGGTATGGTCGCCCTCGCCTGCCTGCGCATGCGCTTCACCGAGCCCGACTTGCCTCGTCCCTACGAGGTGCCCGGCGGCAAGTTTGGCATCGGCCTCGCTATCGCTGCCTGCGCCATTATCATCGGCCTGCTCGTGATTCCGTTCTCTCCTGCTTCCCTCAACATGGTGGAGTGGGGCATCGTGATCGGCTGGTTGGCTATTGGCCTGGCCCTCATGGCTTTCACCAATTCCCGCAAAAAGTAACGCCTAGCCGGGGCGGATCGGGTGCGCGGGGCCCTCTCTTCCGCGCACCGAACCCGGCATCACTTGGGTAGCTTTGTGAGGCCTTAACCCAACACGGCCTCGCCCACATATATGGATCCATAAGGAGGAACCATGTCCACTAAGTATGCAATCGTTGGCGGCAAGCTCATCGACGGTACCGGTGCCGAGCCGGTCGAGAACTCCCTCGTTCTCGTCGACGACAACGGCAAGATCGAGTACGCCGGCACTATGCAGGACCTTCCCGAGGGCGTTGAGGTCATCGACGCCGCCGGCAAGACCGTCCTTCCCGGCCTGATCGACACCCACCTGCACTTCTCGGGCAACCTGACCGACGATGACACCGATTGGGTCATGCAGCCGCTCCTCGAGAAGCAGGCCGTCGCCGTCAAGCAGGCCTACGACTGCCTCACCCACGGCCTCACCACCGTCTGCGAGATCGGCCGCTTTGGTATCCAGATCCGTGACTGCATCGACAAGGGCGTCTTTAAGGGCCCGCGCGTTCTGGCCACCGGCCTCGGCTTCTGCCGCGTTGCCGGCCACGGTGACTCCCACCACTGCACCCAGGAGCTCAACAAGGAATCCCATCCTTGGGGTGACCAGGTCGACGGTCCTTGGGATCTGCGCAAGGCCGTCCGTCGTCGCCTGCGCGAGAACCCCGATGCCATCAAGATCTGGGCTACCGGTGGCGGCATCTGGCGCTGGGACTCCGGTCGCGACCAGCACTATTGCTCTGAGGAGATTCAGGCCGTGGTCGAAGAGGCAAAGATGGTCGGTATTCCCGTGTGGAGCCACTGCTACAACAACCACGCCGCTGCCTACGATTCCGTTCGCTTTGGCTGCGAGCAGCTGATTCACGGCTTCGATATCGATGAGCGCACCATGGACCTCATGGCCGAGCAGGGCACCTTCTTCACCCCGACGATCGCCTTCCTGCCCACCTGGTACGCCACCTATCCGCCCGTCTACGTCCCCGAGCTGCACGACAAGTACGAGGGCACCCTGGTCGAGAAGGAGCTGCAGCGCAACTACGACTGCCTGCGCGAGGCCAAGAAGCGCGGCGTCGTCATGACGATCGGCTCCGACTCCTTCTCCTTCGTCACCCCGTACGGCACCTGCTCCATCGAGGAGATGTACGAGTTCGTCGACAAGATCGGCTTCACCCCGGTCGAGACCATCACCTGCGCCACCCTCAACGGTGCCAAGATGTGCCACATCGAGGACGAGACCGGTTCCATCGAGGCCGGCAAGTGCGCCGACCTGCTGGTCGTCAACGGTGACGTCGCCGCCGACATCCACGTGCTCAACACCGACAACATGGACGTCATCATGAAGGACGGCTGGATCGTCGAGGCCGGCACCTTTGGCGAGGCAAACAAATACAGCGCCTAAGATACCGTTTGTCGATGGCTGGATGTAAAACACAGTTTTTGATTGCATAATGCAATGGAGAGGGTCGCTTGCGGCCCTCTTTATTGCTATGGGTGCGATAGATAAAAGGGGATGACGGTGGATTTAAACAGGCTGATTCTGGGCAAGAGCTACAACTCTACCAAGGTCTTTCGTACGGCCCAGCATGTGGTCCAGGCCATCTTGCTCGGTGTTGTCGTTCCGGCGCTTATCTTGCTGCTTATCTGGGATTTAACCGATAACCCCAATCCTGTTCCGGGCGTTGTCGTTATTGCCGGCCTGGTCATGCTGTGCTTCTTTTTCTCGTATGTCTTTGTGGTCCCCGACGACCTCACATCGAGCGCAACCGACCGTACGCTCGCCATCGCATCAAAAATATTCGCCTACACGTCGCGCGGCCTTACGCCCGAAGCGGCCCTGGGCGCCTCTAAAATCATCCTGTCCGAGACCATCGCCTCTGCCATCTGCTTTACCGATGGCAAACAGGTGTTGGCAAGCTGGGGCGAGGACTCGGCAAGGTGCCCGGCCGGCACCCCGGTCGTGCTCAAGACCACGCTCAGTGTGATTGAGAAGGGCGAGCAGAGCGTGTTTTCGCGTGACACCTCCAATGAGACGGGCGGCTATTTTCCCCGCCTGCGCGCCGGCATTGTCGCGCCGCTTACCGTGCGCGGGCATTGCGTGGGTACGCTCGAGCTGTACTATCCCCGCCTGAGCAGCATCGATATGCGCCAGACGGCGTTGGCCTCGGGCTTTGCCGATCTCATCTCCACGCAGCTCGCGAGCTTTGAGCTCGAGCGCCAGGACGAGCTTACGGCCCGCGTGGAGCTGCGCGCCTTGCAATCGCAGGTCGATCCTCATTTTCTGTTTAACACCATCAGCACCATCGTGTCGCTCGTTCGAACCGAGCCCGACAAGGCGCGATCGCTGCTGATCGACTTTTCCAACTACTATCGTCAGACGCTTTCTGATTCCGATACGCTCACCACGCTCGAGCACGAGGTGGAACAGGGCACTCGTTATATCAATCTTATGCAGGCCCGGTATGGCGACGGCCGTCTGCGCGTTTCGGTCGACATCGACTTTGAGGTGCGCGACAGCCTGGTACCGCCGTTTATCTTGCAGCCGCTGCTCGAAAACTGCATCAAGCATGCGCAGCGCGAGACCGAGCCGCTTTCTATTCGTGTTAGGGCTTTTGAGACCGATGACGGCTTGGAGATCATCGTCGAAGATGACGGCATCGGGATGAGCGAAGAAGTCTGCGCGCATCTGTTTGAGCAACATCGCCGAGAGGAGCCCGAGAGCATTACCGCCGACGGCTCCGTCAAGCGAGGTTGCGGCCTGGCGCTCTTCAACGTGCTTCAGCGCATCCATTTCTTTTACGGAGAAGATTCTGGCATGCGCGTGAAGTCCCAGGAGGGCGTGGGAACGCAGGTCATCGTTGAGTTGAACGGCGAGCCGCATGAGCCGGCGCCGCTAACGGTGTAGCACGCGGTTGGATTGAGAGAAAAAGAGGGGAAGCGCATATGTCCGAAGGCTGGAACATCTTGGTGGTTGATGACGAGCCTCCCATTAGGGCTGAGCTACGCTATCTGTTGGAAAAGGATACGCGTGTGGGTCAGATTGCCGAGGCGGGCAATGTCACCGAAGCCGTGGAGTCGATTCTGTCGAACAAGCCCGACGTGCTGTTTTTAGACATTACCATGCCCGGTCGCTCGGGAATTGAGCTTGCCGAGACGCTGCAGAACCTAAAGACGCCGCCGGTTGTGGTGTTTGTGACGGCATTTGCCGAGTATGCGGCCGATGCCTATAACCTCGATGCTGTCGATTACATCGTCAAACCGGTCGAGGATGCCCGCTTGTCAAAGGCGCTTGACAAGATCGAGACTGCCCTGGGCGCTCGCCGTGTCGTCCATGCTCCGCGCCAGCCTTTGCGCCTGACGGTGGATCGCGGGGGCAAAAAGGTGTTCATTCCCGTGGCGGATGTCTGCTACTTTGAGGCGCGCGCCGATTTTTGCAACGCCGTCTGCGCCGAGGGGACGTACCTGATCAATGAGTCGATTTCCTCGCTCGAGCGTCGCCTGGCCTCCGAGGGCTTTATCCGCGTTCACCGCAGCTATCTGGTTAATTTGGAAGACGTGCATAATGTCGAGATCGGCTCCACGGGCCTGATGGAGCTCAGGCTCGATCGCGTAACCTCGACAGTGCCCGTGTCCCGCCGTCGCGCTGCCGAGGTCAAATCGCACTTGGGGCTTGCGTAAGGGTCGGTGTGCCATCGTTTGCCGTTACAGGTTTGGCATGACTGTGCGGTGGGCATAATGGATTGCATCGAATGAAATCGAAAGGATTATTATGCCCGCGCTCATTACGCATCATCTGTTTGGCGAGGAAAGCATCGACCGTCTTCCGCGAGGCGTTATCACGTCCGACGAGGAGCGCATCGCCTTTATCCTGGGAAACCAAGGTCCCGACCCGTTCTTCTTTCACATGCTCACGCCGCGCATTTCCGACTGCATGTCGCTTGCTCAGGTCATGCACCGCTCGCGCATGTCGCGCCAGTTCTCGTGCCTGCGCGACGGCGTGTCACACCTGCAGCCGCGCGATGCCAATCTGGGTCGCGCCTTTGCGCTGGGCCTGCTGTCGCACTATGTGCTCGATCGCAATGCCCATCCCTTTGTCTATGAGCAGCAGTTTGGCATTGTCGAGTCCGATCCCGAGCTCGAGGCTTCGGGCAGTCAAGTTCATGCCGTGCTCGAAAGCGACCTGGACGTGCTGATGCTGCAGCTCAAGCGCGATGGGGCAACGGTCGAGGATTATCCGCCGGCGGGCGAGATCGTCACTACCGACCGCATCAATCGCGTTGCCGGCGTGCTGATGAGCTATGTTGCCGGACGCGTGTACGGCATCGATATCCCGGTGGGGGAGTACGGCGGCGCCGTAGTCGACATGCAGCTGCTCTACCGCACTATCGAGCCGGCCGGTTCGGCCAAGACGCGCGCGATTGCCCTGCTCGAGGGCTTGGTGCACGATTATTCGCTGCTCGACGGCCTTGCGCACCGCGTGACGACCGAGCTGCCCGAGCGTACCGGCAACCTGGGCCACTTGGCATGGAAAAGCCCCTTTACCGATGAAATCTCGACCGAGAGCTTCCCCGAGGTCTTTGACCGCGCACTGCTCGATTACGAGCTCACCGTCGCCCGCTTTATCGAGACCGGCGATATGGAAGCCGTGACCAACCACGTCAATTACAGCGGTCGCGTGCTCGGCGCCGACGAAGAGTTCGACCGCGAGGAGTAGGGATCGTGCGTGCCCCTTTGCCGAATCCTTACCGGCGCTTCTGGACAATTGGGGTACGATGAACTAACTGCATATCGGGCGAATACGAAGGGGCCCTGTCCATGAAATACACCAAGCTCGAGCGTAACTGGGTTATGTACGATGTGGGCAACTCGGCCCTCGTGCTGCTCAATACCTCGGTGGTGCCCATCTACTTTAACGCCATCAATACCGGTGCTTCTTCGGCAGACCTGGTGGTCGCTTGGGGCAACGCGCAGACGATCGCCTCGTTGGTCATTGCCATGCTCATGCCCATTCTGGGCGCGCTTGCCGATTACGCCGGCAACAAGATCAAGTTCTTCTTGGGCTTCTTCCTTACGGGCCTGGTTCTTTGCCTGGCGCAGGCTATCCCCATGTCCGCCATGGCATTTTTGACCGTGTACGTGCTGTGCACTATCGGCCTTAACTCCTCTATGACGTTCTACGACGCCATGCTGCCCGACATTACCACCGACGAGCGCATGGACGCCGTGTCCAGCTCGGGCTATGCCTGGGGCTACATTGGTTCCACCGTGCCGTTCATCATCTGCCTGGCGCTTATCATGGGTGGCCCCGCTCTTGGCGTCCCCACCATGCTGGCAACGCGTCTGTCGTTTGTCATCACTGGTGCCTGGTGGCTTATCTTTACCCTGCCGCTCATTCGCACCTATAAGCAAAAGTACGGTCGCGAGCGCGGTCCCCAGGACACCATCGGCCACATCGTGGGCGGCGTGTTCTCCGAGGTCGGACACACCATGCGCGAGATCGCCCACAACAAGCCCGTGCTGGTCTACATGATCGCGTTCTTCTTCTACATCGATGGTGTCCATACGGTCATCTCCATGGCAACCAGCTACGGCTCGGCTTTGGGAATCGATTCGACCCAGCTGGTGCTGGCGCTGCTCGTTACGCAGTTCGTCGCTTTCCCGTCCGCCATCATCTACGGCAAGCTCGCCGGTCGCGTGGGCACGCTCAACATGATCATGGTGGCCGTCGCCGCCTACATGGGCATCGTGCTCTTTGCCGCGTTTTTCTTAAAGACCGCCTTTGAGTTTTGGGTGCTCGCCATTTTGGTCGGCTTGTTCCAAGGTGGCGTGCAGGCGCTCAGCCGCAGCTATTTTGGCCGTATCATCCCCAAGGAAAAGTCCAACGAGTACTACGGCTTCTTTGATATCTTTGGTCGCTACGCAAGCGTGATGGGCACCTTCCTGGTGTCGGTCGTCACCTCGCTGACCGGCAACCCGTCGCTGGGCGTCCTTTCCATCGGCGTGCTGCTGGTGCTTGGCTTTGTGCTGTTGGTTCGTCTGTCCCGCACGGCTCAGGCGGCGGCGTAAGGCAACTGGGCTCAGTACGGCAATTGTGCCTATCTGCAGCACTCTTTTGGAAGTAGCCGCATAAATCATTCTGACTTCCGAACAATGTTTAGCCCAAGTGGGTATGATGGAATCAGCTAGGTCGCGGGGCGTCGCCTGTGTTTGGCGGCGCCCCGTTTTTGTGTTGCAAGGAGGGTAAAGGTATGAACGCCACGGTTGTGATCCCAACATATTGGGCAGGCGATGATACCCAAGCAAACGCTCCCGGCACCTACGATCACTCGACGTCGCTCAATGCCGCCAACCCGGAACTCGATCGCTGCCTGACTTCGCTCGAACAGGTGCGCGACATTCCGCGCATCATTCTCTTGGTGGTCTGTCCGGTTTCTGCCACGGCCGACGTATCCCGTCGCGTGCACGAAATCGTTAATGCGCATCCCACACTTAAGGTCACCATCGTTACCAATACTCAGGCTTCGCGTGTTGCCGACCGCGTGGCGCAGATTGCGCCCAAAGGCTCGGGCGAGTGCGTGAGCCTGCGCGGCTACGGCGCCATCCGCAACATGGGTCTTGCCTGCGCGGCCGTGTTGGGGCACGACGCGGTTGTGTTTTTGGATGACGACGAGACCGTCATCGATGCCGACTTTATGAAGCGTGCGACCTATGCACTGGGCCAACAGACGCGTCAGGGCCTGCCGATTTTAGTCAAGAGCGGATACTTTTACGATCGCGACGGGTCGCCGCTGGCTCCCACGGACAAAGCGGGCATTTGCCATCGCTGGTGGACCAAGCGTATCGAGTTCAATCGCTGGATGAAAAAGGCGCTCTCGGGCACTCGCATCTCGCGCTCCAATTACGTGTGCGGCGGCCTGATGGCCCTCCACGCCCGCGCCTTTACGCGCGTGGCCTTCGACCCGTTTATCACCCGCGGCGAGGATCTGGACTATCTCTTTAACATGCGCATGTTTGGCTACGACGTGTGGTTCGACAACGAGTGGACCGTGCGCCACCTGCCGCCCGAGTCCGAGAAGCGCTCGCCGCGCTTTATGCAGGACGTGTACCGTTGGTACTACGAGCGGGCCAAGCTGACGTTCGCTGCGCACCAAAAGGAGCTCATTCCGGTTACGGCCGCATCACTCATGCCCTATCCGGGTCCGTGGATCTCGCGCGAGCTCGACGACCGCGTGCGCAAGACTGCCATGGTCCGCAGCATGTTTACCCGCGAGCACGAGGGGTATCTGCGCATCTGGCGTCATGGTATTGACGAGGCCAAGACCTATGCCCGCCAAAACGCCGCAAGCTACCTGCGTTTTCAGAGTTTCTGGCCCAAGATCATGGACGAACTTTGGCGCGACGCACAACTGATTAGCATCCTGGAGGGGGCTGAATGATCGACCTCCGCGCCCAGCGCGATAATTCAATTTCAATCTTTCGCATCATCGCCGTTGTCTGCGCCGTTTGCGTGTTGGCGTACTTTATCTTTGCCCTGGCGACTGGCATTGAGCCGATTGCCACGGTGGTCGCCTGTGCGTTACTGTGCATCTTCCTGTGCATCTTTATCTATTTGACGCTCAATCCCGATTCGGTACGCTCCCAGTACACCGAGGAGACGCTTTCGGTTGCCTCGGCCATGCTCGAGGACATTAAGGGCGGCCTGACACAGGAATCAGCGCTTTTGGTGTGCCGACGTATCCTGCCCGAGACACGTGCCATGACCGTTGCCATCACCGATGAGGGCAACGTGCTGGCCTGCGCGGGCGAGTTCGAGGAAAAGCTACTGCCCGACTCGCCCATCCACACGCTTGCCACGCGCTACGTCATTGAGCACGGCATCGTGCAGTCGTTCAACCGCGTGGTAGACGTGGTGGGTTCGGATGGCTCGCACAACCATGTTCCCGCCGGTATCATCGCGCCCATCAAGGTGGGCGACCGCACCGTCGGCACGCTCAAGTTCTACTACAAGACCCCGCGCGCCGTCGACCGTACCCAGTATGCACTCGCCTCGGGCTTTGCCGAGATCCTGTCCACGCAGCTCGCCATCCACGAGCTCGAGGTGCAAAAGGAGCTCACGGCCCGTGCCGAGGTACGTGCCCTGCAGGCACAGATCAATCCGCACTTTCTGTTCAACACGCTCAACACCATCGCGTCGTTTACACGCACCGATCCGCTGCGTGCCCGCGAGCTGCTGCGCGAGTTCTCCTCGTTCTATCGCGCCACGCTCGACAACTCGGGGTCGCTTATCCCGGTCTCGCGTGAGGTTGCCCAGACCAAGCGCTACCTGACGTTTGAGAAGGCGCGCTTTGGCGAAGACCGCGTACTGGCGACCTTCGATGTCTCCGAGGATGTCGAGGACACGTTGGTCCCGGCCTTTGTAATCCAGCCCATCGTCGAGAACGCCGTACGGCATGGCATGGGCGATGACGACGCCCTGCGGATCGATGTGACCGTCCATCAAGACGGCGACGACGCAATCTTGATTGCCGTGGCTGACAACGGCGTGGGCATGGACGAGGGCACCGCCGCCAGGCTGTTTGATGAGCGCTCCGCCCGCCCCGATGCCAGTTCCCCGCAAGGCGGCGGCGCCGGCGTGGCCATGCACAATATTTCTGAGCGCATCCATCGCTTTTATGGACCGCACTCTTATACGCGCGTCGAATCGGCGCCGGGCAAGGGCACCAAAGTGCTCCTGCATCTTGATTTGTCAGAGAGCATCTTTGATATTCAAGAGTAAAATAAAAGGCTATGGGCTCAACGCCAAGCGGCGGATGCCCAGCGTAGTTTGTTGACGAAAGGTTTAATCCCTATGCTGCGTGCGATGATTGTGGATGACGAGGCCCCGGCCCGTTCGGAACTTCGCTTCTTGCTCGAGCAGACGGGCAAGATCGGCACGATCACTGAGGCGTCGAGCGTCCGCTCCGCCATTGAGATGTTGATGGAGAGCCGCGTCGATGTCGTATTTCTCGATATCTCGATGCCCGGCGCTTCTGGTCTGCAGCTTGCCGAGGCACTGCATAAGCTTAAGAATCCGCCGGCGATTGTGTTTGTGACCGCGTATAGCGATCATGCCGTCGAGGCGTTCGACGTAGATGCCGTCGATTACCTAATGAAGCCGGTTGAGGAGGCGCGCCTGGATCGCGCGATCGAGAAGGTCATGCAGCACGCCAAGCCCGTCACGGACAGCAAAGCCACCATCGAGCGCATTCCGGTGGAAAAGGGCGGCCGTAAGGTCCTCATCCCCGTGGATGACATTCGCTTCATCATGGCCAAGGACGATTACTCCTGCATCTATACCGTCGATGATCGTTTTCTATCGACGACTTCGCTGGCGCAGTTCGAGGCCAAGCTTTGCGACTTTGGCTTCTTTCGCGTTCATCGCCGCTATATCGTTAACTTGGCGTGCGTCACGGATGTCGAGACGGTGCCCTCGGGCGCTATCCAACTGGGTATTACGGGCGTCGACGAACGCGTGCCGGTTTCGCGCCGCCGCGTTGTACCGCTCAAGAAGGCCCTGAGCCTCTAGCACACTGGCCCCGCAGCCCTGTAGACCAATTGTCTGCGGAGCCGTGGGGCTTTTTGCATATACGTCGAATCGGTTTTGCAGAAGGGATCCCATGAACAGTGCAAGCGCCAAGCGCATCGACATCATCTCGGACACCCACGGCTATCTTTCGCCCGCGCTTCTGGACGAGCTCAAGGGCGCAGATCTGATCATCCACGCTGGAGACCTCACCTCAGAGATGGATTACGAGCATCTATGCACCATCGCTCCCGTGCGAGCGGTCCTAGGAAACAACGACTACTACCGCGACTACGGCCCCGATGTAGATCGATTGGCCCTCTTCACCTACGAAGGCCTCAAATTTGCCGTAGCCCACTACCGCGAAGACCTGCCCGTGGGATCCGTAGACGTAGCCATCAACGGCCACACCCACGTAACCAAAGAAGCCCAAGTAGGCCGCTGCCTGGTCCTCAATCCCGGCAGCGCCAGCTACCCCCGAGGCAGCCGAGGCCCCACCATGGCCAGAATGCTCGTCAAGGACGGCAAGATCCTGAGCACCAAATTTATTGACTTGGAGTAGGTGCAACAAAAACGGGGGATGCAGATCGCATCTCCCGTTTTTCTTTGAGCCAAAGGCCGAAGTTCAACAACAACCATCAGACAACCCCGCCGAGGAGCACGGGGATCCCGAGCCGCGAAGCGGCGAGCAACAAAGTCTTCGAACAAAGTGACGGCAGGGAGGGTCTCCGGGGCCGGCAAGCGCGGGTTAAGTTTGTCGCGAGTTCCGCACGCAAAGGAAAGCACTTAATGTGCTTTCCGTCTTGCGCAGGACTGTAGAGCAGCAAACTTAACCCGCGCTTGCCGGCCCCGGAGACCCTCCCGGAGGGCCCAAAAAATATTTTCAAAAAAGTTGTTGCGCACCGGACAGACTTCTGTGTATACTAATCCCCGCAGCGCACGCGAGCGGAAACAAACGCGAACGACTGCCTGGGGAGTTAGCTCAGTTTGGTTAGAGCGCCGGCCTGTCACGTCGGAGGTCGCGGGTTCGAGCCCCGTACTTCCCGCCAACGCAATTAAAGCCACGTCTTCGGATGTGGCTTTTTGCGTTTGATAGGACCTTGATCCCATCGGCTCCTTTTGCCCAAAACCAAATCCTTCCAATTCCCGGACAAGCTCCGTTTGAGACCTGTGTTCAAACAAGGCGTTTGTTGCACAACACCTGTTCAACGAAGCAGGGGGTTAGGTTATACTAAATTGCACTATGGGCCGTTTTTGATGCAAGAGGCTTCAAACACGGCATTCAGTGGGCACCCGTTTTGCTATATGGGCGTCCATACGGTCATTGGCGTCTCGACGTAAGCTCGGCTCCGGAGCTCGTTCGAGCTGTTCCTATTCCTTGAAAGGGGAAAAATGGACATATCGAGGAAGACTGATTACGCCCTTCGCATGCTCGCGATGCTTGCCGAGGACCCGGAGCGTCTGCTTTCTGTTCGCACCGCCGCCGAAGAGGTCAATGTCCCGTATTCGTTTGCCCGTTCGATTCAGCATGGTTTGGTTCAGGCCGGTATTGTGGAGAGCCTGCGTGGCGTCCATGGCGGCATGCGTCTTAAGGTCAGCCCCGACGATGTCACCATCCGCCAGGTCGTTGAGGCCGTTCAGGGCCCCATGGTCATGAACGATTGCACCGCGCCCGATGGCGACTGTGCACGCATGGGCACGTGCTGTTATCATCCCCTGTGGGCCGGAGCTCAAGCGCTGATGCGCGACTACCTCGATTCCGTTTCGCTGGGCGATATCGTCGCTCACCGCCAGTTCCCGGCCGTCGATTCCAAGTTCGCCGACCGCGATGCGTTTCCCGAGTACGCCACCTGTGCGTGCGCTTGCCGGGAGGAATAGCGCCGCATAAGGAGCATAGCCATGATTCAGGACCCCTTTCGTTCGATGATTCGTTCGGAAGGGGTCCTGCGTTATCGCGACCTTCCGTGGCGCCGCACGCGCGACCCGTACATTATTTGGCTTTCCGAGGTTATGCTGCAGCAAACGCAGGTGCCGCGCGTGGAGACGCGTATGCCCGCGTGGCTCGATCGCTTTCCAACCGTGCAGGCGCTTGCCCAGGCCGCGCCTTCCGATGTTTTGGACGCTTGGCAGGGGATGGGCTACAACCGGCGTGCTTTGGCGCTTCACAGAGCCGCTCAGTGCGTTATGGAAGACTGGGGTGGGGAGTTTCCACGTGAGACGCGCGACTTGGTCGCCCTGCCCGGTATTGGCCCGGCGACGGCGCAGGGCATCCGGTCGTTTGCGTTCGATCTACCGGGTGTGTATCTGGAGACCAACGTGCGCACGGTCTTTCTGCATCATTTCTTTCCCGATGTGCCGGCCGTTCCCGATCGCGAGCTGGTGCCGCTGATTCAGGCCGCCTGTCCGGCAGCTCCCGGTGCGACGGCGGATGAGATCGCTCCCTTTGCCGTGCCGCTCGATGATGCCGACACACCGCGCGCATGGTATTACGCGCTGCTGGATTATGGCGCGTATCTTAAGAGGACGCTGCCCAATCCGTCGAGGCGCTCGGCGAGCTATAGTCGTCAGTCCAAGTTTGAGGGCTCGCGCCGTCAAAAGCGCGCCCACATCGTGCGCATGCTGCTGGCTGCGCGCGATGGGCGGCCGGCGGGCATCACACTCGCCGAGGCCGTGGCGGGCGTCAACGAAATGGAGGCGGCAGCAGGCCGCGAGCCGGTCGAGCGCGAGTTGGTTGCAAGCATTCTCGCCGATCTTGAGCGCGAGGGCTTTTGCCGCGTGGAGGGTGACCGCTGGCTAAGCGTGTAGCCCACCCGAATCTGAAGAACAGGATTGTAAGGTTTAGATTTTCGACATGAGGGCATCCTAAAGACAAGGCCGCTCGAAGCCTACGGGCGGCATGTTGAAGGGAAGTACACCTATGGATTTTGAGAACTCTCAAACCAAGAAGAACCTCGAGACCGCTTTTGCCGGTGAGTCCCAGGCGCATACCAAGTATCGCTACTACGCATCTAAGGCCAAGAAGGATGGCTACGTTCAGATCTCGAATATCTTTGCCGAGACCGCAGGCAACGAGTCCGAGCACGCCAAGCTGTGGTTTAAGTATCTGCACGACGGCGCCGTTCCCGACACCCTGGACAACTTGCGTGATGCCGCTGCGGGTGAGAACTACGAGTGGACCACGATGTACGACGAGTTCGCCAAGACCGCCGAGGAGGAGGGCTTTACCGAGATCGCCGCAAAGTTCCGTGGCGTCGGTGCTGTCGAGCAGGCTCACGAGGAGCGCTACAACAAGCTTGTCGAGCGCATTGAATCGGGCGAGGTGTTTGAGCGCGAGGGCGTAAAGGTGTGGAAGTGCCTGAACTGCGGGCACCTGCATGTTGGTGCCGAGGCGCCCGAGGTGTGCCCGGTGTGCAACCACCCGAAGGCGTACTTTGAGGAGCAGGTGGTGAACTACTAGCGCCGATACGAACGTGGACTGCGGGGCGCAGGGCGGGAGGCCGGATTGCCTTCCCTCCCCGCTCGCGGCTCCGCAGGGTCGCGTTGAGGGAAGGCAATCCGGCCTCCCGCCCTGCGCTCCGGCGTTGGGCCGTCGCGTGCTCGTTACAGAAAAGCTGATTAGAAGTTTGCGTGCCGCCCCTTATGGGGCGGCACGTTTTGTGTGGGGTCCCGGTCTTCACAATTTACGTCAAGCTTTTGGTCAGCTTTTGGTTAGTTGGCGGGTTGGTGGAAGGGCAAAAGATCATTCGATAAAAAAGCTCAGAGAAAGTGCTGGTAGGGGAGTTGTTGAGGTTTTCGACAGCTTTTGTCAACAAGAAACTTTGCGGCTATTGCTACGGATTGCGTTGCCGTGGCCTTGGCGGTGCGGGATGCTGGGCGTAAGCGTCGAATGCTCCGATTTTGGAGGCCAGCATGGACCTGTTTCTTGAGACTCCGCAGCAACAAGCTGAGCGCATGCTGCGTCAGCAGCAACGGCTCATGGAGATGCAAATGCAAGGGGTAGCCGCCCAGCCCCCTGCGCAAAATGCCGCACCCGCGGTTTCGCTTGCGGGCGGATCGGCGTCAGAGAACTATTCCGTACAACAAGATTCATATGCGCAGGAGCTTGCGTTCGATAAGCATCGTGCGCGTCGCCGCCGCGTGGGCCAGCGCCTGCGCACGTTAGCGATGATTGTGCTGATCCCGTTGGGACTCGCGGCAATCTTCTTGGCCTCATATGCCCTCACGTGCATTCTCAACGGCGCCTCGCCCAATGAGGTGCTTCAGCACTTGGCAGCTCTCGGCCAGCGCCTAGGTGATGTCGCAACAACCGTCCGCGCCGGCTGGGAGAGTTAGCGTTTGTCACATTAGGACTTCTAGGGTGTAGGGATTATCGCCACGAGCAGAATTCTTGCATCCTGTAGGTCCTGTCGTGCGACTGAATAGTATTATTGAAGATGAATAATAATAGGATTTGCTATGTATAAGCAGGATTTAGAGCAGACTCTTCTGGGCATTGACGAAGAGGCGGAGCTGGAAATAGGTCCAAGAGACGACAGGCCGAGCGTTGTATTGGTGGGAGGAGGCGCTTTCATGCTAAACGATGTGACGAATCGGTCGGTTACACATGACATTGATGTGTTTGAGGCAGACAGGTGCCTCCGCGAGATCATAGCTCGATACCCCGAGGTGAATGGTATGGCGGTGGCATATTGTAATCAGATGCCATTCAATTACGAAGATCGTTTGATTCCCTTGAAGATTGGGGCGCGTTTTATCAGGTACTTTACGCCATCTTTGGAGGACCTGGCGGTGATGAAGCTTTATGCCTATCGTCCGAACGACATCGTCGATTTTCATAGTCAGGCATTCGTTGACCGACTTGATTGGGATCTGCTCGAGCGGCTTATATTCGACGAGGGAGAGGCTCTGGCGTCGTCGCCCTCGGAGCGGAGTTATCAAGAGATGGTCTGCGCATACAGGCAATACAAAAAGGAGGTGCTCGGTTGAATCTGACTTTTGAGGGATTTTTGAAAGGCTATTGCCGAGAGCTGTCCGGGCAGCGGTCGCTGAGTTTTAGAAAACTGGTTGAGCAGGCGACGACGGTTGCGCCGCGCGTGGCGGAGCCTCTGTTTTTGCTCGCTTTGGCGCAGGGCAAAGCCGAATACGTTCTGGGCTTATCCGAGGGCTCGTGGATGGAAGAGGATTACCGGGGTGTTTTGTCTTTGTACGATCAAGCGGGTGGCATGGCGTCTCTATGCGCCAAAAGCGAGCTCCCTAACCGTTATGCCAACGTTTGGCGTGCGTATAGAGCGGTGAAGGAAAAGCCAGTTGCGGATAGAAGGATCAACGCCCTGATGCGAAAAAGAACATTGGGAGCGCTAGGGGAATCGGGCATAACGCGCTACGGTCTCTGCCGCGATTTGAATCTGAATAAGGGAAACGTATACGCATACTTGGCCGGCGATGACTCAAAGGTGAGCAGGAAAACGGCGCGCCGCATTATGGAATATGCGGAGGAGAGGGGCACCCAAGAAGGGGCCGGGCGCTCAGTGCGTGTGGCGGGGTAAGATTGATCGCAGTTTTGATTGATGATCGATTGGGTTTGTTGGGCGGAGCCTATGTCTGCTATTGATATTGCGCTTGTTGTGATTGCCTTGGTGGCGGTGGGAGTTGCTGTGGTTTGCACCCTGCAGCTTAAAGGACTTCGTGCCGAGTTGCGAGAGCATGGCGGCAACGACGCGGAGACGCTCGCGGCGCTCGAGCAGGCCAACAACGCGCTTGACACCCTGAACGTCGCGCTGGCAGAAACCCGTCGCACGGCAAACGCCATCGCGCAGCAGCAGACGACCGACGCCGCCGTAGAGCAGCAGCGCTACCTGACCATCGCGCGTGAGTTCTCGCAGGCTGGCGACCGTATGGATGACCTGCGCCGTGAGACGGCCCAACAGCTCGGTGCCAACCGCGAGGGCATCGAGCACCGCTTGGACAAGGTGCGCGAGACGGTCGATGCACAGCTGGGCGCCATCCGCAAGGACAACAACGTGCAGCTCGATCAGATGCGCGCGACGGTGGACGAAAAGCTTTCCCGTACGCTCAACGACCGTCTGTCTGCATCGTTTAAGCAAGTGAGTGACCAGCTCGAGGCCGTGTACAAGGGCCTGGGCGATATGCAATCCATCGCCACCGGCGTGGGCGACCTTAAGCGCGTGCTGGGTAATGTCAAGGCGCGTGGCATTTTGGGCGAGGTGCAGCTGGGCGCGATCCTGGCGGACATCCTTACGCCCGACCAGTATCTGGAAAACGTGGCCACCAAGCCCGGCGCCTCGGAGCGTGTCGAGTTTGCCGTCAAGCTGCCGGTAGACGAGGGCGACCCCGTGCTGCTGCCGATTGACTCCAAATTCCCGGGCGACGCGTACGAGCATCTGCTCGACGCCCAGGAGTCGGGCGACGCGGAGGCCGTCGCCGCTGCGCGCAAGACGCTCGATATGATGGTGAAGCGTGAAGCAAAGGACATTTGCGAGAAGTACCTGAGCGTGCCCGCGACTACCAACTTCGGCATTCTGTTCGTGCCGTTTGAGGGCCTGTACGCCGAGGTCGTCAGTCGTCCCGGGCTTATCGAGACCCTGGGCCGCGACTATCACGTCAACGTTGCCGGCCCCAGTACCATGGCCGCCATCCTCAACAGCCTGCAGATGAGCTATCAGACGTTTAGGCTGCAAAAACGCACCGATGACGTGCTGCGCGTGCTTTCCGCCGTCAAGGCTGAGCTGCCGCGCTATCAGGCGGCGCTGCGCCGCGCGCGGCAGCAGATCGAGACCGCGGGCAAGACGGTCGAGGGCATTATCACCACGCGCACCAACGTTATGGAGCGTAAGCTCAAGGACATCGACGCGCTGGAGGACGCGCGGGAGGCCGACGAGATCTTGGGGCTCACATCCGCGGAGCTGCTCGCAGACCAAGAGGACGAGGACTAGTTGCAACAGGCGGCGGGGCACCAGCGCGGACGCGGGCGCCTCGCCGCTTTTCGCATCGTGCTTGCCTGAAGTGCACTTTAGTGTGCAACAATGGCGTTTCGCCCTATCAGACGCGAAAGGAAGCCCATGTCTCAGAGAAGCACCAGTCCGCTCAAACGCTCCACCGTGCGTCGCACGCTGCAGCGTTTTTGGGACGTCACGCGCACACAGCCGTTGATCGTTTTTCTCTCGGTGTTCTCGTCGGCGGGCTATATCTTTTTGCTTACGTTTGCCAACACCTATGTGATGGCCCTTATCGTCGACCGCGTCCAGGCCGGCCCCGTGGCGGGCGACCAGGTGTTTGAGGTCTTTGGTCCCTACATTCTGGCACTCGTGCTCGTTAACCTAGTGGGCCAAATCCTCTCCAAGCTGCAGGACTACACCGTCTACAAGCTCGAGATTGCGGGCAACTATCACCTGGCGCGCTTGTGCTTCGACACGCTCTCCAATCAATCCATGACATTCCACACCAGCCGCTTTGGCGGATCGCTTGTGAGCCAGACGAGCCGTTTTATGAGCGGCTACACGGGTCTGGTGGACGTGACGGTGTATTCGCTCATCCCCACTATCACCTCGGTTGTCTGCACGGTGGCAGCGCTCGCCCCGGTGGTGCCCACATTTACCGTGATCCTGGTGGGCATCATGGTCGTCTACATCGCGTTTGTCTGGCTTATGTACAAGCGCATCATGCCGCTTTCGGCCGCGACGTCCGCCGCGCAGAACAAGCTGTCGGGCGTGCTTTCCGACGCGGTCACGAACATCCTGGCCGTCAAGACCTGTGGGCGCGAGGACTTTGAGCGCGACCTGTTCGATGCTGCCGACCGCGCTGCGCGCGACGCCGAAACGGTATCGATGCACGCCATGATGCAGCGCAACTTTACGACCTCGGGCCTTATCGTCATCACCATGGCCGTGGTGAGCGTGTTCGTCGCGGGCGGCAACGCGTGGTTTGGCATCTCTGCCGGCGCGCTCGTCATGATCTTTACCTATACGTACAACCTCACCATGCGTCTGAACTACGTAAGCTCCATGATGCAGCGCATCAACCGCGCGCTAGGCGACGCCGCCGAGATGACGCGTGTGCTGGACGAGCCACGCCTGGTGGCAGACGACGAGAATGCTCCCGAGCTCAAGGTGCGCGAGGGTGCGATTGATTTTGAGCACTTGAGCTTTGCATACCGTGACGCCGCGGCGGGCGAGAGCGTGTTCGACGATCTGACGCTCCATGTGGCGGCGGGCCAGCGCGTGGGCCTGGTGGGCAAATCGGGCTCGGGCAAGACGACACTCACCAAGCTGTTGCTGCGCCTGGACGACGTGCAGGGCGGCCGCGTGCTCGTGGACGGCCAGGACGTCTCGCGCTGCACGCAGCAGAGTCTGCGCCGCCAGGTTGCCTATGTGCCGCAGGAGGCGCTGCTGTTCCATCGCTCCATTCGCGAGAATATCGCTTACGGCCGCCCCGACGCCACCGACGAGCAGATCCGCGAGGCCGCGCGCCTGGCCAATGCCCTGGAGTTTATCGATCGTCTGCCCCATGGCTTTGACACCATGGTGGGCGAGCGCGGCGTTAAGCTTTCGGGCGGCCAACGCCAGCGCGTGGCCATCGCCCGTGCCATTCTCACTGACGCGCCGATTCTGGTGCTCGACGAGGCGACGTCTGCCCTGGACAGCGAGTCCGAGGCACTGGTGCAGGAGGCGTTCGAGAACCTGATGCGCGGCCGCACCTCCATTGTGGTGGCGCATCGCCTGTCCACCGTGGCGGCGCTCGATCGCATCGTGGTGCTGGCGGACGGCGAGATTGTCGAGGACGGTACGCATGCGCAGCTCGTTGAGGCAGGCGGCGAGTACGCAAGCCTGTGGGGCCGCCAGACCGGCGCATTTTTGGAGGCTTAAAACCCCCGTACGTGGGACAATCGTTTCCGTGAAGTTATGTTTCTGCCGAGCCGAGGAGTCGTTATGCCACGCGAGACCAATGCCGCCAAACGCGAGCGCGCCATCGAGGTGTGCGAGCGCCTTAACCGTCGCTATGGCCCGGTTGAGTGCTTTTTGGACCACGAGAATCCCTTTAGGCTACTCATCGCAGTGCTGCTCTCGGCTCAGACGACCGACGCGCAGGTCAACAAGGTGACGCCGAAGCTGTTTGCCCAGTGGCCCACGCCCGAGGCCATGGCCGGAGCAAGTGTGACCGACGTGGCGGACACCATTAAGTCGCTCGGCTTTTATAAGAGTAAGGCCAAGCATGCCGTGGAGGCCGCGCAGATGATTGTCGCCGATTACGGCGGCGAGGTGCCGGCAGACATGAAGGAACTCGTCAAGCTGCCGGGCGTGGGGCGCAAGACAGCGAACATCGTGCTCAACGTGGGGTACGGCATCGTGGAAGGCATCGCGGTGGATACGCACGTCAACCGCATCGCGCACCGCCTGATGCTGAGTCCCAAGACGCATGCCAAAGAGCCGCTCAAGACCGAGCAAGATCTGCTCAAGATCTTGCCGCACGAGTATTGGGAGTCGGTCAACCACCAGTGGATTACCTTTGGCCGCGAGATCTGCGACGCCCGCAAACCTAAGTGCGACGAGTGCCCACTGGCAGACCTTTGTCCCAGCGTACGGGTGGTGCAATAGCTTTTTGCAAACTTTTTTGCAAAAAAGTCTCAAACCTTAGATATAGCTTGGTTGCGCAACCTTTTGAGTTTTTTTTCGGCTTGAATAGATGATGCAATTCAAATGTCTTCTTCTGCGAAGTGGTCGCGAAGAAGCAAGTCGGGAAAGGACGACCACATGAATAGGAAGCTTAACGCTGCTATCACAGCCGGTCTGAGCTTGAGTATGGTGCTCAGCTCCACGCCGGTTGCTGCTATCGCGGCGGAGACTGCCCAGAACACGAGTGGGGAGGCGGCTGCTGCCGCCGCTGACGAAAAGCATGTTGGTTTCTATGCTAACGGGGGCACTTTTGGCGACGGATCTCCCCTCCAGACTTATCCGCTGAATGAAGACGGCAAGATTAATCCGCCCCTTTCTCCGGTGCGCGATGGATACGTCTTTGACGGTTGGTATTATGACAGCACGTGTACCCAGGCTGTAAATTTTTCACAGCCCCTTCAGGGCGGTGCAGCTAACTTCATGCTGTACGCCAAGTGGACTGAGGCTCCCTCGAATGTGCTCGATGTGACCTACTCTGCCAATGGCGGTCAGTTCGCCGACGGCAACAACGTCATGCTGGGCCAGACTGACAGCAATGGCATTGCCCGTCAGCCGCTTGCTCCTACGCGCGACGGCTATGTGTTTGCCGGTTGGTATTATCACAGCGACGGCACCGACCAGGTTGACTTCAACCAGCCGATCGTCGGTGGCAGCAAGCATGTGACCCTTTTCGCCGCTTGGACGCCTGCGAAGCAGGACAAGACTGTCGATATCCTCTACGTCGCCAACGGCGGCACGTTCTTCGACGGCAACGATACCATGCGGGGTGTAACCGATACCGACGGTATCGCGCGCCTGCCGCTTCAGCCGACCCGCGAGGGCTATGACTTCGTTGGTTGGTCGTACGATCGCGACGGAAATGACCCCGTCGACTTCACGAAGGCTATCGTTGCGGGCAGCGGCCACGCGACCGTTTATGCCCAGTGGAAGCAGAACAACGAGAAGACGGTTCTCTACGTCGCCAATGGTGGCGCCTTCGCCGATGGCAATGTGGCCATGGAGGGTGTCACTGACAGCAACGGCGTCGCCCGCCAGCCCCTGGCCCCGACCCGCGAGGGCTACACCTTTACTGGTTGGACTTACGATGCTGCTGGCACGGAGCCTGTCGACTTCACCAAGCCCATCCCGGGTGGCGGTCAGCACGTTACGTTCTACGCTCAGTGGGCAGAGCTTGCTAACAATGAGAAGGACGTTCTCTATGTCGCCAACGGCGGTGTGTTCGCAGACGGCAACGAGACGCTCCAGGGCGTGACCGACGGCGACGGCGTCGCCCGCCAGCCCCTGGCCCCGACCCGCGAGGGCTACACCTTCGCCGGCTGGACCTACGACCGCGACGGTAACGACCCGGTCGACTTCAGCAAGCCGCTGGTCGGCGGCGGCGACCACGCCACCCTGTTCGCTCAGTGGGACATGGTCAAGGAGGACAACTCCATCGACGTCCTCTACGTCGCCAACGGCGGCACGTTCTTCGACGGCAACGAGACGCTCCAGGGCGTGACCGACGGCGAGGGCGTCGCCCGCCAGCCCCTGGCCCCGACCCGCGAGGGCTACACCTTCGCCGGCTGGACCTACGACAGCAAGGGCAAGGACCCGGTCGACTTCAGCAAGCCCGTCCAGGGCGGCGGCGACCACGTGACGTTCTACGCTCAGTGGACCAAGGATAAGGGCGCTGACGAGAACGTCAAGGACGTCCTCTACTTCGCCAACGGCGGCACGTTCTTCGACGGCAACGAGACGCTCCAGGGCGTGACCGACGGCGAGGGCGTCGCCCGCCAGCCCCTGGCCCCGACCCGCGAGGGCTACACCTTCGCCGGCTGGACCTACGACAGCAAGGGCACCGATCCGGTCGACTTCAGCAAGCCGCTGGTCGGCGGCGGCGACCATGCTACCCTGTTCGCCCAGTGGACCGAGGACAAGGGGGCTGACGTTGACGAGAACAAGAACGTCAAGGATGTCCTCTACTTCGCCAACGGTGGTGTATTCTTTGACGGTAATGTGACGCTCCAGGGCGTTACTGATTCCGACGGCGTCGCCCGCCAGCCCCTGGCACCGACCCGCGAGGGCTACACCTTCGCCGGCTGGACCTATGACTCCGAGGGTACCGATCCCGTCGACTTCAGCAAGCCCGTCCAGGGCGGCGGCGACCACGTGACGTTCTACGCTCAGTGGACCAAGAACGAGACGCCCGCTGTCCAGACCCACAAGGTCAATTTCTATGTTGATGGTTCCACCACTACGGTTGAGGTCGAGGACGGCAAGACTGTTGCTCAGCCCAGCGATCCTTCCGTCGACGGCTTCAACTTTGTCGGCTGGTCTTCTTCCAAGGAGTCCTTCAAGAAGTTTGACTTCTCTACTCCTATCACCGAGGACACCACTGTCTATGCTTTCTTTACCGCTAAGACGCCCAAGTCCGAGACTTTGAAGAAGGATGAGGGCAAGAAGCAGGTTGCTGCTGACAAGAAGGACGAGGCTGCCCTTGCTTCCACTGGCGACCCGACCTTCGTTGTGACCTCCGCTGCCGCCCTTACCGGTGCCGTGGCTGTCGCTGTGGGCATGTACATGACCAAGCGTCGCGAGCACTAATCACTTCTAGTGTTTACCTCCGGGCTTAATTAGCCCAAACCTGATAGCCGCGTGGGGACCCGACCCCCACGCGGCTTTTATGTTTTAGTTATCTTGCTGAGTTTTGTCGGCTCCTGCATCCGTTTTTATATGTCCACGTCATATAAAGGGGCGCTGCTGCGATGTGCGCAGCAGCGCCCCTTTGCGTTGATTCTTATTGTGTGAGCTCGGCCCTAGGCCAGCGCGCGTACGTTTGAGGAGATCTTCAGCACCAAAAACTCGGTCGAGGAACCCAGCATGAGCAGGTCTCCGTCGTGGATGGGAATCTGCTTGTCCTCGTCATCGGCGGAGCGCAGCGAGCGTGGCTTTTCGATAACGGTGGTCACGCCACTGCGTGTTACCAGCACCGTTCCATTGGTGGAGTGAAGGCCGCTTGCGAGCCATGTGCCGTTAGAAAACGTTACACGCAGGTGCCGACGGGATACATCGGGTCCTACATTGGTGATGGCGTTTCGGTCGCGTGCAAAAGAACCTAGTACCGTACCCTCGGGATCGAGACTCAAGGGATAGATCGGCGGCAAGGCCGAGCCATCTTTCGCAAGCCTGAGAAGTCCCAGCTTTGCAGGAGGCTCGTTGACCTTGCGGTTAGTGCCCTGCGTCTGGACGGCCTCGGCGGTTTCGAGCGTGCCAAAGGTCTGGGCTAGTTGCGTTATGGCGAAGTCTTTGACCTCTGAGGCGGCGGCATTGGGATCGGCGAGGCATCCGCAGACCGTTAGCGCAAGGAGCTCCAAAAGGCGCCGATCGCTTTGCTTGAGACCCGGTATGACGGCGATGCGGTCAAAGATATTGCGCAGGATGGAACCATCGAGACCCCAGTGGCCTAACGATTTTGCCATACGCTCAAGGGCACGAGTCGTTATGGTTTGCTGGCGAGCGTTGGTGGCCGCCGGACTGCTACCGCTGCCGATTTTTACAGCGGCAGCCAAGTTCTTGACACTCTGCGAAAAATCAGCAAACATCTCGGGGTCGATTTTGTCGGTACCCGGAACGACGTGCACCACGCGTCGCGATAGAAACGTCTTTTCGGTAATGCGAAACCTTGGGGCCGGTTTGGAGCCCATCGGCTTGTCCGAAATCAGGATGCGCGCCGCTTCTCGATTGTTGATCTGAAGGTCGCACTTAAGGAAATCAAAGAGCACCTCGGAAGGTGTTTCCGCACGCATGATACGAGGCTCCTTTCTGGTATCCGGGGAAGGTGTTAGATGCAAAAGCCGGGCAGGACATAGGTCATTTGGTCCGGTTTGTTTCCGGGCGTTGCCCAGCTAAACACGTCGCCGTCTTTTCCAACGCGGTTAAAGAACGTCGAGTCGGCGCCTTCGCTGCAGTCGGCGCTGGGGGTGCGCTCCCAGTAGCAGATCTTTTGGCCGGCGACGGTGCGGATCATGGCATCATTGGTGGTCAGACCGCTCACACTCTGCTCGCGATAGAGCTGGTACTGCTCGCCTTCTCCGTTGTAGAGGTCAGAAAGGTACTCGCAGCCTTCTGTGAACGTTTCGGGCGCTTGGTAGCCGCACAGCTCGCTCATGGACGGCAGCCAGAGCATGTCGTCGGTGGCGGTGATGCTGGAGACGTCTTTAGTGGCGCCGGTGTTGTTGGTAAGCTTTCGCACCGGGCGGATCTGATTACGGAGATCGTCGGGCAGCGTAGCCATGCCCTTGTCCGCCAACCATTCGCGAAGCGACGATTGCTCCCAACCGCCCGTAGCGGCGCTGTCATTTACGGCGCGCATGGCGATGGGGGTACGGAACATAAAGGTGATGCCCGCGGGGAGGCCGTCATCGGTGAGCGTGTCTGCCTTAAAGCCCACGATCTGGACTTGTGCCTTGGTGATCCCGTCGGAAAGCCTGACGGTCTTGGTGTTCTCGTTTTCGAGCGACTGCTTGCTGTTTACCAGGTGGTAGGTTTCGGCAATCTCGAGCGCCTTTTTGTTGGAAGATGTCTCTTGGATTTTGCGGGAGATCAGGGCGAGTTCTTCCCAGGTGTAATCGTCGAGTGACGGCTTGATGCCATGCGACAGGTCGATGAGCCCCCAGCACCCCGTGGCAAGGGCAGAAGCTGCGATGCCGGCAACGCAGACGCCGCCGAGCGCGAGCGCAGCGCGACGCGAGATGAGCGGGTGGCGCGTCTGAGCCTTGTCGGAGCTGGAAGCCTTTGGTTGCTGGCTAAAATCGACAGGTGCGGGCAGCGGCGTGCGCGGCTCAAAATCGATGTCTTTAATCCAGGCATCGAGCTTGCCGACAATCGTAGACAGCGGCGCGCGCTGGGACTGCTCGTTATGGATGCCGCTCATGATGACATCGACAAGCTTTTGGTCGCCGGGTAAGCGCGCCTCGAGCAGCTCGGGCTCGTGCTCGATCTTGTACAGGTAGGGCGACTGGTCCATATGCTCGTTTAGACGATATGGCGTGTGGCCGGCATAGAGCGTGTAGAGCACGCTGCAGAGCTCGTATGTATCGATGCTGGGCGACGTGCGCAGCGGCGCCAGCTCGGGGATGTCGTTGGAGAGCATCTCAGGCGGGGCGAACTCGGGGGTGCCGTTGCGCCAGATGCCGGTGGACATGGTAAACGAGGGGTCCGAGCGCTTGATGCTCGAGCTGCCCAGATCGACCAGGCAAAGGTCAAAACTGCAGTGTGCAATCTGCTGGGCAAGGGGTCGGCGCGTCGTTCGAATAATGATGTTGCGCAAGGAGATATCACGGTGCACAAAAGGTGCATCGAGCTTTTGGGTACTCAGGAGGATCTCTCCCAGGCGTTTTCCGATTGCGGCGACGGTGTTTGCGGAAATGCGGCCGCCCTCGGCGGGGTCGGTTAGCTCTGCCGCGGCATCGCGAAGGGGCAGGCCTTCAATCCATTCCATAAGGATGACCGGTGTGTTGCCGGCATAACCGTAGCCATAGGTTTTGGGAAAGCCGCCCAACAGTGAGACGACTGCAAGATTGCGATACTCCTCGGTGAGCGTCTTGATGCCCGAGGGGCTGACAGCGGAGCCGTTTTCATCACAGCCGCTGAGGGGCCACAGCGTCTTGAGCGCAAAGGTCTCGCCCTCGGTGTTGGCGACCTTGCGAAGATGGTGGGAGCCGCCGCCGACTGCCCCGCAATCCAACAGGGTGGTAAAACGGCGAATGGTATCGGAGTCTTCGGTGGTCGCAAACATGGCGTTTGGTTCAAAGGGGGACAACGCGATGATATCCATGTCCGTGTCGTACGTCACGGGGCGATCCTTTCGAGAAAAAATGCATAGCAATAATGTTAGTGAAAAGGTAGCGCAACCGTTGCCTTAATTGAAAAGGTGCCGTTATTTGCAGAGGTTAATGCAAATAACGGCACCTTGTGCGTCGAAGATGTGTGGGCAGACTAGTCTGTGATGCGAATGACCAAAAAACGCGTCGTGGCGCCCAAGCAAAGCGTGTCTCCGTTGTGAATCTCGACGGGGGTGTTGGCAAAGTTGGCGGAGCGCTCGCGTCTGGGCGGTTCGATAGCCTGTCGGCAGCGGTCGACGCCCGAGATCAAAAACGATCCGTTGGTGGAGTCGAGGCCCTGCGCAAGCCAGCGTCCGTCTTGGAACCAGATGCGCAGGTGCTGGCGCGAGACATCGGAATCGACGTCGGTGATGGCGTTCCCGTCGCCAGTCAGTGACCCGATAATGCTGCCCATCGGGTCCGTGGTAAGGGGACGCAGCGGCGGTCGTGCCGAGTTGCCCACGACGCGCAGCAGTCCCAGGCGAACGTCTCCCGTGGGGCGCGCGGTTGTCGAGAAGAATGAGGTGACGGTCGTCTCGACCGTACCAAGCGTCGAGAGCATCTGGTCGGACACAAAGGACTCGGTGTATTCGATGGCGCGGGCGGGGTCGCCAAGGCAGCCGGTAACGATAAAAAAGACCAGATGGATGTAGAGGCGATCTTTGATGTCGCTATCGTCAGCGGTCTCGATGCGCTCGACGCCGTTTCTAAAGAGCATGCCGTTGACGCCGCAATTGATAAGGGCATCCTGCATGTCTGGGACGCACGACTCCATATAGCGTTTAGCGACCTTGCTCAGCGATTGGGGGTCGGAGCCTCGGTTTTGCATGATGAGGTTGAGTATCTGGCGCGCACTTTGTTCAAAGGGCGCAAACAGCGGCTCGGGAAGGTCACCGGGTTTGGCGTGAACGATTTCGCGTGAGATAAACGACGGGACCGTCAAGCGTTCGGAGATGAGGCGTCCACCGTAACGGGCGTTGCCGGCTATGAGAATTTGCGCGGCGTTACCGTTGTTGATGCGACCGAGTGACTTAAGCCCGGCGTACAGTGCACAAGATGGAGTGTCGGCCATTTGTTTTACCCCCCCTCCTCAAAAAGTGACATTGAATACGTAAGCATGGTCAATTATAGGCGCTTTGCAGCTCGAAATGCTCGCCAGGGGGCGCGGACGGTGTAAATCGCTGCCGGAAGACAGCAAATCAAAAAGCGGAGAGCGGATTAATAAGCTGGGAAAACGCGTTAGCAAGACCGTTGTGGGCAACATTTGGCATGATGTCGCTTAGGCTTTTGGTCACGGGGCCGTGCGGTACCATAAACGTTAATGAACTTTGACGAACGACCCGCCGAGCTTGCCTCGGCGGGCTTTTGGCGTTGCAATGCCGGAGGAACAGCATGCTCATTCACCGTATAGCCGCGCAGCTCTACACTGCCGAGGCCTTGCAGACTGTCGAGGCCGGACTCGATGCCGGCGAGGACGTGACGCTGGCCGTGTCGCAGTCGGGTCGCACGCTTATGGCCGCCGCCCAGTTTGCGCGTCGTCCGCGCCCCACGGTCTACATCGTGAGTGGCGAGGATGCGGCCGATCGCGCCGCACGCAGTCTGGCCGCCTATGTGGGCCTGGCGCACGTGTGCCGCTTTCCCGAGCGCAAGGACTACCCTTGGCGCGAGCAGGCGCCCGACGACGCCGTGGTGGCCCAGCGCTGCGAGGCGCTCGGGCGCATCGTGCGCGGGGACAACTGCATCATGGTCGCCTCGGCCCGCGCACTGCTGCGCTGCGTGCCGCCGGTCGAGAGCCACTACTGGGAGTCCACTACTTTTGCGGTGGGCGAGGAGATTCCCTTTGACGAGGTGCCGCAGCGTCTGGTGGGCATGGGCTACGCCAATGCCGGCGCCGCCGACGCGCCCGGCCTGTTCCGCGTGCACGGCGACACCGTCGAGGTGTTCCCCGCGCAGGAGAAGGCGCCCGTGCGCATCGAGTTCTTTGGCGACGAGATTGACCGCATCCGCCGCATGGTGAGCTCCACGGGCCAGACCATCGGCAACGAGGACAGTATCGAGATCTTCCCCTGCCGTGAGCTGGCGCTTACCGACGAGGCCGTTCACAACATGCACGTGGCGCTCTACCGCGCAAGCCAGGACGACAGCAAGTTGGCGGCGCTGCTCGAGATGGTGGATGCGCGCATCGTCACGCCTGAGCTCGACCGCTTTTTGCCGGTGATGTACGGCCAGACCGTGAGCCCGCTGTCGCACGTGAGCGGCAAGGCGCTCGTGGTGCTGTCCGAGCCGCGCTCGCTGTTCGACGATTGCCTGCGCGCCTACGAAGATATCGAGGCGCGTGCCGGCGAGGCGGGGGTCGACCGTCTGGACGGCCTGTACGTGCGCGCCCAGCAACTCGACTTTGGCTCCCAGCAACGCCTGAACTATGTGAGCCTCATCCGTGCCGGCGGTGCGGTGACGGCCGAGCTCAAGATTGAGCAGCCTGCCATCGCAGGCTCGGACAACCGTTTCATGACGCGCATCCAGGAGGTCGTGGGTAAGCGCTATGCCTGCGTGTTTGCCATCCCCGACCGCGGTGCGCGCGAGTCGATGGAGCTTACCTTTGGCGACGAGGGCATTACCTTTGAGGAATCGCTGACCGCGGCGCCCGAAAATGCCGGCGCTATTGGCGACCGTGTGCGCGTGGCAGCGGCGGATTCCGCCGATCGTGCCGCACGCCAGGAGGCCCATGCTTCCATTCGCGAGCGTCGCGCCGACGCGCTCAACGCCCGCTCGCTCGAGGCGGGCGCCGCGCAGGCTGCCGCCGGAGCCGCTGTGCCCACCATCTCGCGCGGGCGTGTGACCTTTGTGGACGCGGCCCTGCCGCAGGGCGTGGTGGTGCCCGACGCCAATTTTGCCGTGTTCTCGATCGCCGACCTCAACGCTCGCATGGATGCCAACCGCGCGCGCAGCCGCCGCAAGGTTGACATTACACAGATCACCTTCCCGTTTAAGCCGGGCGACTACGTGGTGCATGCTACCCACGGTATCGCGCTCTTTAGCGAGATCGCGCGCCAGGAAGCGGGCGGCAAGGAACGCGACTACTTTTTGCTGGAATACGCCGATGGCGACAAGCTCTACGTGCCGCTGGAGCAGGTTGACCGCATTACGCGCTATGTTGGTCCCGACGGCGATAAACCGCGCTTGACCAGGCTCAACACCGCCGACTGGACGCGGGCTACCAACAAGGCGCGCAAGAATGCCAAAAAGCTGGCGTTTGACCTGGTCGACCTGTATACGCGCCGCTCGTCGATTACCGGTATCGCCTGTCCGCCCGATACGCCCGAGCAGATCGAGATGGAGGAGAGTTTCCCCTACGACGAGACGCGTGACCAGCTGGAGGCTATCGCCGACATCAAGGCCGACATGGAGGCGCCCAAGCCCATGGACCGCCTGCTGTGCGGCGACGTGGGCTTTGGCAAGACCGAGGTCGCCCTGCGCGCGGCCTTTAAGTGCGTGGACTCCGGCCGCCAGGTCATGGTGCTCTGCCCCACGACCATTCTGGCCCAGCAGCACTACGAGACATTCTTTGAACGCTTTGCCCCGTTTGGCCTTGAGGTCGAGGTACTCAGCCGCTTCCGCACGCCGGCACAGCAAAAGCGCGCGCTCAAGGCGTTTGCCGAGGGCACGATTGATGTGCTCATTGGCACGCACCGTCTGCTTTCGGCCGATGTGAACCCCAAGAACCTGGGCCTGGTGATCATCGACGAAGAGCAGCGCTTTGGCGTGCAGCACAAGGAGCAGCTCAAAAACCTGCGCGAGCAAATCGACGTGCTCACGCTCTCGGCAACGCCTATTCCGCGAACCATGCAGATGGCCACGAGCGGCGTGCGCGACATGAGCCTGATCACCACACCGCCGACCGGGCGTCGTCCCGTGATCGTGCACGTGGGGGAGTACGACCCCGACGTGGTAAGTGCGGCGATTCGCCTGGAGGTGGGCCGCGGCGGTCAGGTGTATTACGTGTCCAACCGCGTCAAGACCATCGACGATGCCGTGGCGCGCGTGCACGAGGCCGCGCCCGAAGCGCGCGTGGGTGTGGCACACGGCAAGATGAGCCCGCGCGAGGTCGAGGACGTGATGATCGAGTTCGCGACCAAGAAGATTGACGTGCTTATCGCTACGACCATCGTGGAGAGCGGTATCGACAACGCAACGGCCAACACGCTCATCATCGAGGACTCGCAGCGTTTGGGCCTGGCGCAGCTCTACCAGCTCAAGGGCCGTGTGGGCCGCTCTGCCACGCAGGCCTACGCGTACTTTATGTTCTCGGGCGAGCTGCCGCTCACCGAGGAAGCAACGGCGCGCCTGACCGCGCTTTCTGAGTTCCAAGACCTGGGCAGCGGCATGCGCATCGCCATGCGCGACCTGGAGATCCGTGGTGCCGGCTCGCTCATGGGCGCCGAGCAGCACGGCAACCTGTCGAGCGTGGGCTTTGATCTGTTTACGCAGATGCTGGGTCAGGCAGTGGCCGAGGCGCGCGGCGATGACGACGCCGGCGTGGAGGCGGCGAGCGTGGGCATTAACCTGCCGGCCGACTACTTCTTGTCCGAGGAGTACCTGCCGGCGGTGGACCAGCGCGTGCTCGTGTACCGCAAGCTCGCTGCGGCTGAGGACCTGGAGAGTGTCGACGGGGTGCAGGAGGAGACCGAGGCCGCGCATGGCGAGCTGCCGTTGGCGGGACTCAACCTGTTCAATCGCGCGCGCATCCGCATTCGCGGCGAGCGCCTGGGGCTCGAGAGCGTCACGCTCAGTGGCGGCCGCATCACGTTTTTGGGCGTCGACGTGCCCAAGAAGGTGGCCTTTGAACTAAAGACCCGCTATGGCGCGGTGAACTTCCCCAAGAGTCGCAAGCTGTCGGTGCCCTACAAGGCGGGCGCCGGCGCGGGCAGCGGCCTGGGCCGCGGCCTCGACGCCAGCGACGGCACCGGCCCGGTGGCGGCCGCGCTCATGCTGCTGCAGCAGCTGGGTGCCAGCGACGACGACTAACAAGTAGGGGCGTGGCGGGACGGAGCTATCAGCTGCTCTTTGCCCCGCCGCCTCGCAGGTTGATTTTGACCCCATCGAAAGGAAAGCATGTTCGGATACATCTATAAGAAAGATGTCGCCATTATCGCGGTTGTCCTGTGTCTTTGTCTGGGCGTGGGCAGCTTCTTCGATTATCAGATCTCGAGTGCGCTGTTCAACATCGGCAGCATGTACGGCCGCTTTATCGAGGCGGCCGGCGAGCTGCCGTTTGAGCTGACGGCGAGCATCGCAGGCGTTATGCTCGTGCGCTCGGCACAACCCGATTCCAAGACGAGCAAGTGGCTCGCCGTGCTCGGCGTCCTGATCAACGTGGGCCTGGTCGGCTACGAGATTATCGGATCGCTGCGCGTCGGCGGCAAGCTTATTGCGTTTCAGCTGGTTCTGACGTTTGTGCTGGTCATCGCCGCCAACCTTATCGTCTATCGCCTCACGCGCACGACCAAGCCCGACGAGCTCACACGCTGGGCGTTGATGGTGCTGGCCGTGTGGGCCGCTCAGGCCATCATCCTCAACGTCATTGTTAAGCCGCTGTGGTCGCGCCCGCGCATGCGCGTGATCGAGGTCACGCCGGGGCTCAATTTTCAGCCGTGGTGGGTGATCGGCAATCCCGACAAGTGGACCTATATCGCCGCCGGCGTGATCAAGGACGGGTTCAAGTCGTTTGCGAGCGGACACACGGCGCATGCGGCGATCGGCCTTATGCTTGTCGGGCTTCCCGCGGCAGCCTTTACGGAAAAGCCTTCGCGTCGTCGCGTGGTCTTTTGGACGGCGGCTGTGGTTGCGGCGCTCGTCGCGCTTGGCCGCATCGTGATCGGTGCGCACTTTTTGAGCGACGTGAGCTGCGGTTTTGCCCTGGTACTGGCACTTGAGTGCCTTGCCGCGCGCATTGCCTATCCCAACGGCGTACAATAGCCCCGTTTGAATCATCTGGCCGATACCCGGTAAGAGAGGATTGCCATGCTCGCGTTTAACAACGACTATTCCCACGGCGCACATCCGGCAGTGCTGCAGGCACTCGTCGACACCAACATGGAGCCGCAGCCTGGCTACGGTACCGATGCACACACCGAGCGTGCCAAGCAGCTTATCCGCGAGGCCTGTCAGGCCCCCGATGCCGACGTGTTTTTTCTGGTGGGCGGCACGCAGGCCAACGCGACGGTGATCGACATGTTGCTTGCGCCGTACGAGGGCGTCGTTGCTGCCGAGACCGGCCACGTCGCCTGCCACGAGGCGGGCGCCATCGAGTTTGGCGGCCACAAGGTGCTCACCATCCCCGGCTATGAGGGCAAGATGCACGCCGAGGACCTCGAGAACTATATCCAGGTATTCTACGAAAACGAGAGCTACGAGCACACGGTGTTTCCGGGTGCCGTGTACGTGAGTCTATCGACCGAGTACGGCACGCTGTACTCCAAGGCCGAGCTTGCGGCGATTCACGCAGTGTGCCAGAAGCGCCAGATTCCGCTGTTTGTGGATGGCGCTCGCCTGGCCTATGCGCTGGCGGCCGATGAGTGCGACATTACCCTGCCCGAGCTGGCGCAGCTGTGCGACGTGTTCTACATCGGCGGCACCAAGTGCGGCGCTCTGTGCGGCGAGGCCGTGGTGTTTTGTGGCATGCACGCTCCGGCGCATCCCATTCCGCGCATTAAGCAGCACGGTGCGTTGCTGGCCAAGGGCCGCCTGACGGGCGTGCAGTTTGAGGCACTCTTTACCGACGGCCTGTATTTTGAGATTGGTCGCCAGGCGATTGAAACCGCGCAGGCGCTTCGTCGCGTGCTGCACGAGCGCGGCTACCAGTTCTTCTTGGAGACGCCGACCAACCAGCAGTTTGTGATTCTGCCCAACGAGGACATGGCCCGCATTCGCGAGCATGCGGCGATCGAGTACTGGGAAAAGTACGACGATACCCACACGGTGGTGCGTTTTTGCACCAGCTGGGCCACGACGCAGGAGGATATCGACGCGTTGGCGGCTGTCCTGTAGCCTGATGTAATGACAAGGGGCCGCCTTGCGCTGGGTTTGGCGCAGGGCGGCTTTTGCTTTTGGGGGAGAAGGGTTGTATGACCGAGATGTCCGAGCCGACGATTCGCCTGGCGACGCCCGATGATGCGCCGGCGTTGCTTGCCATCTATGAGCCGTATGTGCGCCAGACGGCGATTACCTGCGAATACGAGGTGCCGAGCGTTGAGGAGTTCGCCGGGCGCATCGAGCGTACGCTCAAGCGCTATCCGTATTTGGTGATGGAGTTGGACGGGTGTCCGGTAGGCTATGCCTATGTGAGCGCGCTTAACAGCCGCGAGGCATACGACTGGTCGGTCGAGACATCGATCTACCTGGCGCGCGACGTGCGCCATGGCGGGCTGGGCCGCAAGCTGCACGATGCGCTCAAGCAATGCCTGATCGCGATGGGCATCACCAACATGTGCGCCCTCATCGCCGTGCCGCACGACAAGGACGACGAGTATCTGACGCACAACAGCCAGGATTTCCATGCCCATATGGGATATCGCCTGGTGGGCGCCTTCGACCGCTGCGCCCAAAAGTTCGGCCGCTGGTACGACATGTGCTGGATGGAGCTGGTCCTAGCCGAGCGCACACCCAACCAACCCAAACCAACCTGGTTCCCCGACCTCCTCGCCTAAAACCACCACAATGGGGACAGGCACCTTCGTGGTGGTTTCTCTCAAAACTCGGTCGTTTTTGGCGCGTTAACCTTAAAAACCACCACAAAGGTGCCTGTCCCCATTGTGGTGGTCTTGGTGTTGGTTAGCCGATGGGCTCGGTGTATTTGGCGCGGTCGGTGCGTTGGATGCGCTTGGAGACGTGGAGCGGGCGACCGTCGGTGTCGTAGACGTAGTCGGTGATCAGGATTAGCGCCTGCCCGCGCTCAACGTTGAGCAAAAACGCCTCGTTTTGCGAGGCATAGCACACCTCAAAGGTCTTGTGCCCCTGTGCCGGCGCGCGATGGAATTCCTGGCGCAACGTGGCGTAGAGCGAACCGTTGATATCGCGATCGATGAGCGTCTCGAAGCTTGGCGGCAGGTAGGTGGTCTCCAGGCACAGCGGCGCGTCGTCCAGGTAGCGCAGGCGGACAAGTTTGACGAGCTTGCTGCCCACGGCGGCGTCAAAGAACTTAGCTATGCTGCCGGCCGC
This sequence comes from uncultured Collinsella sp., assembly GCA_900541745.1. Classification (GTDB taxonomy): domain Bacteria; phylum Actinomycetota; class Coriobacteriia; order Coriobacteriales; family Coriobacteriaceae; genus Collinsella. Next base: position 25,262 of record UQLA01000011.1, on the reverse strand, counting down.
CTTGGCAAAGCCCGAGTCCACGGTGCGCGTGGTGGGCTTCATGCCCTGGCCTTCGACCTGCTTGGTATAGCTCGAAAACACCAGGTTATTCTCGTGGAGCGCCGGCGTGTCGGCCACAAAGGCGCCACGCCCACGCTCGGTGCGCACCAGGCCCTCATCAACGAGCACCTTAAGGGCGTGGCGCACGGTGCTGCGCGACAGCCCCGATTCGTCCATGAGTTCCATCTCGGACGGCAGCTTGTCTTCGCGCGCGTAGACGCCGGCGGCGATGCGGTCACGCAGCATGCCCGCCAAGCGCTCGTATTGGCTCAGTTTCTTTTTAGATGAGACGCTCATATTGCCAACCTATATCTAACCTGTATGCTTAACTAAGCAAGCATGTATTCAACACGACAACAAAACCGCTGGTAACGAACAATCGAAAACCTTACCAGCAAAATTTCTAAGACAAATATAGCATACAACTAGTCGACATAACCAAAACATGTATGTAACTTGTATGCCTGTGATGAGCATCAAACGAGAAGAAAGGCTGATGCACGATGACTACTCAGGAACAGGTTAAGGACGTCGTCTCCCAGGTTTTGGCTGACAAGGCAGACAAGGGCGGCATCAAGCGCGTCGTGTGGATTGGCGCCGGCGGATCCAACGGCGGCAACTATCCTGCTCAGTACTTTATGGAGCACGAGGCCACGCAGGTCGTGAGCTCCAGCTACACCAGCAACGAGTTCGTGCATGCCACCCCGGCCTACGTCAACGAGAACACCCTGGCCGTTGTCGTGTCCATGCGCGGCACCAAGGAGACCATCGTCGCCGCTCAGGTCGCCAAGGACCACGGCGCCAGCACCATCGCCATCTATGTTGACGAGTCCGGTCTCACCGAGGTCTGCGACTACAAGATCCAGTACGACAGCCTGGCCGTCGATGAGTCCTGCATGGGCCGCACCAACTCCGCCGTCGTGACCATGATCGCCATGGAGCTCACGCAGCAGACCGAGGGCTATGCCGAGTACGAGACCGCCATGGCCGCGTTCGACTTGGTCGACCCCATCTATCGCAAGGCCGTCGAGTACACCCGTCCGCTCGCTGCCAAGTGGGCCGAGCAGAACGCCGACAAGCCCTGCATTAATGTCATGGCTCAAGGTCCGCTCTTTGGTGCCGCCTACGTCTTTAGCATCTGCAACGTGCAGGAGATGCTGCAGATTGACTCCTGCACCATCAACACCTGTGACTTCTTCCATGGTCCCTTCGAGATCCTGGACAAGCGCACCTCGCTGTTCCAGCTCATCAGCGTCGGCCGCAGCCGCTGCAACGACGAGCGCGGCATCCGCTTCGTCAACCAGTACGGTGGCGAGCGCGTCTATCAGCTCGACGCCAAGGAGCTCGGCCTCAACGACATCAAGGACAGCGTGAGCGAGTACTTCAACCACCTGATCTTTGCCCCAATCCTCAACAACGTCTACATGCGTGCGCTTTCTGCCGTCACCCACAAGGACTACATGACGCGCCGCTACATGTGGAAGCTGGACTACTAGGGGATAGAGCGGCCTAACAGCTCGATGTCCTCATAAGTTGCGGTGGAATAGTTCCTGTTTGGGGTCTGAAGCCTCTATTCAGGAACTATTTCACCGCAACAGCCAAATGATCCGCTCGCCGATTTGTATCTTGAAAAATGTATATAACGACTATAACGTAGTATGAAACATATTGGAAACAATACCGAGGAGGCTGCGTTGAAGAAAAGCAATCTGGGCTATGTGCTGGTGCTGATTGCCGCGCTTATGTGGGGCAGCATCGGAATCTTTGTAAACGGCATCTCGGCCATGGGCGTTTCGTCCCAGAGCATGGCTGCCTTTCGTTTGTTATCGGGTGCCGTCTTAATGGCTCCGGTCTTGGCGTTCATGGGTTGCCAGGGAGGCGATCGTGAGGGAAAAGCATCGGGTCCCCTGGCACTGTTCAAGGCAAGTCCTAAAGAGCTTGTTCCCTGTGCGCTTCTTGGCATTATCGGCCTCGCCACCGCTAACACGCTTTATTACGAGTGCATGGGCGAGGTGGGCATGTCCACGGCCTCGGTGCTGCTCTACACCTCGCCGGTGTTTGGCGTCATGCTCGGCCGCGTGCTTTATCGCGAGGATGTGACTCCCAACAAGCTCGTTGCCATCGTTTTTAATATCGGTGGCTGTGTACTTGCAGTGACCAATGGCGACCTTTCCGGTTTCCATTTTTCGGTTTGGGGCGTCACGTCGGGCGTGATCGCGGGCTTTTGTGGCGCGTCGCTCGCGGTGTTTAGCCGGATAGCAACCAAGACGGTCCACCCGCTGGCTGTCACGTTTTGGGGCCTTGTTTTTGGCGGTGCGGTTATGGCGGCTATCGCGGCTCCGTGGCCAGATGTCGCCGCGGCAATGTCGCCACAGCTGCTGCTGCTGTTCTTTGGTTTTGGACTCATCCCCACAGCCGTGGCCTATGTCTTATATATGCAGGGTCTGTCCATGGGGCTCGAGACGTCGAAAGTTCCCGTCGTAATGTCATTCGAGACGGTCGTCACCGTACTGCTGGGCATTGGTGTCTACGCCGAGCCCGCCGGCGCGATCAAGGTCCTGGGCATCGTGCTGGTGCTCGCGTCCATCCTGATTATGAACTCCGACTTCTCCAAGCTGCGCAACAGTGTGTTTGTCGGTCATGTCATTGAGAGCATGACCTTTAAGCCCAACGCGTGGTGGACCGAAAAATCTCAGGACATGGATCTGTTTAAGGAACGCACCGGCATCGCGCTGGAACCCACCGTGCAGGAAAGCCCCTGGTACTTCGTGCGATAGAGGATTGTGTGCGACGTCTGACCTGGGGTTATCCAGCCAGCGCCGGCCTACCCGGCCCCAACGTTTCAAGTACGTTAAACCCGTCAACGGTCGATTTTCACCCGCGAACGGTCTTTATACTAATTAGCAATATAGGCAACGTATAAGACGTTATAATGACCATAACGAAAAGGAGGAGGCAAGATGAATCAGATCATTCTCGCATCTCATGGCGGCCTGGCCGCAGGCGCCAAAGACACGCTCGAGATGGTTCTCGGCGACGTGTCGAACGTCCACGTCGTGTCGCTTGCTCGTGACGACAAGGAGCCCATCACCAATAAGGTTGAGGCTATGATCGCCACGTTCAACGCGGACGACACCGTCTATGTGCTGACCGATATGCTCGGCAGCTCGGTCAACAACAACATGGTCGAGCTTTCCAAGAACGGCACGAAGTTCACGGTTGTCAGCGGTTTCAACATCCCGCTGGCGCTCACGCTCGCTATGAGCCCCGTCCCCGTCAAGGGCGCCGAGCTCGCAGCCCTCATCAACGAGGCCCGCACCGGTCTGACCAACCCCAATGCTCCGGTCGAGGCTGCCGCGGCTCCCGCCAAGAAGGCCAAGGCGTCCCGTCACAGCTCCGGTCCCGCCAAGATCGTCCTTGCACGTCTTGACTACCGTCTGCTGCACGGCCAGGTCGTCTTTACCTGGACCACCAAGGTTCAGGCCGAGCGCATCATCGTCGTCGACAACGCTGCCGCCAACGATGACATCAAGAAGGGCGCTCTTAAGTTGGCCAAGCCCCAGGGCGTGCGCCTGAACGTCTTCACCGTCGAGCGTGCCCTCGCCAAGATGGACAAGCTCAACACCCTCGGCGAGCGCGTCATGTTCGTCTTTGGCAACACGGCCGAGATGCTGCAGTTCTGCCAGGGCTACAAGCTCGACGCCATCAACCTGGGCGCCACCGCCAACCACGACGGTGCCGATCAGGTTGGCGGCAAGGACAGCTCCGTCTTCCTCGACGCCACCCAGAAGGCAGACGTCAACCAGCTGCTCGACATGGGCATCAAGCTCTATGTTCAGCAGACCCCTACGTATCAGAGCGTCGACATCGACGCCAAGCTGTAATCAACCAGGCTTTTGCCTGACTGAAAGGAGAAGGGTATGAATACGTTCATCAGTGCGGTGCTCGTCGGCCTCGTCGGCGTGTTCTGCATGTGGGACTCCCGCCTGCTCGGTCGTCTTAACTTCGAGCAGCCCCTCGTTGGCGCCACGCTCGTCGGTCTGCTGCTGGGCGATGTGCCCACCGGCCTTGCCGTCGGTGCCGCCGTCGAGCTCGTGTCCATGGGCCTGGTGCAGGTCGGCGCCGCCGTTCCGCCCGATATGGTCCTGGGCGGCATCGTGGCCGCTGCCTTTGCGTGCCTGACCGATGCTTCCGCCGAGACCGCCATGACGATCGCCATCCCGGTCGCCGTCCTGGGTCAGCTCCTCGGCATCGTGTTCCGTTCCATCATCGCCGCCCTCACCCATGTGGCAGATAGCGCGATCGATAACGGAAAGTTCAAGACCGCCTACCGTATGCACATCTGCGCCGGCTCCGGTCTGTACGCCGTCATGTACTTCCTGCCGATCTTCCTCGCCGTCTTTGTTGGCACCGACCTGGTTCAGGCCATCGTCAACATGGTTCCCGAGTGGCTGTCCACTGGTCTTAACGTTTCGACCAAGATCATGACCGCCTACGGCTTGGCCCTGCTGCTCACCATGATGATCAAGAAGGGTATGACCCCGTTCCTGTTCATCGGTTTCCTGCTCGCCGCTTACCTCAACCTGTCCGTCATCGCGGTCGCTCTGATCGGTGTGTGCCTGGCTGTCGTCTTCATGGGCTTCAAGTTCAACGGTTCCCATGCAGCCGCCGGTGTCGATTCCGACTATGATCCGCTCGAAGACGACGAAGACTAAGGAGGAACACACTATGGCAACCGCAACCAAGGACGTGTCCCTGAACAAGAAGGTCAGCCAGTTCTTCTGGCGCTCCTGGGCCATCCAGGCCTCTTGGAACTACGAGCGTCAGATGAACATGGGCTTCCTCTACGGCATGGTTCCCACGCTCGATCGCCTCTATCCGGACGAGTCCGACCCCAAGCAGCTTGCTGCTAAGAAAGAGGCTTACCACCGTCACATGGCGTTCTACAACTGCACCCCGCAGACGAGTGCCTTCATCCTGGGCCTCTCCGCCTCCATGGAGGAGGAGTACGCCAAGGATCCCGAGAACTTCGACCCCGATTCGATCAACGCGGTCAAGACCTCCCTCATGGGTCCGCTTTCCGGCATCGGTGACTCCTTCTTCCAGGGCACCATCCGCGTTATCGCCTTTGGCCTGGGCGTTCAGCTGGCTCAGCAGGGCTCCATCATGGGCCCGATCCTGGCCATGCTCATCTCCATCGTCCCCTCTGTGCTGATCACTTGGTTCGCCGCCAAGATGGGCTATCAGGGCGGCCACGAGTACCTGAGCAAGCTTCAGGGCGGCGACCTCATGGAGAAGCTCATGTATGTCTGCGGCATCGTGGGTCTTATGTCCGTGGGCGGCATGATCGCTACGCTGATTGGCGCCACCACCCCGCTGCAGTTCGCTGACGGCACCGTCGTTATCCAGGACATCCTGGACGGCATGATGCCCCAGATGATCTCCCTTGGCCTCACCGGCCTTATGTACTGGCTCATCAAGAAGAACGTCAACACCGGTTGGCTTCTCGTGATCGCCATCGTGGGCGGCATCGCCCTCTCCGCGGCCGGCATCCTGGCCTAGTCGCGACCAAGCGTCTAACCGCTTTCCCCCGGGGGCCTGCCTGGCATCCCATACCCCAGGCAGGCTTCCATCCCTAAAATGCGACAATGGGACAGTCCCTTTGTCGCATCCTTAACGGGCCGGCGACTCGGTCCAAACCACGGTAACCCTGCGAGCGCCCGGCAATGTGGCGCCGCAAAAATCGAAAGGAATGTGTCAGATGTACGAGATCGACCTTAACCTCCCTAAGCAGATCGTCGCTGACGTCCTGTCCAACCACGAGATCCACAGCGTCGCTTTCGTCGGCTGCGGTGCCTCCATGTCCGACCTTTACCCCGCCAAGTACTTCCTGGCCAACAACACGGACAAGCTGAACGTTCAGATCTTCACCGCTAACGAGTTCAACTATGACACGCCCTCCTGGGTCAACGAGCACACCTTCGTGATCACCTGCTCCCTCGGTGGCTCCACGCCCGAGACCGTCGAGGCCAACAAGACCGCCAAGAAGCACAACTGCCCGGTCGTCTCCCTCACCAACAAGGCTGGCTCCGCTCTGACCGTCGACGCCGACCACGTCATCGTTCACGGCTTCCACGCCAACTACGCTGCCAAGTGCGAGAAGCCCGGCTATGCCATCGCTCTTGCTCTCGAGATCCTTCAGCAGACCGAGGGCTATGACCACTACGAGGACATGATCACCGGCCTCACCAACGTCTTCGAGCTCTGCGAGAACGCCGCTCAGCACTGCAAGAAGCTCGCCAAGAAGTTCGCCGAGGACTTCAAGGACGACAAGATGATCTACTTCATGGCTTCCGGTGCCTCCGAGAAGATGGCTTACTCTAACGCCGCCTTCCTGTTCACCGAGATGCAGTGGATCGACGCCGCTGCCTACAACACCGGCGAGTACTTCCATGGCCCGTTCGAGGTTTCCACCGAGGGTAAGCCCTACGTCTTCCTCATGTCCGATGGCGCTACCCGTCCGATGGACGCCCGCGCCCTCACCTTCCTTGAGCGCATGGGCGCCAAGGTCGCTTTGATTGACTCCAAGGACTACGGCCTGGCTGACGCCGTGCCCGCGAGCGTCGTCACCTACTTCAACCCGCTGCTGCACCTCGCCGTTATGCGCGAGTACGGCAACCAGATCGCCGAGGCCCGTCAGCACCCGCTGACCATGCGTCGCTACATGTGGAAGCTTTCCTACTAATCACAAGTAAGTAGACCTTACGGGTTGATTGAGAGGGGATGGGGTTTGCGCCCCGTCCCCTTTTTTGTTCTTGAGAGGAGATGCGTATGATCAAGGCAGTGCTGTTTGATATGGACGGCGTGCTGGTCGATACCGAGTGGTTCTACAACCGTCGTCGCGTGGCGTTTATGGAGGAGAAGGGCTTTCACTTTGACGAGATCCCCGATCTTTCGGGGTCTAACGAGCCGGCCATTTGGAAGGCGCTGGTGCCCGACGATGTTGAGCTGCGCGAGCGCCTGCGCGTGGAGTATAAGCAGGTCTACAGCCCGGACCACCCCGTTCCGTATGCCGAGCTGCTCAACGAGCAGACGGAGCCGGTGATGCGCGAGCTGCACGAGCGTGGCGTGAAGTGTGCCATCGCGAGCTCGTCCTATCGCGAACTGATCGACGAGCTGGTGGATATCGCCGGCATCGCCGACGTGTTGGATTACACCATCAGCGGTCATGAGTGCAGTGCGTTTAAGCCCGACCCCGAGATCTACCTGCGCGCCATGGAGGCGCTGGGGGTGGAGCCTGCCGAGTGCCTGGTTATCGAGGATTCGCCGATGGGGATCGAGGCTGGCAAGCGCTCCGGCGCCCGCGTCCTGGCGCTGCGTCCGCACGAGGGCGTCAACCTCGATCAATCGCGAGCCGATGCCGTTATCGATAATTTGACCGACATTTTGGCCGCTTTGTAGTGTCAATCCGCCGCGAGAAGCACGGGTTCACGCGTCTTTTGCGGTGGACTGGCTCAATTTGGTTTCGATTTTGATCCGTTCGGCTTCGATTCGGGCTAAGTGAGTAGACTTTTTGGCGCGGGCCGAGCACAATGCATATCTTCCTTTGTAAAACCGCAGGTCACAGGGGTGGCGGTCTTGGGTGTGCTCGGCAGATCGTAAAAAGTCTACTCACTTGTAATTTGGGCCTTTGGTCGTGGGGGTTGTTGGTCCCGCTTTGGTTGTCGAAGGAGGGTGAATTGAAGTGCCCCCGCACGCTCCATGCTACAATCGCGGGCATACCCCACAACTACATTTGCCTTCGAAAGGAGCCTACGTGGCGAACGCCATCGATCAGCTCACGGACCGCGTGCTCGTGCTCGGCCGCCTTACCATCGTCCGCCGCGCTATTACCGCTGTGGCGGTCACAATTTCCGCCGTTCTCCAGACATTCCTGATCCAGGCGTTCATTCAGCCCGCCGACCTGCTTCCGAGCGGTCTCACCGGCGTCGCGGTCCTGCTCGATCGCGTTACCTCGCTCGGCGGCGTTCACGTCGACATCTCGCTCGGTATGCTCGCGCTCAACATTCCCGTGGCGCTCCTATGCTGGAGCGGCATTAGCAAGCGCTTCGTCATCTTCTCGATGATGCAGGTCGTTCTCTCGTCTCTGTTCCTCAACGCCTTTCACTTCGCGCCGTTTTTGGGCGACAAGATCATGCTCATCATTTTTGGCGGCGTGGTCTCGGGCCTGGGCGCTGCCATCGCGCTTAAGTCCGGCGCATCCACCGGCGGCACCGACTTTATCGCGCTGTGGGTCTCCAACCACACGGGCAAGACCATCTGGGGCGTCATCTTTGGTTTCAACTGCTTTATCCTGGCGATCTTTGGTTTTATGTTTGGCTGGGACAAGGCGGCGTATTCCATCGTGTTCCAGTTTATTTCGACCAAGACCATCGACAGTTTCTATCGTCGCTACGACCGCGTGACGCTGCAAATCACGACGCGCAAGGCAGACGAGGTCATGACCGCCTATGTTGACCATTTTCAGCATGGCATTAGCTGCGCCGAGGTCATCGGCGGATACAGCCGCGAAAAGATGTATCTGCTGCACGCCGTTGTCTCGACCTACGAGAGCCAGGACATTATCAAGCTGGTGTGCGACATTGATCCCGGTGCCGTGATCAATGTGTTCCACACGCTCAACTTTGTGGGCGGCTGGTGGGGCGGTCATGTCGACGAGCCCATGCCCACGGCCGTTCCCGATCCCGACAAGCCCGCACGCATGGCCAGCAGGCAGGCGCGCCTCAGCGAGCAGGATAGCCTGCAGCAGGACGACGGCAAGTAGGGTTTTGGCATTTTGCCGGCCTGAGGCAACCCATCAGCATGAGCCCCTCGAAAGCCCCGTTGCTTTTTAGAGGCTCTCGTTTGCCCAGATAAAACCTACCAAAATGAAGCTGTCGCTTTTTGGTAGGGAGGGTGTATCGTTTTATCAATATGAGGTAACATGAAACTAGACGTTATATACGTATTAGTTATTTCAATATTTCGATAAGAGTGATTAGATATGCCTACGCCCAAAAATGCACCGCTTTACCAGCAGATTTACGACGAAATCAAGGACGCGATCGAGAAAGGTGTTTATGCACCCAAGGAGCGTATTCCGTCCGAGCTTGAGCTAGCCGAGCAGTACGACGTGAGCCGCATTACGGTGCGCCGCGCCGTCGAGGAGCTGTGCTCCGATGGCTACCTGGTTAAGCAGCAGGGCCGTGGCACCTTTGTCTCCACGCCGCACATCAACCGCCAGTTCCACGCTTCGACGCTGCAGACGTTTACCGCGCTGTGTGCCGATAATGGCATGAAGGCGGGCGCGCATGTGGTCGATCGCCAGATTGTGCCGGCACGTCAAAACGAGATGGAGTTCTTTGGCCTGCAAAAGGACGCGCTGCTGCTGCATATTAAGCGCGTGCGTACAGCCGACGGCGAGCCCATCTTTGAGGAGAACATCTTCGTGCCGTTTGACGCCTACCGTGAGCTGTTGACGGCCGATCTTGAGGACAAGTCGATTTTTGCCGAGGTCGAGCGTGTTGGCGGAACGCCGATTGTCTCGGTTGGCTACCGCACGGTCGAGGCCGTTCGTGCCAATACCGAGCAGGCGGCCGAGTTGGGCATTGCTCCGCACGATCCGCTGCTCAACCTGCGTGCCAGCTTTACCGGTCCCAATGGAGAGCCGGTCCTGATGGGTAAGCAGTACTACGTGGGATCGCGCTACGTTATGGTGATGTAGGGTTGGTTCCGCCGTTCTGACGAACGGCGGACCGGCCGACGCTGCAAGCCCGCCAGAGCGGCAATCTGCCTTTCAGCTTCGGCGGCATGACCAGAAGGTCAATGCCGCCTCGTTTCAAGGCACCTTGCTCGCTCTGGCGGGCTTTCGCTGACATTGCCAAAACATCGGCGTTGCCGGGCCGGCACTTGGGGACGTTCCTTTTCTGCCGGCACCTGGGGACACTCCTTAGCCGTTGGGGGCGTTCTTAAACGACTAGTCTGGGCGGCGGCCGTGTGCTGCTGTCCGCGTGGCGGCGTATAATCGGCGGCAGATGACTTGAACGTTAGGAAACCATGACCGATAGCATGCAGCAGATGGCGCTCGACACGCTCGGCGCCTATTTTGGCTACACCTCGTTTCGCCCGGGACAGGACCGCATGGTCGATGCGATCCTTGCCGGTCGTGATGCGCTGGGTGTTATGCCCACGGGCGCCGGCAAGTCCATTTGCTACCAGGTGCCCGCGCTCATGCTGCCCGGCATCACCTTTGTGGTGAGTCCGCTGCTGTCGCTTATGGAGGACCAGACCCGTGCGTTGCTCGCGGCGGGTGCGCGACCCAGCTATCTCAACTCAAGCCTTACCCCGGCCCAGCAAAACACCGTGCTCAAGCGGGCGCGCGAGGGTCGCTACCAGCTTATGTATGTGGCGCCCGAGCGCCTGCTCGAGCCGCGCTTTTTAGCTTTTGCGCAGGAAGCCGCGGCCGACGACGGCATCGGCGTTCCGCTCGTGGCCATTGACGAGGCCCACTGCGTAAGCCAATGGGGCCAGGATTTCCGCCCCGCCTACCTGCAGATTCGCGAGTTTATCGATTCCCTGCCGCGACGCCCGATCGTGGCGGCCTTTACGGCGACGGCGACCGAGCGCGTGCGTGCGGACATTCAGCAGATGCTCGGCCTGCAAAACCCGGCGACGGTGGTGACGGGCTTCGATCGCAAGAACCTCTACTTTGGTTGCGAAGAGATGGGCGACAAGGCCAAGGCCGCGTGGGTGCGCGACTACGTGATCGCGCATTCGAGCGAGAGCGGTATCGTGTATTGCTCGACCCGCAAGACGGTCGACGCGCTGGCCGCGGAGCTTGCCGAGGCGCTGGACCCCAGCGGCATTCGCGTTGGCCGTTATCACGCCGGCATGGGCAACGACGCTCGCCGCCAGAGCCAGCGCGCCTTTATCGACGACGACATTCAGGTGATGGTTGCCACCAACGCCTTTGGCATGGGCATCGACAAGCCCAACGTGCGCTACGTGATTCACAACAACGTGCCCGAGAGCATCGAGGCCTACTACCAGGAGGCAGGCCGCGCCGGCCGCGATGGCGATCCGGCAAGCTGTCACTTGCTGTGGAACGGTAACGATTTTCGCATGCGCCGCTTTCTGATCGACCGAGGCGATGCTGCCGATGAGGCGCTCGACGATGAGCAGCGCGCGTGGGCGCTCCAGAACCGTTATCGCCTGCTCAGCCAGATGGAGGGCTACTGCAATACCACCGGCTGCCTGCGCGAATACATGCTGCGCTACTTTGGTGACGAGGCCGCGACCGAGCATGCGGCAGCCGCCGCGGGCGGCACGGCAGACGACGCCGAGGGCTGCGGCAACTGCAGCAACTGTCTCACGCAGTTCGAGGTCGAGGATGTCACCGATATGGCCCGCGCCGCTGTGCGTTATGTGGCCACGCGTCCTATGCGCTTTGGCAAGTCGCTCATCGCCGATGTGCTTCACGGCGGCAACACCGAGCGCATTCGCCAGATGCATCTGGACGAGGACCGCGGCTACGGTGAGCTGTCGAGCGAATCAGTCGGGCGCATCAAGGACATCATCGGCCAGCTGTGCGGCCGCGGTTACTTGGCCACCTCGCAGGGGCAGTACCCGGTCGTGGGGCTGGGCCCGCGTGCCACCGAGGTCGAGGACGAGGCGTTCGCCTTTACCGTTAAGCGTCGCGCGTCCAAGCGCAAGGCCTCGGCCCGCGCCCGCCGTGCCGTCGATCTGTTGCGCGAGGAGGCCGAGCTGGATCAGCGCCCGCGCGTTGGCGACGATGCCGAGCTGTTCGAACGCCTGCGTGCCCTTCGCAAGGAGATCTCGACCGAGCTGGAGATGGCGCCGTACATGGTCTTTTCCGACAAGGCCCTGCGCGGCCTGTGCCGCTTGCGCCCGCAGACACGCGACGAGCTGATCCAGGTCAACGGCATTGGCGAGAAAAAGGCCGACGCCTTTGGCGAGCAGTTTATGACGGCGATTGAAGAATTTGAGTCCGAGCATGCGCGGGATGGAGCGTAACGATGGTAGCCGATAGCAAGACCGAACGTTCCGAGCGAGCCGAGGTGTCCGCCGTGCCGCTGTACCAGCAGGTCATGGACGACCTAAAGGGCGAGATCGCGCGCGGCGTGTACGCAGCCGGCTCGCGCATCCCTGCCGAGATGGAGCTCGCGAAGTCCTACGGCGTGGGGCGCATCACTGTGCGCCGTGCCATTGAGGAGCTGTCGCGCGCGGGGTATCTCAGCCGCCAGCAGGGGAGGGGTACCTTTGTGTGCGCTCCCAAGCTCAAACGCAAGATTCGCCAGAAGGGTGACGTTCAGAGCTTTTCTGAGGGTTGCGCTGCCAACGACATGGTGCCGGGCGCGCGTCTGGTGTCGCGCACGGTGGTCGCGGCGACGCGCGAGGATGCGGCGTTCTTTGGCGTGGAGCCCGGCTGCGAGCTCATCGTGGTCGAGCGCGTGCGCACGGCAGATGGCGTGCCCGTTATGCTCGAGAACAACGCCTTTGTGCTGGCCGACCATCCCTACCTGCAGACGCTGGCCGACGAGGACCTCACCGATAACTCGATCTTTGCGCTCGTTGCTGAGCATTCGGGCCGCGCGCCGCTCAAGTCCGACCCCTGCACCGTGGAGATTGCGCTTGCCGATGCTCAAGCGGCCCCGCTGCTGGAGGTGCCGGTCGGCGAGCCGCTCTTCTATATGGAGGCTTACTTTACCGATGAGGACGAGCGGCCCTTGCTGCTCGGACGCCAAAAGATCGTGGGCTCGCGCTACGTCTTCGACATCTAACGTCCACAGATAGAACAACATAGAACAAATTTGCCGAGATGACTTCACGGGCGTTGTTGCACGTGTTATAAATAGGACAACATAGAACGACAGCAGGTACGGGCTGCCGTCGCTCAAAGCCGCCCCACAAGGAGGAACATCAGGATGAACGCACATGATCTGGTTCAGGAAATCATTGAGCGCAAGGGCAAGATCGAGAATGTCTTTTGGATCGCTTGCGGCGGTTCGATGATCGACCTGATGCCGGCCAACGAGCTGCTCAAGCGCGAGGCCACCACGTTTACCTCGACGGTCTACACGGCACGCGAGTTTTGCCTGATGGCCCCCAAGAGCCTAGGGCCGAAGTCGCTCGTTATTGCCTGCAGCCACAGCGGCAACACGCAGGAGGTCGTCGACGGCTGCGAGATGGCGTTGGCTGCCGGCGCCGAGGTCGTTGCCCTCACCGACTGCGAGGGCTCCAAGATCGACAACGGCAAGTGGGCCACCTGGGTTTACCCCTGGGGCGAGGGCGTGTCGCAGGCCGAGGTGCCTCAGGGCATCGGCGCTCTGATCGCCGCCGAGCTGCTCGACCAGCAGGAAGGCTACGAGGCACTTGCCGACATGTACGAGGGCCTCAAGCAGATGGATGCACTGCTGCCCGCCGCCCGCGAGAAGGTCAACGCCGAGCTGGGCGCCCGCTTTGCCGAGCTCTGCCAGCAGCACAAGTTTTTCTATATCCTGGGATCCGGCCCCAACTTTAGCCAGACCTACGCTATGGCCATCTGCTCGCTCATGGAGATGCAGTGGCAGCACTGCTGCTATATTCACTCCGGCGAGTACTTCCACGGCCCGTTCGAAGCCACCGAGCCCGGCGTGTTCTACTTTGTGCAGCTTGGCGCGGGCGAGTGCCGTCCCATGGAGGAGCGCGCTCTTGCGTTCCTCAACACGCACACCGACACGATCATGGTGCTCGACGCGCTCGAGTACGGCGTGGGCGACGTGCCCGCCAGCGTGCGTTCGTACCTGGAGCCGATCTTCTTCTACAACATGAGCTGCGAGCTGCGCGCCGCGCGCGGCAAGGTCTTCGACCACAGCCCCGAGGTTCGTCGCTACATGGGCATCGAGCAGTACTAGGTACCGGGAATTATCTTTTTTGACGGGGTCTGCGCTGCGCGCGGGCCCCGTTTTGCGTTGTGGCGGCCGGATTCGTGTCTGCGCGAAAACGAAGGTGAATACTTTTCCGCGAAGTGAACGACCTATTTTGGACCCCCGAAGCATCCACACTTTTTGACGGCAAAACCGCAGGAAAAACTCGGCGAAACCGCAGGAAACGGCGTCTGAAAAGTGCCGATGCTTCGGGGGCTCGTTTTTGCTCGTTCACTTCGCGGAAAAGTATTCACCTTCGATTCGCAAGGGCGCTGCGTGAGTCAAAAAAGCGGGCCGCGCCGGGGATTTCCGGCGCGGCCCGCTTAGTATCGCGCTTAGATTCGCAAGGTTGCGGCAGCCAGCGGCCTACTTTGCGTCGTAGGCCTCAGCGTCCCACCAGTCGAGCTGGGCGATGTTGTCGCGGATGTGCTGGCAGCTCTTGTGGAAGCCCTCGAGCTCGTACTCGGACAGGTCGAGCGTGTAGACCTCCTCGACGCCCTCGGCGCCGATCACGCACGGCAGGGATGTGAAGATGCCCTCCTCGCCATACTGGCCGGTCATGAGCGTGGAGGCCGAAAGCACGGCGTGCTCGTTGTGCAGCACGGCGGCGCAGACGCGTGCGGCGGAGTTGGCGACGGCATACTCGGTGCACTGCTTGCCCTGGTAGGTCACATAGCCGCCCTTGCGCGCGAGCTCCTCGACCTCCATGTGGTCGAAGGCGTACTTGACGGGGTTCTCGGCCTGAAGCTCGTTGAGGCTCTTGCCGGCGATGGTCGCGGCCTTAAAGGCGGCCAGCTGGCTAAAGCCGTGCTCGCCGATCATGTAGGCGTCGATGGACTTGGGGCTCACGCCGACCTTCTTGGAGATCTCGGTGCGCAGGCGGGCGGAATCCAGGCCGCAGCCCGAGCCGATGATCTTCTTGGGGTCGTAGCCGGTCAGGTGCCACAGCTCGGTGCACACGACGTCGCAGGGGTTGGAGATGCTTACGAAGATGCCGTCAAAGCCGGCGTCGACGATGCGCTTGGCAAAGGTGCGGGCGGCGTCGGTGGTAAAGAACAGCTCGCCGTCGCGGTTGCCGGCGGCCAGCGCGACCTTGCCGGCGGCGTTGACGATGACGTCGCAGCAGGCCAGCTCCTCGTAGTGGTCGTAGCAGTTGACGATCTTGGTGTTATACGGGACAAACGAAAGGGAGTCGCGCAGGTCCTGGACCTCGGACGTCACCTTGGCCTCGTTGATATCGCACAGGTACAGCTCGTCGGCAATGCCCTGCATGAGCAGGCTGTTGGCGACATGTGCTCCTACGTGGCCCTGGCCGACCACACCGATCTTACGCGTCTGGTACATATATGTATCCTTTCGGCCGAGTTTTTCGCGTCGAACCATTGTAGCGTCCAGCTGCCACTTTGCTAGACTAAAGCGCCGTAGATTTTTGGGACATGCCTTAATCTCTACTTTTGGAGTGATTTGGGCCGCTGACGGCATCGCTGGGCGATGTGCTCGCGCGGATGGGGCTGCTCGTTGTACCATAGCTGCAACTGACTCGTAAGGAGCATCCATGCCCATTCGCATCCCCGACGCCCTCCCTGCCGCCGCGCAGCTCGAGAGCGAGAACATCTTTGTCATGACCGAGTACCGCGCGCTGCACCAGGACATCCGTCCGCTGCGCGTGCTCATCCTCAACCTCATGCCCACCAAGATCGCCACCGAGACGCAAATCATGCGCAAGCTCTCCAACACGCCGCTACAGGTGGAGGTGGACCTGCTGCGCACCAAGACGCACGAGGCCACGCACGTAAGCGCCGGCCACCTGGAGACGTTCTACCGCACGTTCGACGACATCCGCGACATCCACTACGACGGCCTGATCATCACGGGCGCGCCGGTGGAACAGATGCCGTTCGAAGAGGTCGACTACTGGCCCGAGCTCTGCCAGATCATGGATTGGTCCACCACGCACGTGCACTCTACGCTGCACATTTGTTGGGGCGCGCAGGCCGGCCTGTACCACCACTACGGTATCCAGAAGCACGACCTGCCGGCAAAGGCGAGCGGCGTGTTCGAGCATTATCTGGTGAAGCCGCAAAGCCCGCTGGTCCGCGGCTTTGACGACCGCTTCTATGCCGTGCATTCGCGCAACACCGATGTGCGCCGCGAGGACGTGGAGGCCGAGCCGCAGCTTGAGGTCGTGGCCGTGTCTGACGAGGTTGGCCTGTACATCGTCAAGTCGACCGACAGCCGCCGCTTCTTTGTCTTTGGCCATCCCGAGTACGACACCGACACGCTGCGTCTGGAGTACGAGCGCGACGTGAAGCGCGGGCTCAACCCTCAGGTGCCGGCGCATTACTTCCCAGGTGACGACCCCACCGCCGAGCCGCGCAACGTCTGGCGCAGCCAGGCTCAGCTGCTCTACACCAACTGGCTCAACTACTACGTCTACCAGACCACGCCCTACGACCTAGCCCGCGCCGGCGAGGAGCACTAGGCTACGGCTGCTGCTGTGCCGGCGGCGTGACGAGCGTGGATATCCGGACGGACGAGCGTGGATTTTCGGACATTTACAAATCGAGCGTGGATAATCTCCCACTATTGGCTTGAAACTAGGCTCAAAACGGGAGATTATCCACGCTCATTTTTTAGGCATGTAGATGCCGATGGCTCGGCTAAGCGACGGTGCGCGCAGAGACAAAGTCGCATTTGGCGTAGTCTTGAATCTCGACGGGTTTTTCTTTCTGATAATCCGATGGACCAAGGCCTCAAAATGTGGAGACAGGGGCCTCTCGACAACCGCCCTACCTGCAGATATAAGACATCAGCCTAAAACGTCCAAAACCGTCAAGCATTTGGTCAGCGCCTGGACGGTATTTGGTCAGACTTCGCATGAAACCGTCTGGTACGTTTGCGCCGTTCCAAGATTTGGGAGGCGGCATGGGAAACATGACGGCGAATCAAAGGCTTGCAAGTCACATTAAAGCATGCGAACAGCAGATGAGCTGCGTGTACGCGCGCACGGCGGCGGAGGCAAAGCAGATTGAGCGGCGGGCGGAGGCGGGAAGTCTCGAAGCGGTCATGCCGGGGCTGTATGCGCGTCCGGAATACTGGTCCGAGCTCAAGTTTCGGCAGCGTTATCTGCATCGGGTGCGGGCGCTTGCGCAAAAGCACCCCGACTGGACATTTTGCTCCTATACGGCGGCTGTTATCTATGGCCTTTCGGTTTCGCATGCCAATTTGACGCACATCCATATCGCCGCGATGCCAGCTCAATCGACGACGCCGGGCTCTCAGGTCATTCGTCATCGCTATGCTCGTCAAACACGGGCCACCCAGATGGATATCGCCGTAACCGATATCGATCAAACGATTACGGATTGCTTGGTCGATGCATCGTTTGTCGAGGGACTGATCATCGCGGACTCGGCGCTCCATGAGCAACTTTTGTCGAAGGAGCATCTCGTTGAGACTGTCGACAAGCTTGGTCTGAATCGTCGCGGCGTTGTGACGGCGCGCAGGGTTGCACGATGTGCCGATGGGCTGTCGGAAAGTGGCGGCGAGTCCAAGGCGCGTGCCCTGATGATCGAGCGCGGTTGGCAGACGCCGGAACTGCAAGTTGAGCTGTTCGACCCGGTTGAGCCGGGACGACCGTATCGCGTCGACTACTTGTGGCGCGTGGGCGACCGGCTGATTATCGGGGAGTTCGACGGATTCATTAAAAGCGAGAAGGCGGCGGAGGAGGGCAAGCTCGCGAAGGCGCAGTTCGATGAGCGCCAGCGCGAGTCGAGACTTTCGCTGCTTGATAACTGCAAGATTGTGCGCTTGTGCTGGGATGATCTAAGGGATCCGACAAAGCTCGATCGCAAGCTCAAGGTCGCCGGCGTGCCGCGTGCGTGCTGAGGCAGTTGCAGGGCGTTTGGCTGCACAAGCGTGGAAAATCGGACGGACGAGCGTGGATTTTCGGACGCTTGTTGAATGAGCGTGGATAATCTCCCGTTTTTGGCTCGTAAGGGGGCTCAAAGTGGGAGATTTTCCACGCTCATCTTGCGGGTGCGATATAGCGGCGGTTAGGCGCTGACGATGTTGGGCAGCGGCAGATCGTGGGCGTCGGTGGGAACGTGGTCGACGCGCTGCTCGTCAAAGGCGATGCCGACGATTAGGCATTCAGGCGCAACTGTGGGCAGGTAGCGGTCGTAGCAGCCTCCGCCGTAGCCCAGGCGCGCGCCGGCGCGGTCGAAAGCCACGAGCGGCACGACAACCATGTCGAGCTCGGCGGCGGGCACGATGGGGAAGCGGACGCTGTCGACGTCCGTGGCTGCGAAGGCCCGCGTAGGGTGGGCGATAAACGGAGCCGCGGATACATCGTCGGCGGCGACCGTTCGCGTGCACATGCGCTGGCCATAAGCCATGGCGTCTGTTGCCGAGAGCATGCACGGATAGGCCACGCGCCAGCCACGCGCGACGGCCGCGGCGGCAAACGCGGCTGGGTCGACTTCGGAACCCATGGCGGCATAGACGGCAACGGTGCGCGGCGCCGCGGCATCCAAGCGATCCAGCAGCTCAACAAGCCGCGCGCAGATAGCGGCGGACTTTGCCGCCCGAACATCCAAATCAAGAGCATTGCGCCGGGCAATCACCGCCCGCCGCATCTCAGCCTTGTCCATCCCAGCCTCCTCTAGCAAACCTGCCAAAAAGGGACAGGTTTATTTTGGCAGGTTTTATCTGGGCAAACGCGATATGGGCAGTAAAGCCACCGCAAATATGCCTGTGAACTGCGCCCTTTGTGGTTGTTTGGGCTTATGCGTTAATGCTATAACGCCGCAGCGATTGCTTCAGTCACAAACTTATTGAGTGACTCACCCTTCTTTGCCGCTGCCAGCGCTGCTTGCTTGTGGAGCTCAGAGCCCGTTCTTACGTTGAACGACCCCTTAAAAGCCCGCTCGGGTTCCTTGCCCTTCTCGGCGCAAAACTCAAGGTAATCGTCGACGGCGTCGTGGAAGCATTGCTCCACTTCTTCAGCCGTGGAGCCTTCAAACACAATTGCATCCCTAATGCCGGTGACCATACCTGTTAGCACATGCTGTTCGGCATCGAACTCGACTGGGGCGAAATAACCCTTGTATGCCAAAACGTTACTCATGACTACCTCCGACATCTTGCAGAAATCGAACGATGTTTCGAATGGTCCCCGCTGTCAATTCGTCAGATGGATGTGGCACGTGCATTACGAACATCCTGCCATCTGATGGCCTGTAGAAGCGAACGCGCGATCCGGATGTCTTGCCTTTGTTGTCCATTTCAAAGCCATATGAAGCCATGACTTTTAAGAAATCGGTATACCGATACGTCGAAGGGCAGCTAAGCAGTTGGGCGATGAGTTTATCGGTCCGCGTCATCCCGCCTCACATTCTGCAACTATATCCTAGTTGCAATTTAAGTCCGATGCAAGCATCCCTACTATAGAACATGTGTACGTATAGAACAAGTGTTCGAACCAACACAAAGGCACCTGTGAGCTGCGCCCCTTTGCGGTGGCTTGGGCTGAATGTTGCGCAACAAGGGCTACATTTTTGGGTTTACCTTCATGGTGGAAGGAATGAACCGAAAGGAGCCCGCCATGTTTTGTCGCTCGTGTGGCACGCCGCTTGTCGACGACGCCCTCTTTTGCCCCGTATGCGGCGCGCCCGTAGCGCCCGACCGGGCCGCGGCCACGCAGCAACCCCAGCCTGCCACGCCCGCTCCTGGGCAATACGTGCCCGTGCAGCAGCCCGTGCGGCGCAAGCGTTCCAAGAAGCCCCTCATCGCCCTTGCCGCGGTGCTTGTCGTGGCGGCGGGCATCGGCGGTGGCGCGCTGTTCTACTTCACCCAGATCGCGACCACGCCTATCGACGAGAAGACCTTCCCGGATAGCGGCATGCGTGCGCTTGTCTCGACCAAGTACGACACGAACGGTGACGGCCGCATCTCACGCGACGAGGCCAAGGCGGTGACGTCGGTCGAGCTGGACGGCGTCGCGTCGACGCAGGGCCTGGGCAAGGTGTTCCCCAACGTTACCAGTGTGGAATACGGTGGGGGCAAACTCGTCAACCTGGACCTTTCGGGCTGCGGCGACCTTAAGACCGTCGAGCTTAACTCGGCGAGCAACGTCACCGTCGTTAACCTGGACGGTTGCGACAACATCGAGAAGCTCGACCTCAAAAATGCCGGGGAGCTCAAAAGCGTCGATCTTTCGGGTAAAAAGAAGCTCGCCACGTTGACACTGCCGCAGGATACGAAGGTCAGCGGCATTAAGGACACGCAGCTCGACGAGCTGTGGCTGCCGGTGTCCTACGAAGGTACCGATAAATCGGACCAGTACGGCGATATCTACGAGATCGAGCGTGACGAGAACGGTTATGTCACGGGCTTCACGTCTGCCGTCAAGCAAGGTGGCGGTGTAAGCTACAGCGTTGAACATGACGAGACGCATCGCATTTCGGAGATTGAGGAAGATCTGGCGGGTGGTTACGTGAACGTCAACACGTTTACGTACGACGCCGACGGTAACGTCACGCGCATCGACTGCGATGCCGACATGAGCGATTCGTCGAGCACCACGACGTTTACCTACGACGCGGACGGAAACCTGATCAACAAGACGACTCATGCGGGTTACGGCGAGAGCGCGAGCACGTATGTCTACCAGGACGGCAACATGGTGACCAACACCGATACCGGCCCGGCCAATCCTCGGACGGTCGTGTATTCGTACGGATACGACAAGGATCGCGTGACGTCCTTTACGCTGGACAGTCAGGGCGACACCGTGGGTACCAGGTGGACGATCACCGCGGGCTACGAGTATGACAAGGACGGCAACATTTCGCGTATCTCGCCTGTGGCCTATGACTCGCACGGCAACGATTACGGCTCGCTGAACTCGTATGCCGCGGTGGATTATTCGTACAGCGACGGAAAGCTCGACAGGATCGATTCCGAGCGCGGCGGCTATGCGGAGTTTTATTACGACGAGCACGGCAATCTGACGTCGGTCGACGAGTATGCCGGCCGCGGTTCGGATGCCGAGTTTGAGTTTGAGCACGAGGTCGAGTACCAGCGCTACTTCTGCAACAAGCACGAGAAGAACAAGCCGGAGGAGTGGATTCGTCTGGATGCAGAGTACGACGTCGACCAGGGTAGCTGGAGCAACGACTCCGATTATGGTCGCGAATGCTTTGCAAGGATGTACAAGCTCGATCCGTTAGGGGCCAGGCTGACCCCGTTTCTCAAGTAGCAGCCCACTCGCAAACCACCACAAAGGTGCCTGTCCCCTTTGTGGTGGTTTTGCTTGGCTGTGGCTAGGCCAGCAGGTCGATGACGTTAAAGCCGGCGTTGCTCTTGGCGATGACGTCGCGGCCGCCAAAGACGCAGGTCGGCGACTCGGCTGCGATGCGCGTCACATTGGCGCCGAGCGAGCGCAGCTCACCGGGCGTGGCCGCGAGCATCTGGGCGCGGCGCTCCTCGCGTGCGTGCGGATCGAGCCCGGCCAAGTAGGTCGTGTTGCGGCGCTTGGTGAGCGCGTACGGCTTCACGGGCGCGTCCATGCCGCTCACGCAGCTCACGATAAAGCCCTCGAAGGCGGCCTCGTCGGGCTCAAAGCTGCCGAGCCATGCGCCCGCGCGCTCCATGCGCTCAATCGAAGGATCGACCGCCGGGTCGCGGTAGGTGTAGAACGCCGCCTGGCGCTCGCCGGCCGCGCGGAATCCGCATCCGTACGCACCGCCCTTCACGCGGATCTCGTTCCACAGGTAGTCGTAGGAGAGCGCGTTGGCGGCAACCGCCCAGGCGCCCGTCACGTCGATGCCCAGACGGCGCGGATCGCACGCGCGCGCCGCAAAGCAGATGTCGCTGGGGATGACAAAAGCCTCGTGGCGGTCGCGCGGCGCCGGCACCACGAGCGTGCCGCTGCCAGCACCGTCGCCAGCGCCAAGCCCCAGGTCGCCCGCGGCATCCCAGTACGCGTCAAAGTCTTCATCGCTGCCGGTAAAGCTCGCCATGCAGCCATCGGCCACAAAGATGCGGTCTGCCAGCTCGGCAAGCTTGGCGCGCAGGTCGTCCAGTCGCTCGTCAAAGTGCTCGAGCAGATCGCGCAGGAACAGGTAGAAGTCCACGCCCGAAAGCTGCTCGCGCACCACGCCCGAAGGCGAGCTGTAGCTCATCGCGCGACCCAGCGCCGCCGAGTGGCCGTTGTTGATAAAGCCCTGCTCAAGCCCAATGCGAATCTGCGTGAGCACGTCGCGCATGCGGTCGGCGTCGGCATCCGCCAGCAGCGTGCTCGACCACACCTCGCGCGGCAGGCTCGCCAGCGCGTCGATCTTTTCGGACAGGGCGCCGGCGCTCACCAGCAGGTAGGGGCGCACGCCGTCCACGTCGGGCTGCGTCATGACCTCGGTCGTAAAGCTCAAAAAGCCCAGCTTGCCGGCGAGTAGGTTGTCGAGCTCCTCGGCCGAGTGCTCGCGCGTGGGCAGCTGCTTGAGCAGGCGGCAGAGCAGCGTCACATAGGGCAGGTCCTCAAATGCGACGCAGCTCAGGTCGAAGTACTGCATGGCGTAGGCCAGACGGTTGGTGGGGATGTCGTGGCGCAGGCAGGGGATGGGCGCGGTCGTGTCCACAACAAGCGGCGGCTCGGGGCGCGCCTCGCCAATGTCGGATACACGCAGGCGCGGCAGCGTGGCCTTGTCCTCGGGCGTGTCCTCGGCCTCCTGCGCGGCACGCAGCACGGCCGTGCGCTCGACCACGTCCGCCAGCTCGGCATCGGTCATGGCGTCGCGCTTGGCAGCCAGCTCGGCAGCTTCGGCGCCCTCCGCGCCCTCGGCGGCGTCCACCGGCACCAGCTCGACCAGCGCCATGTGGTCGTTCTCCAGCACCAGCTCGCGCAGCAGGTCCTCAAAATAGCTGCCGTCCAGCTCATCGCGCAGTTCCTCGTACACCGGGCCGTACTTGAGTGCCAGCGTCGCAGCGTCGTCATCGTAGAGCCACGTGCTCAGCGCATCGCACGCAATGGCCACGCCGTCGGCGATGCCATAGTCGCGCTGACGCAGGTCGTATTCGTTGCTGCTGATGATGGCCTCCAGGCGCTCGCGCGGAACGCCGTGCTCACACAGGTCGCGGCAGGCGTCCTGGAACACGCGGCGCAGCTCGCGTGCAACGCCGGGCTGCGCATTTTGCAGCATGATGAGTTCGTAGGGCTGCAGGCTCTCGGCAGCGGTGTAGCTCACCACGTTGCCGCCCAGGCCGGCGGCCAGAATGGCCTTCTTAACTGGTGCTTCGTTGGAGCCCAACAGAGCCTCGAACAGAATGTCCGCCGCGATCGTGCGCTTGCGGTCGAGCGCGCTGCCCAGCACCAGACCCAGGCCCACCAAGGCGTTCTCGGGCGTGGTGGCCATCTCGACGCGCTTATACTCGCAGGTCACGGGCGCCTGCACGTCCAGCGGATTGGGCGCCAGCGCGGACGGGTCCTCGCCGGCGGCGACGGCAGCGTCCATGCGGCGGCTCGCAGCGCTCGGCTGCGACAGATAGCGCTCGTCCAAAAACGCCAGCGCGCGGTCCACATCCAGGTCGCCGTAGAGCGTGATGTAGGAGTTGGAAGGATTGTAGTGGCGAGCGTGCGTGTCCAGGAACTGCTCGTAGGTGAGCGCGGGAATCGCGCGTGGGTCGCCGCCGCTCTCGTGCGCATAGGCGGTGTCGGGATAGAGTGCGGCGTTAACAGTATCGTCCAGCACGCTCATGGGGTCGGACAGCGCGCCCTTCATCTCGTTGAACACCACGCCGTTATAGCGCAGCGTGCCCTCGCGCAGGCTGGCGGAGCTGCCACCGTCATCGCGGTCCTCGCCCTCCGGCAGGTCCAGCTCGTAGTGCCAGCCCTCCTGCTCAAAAATGGTCGGCTTGGTGTAGATGGCCGGGTTGAACACCGCGTCCAGGTACACGTCCATCAGGTTGTATAGATCCTGCTCGTTGGTGGTGGCGACGGGGTAGATGGTTTTGTCGGGGTAGGTCATGGCGTTGAGGAACGTCTGCATGGAGCTCTTGATCAGGTCGACAAACGGCTCCTTGACGGGGAACTTTGCCGATCCGCACAGCACCGAGTGCTCAAGAATATGGAACACGCCGGTGGAATCGGCCGGCGGCGTCTTAAAGCCAATGGCAAAGGCCTTGTTTTCGTCGTCGCACGCCAGGTACAGCAGGCGAGCGCCCGATGCGGTGTGGCGCAGCACGTAGGCGTCCGAGTCGAGCTCGGGCACGGTCTCGCAGCGCTCGACGGCAAAACCGTGGCAGGTGGTACCGGGTACCAGCAGCGCGGTAGCAGCGGCGCGCGGGTCGGTTGAGGTGGTGGGCATATGCAGTCTCCTTTGACGCCCCAGCGGGGGCGAATCGAGTCGAATCCTCGAGAGTATACCCATATGGGGCCGCGGCTCTGCGGCGAACTGGAGACGATGCCAGCGGATTGGGCATAGGCCCCGCGTGCCCGCCGAATGAGCGTGGATTTTCGGATGAAATAATCCGTCGCAGGTCCAAATGCCGTCCAATTATCCACTCCCGCACACCTTTCGTCTCCAACCGTGAGATGAGAGATAGACGAGAGACGTATACGAAAGATGGCTGTACAGCAAAGAGCCAAACAATTAATAGTGCTGTTTGGTTGGTGATTGTTTTTTCAGTAAAAACACTTACGAATAAAGCAAGTTGCAAACAGCTGCCCCCTTATTTCGTGCTCATTTTTAAGGCGAGAAATTGCCGCCATATGATCGGACGAGTTTCAACGATTGCGATTTAGTATTTGGCGCGGATGCGGTCGATTCCGATGAAACGCTAGTTGACCACGCGGTAGATTGTGCTTTCTCCCAGACGCCCCGGCAATGCGCAATAAGCCAGATAACGAAGCGATTACCGGCGCGTCTATCCATAGGGAATTCCGGGAAAGCTTCTGCGGACAGTCAAAAGATTCGTCGGCCCCAAGCGGATTAAAGGTATTTGCATAAGACGTCATTTAACTAGAGACGATGCATATTGAATCGTTCAATGAACTTGCACGCTGTGTCCAACAACGCCGATTGTTGTTTTAAGGGGCTTGATGAAAGAACAGGACCAAAATAGTACTTGCATAGTTAGTTATATAAAGTATTATAACGTTATGGGATGAATGAAGGGTTCATCTAAGTGAGTTAGGAGTAAGGGATGTTCAATTTCGATGAGCCTCGTTACGAGAAGGTTGTGAGCGATGCCCTCGCTCTC
>UQLA01000010.1 GCA_900541745.1 uncultured Collinsella sp. | reverse complement strand
CACGAGCGGGGGCTCCTGTCGTTTCCGTGCCCTCGGATTGGGTCATAGTGTCTGTAGGGGATGGGGCCGTCGCCGTTCTCGACATAGCGGGCTATGGCCTTGACAACGGAGTCGCTGATGTAGATGTGGCCGCCCTTCTCGTTGGGTCGATCGTTTCTGGTGGAGAATGCAGCCGAAACCTCGCCTTCCGCAAACGCGTCCACGGTGGAGCCGTTCTTGACGACGATGTCGTCCTGGTAGGTGAAGAGGGCGTTGGCGCCACCGTATCTGCCTTTACTTGCACGGACCGTCACGTTTGCATGATCGAGGGTGATGCCCTTGTGGGCATAGACGCCATATTCAACACCGTTTACGTTGAGGGAGGCGTTTGTGGCTGCGAGGCTGCCCTTGGCCTCGACGGCAGCGTCTTTCTCGGAGCTTACCTCGACCGTCCCGCCACCCTTGATGGTGAGGTTCTTGTCGGCTCCAATACCCTTGTCCTTGGTAGCCCTGGCGGTGACGGCTCCGCTGTCGTCAATCGTGATATTGCCGTTTGCCCTGATGCCATCCGATGCACCCGTGGCGTTGACGTTGCCCGAACCTTTGATAGCGAGATCACCTCCGGCATTGATGGCATCAAACCCAGTGCTCGTGGCGTTGACGGATCCGGCTCCGTCGATGTTGATATTACCCGTGGAGAGGATAGCGTCCTCAGTAGATGTCACGCTGAGCGTGCCGCCCTCGTCGCCTTGGATATTGAGCTCGGCATTCTCGTTAGTGCCATGAGAAACTTTGATGCTTTCGATCCATTCGGCAGTGACGATGTTGGTTCCCGAGTAATTCACGTTGAGCTTGCCTGCGGCCTGGATCTCGCCGCCGTTATAGTTGTTGAGCTTCAAGTCGTCGGCGCCGTCCCACGACCAGGTACCGGCCTCGTCGCTCGCCGCGGTGTTGTACTTGTTGCCGCCGACCTTGACCCATTCCGCTGCGAGCGAGACGCTCGGCATGAGCAGCGAGCTCACCGTGAGCGCGCACACGGCGCCCGAGACGATGCGGCGCGTCACGCGGCGCCAGCTGCCGTGCGCGAGTCCTATGCGACGGCGAACGTCGGGTTCGGCAACATGGGTTCCGGCGGTAGTGTCATTGCGTTTGGGGGTCGTGAACAAGGCTGCCATGGTTGCTCCCGTTCTCATAGGGCCTATACGACTAGATTCAGCGTATCTGCCGGATGTTGCCGGCGGTAGTGCCGTTTGGAGGGCAAAATGGCCAAAATGGGGGAGAAATAGGCCGCACGCCGGCGCAGGGACCGGCGCTAAAAGAAAAGCGCGGGGCCGCATGGCGACTCCGCGCTTTATTGTTCAGCTTTTGCAGCCTTGCCCTTACGCTACGAAGAAGTAGACGAGGAAGGCAAGGGCCGCGATCCACCCGTCCCGTGCGAAAAAGTGTTTACGAGCGCTTGCGGCTCACCACGGCGCCCGCGGCGATGGCGGCTGTTCCTGCAAGGGCGGCTGCCACGATGGCTGCGTTCGAGGCGTCGCCGGTTGCCGCGAGCTTGCCGGTGGTCTTGGCTCCCGTGGCTGCAACTGCAACGGTCTTGGTCGTCTTCGTGCCCTCGGACTTGGAACCCTCGGGCTTGGTCTCGCCGGGCTTCTCCTCGGGTTTGATCTCCTCGGGAGGCACGATGACCGTGCTCTTGGAGACAGCGGCGTCATAGGGGGAGTCGACCGTGGCGTCGCCCGTGCCGATGGTTTGACCCATATCGTAGACGATGCCGTCGTCGAGTGCTTCCCTGTTGCTATAGTCAATGATCTTGCCGCCTTCAGGCGTCAGGATGCTGGCGCCTTCGATCTCGATGGTGCCGATTGCCTTGCCGTCCGCGCTCGTGGCAAGAGCGAAGATTGCCGCCGTGTCTCCCTCAGCCGTGAGCTTGCTGCGGACGATCGAGATACTCGCGGGCGTGATGACCTCGTAGGTCTGGGCGAAGATACCGATGTTCAGACCCCTAGGCTCAGAGATGACCGCGCCGCTTTGGTCGTTGCTGTAGTGATCGGGGCCATCGCCACCGGTCTCGACATAGCGGGCTATAGCCTTAACAACGGAGTCGCTGATGTAGATGTGGCCGCCAGCGACGTTTAGCGGGTGGTTTCTGGCAGAGATTGCAACCGAGAATTTGCCTTCCGCGAGTGCGTCCACGATGGAACCGTTCTTGATGTCGATGTCGCCCCCGTCAGTGATGAGGGCGATGGCCTGGCCGCCGTTCGCGCTGGTACGGACCGTCACGGTTGCGCCATCGAGTGTGATGCCCTTGTAGGCATAGACACCATATTCAACACCGCTTGCGTCAAGGGAGGCGTTCGTGACCGCGAGACTGCCCTCAGTGTCGACGGCAAGATCTCCCTCGGAGTTCGCCTTGACCTGGCTGCCGCCTGAGATGTTGATGCCGTCTTCAGCCCAAATCGCCGCTTCTTCTATCGAGCTTGCTTCTACCTTGCCACCGCCTTTGATGGTCAGGTCACTGCCTGCGGCGATGCCGTAGCCTTCGCCTCCTTTAGCGATCACTGTGCCAGAGGAATCGATGGTGGTCTTGCCCTTGGATTGGATACCTTCGGTATCGCCCGTTGCATTCACGGTGCCCGAGCCCGTGATAGAGAGGTCGCCCTTTGCCTCAATTCCGTCGGCAGTAGTACTTGTGGTGTTCACGGTGCCTGGGCCAGAAATGGAGAGGTCGCCTGTGGATTTAATTGCATCGGTCTCGGCTGTCACATTGAGCTCATCCGTGCTATTCGAGCTCGTTATGTTCAACTCCGCTTTCTGGTTAGTGCCATCCTGCGCTTTGATGGCGGCTCCGGTGTAATCGGGCTCGGTTTTCACGGTGTTCTTGCCCTCGTACGCAATGTTGAGCTTGCCTGCAGCATTGATCGCACCGCCGTCATAGCCGTTGAGCTTCATATCGTCGGCGCCGTCCCATGACCAGGTGCCAGCCTCGTCACCCGCCGCGGTGCCAGCGTCATACCGGCTGCCGCCGACGTCCACCCACTCGGCCGCGAGCGAGACACTCGGCATGAGCAACGAGCTCACCGTGAGCGCGCAGGTCAGACCACAGACGATGCGGCGCGTCACGCGACGCCAGCTTCCGTGTGCGAGTAGCGTGCGACGGCGCACGTCGGGCTCGACAAAATGGGCTCCAGAGGTTTTGTCATTGCGCTTGGGGGTCGTGAACAAGGCGGCCATGGTTACTCCCATCCTCATAGGGCCTATGCGATTACGCCCAGCATATCTGCAGGATGTAGCCGGCGGTAGTGCCGTTTGGAGGGCAAAATGTCCAAAACTTGGGAAGCAATACATCGCGCGTCCGTGCGTAGCCTGGCTTTAAAAGAAAAGCGCGGAGCCGCTCGATGCGACTCCGCGCTTTGGTGTTCTGCTTTGGCAGCTTTGCCGCTACGCTACGAAGAAGTAGACGAGGAAGGCGAGGGCTGCGATCCACATGAGCGGCTTGATCTTGGAAGCCTCGCCCTTAAAGAGCGCGACGACCACGTAGGCGATAAAGCCCAGGCCAATGCCGGCAGAGATGGAGTAGGTGAAGGGCACGCCGGCGACAATCATGAACGCCGGGAAACCCTGCGACACGTCGGACCAGTCGATCTCGGAGGCCTCACTCATCATGAGGTAGCCGACGTAGACCAGAGCACCGCAGGTGGCGGCGCTGGAAACGATGGTGACGATGGGGGAGAAGAACGCGGCGAGAATGAACAGCACGCCGGTGGTGACGGAGGTGAGGCCCGTGCGGCCACCGTCGGCAGCGCCAGAGGTGGACTCGACGAAGGTGGTGATGGAGGAGACGCCCATGAAACCGCCCACAGCAGCGGCGGCGGAGTCGACGATCAGGATCTCCTTGATATTCTCGACGTTGCCGTCGTCGGTGAGGAACTCGCCCTGCTTGGCCACGGCCATCGCGGTGCCCATGGTGTCGAAGAAGTCGCTCATGAGCAGCGAGAACGAGATGACGAGGAGCGCGGGGTCGGTAAGGACCTTGACGATGGCGGGCACGCCGCCGGCGTCGGCGATGGGGCCACCGATGCTCGAGAAGTCGAGCGGGGCGATGATACCGGTCGGAGCCTGGGTCACACCTAGGGGGATACCGGCGATGACGGCGACGACGATGCCGATGAGCAGCGAGCCGGGGACGTTGCGGCAGGCGAGGGCGACCGTCACCAGGATGGAGATGATGCCGACGATGAAGGTGGGGGAGGTGATGTCGCCCAGACCGACGAGTGTACCGGCGCCAGCGGTGATAATGCCGGCATCGCACAGGCCAATCATGGCGATGAACAGGCCCAGACCCACCGAGATGGCGTGACGCAGGACAACCGGGATGGCGTCCATGATGGCCTCGCGCAGGCCACAAAGCACGAGCAGCAAGATGACGATACCCTCGAGGAAGATGACGCTCATGGCCACGTGCCAGTCACCGCCGCAGACGGTGGTGGTGATTCCGGCGATCATCGCGTTGACGCCTAAGCCCGACGCGCAGGCGAGCGGGCGGTTGGCGAAGATGCCCATGCAGATGGTCATGATGCCGGCGCCCAGGCAGGTGGCGCAGGCGAGCGCTCCCGCATCGATGCCGGCGCCCGAGAGCACCGCAGGGTTGACGGCGATGATGTAGGCCATCGCCAGGAATGTTGTCAGTCCAGCGCGAAGTTCGGTCCCGATTGTGGACTTGCGCTCACTGACGTGAAAAAGTTCGTCCATGCATACCCTTTCCTTGTTCGGCCCCGAGTTTAGGCCGATTGACACGAACTCAACTACTATATCGCCTTTGAAAGGTTGATGTTCCTCGCATGTTGATGTTCGGCGCTTTGTAGCAGACGGACGGTATTTTTCGCATGAAAATGTGTGGGTACCGTATACTTAAGCAGTTACAACGACCCCTATGGAGGAACGTATGATTAAAGAGCTCTGCCACGACGAGGCTGTTCTGTCCCAGCGTTGCGAGGTCGCGACCGTCGAGGACGAGTCGGTGGCACAGGACCTGATCGATACCATCAAGTCGCTCGACGATGCCGGCTGCCTTGCCGCTAACCAGATCGGCGTCACCAAGAAGGTCTGCGTCTACCTGGACGATGCCGGCGAGCCCCATGTGCTCTACAACCCCCGTCTGGTGTTTGGCCTGGGCGCCAGCAAGATGGAGGAGAGCTGCCTGACGCACGAGGAGGTCACCAAGTCCACGCGCTACATCAAGTGCAAGGTCGCTTATGACGTGATCGTCGACGGCAAGATGCGCGAGCGCAAGCAGGACTTCGTCGGCTTCGAGGCGCAAATGGTCCAGCATATGATCGACCACTGTCTCGGCAAGTTGGTCTAAGGGGATCAAAGCACCGCACCTTGCCGCTCAATCGTCGCTTGCGTACCGTTAGTACGCGGCGCTCCTCTTTCGTGGCAATCTGCGGCACTTTGACCCCTTAGACGACCTGCGGGGTTAACTTGGTTGAGTTTATCCAGCTTGAATAGTCCGGACATGACATTGTTGTCATGTCCGGGCTTTTTTGTTTAGCGCCCCTTTGTTTGGAGACAATGAAATTAGCAAGAACGTAAAGCTAGGAGGCGCTATGTGTACGAGCATTCGATTTACCGATAATTCTGGTCACATGTATCTGGGCCGCAATCTCGACTGGAGCTTTGACTACGGCCAACAGGTTCGCGTGATGCCGCGCGGGTTTAACATTCCGTATTCGTTTATCGACGACGCGACAGCGGCACACGCGGTGATCGGTATGTGCATCGATTACAAGAACTACCCTATGTTCTTCGATTGCGGCAACGATGCGGGCCTCGCCGTGGCGGGTCTCAATTTCCCGGGTTATGCCGAGTATGCCGAGGGGCCGGTTGATGGAAAGACCAATATCGCGGCCTATGAGTTTCCCCTGTGGGTGGCAGCGACGTTCTCGACGGTCGATGAGGTCGAGGCCGCGCTGCGCGACACGGTGATTGTTGCCAAATCTGCCGGAGAGGGGCTGGGTGTGTCGCTGCTCCATTGGATTATCGGCGACAGCCAGCGTAGCATCGTGGTCGAGATGATGGCAGACGGCCTGCATGTATACGACGATCCGGTCGACACCCTTGCCAACCAGCCGACCTTCCCGTGGCACATGGAAAACCTCCGCACCTATATCACCGCCACAAGCGATTTTCCGCAGACGGCGACATGGCGTGGCGCCGAGCTCAAGCCCTATGGCGCGGGTGCCGGCATGCGCGGCATTCCGGGCGATTGCTATTCGCCGAGCCGTTTTGTAAAGGCGGCGTACCTCAATGCCAATTACCCGCAAAAGGAGAGCGAGACCGAAAACGTCGTCCGCATGTTCCGCTCGCTCGAGGGCGTGGTGATGATCGAGGGGGCGTCCAGGATGGGCGATGGCAAGTTCGAGAAGACTATCTATACCGGATGCTTTAGCGCGCGCACGGGCAATTATTACTACGCGATGTATGGGGATCCGTCGATTCGCTACGTGAGCCTGATGGATGCCGAGGGCGCAAGCCCCGATAGGCTCGTGGTTCCCGAGCCGCGTCGTTCGTAGCCGTTAGCTTTACTTCAATGCAAAGCGGCCCTGCGTCTCTCGTGAGGTGCAGGGCCGCTGTCGTTGATTTATGACGTCGCTAGAAGTTGGCGTCGTTGAGCTGGGTGCTCTCGAGTCCGTCGAGTTGCTGTTGCTCGGGTGTATCGGCGACGCTCTCGAGCAGCTCGGTGGGATCGACGTTCATGCTCTTGCCGGCCTCGTTGCCGTTGACCAGGTCGTCCGAGAAGATGTCGACTTCCATTTCCTCGGCCTCTTCGATCTGAACCTCGAGCGGCACCTGGGTGCGCACGAGCTTAACGGCCGGGCGCATGCGGGCAAACAGTGGCACGTACTCGATGATGATGGCCGAGTTCTCGAGGCCATACCAACGTGCCGGGCTTCCGCAGGCGCGGCGGACGGCGTACTTGATGGCCATGACGCGATGGTCGTTGCGGTTGATGTCCGTTTCGGGGGCAAGCATCTTGCGCAGCATGCAAAAACGGAAGTCGCCCACGTTGCCGCGTGTCTCGTAGATGGAGTAGGTGTGATGCTGCGGTGGCAACTCACCCGATGCCATCAGGTCGCCAACGATTTGGCGCAGGTAGGCGTTGATGCGCTGATTGACCTTAAAGCCCAGGTCCAAGCGCACGCGGAACAGGAAGTCTGTGCCAAAGGTCTCAACGGAATACTCGTGCGTATAGGGCTCGTCGGTAACGTGCACGTTGATGAACCAATAAGCCTTAGCGCGCTTGGGATGTTTGTCCAGGATGGAATAGAGCACGTCGCGGTCGAGTGTGAGCGGATCGGGGCTGTTGGTGAGGAATACCAGATTGTCGGCGAGCACGGGGTAGGTTTCGTCGTTGCGCAGGCGGTTGAGCTGATCGATGTACTTGGAGACGGGCAGCAGAATCGTCTGCGTGCGCTCGATGGCGGTGCCGCGACGCCACACATACATAAGGCCAAACAGCAGCGCGGCCAGGAAGATCATGACGTAGCCGCCGTCAAAGAACATGGTGAGGCACGAAGCGAAGAAGCACAGCTCAATGGCACCAAAGAGCAGGGCGAAGACGCAGGCGCCCAGCTTGTGTTTGAGAATGCCGGCGATATAGCTCGTCAAAAGCGTCGTGGTCATGAGCATGGTCACGGTAATGGCGAGGCCATAGGCGCTCTCCATGCGCTCGGAGTTTTGGAACAGCAGCACGATGAAGATGCAGCCGACCCACATGATGTTGTTGACGAGCGGAATGTAGAGCTGGCCCTTGGTGTCGCTGGGGTAGTGGATGCGCAGATGCGGCATAAGGTTGAGACGGGTTGCCTCGGATACCAGCGAGAACGAGCCGGTGATGAGCGCCTGCGAGGCGATGATGGCCGCCACGGCCGAAAGCACGATGGCAAAGGGGCGCAGGGGCTCGGGGAGCATCATGTAGAACGGGTTGACGATGTCCATCGCGAGCATCTGGGGATTGGAATTGTTGGCAAGCAGCCAAGCGCCTTGACCCAGATAGTTAAGGATGAGGGCCGCCTTTACGAACGGCCAGGATGCGTAAATGTTAGCCTTGCCCACGTGACCCATGTCCGAGTAGAGGGCCTCGGCGCCGGTCGTCGACAGAAAGACAAAGCCGAGCACCATGATGCCCGAGTGGTTGATGGGCGAGAACAGGAACATGATGCCGCGGATGGGGTTGAGCGCGCGCAAGATGGACGGGTTGCCGAGCATGTTGAACAGGCCGGCGCCTGCCAGGAACAGGAACCACAGTGTCATGAGCGGGCCGAACAGCTTGCCGATCGACGAGGTACCGGCGCGCTGCATGGCAAATAGGCCGCAGATAATGATGATGGTAATAATGATGACGTTGGTTTGCCCGTCACCCAATAGCGCGTGGCCCCACTCGATAGTGCGCAGGCCCTCAATGGCCGTGGTAACCGTGACGGCGGGGGTGAGGATGCCGTCGGCGAGCAGCGCCGCGCCGCCGATCATGGCGGGAAGAATCAGCCAAGGCGCCACTTTGCGCACCAAGCTAAACAGGGCGAAGATGCCGCCCTCGTTATGGTTGTCGGCCTTCATGGCGATTACCACGTACTTGACCGTGGTCACGAGTGTCATGGTCCAGATGACGAGTGAGAGCGCGCCCAAGATCATGTCCTCGCTGACGGTACCGATGCCGCCGTTGTTGGCGACGATTGATTTCATGGTATACATGGGGCTCGTGCCGATGTCGCCGTATACGACGCCGAGCGTTACGAGTAGCATGCCAGCGGAGAGGGGAATGGCTCCATGTCCGCCTTGACTACGCTGGTCTTGGAGGCTTGCCTCCAGCTTGTTGTGTGCCACGTGGACTCCCTTGGACATCTGGCCTCTGCCACGAGCAGCAGACCTTTATGCCATCTTTATACATATAAGAGCAGTTTGGCACATCGGGGTGTTTTAGACAATAATCCCCATCTGGGGATTATTCATATACGCAGGTAGTATTTCAGAGCAGGGGCTATTAAGCACGTGCTGTCTGGGCGATGCCAGCCTTGGTGTTTGCGCGTTTGCCGGCGAGTTCGCAAAAAATTGCGCCGCCGATGATAAGCACGGCGCCCATCAGACGGACCGGTGTTATGGCTTCGCCCAAAAGGACGTCCGAGAACACGACCGCCGAAAGCGGCTCGAGGTAGCCGACGACGGCGACGGTCTGGACGGGCAGTTTGGCGACGGCGCTAAAGTAGAGCAGGCAGCCGATGCCGGTGTTGACGACGCCAAGCATGACGACGGCGCGCCAATCAATACTGGCGGCGACGCCGGCGGACAGGAATGAGGGGGCGCCCTGCGTGAGGAGCGTAAGGACCAGCGCGGTCACAAAGGCGGCGCTCACCTGGAGCGTGGAGTTCTCGAGACCTTTGATATGTGGCGCTCCCTTGCTGGCAATGACCATCAACGCGTAGCAGAAGGCCGAGGCGATGCCGCACACGATGCCCGCGATGGGCATATTGCCGCCGAGGCCTTGGGCCGCGATGAGGAAGGCGCCGCAGGCGACGGCGATAAACCCGGCGATTTTGCCGCCGGTCAGCTTTTCGCTAAAGATGAGCGGGGAGAGCGCCATAACGATGATGGGGCCGCAGTAGTACAGCAGCGAGGATATGCCGACGCCGATCGTCTGGTAGGCGCGGAACAGAAAAATCCAGCTGGCGCCCAGCGCGGCTCCCGAGAGGAGAAGGGCTGCGGCTTCGCGGGGGCGAGATGGCGCCTGCAACTTATGGCGTTGGGTGATGGCGAGGACGGCGACAAGCGAGAGGGTGCCCAAAAACGTGCGCAGGAGCACGATATCGGAGCTCGGCAGCGCGATGGCAGCGGCGATGATGCCGTTGGAGCCAAACAATAGCAATGCTGCTAGATACGTAAACAGTCCGTTGTTCATGCGCTGACATCCCCTCTATATCCGAGCATGTTCACTATGGGTGAACTGGCTTTAGAAGAAAAGCGAATATAATGCATGGCAAACATGATAAAAACTCATGCAAAGGTGGAGGCGTGCCGTGGAGACCAATATCCAAAAGATGCAAGTGCTGCTCGAGACGGTGCGTGCCGGCAGCTTTACGCGTGCTGCAGAGCGGTTGAGCTATTCGCAGTCGGGCGTGAGCCGCATGGTGGGCGACCTTGAGGCAGACTGGGGTTTTAAGGTGCTTGACCGCAGCCGCGAGGGCGTGGTGCTTTCTGCCGACGGGTGGCAGGTCATGCCGGCAGTCGAGGCGTTATGCGAAGAGTTCGGCCGCCTGCAGCGACGCGTGGACGAGATGCGAGGGCTCATGCGTGGCAAGATCTGTATCGGTACGTTTTCGAGTGTGGCGACCCATGTACTGCCACCGGTGATCGCGCGGTTTCGCGCCGATCACCCGGATGTCGATTACGAGCTGCTGATGGGTGATTACTCCGAGATTGAGCAATGGGTGGCGGAAGGCCGCTGCGACCTGGGCTTTATTCCGCGCGAGCCACGCGGCGCCGGCATGGCGTCGCGGTCGTTGGTGCAAGACGAGCTGATGGCCGTGGTGCCAGCGGACTCCTCGCTTGCCACCGCGGAGGTCGTCTCTCTTGCCGATTTGGCCAACGAGCAGTTTATTCTGCTAGAACGGGGTAGCGACGACGAGATTACGCCGCTGTTCCGTCGGGCGGGGCTGACGGTGCGCTCCAAGCTGTCGACCTGGGATGACTATGCGATTATGGCCATGGTCGAGGACGGCCTGGGCGTGAGCATTCTTCCCGCGCTCATCTTGCGCCGCTGTCAGTTCGATGTTGCCGTGTGCCCGCTCGAGGGGCATCCTCATCGGCAGATCAACGCCATATACCGCACCGCTGACGTTTCGCTTGCGGCGGCTCGTTTTCTTGAATATCTCTAAAAGCGCGTACCTGCTGTCCACTTTGGGACAATTCTCGGGGTTCGGTACATTTTCTAGTGAAATTGAACTTCCCGATAATGCGCCGCGCTATACTGCTGCCTAAATTGAACTCAGGTTCAATTCGTGTTCTATAAATTGAACTTTGCCAGCAAGGAGGTTCCTGTGGCCCAAGAGACGTTTAGCGATCGCCTGCGACAGACCATGTCCGATCGCGACGTTCGCCAGTCGGACGTAATCCGCGCATCGGAGATGCTCGGCAAAAAACTCGGCAAGAGTCAGATGAGCCAATATGTGAGTGGCAAGACGATTCCGCGGCGCGATGTGGCAGAGCTGCTCGCCCGCATTTTGGAGGTCGATGTTACCTGGCTGCTTGCCGGTGACGCCGATCAAGGCGAGACATCATCGCCTCGCAACGATTCCAAGCCCGAACCCCATCCCTCAGCTCAAATTCCAAGGAGCACCACCATGCGTACTTTTTCTAAATCCACCAAACTCGAGAATGTCCTGTATGACGTGCGCGGTCCCGTCGTCGACGAGGCAGCCCGTATGGAGGACGAAGGCGAGCGCATCCTCAAGCTCAACATCGGCAACCCCGCGCCCTTTGGTTTCCGCACGCCCGATGAGGTCATTAAGGACATGCGCCAGCAGCTGCCCGACTGCGAAGGCTATTCCAACTCGCGCGGCCTGTTCTCTGCGCGCAAGGCGATTATGCAGTACTCGCAGATCAAGGGCCTGCCCAATGTTCAGATGGAGCACATCTACACGGGCAACGGCGTGTCCGAGCTCATTCAGCTTTCGATGAACGCGCTGCTCGACAACGGCGACGAGATCCTGATCCCCAGCCCCGACTACCCACTGTGGACGGCGTGCGCGACCCTTGCCGGCGGTCATCCCGTGCACTATCTGTGCGATGAGCAGGCGGATTGGTATCCCGACCTGGAGGATATGGAGTCCAAGATTACGAGCGCGACCAAGGCCCTCGTCATCATCAACCCCAACAATCCCACGGGCTCCGTTTACCCGCGTGAGGTGCTCGAAGGCATTGTTGAGGTCGCGCGCAGGCACCAGCTCATGATTTTTGCCGACGAGATCTACGACCGCCTGTGCATGGACGGCTACGAGCACGTCTCCATTGCCTCGCTCGCCCCCGACCTGCCTTGCATTACGTTTAGCGGCCTGTCCAAGTCGCATATGATCGCGGGCTATCGCATTGGCTGGATGGTGCTTTCGGGCAACCAGCGCTGCATGAGCGACTTCATCATGGGCGTCAACATGCTCTCTAACATGCGCCTGTGCTCCAACGTGCCGGCTCAGTCGATTGTTCAGACGGCGCTCGGCGGCCATCAGTCGGTCAACGACTACATCCGCCCCGGCGGCCGTGTCTACGAGCAGCGCAACTTTGTGTATGAGGCGCTCAACAAGATTGACGGCATCTCGGTGGTTAAGCCGCGTGCGGCGTTCTATATCTTCCCCAAGATGGATGTTAAAAAGTTTAACATCACCGATGACGAGCAGTTTGCCCTCGACCTGCTGCACGAGAAGAAGATTCTGATCACGCGCGGCGGCGGTTTTAACTGGGGCGAGCCCGACCACTTCCGCATCGTGTATCTGCCGCGCATGGAAGTGCTCAAAGAGTCGCTCGAAGACCTCGCCGACTTCTTCGATCATTACCGCCAGAGCTAGTGGGATAGAAGCTCCGCACTATGAAAAGCTCCCTGCAGTTGTTTTGCTGCAGGGAGCTTTCTTGAATCGGTGGAACTAGATCACTATCCCGTTGCAGTGGTCGATTTCGTGCTGGATGATTTCGGCGGTGTAGCCCGAGAAGTTCTTGATGCGGTGGACGAAGTTCTCGTCCAAATACTCAACCTTAATGCGGCGATAGCGGGTACAGGGACGCTCGCCGATCAGCGAGAGGCATCCTTCGCTCGTCTGATAGGCATTGACGTGCTCAAGAATTTGAGGGTTGTACATGAGCAGCGCCCTGTTGCCGTCCTTTACGCAGATGATGCGTTTGCGCACGCCGATCATGTTGGCGGCGAGCCCCACGCACTCGTGCTCATGCTCGTGGAGCGTATCTAGGAGGTCTTGCCCGGTCACGGCGTCGTCGGGCCCTGCGTCTTCGGAAGGCAGGCGCAAAAAGAACTCGGATTTCATGATGGGCTTAATCATGGCGGGCTCCTCATGTCTTATGCTTTCGTGGACTTTTAATAATAGCGCGGAAGGAAAGCTGCGCGTCCGCGTTACAATCTTTCGACGTTGGACCATGTTGCCAGATTTGTCGTGTACGGCGTCTGGCGTAAGTCTAGGGCTCATTTTCGCCCTGGACCGTTCCTCTGGGGCGATGCGATTGTCGTTCTAAGAGGAAGGAATTTCATGGGGACCAAATCCCAAAAGCGAACTCAATCACCGTCGACAGCCTCGGCGATTCTCGTCGTAATGTATATTGCGGCCTTTGTTGCCGCGTTTAACGAGAACATCATTAACGTGGCGTTGCACGACATTATGGCGGCCTTTTCGGTGAGTGCCACCACGGCGCAGTGGCTCGTTTCGGGCTACATGATCGTGACGTCGATCTTTACGGCCATCATGGCCTTTCTGTCCGGCCGTTTCTCGACGCGCAAGCTGCTGTTTTTCGCATGCGGATGCATGGTCGCCGGCGAAGTTCTGTGCCTAGTCGCTCCGTCGTTTAGCGTTTTGCTGCCAAGTCGTATTTTGCAGGCTGCGGGTTCGGGCGTCTTGTTCCCGCTCATGATGAACGTTGTGCTGTCTTGCGCTCCGCGCGAGAAGCTCGGCCTGTATCTGAGCCTGGGCGGTGCCTGCATTACGCTGGGGCCGGCGTTTGGACCCGTGATCAGCGGTCTCATGTGCACGTTGTTTGGCTGGAGGGCGGTGTTCGTAGTGCCGCTGGTGGGCGGCATTGTGGTCGCTGCGGCGGGCGTAAAGCATGTTCAGAATGTCGGGGAGCGCTCGAACACCACGCTTGATATTCTGTCGGTTGTTTTACTCGCCGCCGGCATTACGGCATTTGTGTATTCCGTAGGCGAGTTCTCGACCAATCTGATTGCCGGCATCGTGACGCTCTTCGCCGCCATGGTGCTGCTCGGCCTGTTTGCGGCCCGCCAGCTCAAGCTCGAGCATCCGGTGCTTAACGTACGTCCCATGGCGAGCGTTCGTTTTTGGCCTGCGTGCCTGCTTGTGGTGGTGTCGATGATGACGACGTTCTCGATGAGCGTTTTGTTGCCGCTCTATTTTGAGGGCGCATACGGCATGACCGCACTCGTTGCGGGCTTGCTCATTTTGCCGGCGATTGCCTGCAATGCCGTGACCTCGATTGTGGGCGGACGCGTGATGGACGCCCGTGGCGCATGGCCGCTGCTGCCGGTCGGCTTTGCCCTGATCGCCGTGGGGCAGACTGCCATCTCGATGACGGCCGCAAGCATGAACATCGGCGTCGTCGTGGCGCTGACCGTTGTGGTGTATGCCGGAGTCGGTTTGGTGCTGAGCCCCTCGCAAACAGCCGGCTTGGAGACGCTACCCGCCGCTGAGCATCCTCACGGAACGGCATTACTCAACACGTGGAACATGATCGCCGCATCGTTTGGCCCGTCGCTGTTTATCGGCCTGCTCTCGAGTTCTGCGGCGACTGCCGGCGCCGCTGGCGTTGCGACCGACGTTGCCCAGGCGATTGGATTTGCGACAGCCGTGCGTGTGGCGGCTGTAATTGCCTTGGTCGGATTTGTGGTATCGGTTGTGTACGCTCGCCGCGAGTCGCACATGTCGCATTAATGTGTGCACATAGATTCTGCAGCTAGATTAGCGGGCGACACCATAAACTAATGGGCGTTTTGCCGAGAGGCATGAATGTTTTAAGCGCAAAGAGTGCGCGACGGGCCCCGCGAATGGGGCGATGATGCCCGAGAGGGCCAAGAAGGAGTCTCATGTCTGAGAACGAAGAGATCATGAACGAGACCGAGAACGAGACCATGGCTGCTGAGGTTGAGGCAGTCGAGACCGTGGAGACCGAAGCTGCCGAGGTTGAGGCTGCTGACGAGGTTTCCGCCGAGGAGGAGGCCGAGGTTGTCGAGGCCGCCGTTGATTACGATGACGAAGAGCTGATGGACAAGATGCAGAAGGCCGCCCGCCTGCTGCGTAGCCGTCGCTTTGCTATTTCCAAGGAGGAGGAGGCCAAGGCCGAGCGCATGGCGAACATCGAGCGCGCCATCAAGCTTCTTGACCTCAAGCCCAAGATGGAGCAGAAGGAAATGTCCGACCTGCTGGGCATGCGCCTTCGTGAGCTCGATGGCCTGATGGCCGAGGCCGAGGCTGCCGATCTGGTCGGCCGCATCGACGACGCCGAGGGCGATATGCGCAAGATCGTTGTCTTCGCTGCCGAGGATGCCGCTGAGGGCCTGGTCGAGCTTGCCAACAAGAAGGAGAAGCTCCTGCCCGAGCTTTCTTACGAGGAGGCCACCGAGCTGATGGCCGCTCTCGATAAGGTTATCGCTCCGCTCGTCGCCATGGGCCTGGACGAGGACCGCGGTCCTCGCGGCGGCCGTGACGACCGTGGTGGCCGTGGCGGCGACCGTGGCGGTCGCGGCGGCTTTGGCGATCGTGGTGGCCGTGGCGGCGACCGCGGCGGTCGCGGTGGCGATCGTGGCGGCCGTGGCGGTTTTGGTGACCGTGGCGGCGACCGTGGCGGTCGCGGCGGCTTTGGCGGCAACCGTGGTGGCTATGGCGATCGCGGTGGCAACCGCGGCGGCTTTGGCGGCAACCGTGGTAACGACCGTGGCGGTCGCGGTGGCGATCGTGGCGGCCGCAACGGCGGCGGCTTCCGCGGCAACCGCTTCTAGTTGGGTTACGCGGTTTTACCAAACCGCGTAACTAGTTGACGCTGCGCGCCCACCAGAGCGACAACTTGTCATTCAAAGAGGACGGCATGACCAGAAGGTCTATGCCGTCCTCTTTTCATGTCAATTTGTTCGCTCTGGTGGGCGCTCGCTGCCGGTGCCAAAACATCGGCATTGCCTTGATCCAGACCTGCTAAAAGATAGTCGTTGGGGACGTTCTTGTTTGACTAGTCGTTTAAGAACGTCCCCAACGACTACATAGCATGAGAGTGGATAATCTCCCGGTTTGAGCCTGCATCCAAGCTTAAAGTGGGAGATTATCCACTCTCATTTCGTTTGTTGATTTCGATGCCTACATTTGTAGGAACAGTTCGTGGAGGTGGGTGTCTTCATCGAGTTCGGGGTGGAAGGTTACGCCGAGCTGGTTGCCCTGGCGCGCGGCGACGATACGGCCATCGACTTCGGCAAGGGCCTTGGCATTGCCGCGCACCTCGACGATGCGGGGCGCGCGGATAAACGTTAACGGCACTTCACCGTCGATGCCGGCTACCTGTCCCTTGGTTCGAAAGCTGCCTAGCTGCCTGCCGTAGGCATTGCGCTCGACAAGTACGTCCATGGTTGCCAAACGCGGCGTGCCCTTATCGTCATGGGCGGCAAGGTCGTGAGCCAGCAGAATCAGGCCGGCGCAGGTGCCCAGGACGGGCATGCCTTCAACGATACGGGCACGAAGCTCATCGAGCATGCCCAACTCATCAAGCAGCTTCCCTTGAACGGTGGACTCGCCGCCGGGAAGTACCAGACGGTCAAAGTCCTGCTTTAAATCAGCCGCCTGCCTCAGCTCAATACAGTGTGCGCCCAGCTCGGACAGCCTCGCCTCGTGCTCGGCAAAAGCGCCTTGGACCGCCAGCACGGCGACCGTCTGGTCTGCGTAATCGCTCATGTGCGATCCTTTCTGCCGGACTAGCGTCCGCGCTCTTCCATGATGATCTCGATCTCGTCGGCGTTGATGCCGACCATGGCCTCGCCCAGGTCCTCCGAAAGCTCGGCAATGAGCTTGGCATCGGTGAAGTTTGCCACGGCCTTGACGATGGCGGCGGCGCGCTTGGCCGGGTCGCCGCTCTTAAAGATACCCGAGCCCACAAAGACGCCTTCGGCACCCAGCTGCATCATCAGCGCGGCGTCGGCGGGGGTCGCTACGCCGCCGGCGGCAAAGTTCACGACGGGAAGCTTGCCCGTGGCATGGACCTCGCGCACCAGCTCGACCGGAACCTGCAGTTGCTTGGCTGCCTCAAAGAGCTCGTCGTCACGCAGGGCAACAACGTCGCGGATCTGCTTTTGAATCTTGCGCATATGGCGCACAGCCTGGACGACGTCGCCCGTGCCCGGCTCGCCCTTGGTGCGGATCATCGTGGCGCCCTCGGCAACACGGCGCAGCGCCTCGCCCAGGTCGCGGGCACCGCAGACAAATGGGACGTCAAACTGGGTCTTGTCGATGTGGTAGACATCGTCGGCAGGGGAGAGAACCTCGGACTCATCGATGTAGTCGATATCGATGGCCTGAAGGACCTGCGCCTCGACGATGTGACCGATGCGGCACTTGGCCATGACGGGGATGGAGACGGCCTCTTGGATGCCCTTGATCATCTTGGGGTCGCTCATGCGCGAGACGCCGCCTGCGGCACGGATGTCGGCCGGGATGCGCTCGAGTGCCATGACGGCGCAGGCGCCCGCCTCCTCGGCGATGCGTGCCTGCTCGGGCGTGGTGACGTCCATGATGACGCCGCCCTTGAGCATCTGCGCGAGCTCGCGATTGAGTTTGACGCGATCGGCCTTGCTGGTCTGTTCTGCCATGGTTGCTCCCTTGGTTGGCATGTGCATTGCTTGACGGAACATCCTATC
Source organism: uncultured Collinsella sp. (assembly GCA_900541745.1). GTDB lineage: Bacteria > Actinomycetota > Coriobacteriia > Coriobacteriales > Coriobacteriaceae > Collinsella. Next base: position 67,179 of record UQLA01000010.1, on the reverse strand, counting down.
GGGGAGCTGGGTATGGCGAAATACTCAGATTTCGAGATAATGACAAGGTCAGACTAATACCAGATTGAATGACTTAATAAGGTCAGGTGATAGGCTCATGCTTGACTACAATTTGGAAAAACGCGGCGGAGCATCGCTCTATGAGTATGTTTACCAGCAAATTCGAGATGATATCGTTGCTGGACGCATTGCGGCGGGGGAGCATCTTCCGTCTAAGCGTGCCTTTGCCAGCCATCTGGGAATCAGTGTCATTACCATCGAGAATGCATATAGCCAGTTACTTGCCGAGGGCTATATTTGCTCAAAGCCGCGTCGTGGCTACTACGCTTGTGAGCTTCCGGATGCACCGGTTTTGCCTTTGGCTGAGACAGAGCTTGATCGAGATTCCGCTCCTGCGGGTCTTAACGCACATGATGTTGATGGACGGGTCGAGCAATTCGACGCACTTTCTCCTTCCACTTTGGAGGCGGCGCGGCTTTGGCAAAGCGCACTGCGGGCGACGCTGGCATCCGAAGACGAGCGCGAAATCTTCTCACCCGCACCGGCACAGGGCACCGCTCGGCTACGACGCGCGATTGCTCATCATCTGCGCGGGACAAGGGGTATGAATGTCGACCCCAACAACATTGTTATCGGCGCGGGCGCCCAGCTGCTCGATACCATGTTGGCTCAGTTGCTTGGCGCGGACAAGGTGTATGCCGTTGAGGACCCTGGCTATTTGCGCCTGACGCGCATCTATCAGGCTATGGGCTGCAAAGTTCGGCATATCCCGTTGGATGATGAGGGTGTGGACTTGAACACTCTGCAGAAAAGCGGGACCGATGTCCTTCACCTGATGCCGTCCCATCAGTATCCGACCGGCCTTGTGACGAGCATTGCACGTCGCTATGCGCTGCTGAGCTGGGCCGCCGAGCAGCCGGGCCGATATCTCATCGAAGACGACTTCGATTGCGAGTTTCGCCTTGCCGGCAAGCCGATTCCTGCGCTCGCGTCGATCGATGCCGCCCAGTCGGTTATCTACACCAACACGTTTTCAAAGAGCCTTTCATCGGCGTTGCGTCTAGCGTACATGGTGTTGCCCGATGAGCTGATGGAGCGGTTTAGGCACAACCTTGGTTTTTACGCCTCATCGGTGAGCTCTGTTGACCAGGTCGCTTTGGCTCGTTTGCTGGAATCGGGTGATTACGAGCGACATGTGAACCGCGTGCGCGTGCGCGCTCGCGAGGCGCGCGATGGCCTGGCGGCGCTTGTACGGAAGGCGTTTCCGGCAGGGGAGGTCTCGATTGAGCATGCAGACGCGGGCCTTTACTGCACCGTGGTTGCAGAGCGCGGAGCGGGTGGAAGCTCTTTTGTGCGGGCCCTCACGCGCTCGGTTATCCCGTTCGTCGATGTCAGTGACTGCTATTGGTGTGCCGATGGCGCATCTGTCCCTGAAAACTCAAGTCAAATTCTTGTTCAGTATGACGATTTGAGTTCAAAAGTGCTTAATACCTTGGAATTGCAGCTAATGGGAGCACTCTGCAACCTAAGTGAGTAGACTTTTGGCACTTTGGCGACCAGGCAGTTTTGTAACAAGCTATCTACCTGTGGTTTTGAAAAGCAGGATGACCGGCCTGCTCGGGATGTTCAAAAAAGTCTACTCACTTGCCGCGCAAAGCTTCTGCATGAGAAAAAAATGGGGTTTTCAGCAGAACTTCGTCCAGCTCTCGGCAAGCTTTTGGTCAGTTGGGGAAGGCTGTTGAAAACTTGGCAGTCCGTTCGGCGCCATTTTTGGTGCGTTCGTGCCAATGCGAGTCAGGCTGGGTTGAAATTCGTGTTTTCCTGTGCCTATGAAAGATCTACTTTGTGACATATCGGCTTTTAGATACTGGCGTTTGCCTCCTCAGGTCCGCGCCTTGTGTCCGCCGCTTCCACGGCCGGAAGAAGACCGGCAGCGATATGACCTCGCCCGTAACCCGACGGCTGCGGTTGCGCTCGGCTTTCCGTTGTATACATTGGTTCGGACGAGAAACAAACGGACTTGTCCTGCCAGCATTAGACAGCGGCTGTTTCTTGGTGAGCTCCCCAGGGAATCTGTGCTGGAAACGGAGCATGGATTTTTGATTACGTCTCCTCTACTGACGGCATTCATCATGTCGCGGCATCTGACGGATCTTCAGCTTCTTTTTGTGTTGGCGGAGATGTGCGGCCTGTTTGCGGTGTGTGCTCTGCCGGCGGCACTCGAGGCGGAGCTTTCACGTGCAATTGATTCGGGCGCGATTTCGACAACGTTCGGTTGGGCGCGCTGCCCGTCCGAGGACGGCGCCGCCTCAAATTTATGGCGTCGAGACGCTTTGGTTTTGGGTAGAGACCTTGACCGTTTTTGTTCAGATGTTTGCGGGATGCGTTACGGCAATAGATTTATGACGGTATCGCAACTCGTCCCATTGGGCGCCGCGTCGCCTTTTGAGGTCGAGGCGTATTTGTTGCTTGGACTGCCGCGAGCCCTGGGAGGCGAAGGGTTTTGCGGTATAGAGCTCAATGTCGAAGTGACGTTAAGCACAAGTGCTCGAGCGATTGTGGGAAAGTCCCGTGTATATATTGACCTACTACTTTCTTCGCCGGACGGCAGGCGACAGGTGGCCATTGAATGTCAGGGAAAGGCCTCGCACGGACGCGCAGGGGATGGCTTGCGTGACGCCGATCGCATGACGGCCCTTCAGGCCATGGGCTACGATGTGCTTCTCCTGACACACAGACAGATATCCGATGAGGATAGATTCCGCGCGATCGTTAAGGCCGTATGCAGGATGCTCGATGCTGAATATCGTGATAAAAGCCCGGATGAGCAAAGGGCTGAGGCATTACTCCGGTCTGAACTATTCGTTGACTGGACAAAATTGGGAGTAATCGACGGAAAGATGCCCGTTAGACGCAAAACAGCTCGATCGTGGACGGCTGCGGTTCTAAGTGAGTAGACTTTTGGCACTTTGGCGACCAAGCCGTTTTGCAACAAGTCATTTACCTGCGGCTTTATAAAGCAATATGGGTGGTGTGCTCGGCAAGTTCCAAAAAGTCTACTCACTTAGTTTTTGACGAGAAGCCGATGCCCAAGACGGTCCTATTTCAGGGCGTTAACGAGTCCTCGAGACACAAAAAGGCCCGAACCATGCGGTCCGGGCCTTATCGAGCTAGAGATTGTCTCTCAGGCGGCTGGCTTAGCCAAAGTAGCGCTTGAGCAGGCCGGCGAAAGCCTTGCCGTGGCGGGCCTCGTCGCGAGCCATCTCGTGCACGGTGTCGTGGATGGCATCGAGGCCAGCGGCCTTTGCGCGCTTGGCAAGATCGGTCTTGCCGGCGGTGGCGCCGTTCTCGGCCTCAACACGCATCTCGAGGTTCTTCTTGGTGGAGTCAGTCACGACCTCGCCCAGGAGCTCAGCGAACTTAGCGGCGTGCTCGGCCTCCTCGTGGGCAGCCTTCTCCCAGTACAGGCCGATCTCGGGGTAACCCTCGCGATGAGCGACGCGAGCCATGGCCAGGTACATACCGACCTCGGAGCACTCGCCCTCAAAGTTGGCGCGCAGGTCGGCAACGATGTCCTCGGAGACGCCCTCCATCTTGGCGACGCCCACGACGTGCTCGGCAGCCCACTCGAGCTGGCCCTCCTCCTGCTTCAGGAAACGAGAACCGGGAACGCCGCACTGGGGGCACTTGAAGTCCTCGGGCAGCTGGTCGCCGTCGAACTCTTCCACATAACCGCAAACGGGGCAAACAAACTTCATGATTCGATCCTTTCGATCGATGGCGATTGCGCGCTCGTCCGGTCCCGTAAGGGCCCTCTCCGGACGTGCGTCTTGACGAGTTCTATTATCCATAAATGCAACCAAATGTGAAGCCTATTAGGAATGATTTTCAATAAAACAATTTTGAGATATGAAGATGTTGATTGATTAACGATTGGCAAGCCGTCTTTGACCGCCGCTGAGTACAATCGGTCGAGCAAATGTTGACCTATCAACAAATATAGGAGTTTCCTTTATGCATCTAGCCCGTCGTGCCTGGTGCCGAACATATCAGACGGTTTTTCGCATTGCATTGCTGATCCTGCCCTATACCGAGCCGCGCATTTTGGAGCATACCGAGGATGTGCCCGCGGTGCTTCAAAAGCGCTCGATTCAGAAGGTCCTTATCGTGACAGACCCTGGTATTGCACGTTTGGGGCTCACGGCATCACTCGAGCGCGCGCTTACGGCTCAGGGGATTGCCGTTACGGTCTATGCCGAAACGCGTGCGAACCCCACGGTCTCGAATGTGGAGGAGGCGGCGGCGCTGTATCGCGAGAACGACTGCCGGGCCATTATCGGCTTTGGTGGCGGTTCGGCCATGGACTGCGCCAAGGGCGTGGGCGCACGCATCGCGCGGCCAAACAAGCCCATCAACAAGATGCGCGGCCTGTTGCGCGTTCATCGTCTCTTGCCGCTGCTCATCGCCGTTCCCACCACGGCAGGCACGGGAAGCGAGGTCACGCTTGCGGCGGTAATTACCGATGACGAGACGCACTACAAGTACCCCATTAACGACTTTGTGCTTATCCCGCGCTTTGCGGTGCACGACCCTGAATTTACGCGCGGCCTGCCCGCCTCCATTACGGGGCAGACGGGCATGGATGCCCTGACGCATGCTGTCGAGGCCTTTATCGGCCGTAGCACCACGCCCTACACGCGCAAGATGGCGCGTCAGGCGGTCCAGCTCATCCGCGACAATTTGCTAGAGGCCTATGAGCATGGCGACGACATGCGTGCACGCCGCAATATGCTTTCGGCGGCGTATAAGGCGGGCGTTGCGTTTACCCGCTCCTATGTCGGATATGTGCATGCCATCGCGCACAGTCTGGGCGGCCGATACGGAATTCCGCACGGTTTGACCAACGCGATCATCCTGCCGCACATGCTTCGCGCTTATGGTGACGCCGCCGCCCCCAAGCTTGCCGATCTTGCTCGCATGGCGGGCATTGCGCCGGCTACCGCGCGGGACAGTCTTGCGGCCGAGGCCTTTATCGATTGGGTCGACCGCATGAACGCCGCCCTGGGAATCCCCAAATATGTAGCGGGTATTCGCCGCTCCGACATTCCCGAAATGGCGGCGCATGCCGATGCCGAGGCTAATCCCCTGTACCCCGTTCCTCTTTTAATGGACCGCCTGGAGCTCGAGCATATGTACGAAGTTGTTGCGGGTGGTATGTTTGAAGACGAGAACTAGGAGGTTGCCATGAACACCGAGGAAATTGCGCGCATCGTCGGCGATCAGCGCACCTACTTTAAGACGCACGCTACGTTTGATGTCGATGCTCGACGTCGCGCACTGGTGCGTCTGCGTGATGCGGTTCGTGCGCACGAGGCCGATATTGCCCATGCGCTCAAGACCGATTTGGGAAAGTCGCATGACGAGGCCTATATGTGCGAGATCGGCACGTCGCTTTCCGAGATTCGTCATCAGATCGCTCATGTGGCTCGATGGAGTCGTCCGCGCCAGCGTCCGTGTGACCTCGCTAACGCTGTGAGCGTGTGCAAAACGCAAGCCGTGCCCTATGGCGTCACGCTCATTATGGCTCCGTGGAACTACCCGTTTTTGCTAACACTCGAGCCGCTCGCCGGCGCCCTTGCCGCGGGTAACACCGTGGTCATCAAGCCGAGTGCCTATGCGCCGGCTTCGAGCGCGGTGCTCAGGCAGATTTGCGAGGAAGCATTTGATCCGCGCCTGGTAACGGTCGTCGAAGGCGGGCGTGCCGAGAACGAGGCGCTGCTCGATGAATGCTGGGACAAAATCTTCTTTACCGGAAGCGTTCCGGTCGGCAAGCTCGTCATGGAGCGCGCAAGTAAAAACCTTACGCCCGTGACGCTTGAGCTGGGCGGAAAGAGTCCCTGCATCGTGGATGCGACGGCAAACTTGAAGGTCGCGGCACGGCGTATCGCCTTTGGTAAATGGCTCAACGTGGGCCAGACCTGTGTAGCGCCCGACTATCTGCTGGTCGATACGCGCGTGCACGATGAGCTGTTGGGCCTCATCAAGGAGGAGGTCCGCCGCATGTTTGGCGAGCATCCGCTCGACAACGAGGACTACGGTCATATTGTCAATGCCAAGCATTTTGCGCGCGTACGCGGGCTGATCGATCCCGATAAGGTTGTGCTGGGAGGCATGGCGCGCGAGTCGTCGCTCAAGATTGAGCCGACGATCCTAGACGGCGTGACCCCCGATGACGCCGTGATGCAGGAGGAGATTTTCGGCCCTATCTTGCCGGTACTGACGTTTGAGAGCCTAGACGAGGCCGAGACGTTTATTACGGATCGTCCGACGCCGCTGGCCCTGTATATCTTTAGTCAGGATCGCGAGGTTCAGCAGCGCTTTGTGCGCTACGTGCCTTTTGGCGGCGGCTGCGTTAACGACACCATCATGCACTTGGCTACGAGCCATATGGGCTTTGGCGGCATGGGCGCGAGCGGCATGGGACAGTACCATGGCCGCGAGAGCTTCGATACGTTTAGCCACAAGAAGAGCATCGTGAACAAGGCAACGTGGCTGGACGTGCCGTTTCGGTATGCGCCCTACGCAAGCTGGAAGCACAAATTCGTGCGCATGTTTGTGCATTAGGAAATGACAGGTAATACGAACAAGTGTTCCTATTACCTGTCATTTACGTTAGACTACTGCTATGGGGTGCGGATGGGCCAACTCCCTTTAGAAGGGAATTGGTATGAACGTAAGCGATGTTATTTCGTTACTGGCGTTGTTAATCGCGGCTATCGAACTCGGCCTGTTTATCGGCCGAATGAAATAGCCGCCCCCCGCGTAAGCGAAGACGGCTACTTCTCACGATGAAAACGTGTATCGGAGTTGGCAAGACCCGCTGCAACGGGTGCCATCCGTACTCCTATCTTATCTGCAAGCGCTCTGTCTCGCAAGCGTTGCGAGACAGAGCGCTTGAAAGACGCAGGCAGGATGAATTTGTGTCCGCGCGAGTTCGTAGACTTCTCTGTAAGGTTAAACGCCGGGTATTCCGGCTGTTAGAGGAGTTGCCATGTACGAGCCTTCACGTGTTCTTCTGTCATTTCACATTGCAGGATTTCAGTATGCCGATGGCGCCTTGGTCCTGGGCGATCTTAAAGCGGGCGATAAGCTGACGCTGTGTGCCGAGCGCGATAATCCCCATGACCCTGAGGCGGTTGCGATCTACTACGGCAACACCAAGCTTGGCTATGTCCCGGGAAACGAGGTCGGCCCGCTGTCCTTGATGATGTATTACGGCCACGAGGACGTATTTGAGGCCCGCGTGCAGCAGGTCGCTCCCGAGCGCAGCCCGTGGCATCAGGTGCGCGTTGGCCTCTACGTGGTGGATGCCCGCTAGTCGGCAATGGAGGCGGCCATGTTTGATGACGACGACCAGTTCGATCTGACAGACGATCCGTTTGAGTGGGATCTGCTACTCGACGACGATGAGTTGGAGCAGGATCGTAAGAAACGGCAGGACAAGAAAGCTCAGAGTGACGCTTCGAAAAAGAAAGACAAGCGCCGCCGAGGTCTGTTCGGTGGGCTCTTTGGATGACCGCCGCATCGCTGCGTCTGTATACTTAGCACGAGTTGAACGCGTTGCGAAATGAGGGCATAGACGATGATGTGGTTTACCGCCGACCTGCACCTGGGCGATACGAATATCTTGCACGACATGGACCGGCCGTTTGGCTCGGTCGAGGAGATGAACCGCAAGGTCATCGATGTCATCAATGAGTGCGTGACTGCGGATGACCGTCTCTACATCCTGGGAGACTTTACCTATCGTTTGCCCCTAGCGGATGCCGTGCACCTGCGCGAGCGTATCGAATGCAAGAATGTGACGCTCATCCGCGGTAACCATGACGGCGACTGGGAAGATCCGGACGCGCCGCAGATTTGGGAAGACGTGCGCGATTACCTGGAGATTGCCCCTGGCTATGCCAAGGGCCATCGTCTGGTTATGAGCCACTACCCCATGCTCAGCTGGAACGGCAAGGCGCGTGGCGCCATCATGCTGCACGGGCATATCCACAGCAGGGGAGACCGCACCAACGCGCGCAACCGCGATCGCGAGCGCCCTATCTTTCGCTACGATGTCGGTCTCGATGCCAACGAGTACAAGCCCGTAAGCCGGGATCAAATCCTGGGCTTCTTTGGACTGTAATGCTCGAACCACCACACAAACCACCACAAAGGTGCCTGTCCCCTTTGTGGTGGTTCTGGCGCCGTTGCCATTATGGCGGCGGCGCCTTTTTTGTCCGTGCGGCGCGGTAGAGTGTAGGCGGTTGAAATTTGCGTCCATCGAGGAGCTGCTATGAACGAGATCAAGTGCCCGCATTGCGGCGAAGTGTTTAAGGTTGATGCGTCTGGCTATGCGGATATCGTCAAGCAAGTACGCGATGCCGAGTTTTCGCGCGATCTGGATGAGCGTGTGAGGGCAGTCCAGCGCGAGGGCGAGCAGGCGCTGGAGCTTGAGCGCTCGCGTTCGACGGCTGCCTTACAAAAGGCAGAGTCTCAGCGCAACGCTCAGCTTGTCGAGCAGAAGAACGCCGCAGCTCAGGAGCTGGCACAAGAGGTCGCCAAGCGCGATGCCGAACTTGCCGAGCTGCGCGCCAAGCTCGAGGGCGCTGCCACAGAGCGCGAGAGTGCAAGCCAGCGTGCGGCGGTTGAGGCCCGCGCCGATGCTCAAAAGGAGAATGCCGAGCTGCAGCGCGAGATCGACAACCTGCGCGCGCAGCTGGGACGCAAGGATGACGAAGCCAAACTTGCCGAGGCGGCGGCGCGCAATGCTGCTCAAAACGATCTGTCCGCCCGCGACGCTCAGATTGCTGAGCTACAGGCAAAGCTCTCCGCTGCGGACAAGGCCCAGGAGATGGCGCTTGCCGCTGCCGCGGCAGAGTCGCAGCGTGAGCTCGATGCCGCTCGCAGCGAGGCCGAGCGCGCGCTTGCTGACTATCGCGCGAAGGTACAAGAGAAGTTTTCCGCCGCAAGGGCTCAGTCTGAGCAGGAGGCCGAGGGCCTGCGCGCGCAGCTGCGCGAACAGGAGCTGACGGCCAAAATGAACCTATCGGAGGCGGTCGCCGCGGCGGAGCGTGAGCGTGATGAGGCGCGTGCCAAGCTGACGAGTGAGCTGGCGGTGCGCGATTCGCGTGAGGAACAGGCCAAGGCAGCCCACGAGCTTGAGCTCGCGCAGGCCAAGCGCGTGAGCGACGAGTTGATCCGCTACAAGGACGAAGAGATTGAGCGCCTTAAGGAAATGAAGATCCGCCTGTCCACCAAGATGGTGGGCGAGTCGCTCGAGCAGCACTGCGAGACCGAGTTTAACCGCCTGCGCATGATGGCGTTTCCTAACGCGTACTTTGAGAAAGATAACGATGCGTCCGAGGGCACCAAGGGGGACTTTATCTTCCGCGAGTGCGACGCGAGCGGCAACGAGGTCATTTCGATTATGTTCGAGATGAAAAACGAGAACGACGAGACTGCGACCAAGCACAAGAACGAGGACTTCTTTAAGAAGCTCGACCACGATCGTCGCCAGAAGGGCTGTGAGTATGCAGTGCTCTGCACGCTGCTCGAGCCCGAGAGCGAGCTTTACAATGCCGGCATCGTGGACGTGAGCTATCGCTACGAGAAGATGTACGTGATCCGTCCGCAGTTCTTTATTCCCATGATCACGCTGCTGCGCAACGCCGCCATGGGTTCGCTGCGTTATAAGCAGGAGCTGGCGGAGTACAAACAGCAGAATATCGACGTCACGAACTTCGAAGCCAAGATGGAAAAGTTCAAGAACGACTTCGGCCGCAACTACGAGATCGCGAGCCGCAAGTTCCAAACGGCGATCGATGAGATCGACAAGACGATTAGCCATCTGCAGAAAACCAAGGAGGCGTTGCTGTCCTCCGAGAACAATCTGCGCCTGGCCAACAAGAAGGCCGACGATCTTACCATTCGTAAGCTCACCTGGGGTAACAAGACCATGAAGGCGGCGTTTGACGAGGCGCGCGGGGCTGCGACAGAGACAAACGATGAGCCCGCCGAGGCGGATTCATATGAGGTCGAGGATGCCGAGTAGGGCATAGCGGATAGTGCAAAAGTGGGGCCGCTGGCGATGTTGCCAGCGGCCCCGTTTCGTTCCAGTATGGTCGGCTAGTTCTCGAGCAGGTCCTCGATAAAGCCGACGCGGTAGTTTTTGAAGATGACCTCGCCGCCGTCTTGCGTGGCGTCCAGATCGACATCGCCCATGATGCCAAAATCGTGGTCACCATCTTCGTCGGCAAAGATCTGGTGCACGTGCCACACGTGATCGGTCTTCTCGTCGGATTCATCGATGGAAAACATCGCGGCGCTGCGGGCGTCTCCGTCGGTGAGGATTTCCTCGTGCTGCTCATGGTAGGCATCGAGCGCTTTTTGCCAGCGGACCTCGCTCATGCCCCAGTCCTCGTCGAGCTCGCCCAGATCGCGCACGTGTCCGCGGGCTGCAAGGGTTACGCGGCGGAAGAGCGCGTTGCGCACCAACAGCGTGCAGCCGCGACGGTCCGCAACGACCTCGTCGATGCCCTGCGGCGGTGCGGCGTCGAGTGCAGCGGGGTTGCCGGCGTTCTCCCACTCGTCCACCAGGCTCGAGTCCACCGAGCGCACCACAAAGCCCAGCCACGAGATAATGTCGCGCAGGTGCTCGTCGCGCTTCTCGATGGGCACGGTGCGGTCGAGAGAACGGTAGGCCTCTGCCAGGTAGCGCAGCAAAATGCCTTCGGAGCGGGCGATGCCGAGCTTTTGGATATAGCCCTTAAAGTCGCTCGCGCTCTCCAGCATGTCGCGCAGGACGCTCTTGGGCGAGAGCTGGTAGTCGTTGGCCCAGGGTACCTCCTGGCAGTACTTGTCGAAGGCGGCATCGAGCAAGTCCTCGAGCGGCTTTTCGTAGGTGACGTCCTGGATGCGCTCCAGGCGTTCCTCATATTCGACGCCGTCAGCCTTCATTTCTGCCATCGCGCGGTCGCGCGCGGCGCGCTCCTGTGCGCGCAATACCTGCTTGGGGTCCTCGAGCGTAGCCTCGACCATCGAGATCAGATCCATGGTATAGGTCTCACTCTCGGGGTCGAGCAGCTCCAGCGCGGCAAGCAAAAACGGCGAGAGCGGCTGATCGAGCGCAAAGTCCTCGGGCAGGTCGACCGTCAGCGCGTAGTCGATGTCCGGCGCGGCGTCAGCGGGAGCGTCAGGTGCGGGCGGCACCTCGGTGCGAACGACGACGCCGGAATCGATGAGCGTGGCGAAGATTTCGTCGGCGCGAACCTCGAGCTTTGCCTTTTCCTCGGGGGTCTGCAGGCTCGTCTCGATGAGGTCGTGTACGCGGGCTCGGGCATCGCCACCCTGCTCGACCACGCTAATCACCATGGTGTGCGTGATACGCAGGCGTGGCTTGAGTGTCTCGGGCTGCGTCTCGATCAGGCGCTCAAAGGTCTGCTTGTTCCATGTGACAAAGCCCTCGGGGGCCTTTTTCTTTTTAATCTTGCGGAGCTTCTTGGGGTCATCGCCCGCCTTGGCCATGAGCTTGGCGTTCTCGATCTCGTGCTCCGGGGCCTCGGCGATGACCATACCCTCGGTGTCAAAGCCCGAGCGACCGGCACGACCAGCGATCTGATGGAACTCACGGGCGCGCAGGCGGCGCATCTTGTAGCCGTCGAACTTGGTGAGCGCGGTGAGGACCACGGTGTGGATGGGCACGTTGATGCCAACGCCGAGCGTGTCGGTGCCGCAAATGACGGGCAGTAGGCCCTGCTGCGCCAGGCGTTCGACCAGGAGGCGATAGCGCGGCAGCATACCGGCGTGGTGCACGCCGACGCCACATCCGAGCAGGCGCTTGAGAATCTTGCCAAAAGCCGTGGAGAAGCTCGTGCCTTTGGCGGCTTCCTTAATAGCCTCGCGCTGCTCCTTGCTGGCAATGCCAAAGTTGGCGAGGGATTGCGCCGTCGCAAGGGCGGCGTCCTGGCTAAAGTGCACGATATAGAGCGGGGCCTCTCCACGGCGCATGGCGAGCTCGACCGTGCCCTCGAGTGAGGTCGTCACGTAGTCGTAGCTCAGCGGCACGGGGCGCGGGGCATCGACGACCAAGTCGCAGGTAGCACCGGTGTGTTCCTCGAGTGAGGCGGCGATGGCAGTGACATCGCCGAGCGTGGCGCTCATGAGCATGAATTGCGTGTGGGGCAGGGTAAGCAGCGGCACCTGCCAAGCCCAGCCGCGGTCGGGGTCGGCAAAGTAGTGGAACTCGTCCATGGCGACGCAGCCAACATCGGCATCTTCGCCCTCGCGCAGTGCGTCGTTGGCAAGGATTTCGGCCGTGCAGCAGATGACGGGCGCCTTGGTGTTGATATGCGTGTCGCCGGTGATCATACCGACGTTATCGCGGCCGAGCACCTGCACAAGGTCGAAAAACTTCTCGCTGACCAGAGCCTTGATGGGAGCCGTGTAGTAGCAGCGCTTGCCCTGAGCCATGCCCATAAAGAGCATGCCCAGCGCGACAAGCGACTTGCCCGATCCGGTCGGTGTTCCCAAAATGACATGGTCACCGGCGGCTAGATCCATGAGGGCCTCTTCCTGGTGGTCCCACAGCTCAATACCGCGATTGCTCGTCCATTCAAAGAAGCGTTCGAAGGCCTGGTCGGGCGTGAGCCACGGTTCGGGCTCGCTGCCGTCCTCGGGCTCCCACCAGGTGGGGGAGAGCGCACCGAGTGAGCCGAATTCGGCTTCGGTTCCCGTGCCGCCCGAGAACGAGCTGGCGGCGCCGGCGCCGGAAACGGTGCTGGCGGAAGTATCTGTCGTGGTCTGTGCCATGTGGTTGCTTTCTCTCGCGTTTGTCCGCCAACTATTATGGCGTAGCGGCGGCGCGGGGTGCCAGCGCGCGAGAAAATGCAGGAAATGGGCGTTCTGTCCAGCTGTTTGGTGCAGTTGTCAGCTAAGTGAGTAGACTTTTTGCGATATCGCGAGCACATGGCTTTTGTGCAAGGGATCTACCTGCGGTTTTAGTTTTCGTTATTCGGGTTGTGCTTGGCTATTGCAAAAAAGTCTACTCACTTAGGTTTGAGGGCCGTTTGCCGGCGCCTCTTTGCGCTTGTTTGCCGACGTCGCGACCATCAGAAGCCCCTAGGACTCCTGCGGCAGGCGCTTCTTGCCTTTGCGGGCGCGGTTTCTAAAGTTCTCGACGGCCTCTTCCATGCCCAGAGGTACATAGGTGAGCTCATCGAGGTTATCGGGCAGGTAGCAGGCAAGGCTTTGCTCCTGCGCTCGGCCTGCTGCGAGTTGCTCTTCGGTAGGCTTCTCGCCGGGTGTGGCGCAAATGCCATAGACGGCGGCACCCATCTCGCGCGTGCGGCATTCATATTCGGTCTCGGGGTGCTCGGGATGGTCGCGGCGGACGTCGTCACTAACCCAAAGCGTGTCGTAGCCGGCCGCGGCAAACTGCCCCAGGGCGTAGTCGCGCAATGGCTTGCTATCGGTTCGCAGCGTGACGGTAGCGCCGGCTGCAAAGAGCGAGCGGTAGAGCATCAGATGGTCGACATGGACGAGTCGTTTTTTGGCGTACTTGGCCTTGGGCTGTGGCGTGGGAAAGTTAATGGTGATGGCATCGAGCTCGCCTGCGGCAAACAGCTGCGGCAGCGATGCGGCACCTCGGGGCAGGACGAGCGCGTTGGACAGCTTCTGCTCGCAGATTTTCTGCGCGGCATAGGCGATGCAGATGGGCTCCTGGTCCATGCCGATAAAGAGCGTGTTTGGCTCGTGGGCCGCGCGCTCTACAAGGTACGTTCCCTTGCCGCAGCCCAGATCCAGGTGAAGGTGCTCGAAGGGCTTGCCGCCTGCGGGCGCACAGGCCTTGCGCCAATCTCCGGCATAAGCCTCGGGGTTCGTCTCAATCGCATCGGCGTAGCGCTCCAGGCGCTCCTCGAGCACAAAGTTCTTAGGCGTGCGAACGTGGACGGCTCCCATGAGGCTCCTTGGTCATAAATATGGAACGCGTAGCTGCGCGTTCCGTCAATGGGTTGAAAAAGGGTGGGCATAGTTTGCCCGAAAGATGCGGTGCGGTTCGGCGGCGAGTCGCCGATACCTACAGACGCTTGAGAATCACATAACGGTTGAGCTCGCCGCTGCGGCCGTCGGCATGGAAACGCTCAAGCTCGCGCACGGGGACCTCGCCGCTCTTGTAGAACGTGCGGACGCCACGCACCAGGTCGGTGATCTGCTGATCGTCAAAGTGATGACAGTAGCGGTAGGCGTGGCGGTCGTTTTGCCAGCCAATGAGGTGGTCGCCGGCTTCAAACTGCGCTGAATCGTAACCCTCAAACGGCGGGGTGAGCTCGGCGCGGGCCTCGGCACGAACGGCCTTGCGCGCCATGCGCTCGTCGTTCATAAACTCCCAAAAGCTGATGGCGATGATGCCACCTGGGCGCGTCTGACGCACCAGGGCGTCGAGCACGCGTACGCGATACTCGCACGACGGTACGTGGTGCATAAAGCCAAAGCAGACCGAGATGTCGGCGAGCGGGGCGTCGAAAAGCACGTCGGGCGTCTCGGCGGGGTTGAGCTTCATGAGGGCGTCGAGCACATCGAGTTCCTGGAAGTGCAGGTTGGGAATGCGCAGCGCGTGGCCATGTGCATCGATGGCCAAGTCTTGGCACGAGTCGACGCCATAGAACTCGAAGGGGCAGCTGGCGTCTGCCGAGGGGTTTGCGCCGTCAACGCCCTTGGCGGCAAGTGCGCCGCCGGCGGCAAAGTTCTCGAATCGCATATTGCCGCAGGCAAGATCGAAGACGCGGACGGGATGCTCAATCGTGGCGACGTCGAGCTGCCCGAGTGCGATATCCATGGTGCGCACCCAGCCGGGCCAAGGGGCCTGGCGCGTATCGGAAAAGGAGGCGGAGTGCTCGCGATAGAACGTATTGTTGAGCTGGATGAGCGATGAGGCGAAATCGCGGTTCACGGCGCGGGACTCCCTCCGTTGGCGGCGCGGAATTAACAGTACGACCATACTACCGTTAACGCCGCAACGGGGACAACCAAGCTACGGGTCATTGCTTTGTTTGGACACATTTCCGCAGCTCATATGTGCCCGCAACCACCGGTTGTCAAAAATCTCACTAGAATAGGTGGCATGCTTTTGGCGGTGGCGGATAGATTTTTAACTGTGCAAGGCGCCTTAAGAACAAAAACGGTCCGGCGGCACGGCTGGCATCACATAGGAGGAACCATGAATGTAGAAACTGCACAGCGGCTCGCCGACCTTCGTCGCAGCAAGGGCTTTAGCCAAGAAGGGCTGGCACGAAAGCTGGGGCTGTCGCGCCAGGCGGTCAGTAAATGGGAGCGCGCGGAGAGCTCGCCCGATACCGAGAACCTGATCTCGCTCGCCAAACTCTATGGCGTGAGCCTGGACGAGCTCCTCAATCCGAGCGATGAGATCGAGGACGATATCGAGTTTGAGAACGAGGACCGCGCCCGTCAGCGCGAGGCCGAGGCGGCGGAGCGCGCCCGCACCCATGAGGCGGCGGCGCGCGCTACAGAGGCGGCAACGCAGGCGAGTGATGCTGCGGCCAAGGCGGCGCAAGCGGCAAGCTGGAGTGCGCAGGCCGCCAATGCCGCTACGGCGCAGGCGACGAGTGGCGGCGCAGTTGGTTCGACTCCGGTGAAGGGCCCGTTCCAGTCGTTCCCGTATTGGGCCGTGTGCTGGCTGCTGTTCTTTTTACTGATGTTCCTGGTTGGTGCCAGCCCCTTTCCCGCACTGATCTTCTTTACGATTCCCATCTATCACTGGGTGGCGCGTGCGCTCGATGGTGATTGGGCACGCGGGGATATTCAGGTTGGTCCGGCACCGGTGACAACTAGGGCTCAGAATGTTTCCGCTTCGGTTGATGCTGACGTGGCTACCGCGGCCACCGCTGAGCCATGTGCCAAAGAAGGTGATGAATGATGAAGCTTTCGCATGAATCCAAGGTACGCTTGGGCGTTGGCATCGGTGCGTTTGTGCTTATTATCGGGCTTGTATTTGGTGCCTCGCGGCTATTGGCTCATTCCAATATGGTGCGAACGACCGCTATTCTATCCGGCGATTTGTCTGATTTTGACGATATGTTTGACGACGATGATCTCTTGGATAGCGGTAACTATTCCGCTCGGCCTCAGCAGCTTTCGTGTACGACCTTTGATGCTGATGAGTTTCGCTACCTCGATTTCGATATCGATGCGGCTACGGTGGACGTCAAGGTTGTTGATGGCAACAAGGCTCGCGTTATCGAGCGGGGACGCGTTGCCAATGGTATGGATGCTTCCAAGGCCGCGACGCAGAACATCGCATCCGTCGAGGACTCGACGCTCAAGGTTTCTCAGTTTGGAAGTGATGACGGTAAGGCAATTGACCGCTCGGTTACGGTTGAGCTGCCGCGCCGTGTTGCCGAACATCTGAAGGGGATCAACGCGCACGTGGGCTCGGGTGATTTGCAGATTGCCGGTGTCACCTGTGATGGTTTCGACCTTTTCCTGGGTGCGGGAGATGTAGAGTTTGCGGGCAGCGTTACTGATGCGCTTAGTGCAGAGGTCGGGTCGGGCGATGTAACGTTCGAGCTCTACCAGGCCCCCGCGAAGTCGATGGACGTGAGTGTGGGCTCGGGCGATGTGGAGATGACGGTTCCGAACTCTACGGGCTTTAAGGCGAGCCTCACCTTGGGCAGCGGCGACTTCGAGAGCGATTTCCTTCCGCTTGACTACGACGGCGAGACCATTTTGAATCTTGAATTCGATAATGGCGATAAGTCCGCCACGTATCGTTTTGAGGTTGGTTCGGGCGACATGTCATTTGATTCAGAGTGACGGGCGGTTATTGAAGACCTATAAACCATAGCTGCGCTGTTTGATGGAGGCGCCGGAGCCGTGACGGGCTCCGGCGCCTTTGCCTTTACAATGGGGGCATGGAACAGATTATCTTGAACATACTCGAGGCTCTGCGTCGCGGCGAGACCGTGGACGACAAAGCGCTCGTCAAACTGATACATGCCGAGGCGCGCCGTGAGGGTGCCGACAAACGCGATTTGGCCAAGCGCCGCCTGCTGCCGTTTTACCAGCGGGTGAAGCGCGAGGAGCCGGCACGTTGGGCTGGGTGGAATGTCGATTCCGATCTGGAGCGTCAACTGCTGCAGGTGTTGCGCATGAAGCCGCGCCGCACGGCTTCGGGCGTGGCGACCATTACCGTCATCACCAAGCCGTGGCCGTGCTCGGGCGATTGCCTGTTTTGCCCCAACGATCTGCGCATGCCTAAAAGCTATCTGCATGCCGAGCCGGCGTGCGCCCGTGCAGAGCAAAACTGCTTCGACCCGTATCTGCAGGTGAGCGCTCGTCTGACCGCGCTTTCGCAGATGGGGCATGCGACCGACAAGATAGAGCTCATCGTGCTCGGCGGTACCTGGAGCGACTATCCGCAAGGGTACCAGACATGGTTTATGTCGGAGCTCTTTCGTGCACTCAATGATGATGCGGTGGCGGGCGTGGCGGCCAACCCCATGTTGGCGCGTCCGGGCATCAGTCGTGCCGAGGCGGGGCGCCTGCTCGATGACGCTCCCGCCGATGCCCTGCCGCCGGTGGTAACAGAGCGCCGCGAGCGCTATCGGGCTGCCGGCATTGCGACCGACGAGGCCGAGCTTGCGAGCGGCGTTGCCGACGAGCAGGAGCGTGTGGATGCCGCCGTGGGCGGCTATAACCGCGCGGTGCGTCGTCTGTACGGCCCCGGTACGCCATGGGGCGAGGTTGCCGAGTGGCAGACGGCAACGATGGAGGAGCTTGAGCGTCAGCAGCGCATCAACGAGACGGCGAAGCATCGCGTGGTGGGGCTCGTTATCGAGACGCGCCCCGATGCCGTAACGCCGCAGGCCCTTACGCTCATCCGCCGCCTGGGCTGCACCAAGATCCAGATGGGTATTCAGAGTCTCGACCAACATTTGCTCGATATCAACGAGCGTCGCATTTCGGTGGCTCAGATCGAGCGGGCGTTTTCGCTTGCGCGCCTGTTTGGCTTTAAGATCCACGCGCACTTTATGCTCAACCTGCTGGGCGCTACGCCCGAGGGGGACAAGCACGACTACGTGCGCTTTATGACCGAGGGCGCTTTTATGCCCGACGAGGTCAAGGTCTACCCGTGCGCACTCATCGATGGCTCGCGTCTGGTGGGCTGCTACGAGCGCGGCGAGTGGCACCCCTATACCGAGGAAGAGCTGCTCGATGTGTTGGCCGACGACATCGTGGTGACGCCGGCGTTCTGTCGCATCAGTCGCATGATCCGTGACTTTAGCTCCGACGACATCATGGTGGGCAACAAGAAGCCCAACCTGCGCCAGCTCGTTGAGAACCGCCTGGCTGCTCGGGGTGATGGTGCGACGGTGCGTGAGATTCGCTATCGCGAGATCAGCACGGCGGGTGCCGACTTGGATGAGCTATCTCTTGATGAGGTCGCATACGAGACATCGGTGACGAGCGAACGCTTTTTGCAGTGGGTGACACCGCGGGGCAAGATCGCGGGCTTTTTGCGGTTGTCGCTGCCCGACCATTCGTTTGTTGCCACGCATGCGGACGAGTTGCCGACGACACCGGACGAGGCGATGATTCGCGAGGTGCACGTGTATGGCATGGCGGCACGTGTGGGCGATCAGGGCCAGGCGGCTCAGCATCATGGGCTGGGGCGGTCGCTGGTGGAGCGTGCGTGTCATATTGCTTGGGATGCGGGCTATACGCACATCAACGTGATCAGCGCGATCGGTACGCGCGAGTACTATCGCCATTTGGGTTTTTATGACCACGGACTCTATCTGCAAAAGGAGCTCTAGATGAACAAGCCAAGTGTTTCTGCTGGCGTCGTTGCCGGCGTTGCTCTGGGAGCCGCGGCGCTTGGTGCGGCCGCCGTCGCTGTTCGTGCTGTCTGTCTGCAGGTTGCGAGGACCCGCAATGGGTTGGCGCGTGTGAAGCGCGTGCACGATGAGAGCGGCGACGAGATTCGCGTGTTGGTGCAAGGCGGCGTCTACCGAAGCGCAAGCTACATTGGCGAGCGTTGGGCGGAGCCCGTCTTTGCGTACTATCGTGCATTTGACGATGTGTTTGAGGCCGAGGACGCAATGCGTGATGCTTACGGGCATGGTATCGACCGTATGCTTATGCTGGGCGGCGGTGGGTTTGCCTATCCTAAGTTCGCTCTGATGTCGCACGCGGGCTTGCGCATGGACGTCATCGAGTATGACGGAGAGATTACGCGTCTGGCACGTCGCTGGTTCTACCTGGACGAGCTGGAGCGCGCGGCGGGCGATCGCCTGCGGGTGATAACCGCCGAGGCTCGTTCATATTTGGGCATTACGAGCGTGGGCCATCGTCGCTACGACGTCGTTGTGAGCGACTGCTTTGGCGGTGCCGAGCCTGTGCGCGAGCTGGCGACCGTTGAGGCGTTGCGTCTAGTGCGGGGCAGCCTGAATGCCGGCGGCATCTACGTTGCCAATATCGTGAGCGCAAACGAGGGGAGCGATGTGACGTTCCTGCGCGATTGCGTTGCCACGGCACTTGAGGCGTTCAACCACGCTTGGGTGATCCCATGTGGCGATACGGAGTTCGGCGGCGAGGAAAACTACCTGCTCATCGCCAGCGACGGCGACTACGCCTTTGCCGAAGCTGTGCCCTTCGACGCCGACTTCCTCGGCACCGCCCTTCACGACAAGTAAGTCCCCCCGTCCCAGAAAGACTGGTCTTAGGCGTGGTCGTGCCAGCTGCGGACGCGCTGCTTCATACCCTCGATGTCGAGCACGCCTTCGGCAAAGCCCTTGCGCACGAGCTCCTCGGGAACGTACTCGTCGTAGCGATCAAAATAAGGCACCTCGCCGGGATAGACGAGCTCGATGGGATCGAAGTCCTTTTCGGCCTCGGCGGCGAGCACCTCAAAGAACGTCTCCTCGTCGGCCTTCATCTTAAACTGCATAAAGTACGGGCGCGACGGATCGAGTCCGCGAAGGCCAAGCTCCGCGGCGCATTTAATCTTGAGCATGCGTTCGAGCGCCAAAAAGGCGTAGCTGCCCAGCCAGGGGAAGAGCACCCAGGTGTCGCCACCCAGGTTGATGAGTGGCTTGGTCCCCGCGCCCGAAATCTCGGCGGTATGACGAGCCTGTGCAAAGCGTGCCCGTGCGTTACCCATAAGGTACGGATATGCTGTGTGCTCGTTGAGCGCCTTGCGCATACGCTCGAGTACATGTGTGTTGATGTCACCGGGGCAGTCGCCAAAGTAGGCCGGCACACGGCCCTTGACCTGCGTGGCAAAGACAGTGTGACGCTTCCAGTCCACTTCCTCGACAATCCAGCAGTGCCCGGCTATGGCGATGCGCTCGCCAGGTGGTGGCGGGTTGACAATCGTGCCCAGTTCGGCCGATTCGCTACGAACGGTAAACTCCTCGTTCTCCTGGAATACAGCGTAGAACTTAAAGTTGTTAATGATGCGCTCGCCCGCGAGGCCCACGATGAGCCCACCGCCTTCGGTGACCTGGATATGGTCGATCTTGATGAGGTGGCGCAGCAACACGCGATAGTCATCGGTCGAGACGCGGTGGAAATAGCTGAGCGTGAGCACGCGCTGGGCAAGTTCGGCCGGCGTGAGCTCACCGGTGCTGGCAAGCGTCGACATGGTCTGGTGGTAGAGCAGGCTGTAGGGGAGCCGATCGAGCTCGGGCGGCTCAACCCATTTTTCCTCGAGATAGAGTTGTACAAGCGCGATGCCCTGCAGGAGCTTCCAAGGAATGGTCTCGGGCATCATCGTGCGCGGCTCGGGCTCTTCCTCGCGCATGACGAACCACATTTCGGGTGGAAGATCGCGGCGTCCCGTGCGCCCCATACGCTGCAAAAAGGAGCTGACGGTAAACGGCGCGTCGATCTGGAATGCGCGCTCCAGACGGCCGATATCGATGCCAAGCTCAAGCGTAGAGGTGGTGACGGTCGTCTGTGCCTGTTCCTCGTCGCGCATAAGCTCTTCTGCCGTCTCGCGCAACGATGCCGAAAGATTACCGTGATGGATGAGGAAACGGTCGGGCTCGTGCCGGCTTTCACAGTAGCTGCGCAACATGGAGCACACGGCCTCTGCCTCCTCGCGCGAGTTGGCAAAGACCAGGCACTTGCGGCCGCGGGTATGTTCAAAGATGTAGCCCATGCCGGGGTCGGCGTTATCGGGTGCGGTGTCGGTGGGGTTGAGCAGTGCCTGTTCGGTTGCCTGCGGGATGTCGACTTCGCCCTCGGGGGCTGAGGAAGTGCGACGGTCCTTGGGGGCAGCCTTGCCCCGTGCC
This sequence comes from uncultured Collinsella sp., assembly GCA_900541745.1. Lineage (GTDB taxonomy): Bacteria > Actinomycetota > Coriobacteriia > Coriobacteriales > Coriobacteriaceae > Collinsella. The sequence goes on along the minus strand of UQLA01000010.1, from coordinate 45,823 downwards.
TGATCACGGCGTTGGCGGCGTTCCTCCTGTGTGAGTTGCCCACTATGGCGCATGTCTTGGGTGCTGACGGGCAGTGCCGCGGTTGGTGCCGCCTCAATGCGCTCGCATGCGAGCACCTCAGCTTCCTGCGGACCTGTGCTCGTGAATCCTCGCTGCTGAGCCTGGGGACCCGAGTTGTAGAAGTGCTCCATGGAGATACGCCACACGCGGCGCGGCTCCTCAAAACGGGGGATAACGCAGTCGCGTCCCGTTCCCTGTGAGAGAAAAGCGCCCGTGCGCTCGGGGTCGCCGATGGTGGCCGAAAGGCCGATGCGCCGGGGCCGCACGCCCGCCATGCGCGAAAGACGCTCGATAAGGCAGAGCGTCTGCCCGCCGCGGTCACCACGCATGAGCGAGTGGACCTCGTCGATGACCACATAGCGCAGGTCGCAAAACATACGCGGAATTGCCATGTGCTTGTGGATCAGGAGTGCCTCGAGTGATTCGGGCGTAATCTGTAGGATGCCGCTTGGCTTTTTGATGAGCTTTGCCTTGTGCGACTGCGAGACATCGCCGTGCCAGTGCCAGACGGGGATATCGGCCTCTTCGCACAGATCGTTGAGGCGAACGAACTGGTCGTTGATGAGTGCTTTGAGGGGGCCAATATAGAGGGCGCCAACGCTTGCGGGCGGGTTCTCCCAAAACTCGGTCAGGATGGGAAAGAAGGCTGCCTCGGTTTTGCCAGATGCCGTGGATGCCGTCAGGAGCACATTGTCTTGCGTGTTGAAGATGGCATCTGCCGCCGCAACCTGGATGGAGCGCAGACTCTCCCAATCGTGGGAGTAAATGAAATCCTGGATAAACGGGGCATATCGGTCAAAAGCGTTCACGGGACCTCCTCTCATCAACGGGTTGATCAACGCAACGGGCAACGGCTCGATATCTTGCAACATCGGCGTTTGCCCAGATAAAACCTGCCAAAATAAACCTGTCCCTTTTTGGCAGGTTAGATGGTGAATTCGGCGAAGTTGCGGTCGTCTGTGGTGCCGGTGTCGTCTGTCGCGGCTGCCGGCGCCAGCGCGTCGCCGCCGACGCTTTGCAGCAACTCGGCCACGTTAGCATCGGGGTTCTGACACAGGATGTCGAGCAGCTCGATAAAGTCGCGGATGACCTCGCGGGGCGTCAGATGCGTGTCGGCCCCCACGCGGCCAAACTCAATCTTGAGGAAGTCCACCAAGTCGTTCTCGGTAAGCGTGGGCGTCCAGCCAAAGTAGCCGGCATGGATCTGCATGAGCTTCTCGATGAGCACCAGCAGCTCCTCGTAGGTGAGCGGCTGCAGGCGGATGATGGGCGCGAGCATATCTTTGAGATCATCGCGCGCAAAACGGCCCTGGGCGAGACGGCTCCGAAGGGCCTCGTAGGAAAAGACGCCGCGGCGGCGGTCCTCGATAGAGGTCGGCGTGCCACCCATGATCACGCCCAGGTACTGCGCTTTGCCCTGGAGCGTGTCGTTGTACATGGTCAGGATCTTCTCGTAGTTATATTGGCGCGTGATCGCGTTGGGAATCTTGTACAGATTCACGAGCTCGTCGATGAGCACCAGCATGCCCTTGTAGCCGCTGCAGACCAAAAAACGTGCGATGAGCTTGACGTAGTCGTACCAGTCATCGTCGCTGATGATGGTCGAGGAGCCTAGCTCGGCGCGCGCCTCACTCTTGGTGCGGTATTCGCCGCGAATCCATTTGGTCACCCGGCTCATAGCCTCTTCATCGCCCTCGGATACGGCCGTGCGATAACGGCGGAGCATGCGGACAAAGTCAAAGCCGTGGACCATCTCTTCGAGCGGGGCCAGCTGGGCATTGACGGCAGACTCATCGACGTCGGCACACGAGGCAACCCAGCGATCCAGAATAAGGTTGAGCGCACCGCCCTCAGGGCGCGTCTTGGTCGATATGTTGCGGATGAGCTCGCGATAGGTAGCGAGGCCCTGGCCCTGGCCTCCCTGTAGGCGGCGCTCAGGGGAAAGGTCGGCATCGGCGACCACAAAGCCCTCGCCCATGGCATGCGTTCGGATGGTCTGGAGCAAAAAGCTCTTGCCGGCGCCGTAGCGACCGACTAGGAAACGGAAGCTTGCGCCGCCATCGGCGATGAGGCTCAGGTCGGTGAGCAGAGCGCGGATCTCGACCTCTCGCCCCACGGTGATATAGGGAAGGCCAATGCGCGGGACAACGCCGCCCTTGAGCGAGTTGAGAATGACGGCGGCGACGCGTTTGGGCACGCGGGGTGCTGCGGATGCGGTATCACTCATGGTCTAAGTATCCTCTCACGTCTGCTTCGTAGTCCTCAATAATTTGCGGTCCTGCTGGGCCAAATTCAATAACGGTGTCGCCCACCAGGTCAAAGAGCACTTCGTTGATGCTATCGACGAGCATGTCCTCACTCTTGCCCGACTGTGCCACCGCCGATGCCGTCTGCGCTGCGTTTTGCTCGAGGAGTGCTCGAAGATAGGCATCTGCGGCGGAATCGAGTGCGGACGCGGTGTCGGCGGGCGTGGGCGCTGGTGCGAGGAGCGGTGCTACGACGTCAAACTGCTCGGTGGAGATGGTCGGCTCGCTAGCCTCGTCCTGCTGCATGGCCGTCGCGACTGGTTCGGCGATCGTGTCGGCCACGGGCTCGGCTTTCCGTCGTTCGGCTACTGCCACCTCGGCATCCGCAAACGTGCCGTCCTCGCGCTCCTCGTCGATCAAAAGCGCCTCGCGCGTTTGTGCGGCGGCGCTCCGAATGTGCCCCAGCTGACTCAGATCGATATCGATCTTGACGGGCTGGTGTGCGGCGTCCCACGAAAGCCATGCCACAATCTCGTCATCGATAATCTTGGCCAGATATTTGGGGACCTTTTCTTCTTTAAGGGGATGGGCGGGGTCCAGCGCCAGGCGCAGGCGTTGGTCGCAGGCGCGCATCATTTCACCGAGCTTGCTGCTCTTTTGCCTACTACCATGGATACGCATGCATTCCCAAAAGCCGTTTTGGCAACGGTAGATATGGATAGGATCCAGGCGGTATTCGCAGTCCTCGTGGCGTTCGGGCGCAAAGAATACGGCCGAGGCAAACATGGTGTAGGGCATGGCCGTCTCCTCCCCAAATAAACTCGCCACGATGCTGGTCTTTCGGTGCGTGTCATAGTAGCGCGCCATGCGGACATACACGGCGCATGCCACGTGGCGCAGATCGCGGTGGTGGCTGCGGTCGAGCCGCGAGTTACTTAGGTTGTACGTGGAGAGGGCGTTGATGGCGGCCATGAGTCGCTCCTCGCGCACCTCATCGGGCGGAAGGGGGAGCGTGGGCTCGGAGGTTTTGCGACGCTTAGGGGTCTGGCCGGGCGGTGCCGGTGCTGGTATAAGGTCTCGTGCCGCGCGCCGCAGCTCGATAAGGGCGTTATCGAACATGACGGTTTTAGAGTCGCGAAGCAGCTTGGGATCGAGCTCGTGGAACACGGCGTAGTCCTGCAGCCACACGCGTGCGAACCGGTCGATGCCGGGTTCAAAGGCGCGATAGGCATCCCAAAATGCCTTAATCTTGCTAAAGCCATCGAGCGGATTATCTACGCCAATGCCGCAAATCAGCTCATAGAGATACAGAAAGGCAAAGGACGTAGACGTTTCCTCGACGGTTCCGCGGCGCACTTGGGCACGCCAGGTAAAGTAGCCGCGCAACTGTCGATCGCTCATGGCATTGTAGGTGGGAAAGTACGACTTAAAGGTGCCGTTGTAGGGGCAATCGTCCTCGAAGTCGGCCATCAGCAGGCCTTGGCGGTAAAAGAGCTCCGCCTCCGATAGCCAACGCCCCGCGCCGCCTTTGGGATCATCTTGCCAGCGTGATATCTCGCGCATCTTGCGGTACTGGTCGGGGAGGAAGTTCTGCATCTGACGACCGGTCTTGAGAATCGGCTCGTCAGCATAGATTTCGTTTGAGAAGCGGGCGGACTGGTGGGTCCGGGCCTCGGCCATAATGCGCTCGATGAGCATTTTGACGTCCTGGTCGGCCACCGTCTCTCCTCTCCTAACGCAGCTTCGGTGACCTCATATCATAGCACAGCATCAAACAGGTGTTCGAGATAGCACTATGCAGATAGTTTAGAACAGGAGGGCGTAGGCGACCGCCACGACGACGGAGGGGAGCATGTTGGCCGTGCGGAAGGTCTGAGGTCGAATAAGGTTAACGCCAACACAGAAGATGAGCATGGAGCCCACAAGCGAAAGGCTGTCGAGGGCTGCGGTGGTCATGATGGGGGAGAGTGCGCCGGCAAAAAGCGTGATCGTGCCCTGGAATACGGCAACGGGCAGGGCCGAGAAGATGCAGCCGCGGCCAAGCGAGGCCGTCATGGTGCAGACGATGATGCAGTCCAGCGCGCCCTTCAGGGCAAGCGTGGACCAGTCGCCAAGCAGACCGTCCTGAATCGATCCTACGATGGCCATGGCGCCGATACACACGGTGAGCGATGTCGAGACAAAGGCATTGGTGAACTCGTTGTCACCCTCGCTGCCGGTTTTGCGCTTGAGCCATTCGCCGAGGTTCTCGATGGCGGCCTCCAGGTTGATGGCCTCGCCGATGAGCGAACCAAGGGCAAATGAGACGATAAGCATGGTGGTGCCGGTGGTCGCCAACGTCTCTCCATCGATAACGAGCATCTTTTGCATGGTGCCGCCCAGGCCGATAAACAGAACGCACAACCCCGACGCCTTCATGAGCGTGTCTTGGATGCGGGGCGTAATGAAGCGCCCACCCATGAGGCCCAGCAGACCGCCCGCGACCAAAAGCGCGACGTTGATGATCGTTCCTAAACCCGGCATGAACCCTCCTGTAATTGATGTCAACGCGGCAATCGTAACAGAACGGGGAGGGGAGCGCTCAGTATCCGAGCCAAGCGGCGGTTAGCGGTCTAGGACAGGACGGGGCTAAAGTCGAAGCGCAGCGTCATGAGGTGCTGTGGGGACTCGATGGCCGCGGCAATGATGTCGGCATCTCGTGCGCGATCGAACCCTTCAAGTTCCATTTGATAGGGGAAGTCTTCTTGGATATCGATGCGACGAGGAACCAAAAGCTTGGTTCCATCGAATTCTTCGGTTCGCGTTCCGTCTGCTGCAACGGAATAAAGGTGCAACTTGGCGGTCGTTGTGGCATCAAGTGCCGAGATAGCTTGGATGTCGTTCGATGCGCTCCTTGCTCCCACTGCTGTAAGTGCCGTAGGCGCGACGACTTCACCCGAAGGCAAAAAGACGAGCTCGACGGTATTGGGGAATGCGATGAGGATATTTTTGCGGCGGGGCGCATTGGCAGCGACTGGCTCAATGCTTGCGGCATCGACGGTTTCCGTGTGGTCGAGCGCGACCATCATGCAACAGTTGCCTTCGTCGACATCTGGGGGAGCGGCAAAGTCCAGGCCGTCTTTCGGTTGGGGATCGCCTAGTTCGGTGGCGGTGCCGCCTGGCTTCTCGAGAGGGGCCGCAGCGTTGTCTTCTGACGATGCCTCGTCTGCATCGTCAACATGTGCCGGTGCGTCTGCGACCTCGTCTTTGGGGGATTTGTCATTATCGCTCGATATAGGAGCGGCAATTCCGATGGACCCCACTCCGTGCCATGTCATTTGGAGCAGCGCCGGATCGGCGAGAATGCGCTGCACGCCCGGCTCCTGGGCATCGATATTGATGGGGGCGGGTTCTGATCCGCGCGTGAGGTTAAGCGAGCCCTTCTGTCTATTGCTTTGAGCCTCTTGGTCGTCCGCGTCGCCAGCGTAGAACAGCAAAGGCGCATCTCCCGTTGCGATGGCTTCGGTGTCCGCCTTGGTCAGTCGCAGCGATGCCGTAAAGGAGATGATGGGCTGCGCGCCATCGACATTCGAGGGAACGCAGCCCAGGCATACACCTCCTTCTTCTTCATAGGCCGCGCTGTCGAAGACGACCTTCGCCCTGTTCGCCGAGTCATTGACCGAGTCAATATCGATGCGCAGCTCTAGATCGCATGGGTCGCCATCGGCGTCGACTGCAGCCGATTTCCATGTGCAGATGGCATAACCTGTCTGGGGGCCGTTCTCTTTGTCCGCTCGCTTGATATCCACGACTATCGAGTCGACCGTATTGCGGTGAAGGCATCCCGAGGTTCGGACCGTGGCGCGTGCGAGCGAAAAACGTTGGCAGGCGACGATACCCGACGAATTCGCCACGGGGTTCAGAGCTTGCGGTAAGGAGTTTGCCGTGGCGGGCGTCGCCCAAGCGGCGAGAGGCGTACCGCTTACCAGTGCGCTGCAGAGCGCGGCGACGGGCAAAAGGTTTTTGGGTGCCATGGTTCTCCTATCTATTCCGCGTACTCCGGTTATGCTTGGCTATTGGTTGCGTTTGATGTGCAGGCCAAGGCTCGTCAGTCCTGCTCCCACCGTGGCGGCGCCTGTCGCAATGAGTTGCCGGGTGTCGCTCGTCTGAGCGAGCGGCTCGTGACGGCCGCCGCGATTAAGGCCCGAAAGGTCGACGGTCACTTCTGTGGCCGCCTGCGCTTGCTCTTGTTGAGCAAAGGCCATGGCAGGCGCCGACGCCAAGATGCCGACGATGGCAGCCAGTGCGATCGCCTTAGGACGTGGCGTGCGCACCGGGCTCGACCGTCCAGGTGATGCTTGCCACTTGATCTCCCGTACCGCCGGCGTGGTAGATGTCACGCGTGACGCGGGCGACGTGGCCACTCACATTGAGCTTAATTTTGTCCGTTCCGTCGGCAATGCCCTCGTACTTCATGTCGAAGTTTGCGTCTTTGGAAAGATCGAGGCCCGTAGTCTGAGTCGCCGAGCTGGCATCCTTTTCTGCCTTATCGGGGCCAACCTTAAAATCGATGGAGTTCTGGGCCGAGCCTGTCTTTGCGTCTGCAACGATTGTCCAGTCGTTCTTGGCCGTGACCTTCATGTTAGTGACGTGGATGCCATATGCCGAGAGGTTGTCGATGGTAATCGTCTTGTCGGAGGGTCCTACAAGCGTTCCGTCGGCTTGGGCGGCAAAGGGGATGACCGTCGGCGCCTTAAACGAAACATTGCTAATGTCGGCCTTCACCGTCACATCGGTGGTTCCAACGCGCACCTCTGCCATGGCCGCCGTTGGCGCGGCGCCCATCGCAAGTGCGAGCGTAAGCCCTGCGCCCACGGCGAGTGCCCTGGCTCCGCTCAGGTTCATGGGTGTGTTCATAATCGATCCTTTCTGCTCGTCACGGACTGTTTCCGTGATGGTTGGACGAATGGGGACAGGGTACTGCCCCTGCGTGCGCGTCGGCCACTAGCCTTCTGCCTGGGCCACCCGCACTTTGACGCGCGTCGGATTGCCGTGGGTGTCGTAGGTCTTGGCATCGAGTGCCTGAATCTCGATATATGCCTCGCCTTCTTGGATATCGCCGGCGGGGCAGGTCTCAACCGTCTTGCCGGCTTCGACCACACCGGACTCATAGATGGTCTCGTCGTTTTGAATCACGCGGAAGCGCTGGGGAAACTTGTTGTCTTGGACGTTTTGCACGTTGACGCGCAACTTGCCGCCTTCCTGCAGCTGTGCGACCGGCGCGACCGAGATCGTCATCATGTTGTCGCGGACGATGGCATCGAGCTCATCTTGGATTTCTTGGCGCGATTTACCCCCTGCCGTCGTGACTGAGGCGCCCGCTTCGGGCACGGGCTGCGACTGCCAGGCGTATAGCCCTACGGCGATGAGGGCGCAGACGATAGCCAGGCAGACAACGACGAGTTTCTTGCGACGCCCCAGTCCTGCAAGGCGGGGCGGCTTTTTCGCACTCATGCGGCGTCCTTGGTGGTGTAGACACGTGCGAACGTGGACGGGTCCGCTCCAAAGAGCATGTGAAGCATCAGGCGGCGCGAGTAGATGAGCTCGTCGAAGTCGTGAGGGAGCTCGATGTTGTGGATACGCGCGATGTGATGGGCGAGCGCCGAGAACGACTCGGGGTCGCAGATAACATCGGTGGTGACGTGGTATACCGCCGTATCGGGGAACGCCTCTTCGTCGAAAGGCAGGAGATAGGGATCGTCGTCGACCTCGATGGCGACGCCGTACTGGGGCCAGTAGTATGCCATGGGAACCTCCCTGCTTTTGGGCCAAAACTTCCATTGGTTTTGGCTGTCGATGCCGACCGTATCAGTCACTACTTGACCAATTTCTGACCAAATGCTTGACGGATTGACATCTCCGCAGGTAAAAGGTGGTAAAAATTACTTCAACTTTTTTCGAGCGACAATTGCGTGGTCGCTGGCGGTAAAGCGACATGTGTCAAAAGCATCGTCTGCCGAGGAAACCTTGCCGCTCGCCGAATTGCACGAACGAAAAAATCGCCAATTATGGAGACGGTCTCGAACACGTCGACAAAACGATGCGGTAACATCTCCCTGCAAACACTGTAGTTAGCTAAAGGGGGAGTTCGCGTGTCAGCAACCATCAAACCCTTCACCGACGAGTTCGAAGAGTATGGCCGCGATGAGTCTCGCACATCGGGCGAGGCCTCGAGCATCTCGTTTCCGACAACGGAGGACGAGGTGCGCGCCATTTTGAAAAAGCTCCATGCCGAGCGTGTCCCGGTGACGGTTCAGGGCGCCCGGACCGGCCTTGCCGCCGGCGCCGTGCCTCATGGCGGTCACATTCTCAATACTTCCCGCATGAATCGCTACCTAGGCATTCGCCGCGATGAGCAGGGCCGCTTTCTTTTGCGTGTGGCGCCCGGCGTCGTGTTGTCTGAGCTGCGCAAGCAACTGGGCAAGAAAGTGCTGCCGACTGCCGGCTGGGACCAGGCATCGCTTGAGGTCTACGAGGAATTCCAGGAAGCTCCCGAGCAATTCTTTCCTACCGATCCCACCGAGGCATCTGCCTGTCTGGGCGGCATGGCGGCATGTAACGCCTCCGGCGCCCGTAGCTACGCTTACGGCCCCATGCGCCCTCACGTCGCGGGCCTTCATGTCGCGCTGACCGATGGCGACCTGCTCGAGCTTCACCGTGGCGAGGTTTTTGCACAGGGTCGTCGCCTTTCGCTCGTCACGGTACAGGGCCGCGCGCTCGAGCTCGACCTTCCCGACTACACCATGCCCAAGACCAAAAATGCTTCGGGCTATTTCGTTGCTGACGATATGGATGCCATCGATCTGTTTATCGGTGCGTGTGGCACGCTCGGCGTCATCACCGAGCTCGAGATTGCCCTACAGGCGGCGCCTGCGGTCGTTTGGGGCGTGAGCTGCTTCTTTGACAGCGAAGATAAGGCCGTGTCCTTCACCGATTCCGTGCGTCCCGTCCTGTCCCACGCGGCTGCCATCGAATATTTCGATGCGGGCGCCCTGGATATCCTGCGTCGTCAGCGTGAGCAGTCGACCGCGTTCGCCTCGCTGCCGGCGCTCGACAAAGACGCCAAGGTCTGTGTCTACGTGGAGCTCGACTGCGACGACGAGGCCCAGGCGACTGAGGAGCTGTATCACTTGGGGTGGGTACTAGAGCTTGCAGGCGGCAGCGACGATGCGACATGGGTCGCGCGCACCGAGGTCGATCGCGAGTGTCAGCGATTCTTCCGCCATGCGGTGCCCGAGAGCGTCAACATGCTCATCGACGAGCGTCGTCGCACGGATCCCACCATCACCAAGCTGGGCTCGGACATGTCGGTGCCCAACGCGCGCTTGGCCGATGTCATCGCCCTTTATCGCCGCACGTTGGCCGAAAGCGGGCTTGAATCTGCCGCCTGGGGGCACATCGGTAACAACCATCTGCATGTGAACATTCTGCCGCGCGATGCGCAGGATTACCGCCGCGGCGGAGAACTCTTCGCCCAGTGGGCTTCCGAGGTTACGGCCATGGGCGGCGCCGTCTCCGCCGAACACGGCGTCGGCAAGATCAAGGCGGGCTTCTTGGAGACGATGTACGGTCACGAGGCCATGGTCGAGTCGGCGCGGCTCAAGCTCCAGCTCGATCCTGCCGGGCAGCTGGGCCGCGGTAACCTGTTTTCGGAGAAGCTCTTGGATGAGCTCGTCCAGAAAGGGGGCGCGTGAAGATGAGCGATTTCCATATGGTGGTGTGCGTCAAGGCGGTGCCGGGCAGCACCGAGGTCAAGATGGACCCCAAGACCAATACCATCGTGCGCGATGGCAAACAGGCGGTCATTAATCCCTTTGACGCGAGCGCTTTGGAATGCGCGCTGGCGCTGAAGGACGACTTTATCGGCTTTGGCATGGACGTGCGCGTAACGGTGGTGTCGATGGGCATCCCCGCGACCGAATCGCTATTGCGCGACTGCATCGCCCGAGGCGCCGATGACGCACTGCTGCTGACCGATCGCGCCTTTGCAGGTGCCGATACCCTGGCAACCACCTATGCCCTCAAGTGCGGCATCGAGGCGCTCGACGAGGACTTCGACCTGCTCATCTGCGGCAAGATGGCGGTGGACGGCGATACGGCCCAGATTGGTCCCGAGCTTGCCGGTGCCTTTGAGATTCCCTGTGTGACCGACGTGAGCTGCGTGCAGAGCGCGGGCTTTACGACCTGTGGTTCACTGGCGCTTGTTCACGGCTGCGATGCCGGCGAGGAGACGGTCTATCTTGAGATGCCGTGCGCGATGACGACCGCCAAGGAGATTGGCCAACTGCGTATGCCGAGCATTGCCGGTATTCGTGCAGCCGAGGAGGCGGACGTGCGCGTGGTCAACGCTGCCGACGTGAACGCCGACCCCGCGCGCTGCGGCCTTGCCGGCTCGCCGACACAGGTCGTGCGATCGTTTGTGCCCGATCGCGACCAAACGTGCGAGACCGTTGACGGAACGGCGTCCGAGCAGGCGGCGAAACTTGCCAAGATCATCGAGGGGATGGCATAGATGAGCGGACTGATTATCGATAGCGAAGCCTGTATAGGCTGCGGTCGCTGCGTTCGCGCCTGTGCCTCGGGCGGCATCGTAGTGGAAGGCGAGCGGCCCAACCGTTGCGCCTGCGTAACCGATGGCTGCATCCTATGCGGCGGGTGCGTCGACGCCTGCCCTGTCAACGCTATCTCGATCGAGCGTGACGAGGCCGCTGGCGCGGTGGACCTTGATGCATATCGAGATATCTGGGTATTCGTTCAGACCGACGAGCACGATGTCGTAGCCCCAGTGGCCTACGAGCTCATGGGCAAGGGACGCGAGCTTGCCGATGCTCGTGGTTGCCGTCTGGTGGCATTGGTCGGCATGAGCCCCGAGAGCTCGCTCAAGGACCTGGGGCATCTGGTTTGCGCCGGCGCCGACGAGGTCCTGGTCTGTCGCGACGAGCGTCTGCGCCAGAACGATGCGGAGGTCTACGCCCGGCTGATCTGCGATTTGGTGGCAGAGCGCAAGCCCGAGGCCATTCTGTACGGTGCGACCGCCTTTGGCCGCGAACTGGCACCCGGCGTTGCCGTGCGTCTGCAGACGGGCCTTACGGCTGACTGCACCGTACTTTCGATGGATACGGAGACGGGGCTGCTGCAACAGACGCGTCCGGCGTTTGGCGGCAACCTGATGGCCACCATCGTCTGCCCCAATCATCGTCCCCAGATGGCAACGGTGCGTCCCGGCATCTTTAAGGCGTCCGACTTTGACTACGGCCGCTCCGGCACGATTACCCAGATATCACTTGCGGATGATGCTAAGGCTCGTGTCGAGATCTCGATTCCCGCCGAGGAGTGGGGACAGCAGGCATCAATTGCCGATGCCGAGCGCCTGGTCGTGGTGGGTCGCGGCATTGGTTCCAAGAAAAACCTGCCGCTGATGCGAAGGCTCGCCGAGGCTCTGGGGGCCGAGCTTGGCTGCACGCGACCTGTCGTGGAGGCCGGCTGGTTGGAGTATCGCCACCAGATTGGCCAGACGGGCGTATCGGTTTCGCCCAAGCTTCTCGTGAGTATCGGTGTCTCGGGTGCCATCCAGCATCTTGCCGGCATCGGTGGGGCGGAGTGCATTATCGCCATCAACGAGGACCCGGATGCCCCCATCTTTGGTGCTGCCCAGTACAAGGTCGTCGGCGATGCCGTCGAGGTTGTCGAGGAGCTGCTGGCCCAGCTTGAGCGCTAGACGCGCGCCAGCCAGTCGCGCATCTCGTCCTTTAGGCGCTCCCAGGTCGCTTGCGTGGCGGGATCGGTAAAGGGGCGCGTAATGCCAAAGGGCGCGTCGAGCAGGCGGTAGATATCGCCCCGCTCGCGCCAGCGCGCGGCTCGCTGGATAGACGAGCTCAAACATAAAGCAGATGAGTCCCACCAGGTAGTCTGCGGGCTCCTCGCGTTCATCGCGTGCGACGCAGCGGCGCTCGTCAAAGGCAGCGAGAGCCGGTGTCGAGAACCGGCTGGCGAGAAATGTGTCCTCATCAACCTTGAGGATAGTGTCGACGGTGCTGTCGGCGATGGTGCGCATAATGTCGATTTTGTCGCCATCGCGCACGATATCGCAGAAGCGCCGTGTACGCTCGTCGAGTTGTGCCGGCAGGCGAAAGTCGCTGTGATAGGCGATGCTCGCGCGGATGAGCTCGTCGTCCTCGTCGGTCTCGATAAAATCTCGGATGCTTGTTGTGGCAGGCGCGTCGTCGGGGTTCTCGCCAAAGAGGACCCCGACGCCCAACGCTGCGTGGCTCATACTCTCGGCGTCCTTAAAGGTGTCCCAGCGCCGCAACTGTTCAAAGCGTCCCATATCGTGTAACAGGCCGCAAAGCCAGGCCAGGTCAATATCCTCTGTCGACCAGCCCTGCTCGCGCGCCACGGCATCGCATGCCTCGGCAACGTGGTACGTATGCTCGATTTTGAGCGCGATACGTGGATTGGCGGCATCGTAAGCATCGGTATAGCGTTTGAAGGCCGCGGTCGCCCGGCCCCGATCGATAGCTGTCATAATGACTTCCTAAAAAGCTGTGTCTTTCGATCCGGTGGCAATTGTAGGTGAACTCGGTTGCCACCGGACGATGATTCTGTCGCGTCGTTGAATGCGGCTCGGAAATCTTGTCGGGACGAGGAACGCTATGGTGCTCAAAATCGTTAAAACCGTCTGGCCGGTGATGCTTACCTATGTTGCGATAGGCGCGCCGTGCGGAATGATTATGGCGCAGACGGGAATGGAGCCCTGGATGGTTTTTGCTCTGAGCAGCACGTTTGTGACGGGTAGCGGCCAGTTTATGGTCTGCAACCTGTGGCTGGCAGGTGTGCCTGCGGCATCGATTGTCGCAAGTGTGGCCGCAATCTCCTCGCGCTTTGCACTTTATTCGGCATCGATCGCACCCCATCTGAGGGGTGCCTCGAAGCGTCAGACGCTGGCCGTTGCCGCGACGCTCACCGAAGAGGCATATGGCATCTCGCTTGCCAAGTTGGTTGAAGGGGAGGATTGGGGCCCGCACGAGTCCTTTGCGCTCAACGCGATCCTCATCGCAACATGGGGCGTTTCGTGTACGACGGGCGCCATCGTCGGCGCCGTTGTCGATGTCCCTACCGCTATTGCTGGTTTTGTCTGCACCTCGCTCTTTATCTGCCTGCTCTTTTCGCAGCGACTGTCGCGCGGCAATGTCGTGGCTGCCGCTATGGCTGCGGTGTCTGTCGCCATATGCAAGTTCTTGGGGTGGACGAATATCGCCGTGCCGACAAGCGTGCTCGTCGGCGTTGCCGCGGCGCTTGCGTGCGATGCTTTCGCCGAAGGAAGGGGCGCTCGCGATGCCCGTTAATGAGTTTTTGGTCCTGTGGCTGTCGTCATGGGCGGCTATCGCGTTTTTCCGCATTGCCCCGGCGTTTGCCTTGCGCGGGAGAACGCTGTCGCCCCGCGTTACCGAGGCCTTGGGTTATATTCCGCCCGCCGCCTTTGCGGCGCTGGTCGCTAACGATTTGATAAGCCCTGGCGCTTTTGACGCCGGCTTGTGGCAGGGCTTGATTCCCTGGATTGCGGCTGCCGGTGTCGTGGCGGTGGCAATCAAGACAAAGTCGATGTTGTGGTGCTGCGTCTCGGGCATCGTGTTCTATATCGTTTTGAGCCTTGTATAAAAGCAAGGGCGCGTTTAGCGTCCCGGCCCAACGAATCGAATTTCTCACCGAGCCGGTCTGCTTCTTCTGGTACCATGGTCAAACTTTACTGTAGCAAAGTGTGACGTGGGCTTTTGTTCTGCGTCAGCGGAAATGGGGATTTCATGGCACAGGAAGCGACCGCCAACGAGCAAAAGAAATTCAAAGTCCCGCGCATCCCGGGTGACATCATGATCTACCCGATGATCGTCGGCCTTTTGCTGAATACTTTCTGCCCGCAGGTCTTCGAGATCGGCGGCTTCTTTACCGCCGCCTGCCGCGGCGGCTCCAACACCATCGTCGCCGCGATCCTGCTGTTTGTGGGCGCTGGCATCAGCTTTAAGTCCACGCCGGGCGCTATCAAGACCGGCATCGTCGTGCTGATTCCTAAGCTTGTGGTGGCAGCCGCGCTGGGCCTGGGCGTTGCGTATTTCTTTAACGACAACTTTTTGGGCCTGAGCTCGGTCTCAATCATCGGTGGCATCACGTTTTGCAACATGGCGCTCTATACGGGCATCATGGGCGAGTTTGGCGATGAGTCCGAGCAGGGCGCCGTCGGTATCCTGTTCTTTACGGCCGGCCCCGCCGTCACGATGATCATCCTCGGTGTCTCGGGTCTCGCCAACATCCCCGTCGGCACCATCATCGGATCCATCCTGCCGCTTGTTATCGGCATGGTTTTGGGCAACTTGTTCCCGTTTATCAAGAACCTGCTGGTTCCTGGCTCCAATCCTGCAATCGCCGTTATCGGATTTCAGCTCGGTGCGTCCATGAGCCTTTCGAGCTTTATCACCGGCGGTATTTCCGGTATCTTGCTGGGCCTCATCACGCTGTTTATCGTCGGTCCCATTACCTTTGCCTTCGAGCGCCTGTGTGGCGGCAACGGCAAGGCGGCCGTTGCCTGCTCCACTATCGCCGGCACGGCTATGACCACGCCGGTCGCCCTCGCCGAGGTCGCACCGCGTTATGCCGAGCTTGCACCCACTGCGTACGCCCAGATCGCCACCGCCGTCATCATCACGGCAGTCATGGCTCCGATCCTGACCGGCTGGGTCGATAAGAAGTTCTGCCACGGCAAAGAGGATCTGTCGCCTGTCGGTGTCGAGGCCATCGAGGAGGCCGTCGCGACCGACATCGACGGCGAGTAATCGTCGACGCGAGTCAATCAAGCCGGCGTGTGCAATTCGCGCCGTATAGGCGCCCGAACGAAAGCTGTCTTGCAGTGACGTTCGGGCGCTCTGCTATTATTCCCCTTACCCCTGCGGAGTAGGGGGTGTTTATTGCCCAGATTCTAATTGGGCGATTCTGGCCACTTGGATATTGAAGGGATGGCGTCTAGTGGTTAAGGCACTCAAGATTGAGATATTCCTGCTATGCATGATTGTTCTTATCGGGCTTGCCGCGCGAAGCCGTCGCTCCTTGTTCTCGAGTACCCAGCAGCTTCTGTTTAGCATGCTGGGCTACACGTCTGCTGCCTACATTTTCTTCGATATGATCTGGACGCTCTCGGACGGCGTGAGCACTCCTGTAGGCATCACGGCCAACTGGATTTCCAACGCGGTCTCGTTTTCGCTGTTCGCCATCGCGTGCCTCATTTGGTTTTTCTATTCCGAGACAGTGCAGGGCTCTCGCCTTTTGACCGCGCGCTATAGGGTGGCGCTCGTGACGTTGCCAACCGTATTGGTGGTCGTGCTGGCATTTATCAGCTACTGGACGCACACTATGTTCTATATCGATGCGCAGGGCGTATATCGTCGCGGAGCGCTTTATATGATTCAACCTATCGTTAGCTACTGCTACATCATATATACGTCTTTGCATGCCTTTATTCAGACTCGAAAAGTCGAAAGTCTGCAAAAGAAGGCCATTTATCGCACCCTCGCCTTTTTTGCGGTTCCCGCTCTGGTGGGCGGTACCTTCCAGGTTTTGTTTTCGGTGCCGGGCCTTTGCGTCGGTATAACGCTGAGCATCCTGCTGCTCTACATCATCTACCAGGAGCAGCTGATCTCGACCGACCCGTTGACTGGCCTTAACAATCGCAACCGTTTTGAGACTTATATGCTGTCGCTCTTTTCAAATGTGGATCAGGCCGAAGATGTGTATCTGCTTATGATGGATGCCGACGGCTTTAAGCAGATTAACGACCGGTATGGACATGTGGAGGGCGATCATGCCCTCCAGGTCATATCTGCTACGCTCAAAGAGGTCTGCTCGGCGTCTGGTGGTTTTATCGCACGTTATGGCGGCGATGAGTTCGTGGTGCTCCAGAAGGCAGCAGCGGAACAGGACATCATAGACCTGTGTTCGGCGATTAACGACGAGCTCGCTCGTGCCGAGGTGCCGTATCTGTTGCGGATGTCCATCGGCTACGCACGGGTTGGTGATGGCGTTGATACCTGGCAAGACTTACTTCGCGCTGCGGATGCGGAGCTCTACCGCGTCAAGGCCGAGAAAAAGAAAGCCGGCGTCCAGATACGCTAGAAAAAAGGGCGCACGACCGTTGCGATGGTCGTGCGCTCTTTTTTGCGTTTGCGGGGCCACCGGCCATAATGCCCAGGCGCGGTGCGGCAAGACGAGCGTCTGCCGCCGCGGCTCGGTACGAAATCAACGAGAACCAGTGTGCTCCATTAAGCTAAAGCGTGCGAACGCCCTCTCTAAAAAAGTGAGCTCGCTAGGCTTTTTTGGGTTTGTTGACGATGATGATGCCACCGCAGACCAACAGCAGGGCAACGATGACGGTAACGGGGCTCGTGCCAGCGCCCTCGCCGAGCAGCAGCGCGCTCAGCAGCACACCAAAGACGGGGTTCATAAAACCAAAGACCGAGACGCGGCTGACGGGGTTGACGGCAAGCAGGCGCGACCACAGCGAGTAGGCGACCGCGGAGATAAGCGCCATGTAGATGATGAGCGCGATGGCGGGGGCAATCGCCGTGGGGGAGAGCGCGCCACCCATCAAAAAGCCGATGGCGGTAAGGACCAGGCCGCCGACCAAGAACTGCCACCCGGCAAGCAAGACGCCGTCGTGCTCACGCGAGAAGATACCGATCAGGCAAGTCGAAAGGGCACCCGCGACGGTGGAGGCCAGGATAAAGCCCTCGCCGTCGAGCGCAAAGCCAAAGGTGCCGTCCGCGCCCGAAAGGTTGACGAGCGCGACACCGGCAAAGCCCAGCACGCAGCCGAGCACCTTGGCCGCATCGAGCTTTTCGGTGCGAAACGCCAGGGCGGCAAAGAGGATGGCTAGGAAGTTGGCGCTGGCCTCGATGATGGAGCTCGACATGGCGCTGGCACGCGAGAGACCAAGGTAGAAAAAGAAGTACTGGCCGATGGTCTGGAAGAGCGACAAGATGCAGATGGGCTTGATGTCGCGAGCCTGCGGAACGAGCGGACGGCGCTGGGCCACGCTCATGCCAACAATGACCAGTATGCCGGCAAGGGTGAAGCGCAGACCCGCGAAGAGCAGCTGCGAGGCGCTGTCGTGCGCGGGTATGCCAAAGAGGCCGTAGCCGATCTTGATGCAGGGAAAGGCCGATCCCCAGAGCGCGCAGCAAACAAGACAGCACAAGATGAGTCCGGGCAGGGTGGCGAGATACGGCTTGCGGCTTTTCATGATGTCCTTTCTACATGCGCGAAGCAAAAAAAGAACCCGCCACCGGATGTGTCGGTGGCGGGTGTTGTTACCCGAGGGGATTGTACCCGATGGGAACGTATTAAGCGAAGTAGGCTACGCCGCTCTCAAAGATCGGCATGAACTTGTCGCCGGGGACATGCTCGGGCACGTTGCGGTACAGGTTGTCGCCGCGACGCTCGGCATGGCCCATCTTGCCCAGGACGCGGCCGTCGGGGCTCGTGATGCCCTCGATGGCGAGTGCGGAGCCGTTGGGGTTGACGGAAAGATCCATGCTGGGCTTGCCGTCCTCGCCCACGTACTGCGTGGCGACCTGGCCGTTGGCAATCAGCTGAGCGAGCACCTCGTCATTGGCGACAAAGCGGCCCTCGCCGTGGCTGATGGCGACGGTGTAGGGGTCGTCGAGGCTGCACTGCGACAGCCACGGGGACAGGTTGGACGAGATGCGGGTGCGCACCAGGCGGCTCTGATGGCGACCGATGGTGTTGAACGTCAGCGTGGGCGCATCGGGCGTGGCGTCGACGATGTCACCGTAGGGCACCAGGCCGAGCTTGATCAGGGCCTGGAAGCCGTTGCAGATGCCCAGCATCAGGCCGTCGCGGGCCTTGAGCAGGTCACGGACTGCCTCGGTGACCTCGGGAGCGCGGAAGAACGCCGTGATGAACTTGGCAGAGCCGTCGGGCTCGTCACCGCCCGAGAAGCCGCCGGGGATCATGACGATCTGGCTTGCATGGATGCGGCGGGCAAGCTCGTGGGTGCTCTCGGCGACGGCCTCGGGCGTGAGATTGTTGATCACGAAGGTGTCGGCCTCGGCACCGGCGGCACGGAAGGCGCGGGCGCTGTCGTACTCGCAGTTGTTGCCGGGGAACACGGGGATGATCACGCGCGGGCGGGCGATCTTGGCGCCGCCGTACACGTGGATGTCCTTGGCGCGGAAGTCGATGGTCTCGACCTCGGGGGCCTCGCCGGCGCTGCGGTAGGCGAAGACGCCCTCGATGCCGCTCTCCCAGGCCTCCTGGAGCTCGGCGAGCTCGATGACCTCGGAGCCGGTGTCGATGACATAGCCCTCGACGGTGGTACCCAGGGACTCGACGACAACGCCGTCGGCGACCTCGGGCAGCTCGGCGTCCTCGGCAAGCTCGACGATAAAGCTGCCGTAGAGCGGGGTGAAGAGGCTCTCCACGTCCACATCCTCGGCAAGCTCGATACCGATCTGGTTGCCGACACACATCTTAAAGAGGCTCTCGGCGCCGCAGCCGTAGCCGGGCGTGGAGACGGCCAGGGCGTCGCCGGTAGCAGTGAGCGCCTCGACGGCGTCAAACGCGGCGAGCAGCTGCTGGGCATCGGGGCGGTAGTCCTCGCCATAGGTGGCGGGGGCGATGCGGACGACGCGGTGCGTCAGGCCCTTGAACTCAGGGGAGACGGCGCGCGCCGCGCGGCCCACGGCCACAGCGAAGCTGATCAGAGTCGGCGGAACGTTGAGCTCGCCGGCCTCGTCCTCAAACGAGCCGCTCATGGAATCCTTGCCGCCGATGGCGCCGGCACCCAGGTCGACTTGGGCCATGAGGGCGCCCAGGACGGCTGCCGTGGGCTTGCCCCAACGCTCGGCCTCGGTGCGCAGACGCTCGAAGTACTCCTGGAAGGAGAGATAGGCGCGCTTGTGCTCAAAGCCGGCAGCCACGAGCTTGGCGATGGACTCGACCACGGACAGGTAGGCGCCAGCAAACTGGTCGGCTTCCATCAGGTAGGGGTTGAAGCCCCATGCCATGGCGCTTGCCGTGGTGGTCTCGCCGTCCACGGGGAACTTGGCGACCATGGCAGAGCTCGGGGTGAGCTGCGTCTTGCCGCCAAAAGGCATAAGCACGGTCGCGGCGCCGATGGTGGAGTCGAAGCGCTCGGAAAGGCCCTTGTTGGAAGCGACGTTGAGGTCGGTGACGAGCGAGGTCATGCGCTCGGCGAGCGTGGTGCCGGCCCAGCTGGGCTGCCACACGCTGCGGGCGCACACGTGGGCGACCTGGTGCTTGGGCGCGCCGTTGGAGTTGAGGAACTCGCGGGATAGGTCGACGATGGCGACACCGTTCCAGGCCATACGCATGCGCGGCTCGGCGGTAACCTCGGCGATAACGGTCGCCTCCAGGTTCTCCTCGGCGGCGTAGCCCATGAACTCCTCGACGTCACCGTCGGCGACGGCGCAGGCCATGCGCTCCTGGGACTCGGAGATGGCGAGCTCGGTGGCGTCCAGGCCGTCGTACTTCTTGGTCACGGTGTCCAGGTCCACGTACAGACCGTCGGCAAGCTCGCCCACGGCGACCGAGACGCCGCCGGCGCCAAAGTCGTTGCAGCGCTTGATCAGGCGGCAGGCGTCACCGCGGCGGAAGAGGCGCTGCAGCTTGCGCTCGACCGGGGCGTTGCCCTTCTGGACCTCGGCGCCCGAGGTCTCGATGGACTCGGTGTTCTGGGTCTTGGAGGAGCCGGTGGCACCGCCGATGCCGTCACGGCCGGTGCGGCCGCCCAGCAGGATGATCTTGTCGGTGGGGGCGGGGCACTCGCGACGAACGTGGTTTGCCGGGGTAGCGCCCACGACGGCGCCGACCTCCATGCGCTTGGCCACGTAGCCGGGGTGATAGAGCTCGTTGACCTGACCGGTGGCAAGGCCGATCTGGTTGCCGTAGCTGGAGTAGCCGGCGGCGGCAGTGGTCACGAGCTTGCGCTGCGGCAGCTTGCCCTCGAGCGTCTCGGAAACCGGGACGGTGGGGTCGCCGGCACCGGTGACGCGCATGGCCTGATACACATAGCTGCGGCCCGAGAGCGGGTCGCGGATAGCGCCGCCCACGCAGGTGGCGGCACCGCCGAAGGGCTCGATCTCGGTCGGGTGGTTGTGGGTCTCGTTCTTAAACAGGAACAGCCAGTCCTGGTCCTCGCCATCGACATCGACCTTCACCTTGACGGTGCAGGCGTTGATTTCCTCGGACTCGTCGACATCGGTCATGACGCCGGTCTTCTTGAGGTACTTGGCGCCGATGGTGCCCATGTCCATGAGGCAGACGGGCTTGGCGTCGCGACCGAGCTCGTGGCGCATCTCCATGTAGCGGTCGAAGGCTTGCTGCACCACGGCGTCGTCGATCGTCACGTCGTCCAGGACGGTGCCGAAGGTGGTATGGCGGCAGTGATCGGACCAATAGGTGTCGATCACGCGGATTTCGGTGATGGTGGGGTCGCGGTCCTCATCGCGGAAGTACTGCTGGCAGAAGGCGATGTCTGCCTCGTCCATGGCAAGGCCGCGATCGGCGATAAAGGCGGCAAGGCCGGCCTCATCGAGCTCGCGGAAGCCGTCGAGCACCTCGACGGGCTGGGGCTCGGGGGTCTCCATGTACAGCGTCTTGGGCAGGTCGAGCGAGGCGATGCGCGCCTCGACGGGGTTCACCACGTAGTGCTTGATGGCCTCGATGGCGGCTTCGTCCAGAGCGCCCGAGATCATATAGACCTTGGCGGAGCGCACGGCGGGGCGCTCGCCCTGGCTGATGAGCTGCACGCACTCGCTGGCGGAGTCGGCGCGCTGGTCAAACTGGCCAGGCAGGAATTCGACGGCAAAGACGGCGCCATCGCTTACGGGGAGCTCGTCGTAGGTCACATCGACCTGGGGCTCGCTAAAGACGGTCGGCACGCAGGAGCGGAAAAGCTCCTCGTCGATGCCCTCGACGTCGTAGCGGTTGATGATCCTCAGGGCCTCGATGCCCTTGATGCCGAGAATCTCGGTCAGCTCGCCCTTGAGCTGCTGAGCCTCGACGTCGAACCCGGGTTTCTTCTCCACGTAGATACGAGAGACCATTGGTTCCTGCCTTCCTGATCGGTTGGGCGTACGGTACGGTATGCGGCAGCGGTCGGTTTGCGGGGCCTGCCCTGCGGTCGCCTTGAGCCACATGTTTGTAAACCTCACTATGATACGACAGCTCGTGGCGCGTTGCGGACGGCGAGGGTGCTACAGTGAAGCGCAAACAAGAGAAAGGCATCACATGGCATTCGTTTCACTCGCCATCATCGCGCTCGTGGCCTTTGCAAGCCCCTTCATCGCCTCGGCGATTCCTGGAAAACCCGTTCCCGAGACGGTCTTTTTGCTCGTGCTCGGTGCGGTGCTGGGACCTCATATGCTCGGCGTCATCCATGTAGATGCCGAGGTTTCGCTCGTGTCAGAGCTCGGCCTGGCCTTTTTGTTCCTGCTTGCCGGCTTTGAGATCGACCCTAAGAACATTACGGGTGTGGAGGGGCGCTACGGCTTGGCGACGTGGGCCGTCACGTTTGGTATCGCCTGGCTTGCCGTGCGCTTTACGCCGTGGTTCTCGGTCAGCCATTTCGACGGTATCGCCGTGACGCTCGCCTTGACCTCGACGGCGCTTGGAGCGCTCATGCCCATCTTGCGCGAGCGGTCGCTTGCCGGAACGCGCGTCGGTGATTCGATTCTCGCCTATGGTACGTGGGGCGAGCTCGGCCCCGTGCTCGCCATGTCGGTACTGCTGTCTGCCCGTACGGGCATCGAGACGCTGCTGATCTTGGGCTTATTTGCCGCCGTGTGTGTGCTGCTTGCTGTGGTCCCCGGCCGTTCCAAACGCATCGGCAGCCGGTTTTTCGCCTTTATTCAGGAGCGCGCCGACACCACGTCGCAGACCTTCGTGCGCCTGACGGTGCTTATTTTGGTCACGCTCGTGGCGTTTTCCGCTATTTTTAGCCTCGATATCGTGTTGGGCGCTTTTGCCGCCGGCTTTGTCCTGCGCTACATCATCCCCGAGGGCAACCATACGCTCGAGACCAAGCTCGATGGCCTGGCCTATGGCTTTTTGATTCCGGTGTTCTTTACCGTATCGGGCGCGAAGATCGATCTGACGGCCGTGGCGTCGCGCCCGGGCTTGCTCGTGGGCTTTATCGTGGCGCTGCTGATTATTCGTGCCGTGCCCATTCTCATCTCTATGAGCATTTGTCCCGTGACGCGCGATGTGTCGGCGTATGGTCGCATTACGGTGGCCCTGTACTGCACCACGGCGCTGCCGATCATCGTTGCCGTGACAAGCGTTGCCGTCAACGCGGGCGCGCTGTCGCAAGACATTGCGTCGGTCATGGTTGCCGCCGGTGCCATCACGGTGTTCTTGATGCCATTGCTCGCGCAGCTCTTCTACCGCGTGGTCGACGCCGCACCGGTCGCCGCCGTGGCAGAGGTTGCCGAGCATCCATCCGATGCGCTCGACATTCTGCGTGCCCATCACGATTTGGCGAGCCTGCTCGCACGCGAGCACGAGCTGCTGACCTCGCATGGTCACGGTCGCGTATTCGAGGGTCTGCCTACGCTCGATACGATTGCCGAGCGTCTTTCCGCCGAGGCAGCGAGCGGCCACATCGATGCCCGCATCGTGGACGCGGCGCATCTTCTTGCCGATAAGACCTATGGTGATGAGGTCGACCCGTCCGAGCTGACTCCGCGTGAGCGCCGCCGCCTGGAGCGCGCCAAGCTCGCCGTGCACGAATACCGCCGCCGCATGCTGGAGCTCTACGCGCACGATGAAGCCCAGGACGACGACGGCAGGTAGTTGATACTCTCTCGGGGAAGCTGCGTCCCGCTTTGAAGGCTCGAAACGGGACGCAGCTTCCGCATCGGCCCCCATCGGGAAGCCACATCCCAGAATGGACGCTCAGAGTGGGACGCGCTTTCCGCGAGAGGCTCGTTGCGGAAAGTGCGTCCCAGAATCGGCGTTCAAAACGGGGCGCACTTTCCGAAGCATGGCCCTGAGGGAAGCTGCGTCCCGGTCTGAGCCGGAATTCTGGGACACGGCTTCTACTTCAAACAGAAGAAGGCGCGCTGCCTGCGGTTGATGCAGGCAGCGCGCCTTTTGCGTTGAGCTCCGTTGAGGTTCGAAGTAGTGGACTAGTTGGCCATGACGCCTTCGGTCCAGGCCTCGACGTCCTCGATGCGCAGGACGTTGGCGACTTCGGCCACGCAGTCGACGCTGGCAAGCTCGGCGGCGGCAGCCTGGACGTCCTTCTCGAGCGCGCGGTGCGTCAGGAAGATGACCGAGCAGGCATCGCTGACGCCCGACTTGCCGTCCTCGACCTGGTTGATGAGCGAGATCGAGATGTTGTGCTTGGCAAAGATATCGACCGTCTCGGACAGGGCGCCCACGCGGTCGGCGACCTTCAGGCGCACATAGTACTTGGTCTGGAGCTCGTCCATGGGCTTAAAGGCGAGGTTGTGACCATAGGGCTCAATCTCGGGCAGCGGAGCCACGCCGCGGCTGATCTGCTCGGAGAGCGACAGGATGTCGCCCACGACGGCGCTCGCGGTGGGGAAGGAGCCTGCGCCGGCACCGTAGAACATGGTCTCGCCCACGGCGTCACCCACCACGTAGACGGCGTTCATGGCGCCGTTGACCTTGGCAAGCATGTGGTCGGCGGGGATCAGCGTGGGGTGCACGCGGACGTCGACGCCGGCGTCGGTGTTGCGGGCGATGCCGAGCAGCTTAATGGTGTAGCCGAGTTCGCGGGCCTGGGCGATGTCCTCGGCGCCGATGGTGCGAATACCCTGCTGGTACACATCATCGGTGGTCACGCGGGTGCCAAAGCCGATGGAGGCGAGGATCGCCGTCTTGCTGGCGGCGTCGAAGCCGTCGACGTCGGCGGACGGGTCGGCCTCGGCGTAGCCCTTGGCCTGGGCGTCGGCGAGCACGTCGGCGTAATCGGCGCCCTCGGCGTCCATGCGCGACAGGATGTAGTTGGTGGTGCCGTTGAGAATGCCGGCGATGGTCAGGACCTTGTTGCCCACCAAGTCGTGCTCGAGCGTGCTCACGATGGGGATGCCGCCGCCGCAGCTGGCCTCGCACTTAATCTGCACGCCGCATGCGCGCGCCTTCTCGGCGAGCGTCTCGACATGACGGCCCAGCAGGGCCTTGTTGGCAGAGACGACGTGCTTGCCGTTCTCGAAGGCGGTGGTAAAGATCTCGGTTGCGGGATGCTCGCCGCCGATCAGCTCGACGACGATGTCGACGGCGGGGTCGGTGACGACATCGTGCCAGTCGCTCGTAAAGGCCTCACGCTCAATACCGGCTGCCTCGGCCTGCTCCCAAGCAAGCGCGCAGGCGCGGGTCAGCTTAAGGTCGATGCCGTAGGCTGCCAGGTACTCATCGTGGTGGCTCTTGATCAGACGGGCCACGCCGCCGCCGACGGTTCCCAGACCGATCAGGCCGACGTTCACGGTGCGCAGGGGTTCGCTCATAGATAGCTCCTTCGTGCATCTTATAGATGGATTAACCGATTACAGGTTGAGTGCATTCTAGCGTGAACCGAGAGCACGTGCTCGCCAGGCAACAGGAGTCGCACAAAACGGCACCCCCGAAACGCTGCGGAAACATTGGAAACATGCTCGCTACAAACGGAACTCGGTAACAAACTGTCAACGCTTGCGCCATAAGGTTTGCCCCGTACCGCAAGACGGCCGCACCGCGGCCAGCGAAAAAAGGGGGACACCATGTTCAACATCAACAGCGCGCTCAGCCGTAGGAACTTTCTCGCCGGCACCGCGGCGCTCGGCACCGCCGCCGCACTCGCTGGTTGCTCGTCGGGTGGCTCGGATGGCGGCTCCGCCGATGACGGCAAGACCTTCAAAATCGGTGTCATCGGCCCTCTGACCGGCGCCGCGGCAACCTATGGCGTTTCGGCCGAGAAGGGTGCCAAGCTCGCCGCCAAGGTTTTCTCGACCAAGGACCTCAAACTCTCGCTTAAGTCCGAGGACGATGTCGCCGACGGTGAGAAGGCTATCAACGCCTTCAATACCCTGTGCGACTGGGGCATGCAGGCACTCGTCGGCCCCGTTACCACCGGTGCCGCCGTTGCCGTCTCGGGCGAGATCGCCGACGATATGCTCATGGTCACGCCTTCGGCCTCGTCGCTCGACGTCACCAAGGATAAGACCACGGTCTTTCAGGTTTGCTTCACCGATCCCACCATGGGCGCCAGCGCCGCGAAGTTCTTGGTCGAGAAGTACGCGGATGCCAAGATCGCCCTGTTCTACAACTCCGGCGATACGTATAGTTCAGGCGTTGCCGACGCCTTTGCCGAGCAGGCCAAGGCGTCCAAGCTCGATATCGTCGATACCGAGACCTTTAAGGACGATTCCTCCACGAGCTTTACCAACCAGCTCACCAAGGCCAAGGAGGCCGGCGCCACGCTTATCTTTGCCCCGATCTACTACACGCCGGCGTCCGTTTTGCTCAAAAACGCCAAGGACATGGGCTACGACATGACGCTCATGGGTACCGACGGCATGGATGGCTTGCTCTCTGTGGAAGGCTTCGATACCTCTCTTGCCGAGGGGGTGCTGCTCATGACCCCGTTCTCTGCCGACGATGAGAAGAACGCCGACTTCGTCAAGGCCTATAAGGATGCCTACGACGAGACGCCTAACCAGTTTGCCGCCGACGCCTACGATTGTGTCCACGCCATCGCCGAGGCCATTTACAAGGCGGGCATCGATATTACGGCCGATGGTGCTGACATTGCCGACGATCTTGCCCGTGCCATGCGCAAGATCAAGATTGAGGGCCTGACGGGTGAGCTCACGTGGAACGACGAGGGCCAGGTCGAAAAGCCCGCTACGGCCTATGTGATTCAGGATGGCAAGTACATCGCCGCCTAAGTGCATATAACGACACCGGTGGGGCCGTTTTATTCAGGGCAAGGACGCCTGTAACAGAACGGAAACATTACTTTCACACAATAAAGTGGCTAAACTGCATAAACCGACAGGAATACGCAGAATTATGGATAAATTGGCAAAACAAAAGAAAAGTTGAAATAATCGCCACTTTTCTCAACTAAAGCGTCTACTATTTTGCGAACGCCGAACACGGCGAAGGATGGCCTGTCGGGTAACCGAAACCCGACGAGATTTGAGAGGAGAGCCGCATGTCGAGCCTCACCGGTAAGTCATTGAACCCTGTTATGAATCGCAGGAGCGTTATCGCGAGCGCAGCAGGTCTGGGGGCGATGTCCATTCTAGCTGGCTGCTCCTCCAACGGCGGCGACAGCGGTTCCGCTTCGAGCGACGCTTCGTTTAAGATCGGCACCATCGGCCCGCTGACCGGCGCCAACGCGTCCTACGGCAAGTCCGTTACCCAGGGTGTCGAGCTTGGCTGCAAGGATTTCTCGACCAAGGAGCTGCCGCTTGCCAGCAAGGCCGAGGACGACCAGGCCGATGGCGAGAAGGCCGTCAACGCCTTCAACACCCTGCTCGACTGGGGCATGCAGGCCCTCGTCGGCCCGACCACCACGGGTGCGTCGGTTGCCGTTGCCGCAGAGTGCGGTAACGACCCCAAGACGTTCATGATCACCCCGTCCGCGTCCTCCGAGGACGTCACCGACGGCAAGGATTGCGTCTTTCAGGTTTGCTTCACCGACCCCAACCAGGGTGTCAACGCTGCCAAGTTCCTGGCGCAGAAGTATGCGGACGAGAAGTTCGTGCTGTTCTATAACTCCGGCGACGCCTATTCTTCGGGCATCGCAGATTCCTTTAAGGCCCAGGCCGCTGAGTCCAAGCTCGAGATTGTTGACGAGGAGACCTTTAAGGACGACTCCGCCACGAGCTTTACCAACCAGCTGACCAAGGCCAAGCAGGCCGGCGCCACCATGATCTTTGCGCCGATCTACTACACGCCGGCGTCCGTCCTGCTCAAGAACGCCAAGGACATGGGCTACGACGTCAAGATGATGGGCTGCGACGGCATGGACGGCATCCTGGGCGTTGAGGGCTTCGATACCTCTCTTGCCGAGGGTCTGCTGCTCATGACCCCGTTCTCTGCCGACGACGAGAAGAACGCCGACTTCGTTAACGCTTACAAGGATAAGTACGGCGATACCCCCGACCAGTTTGCCGCCGACGCCTACGACGGCGTGCACGCGGTGGCCGAGGCCGTCAAGGAGGCCGGTCTTGGTGTCGACGCCGACCCGACCGAGGCCGCCGAGAAGCTGTCCAAGGCTATGCTCAAGATTACCGTTGACGGTCTGACCGGCAAGCTCACCTGGAATGATAAGGGCCAGGTCCAGAAGGAGCCCACGGCTTACGTCATCACCGACGGCAAGTACGTACAGGCCTAATTGGCCGCCTTACATAGAGCGGTTTTGATCCCAAGCAGGGGAGGTTTTGGCCTTCCCTGCTTGCTTGGTATCTAGGGACGATGTAACGTCCCTGTTTCATACATCAACTGGAAACCTATTCGAAAGGGGGATGTGGAACATGACGGTCTTTATCCAATACCTGGTCAACGGCCTGTCCATGGGCAGCGTCTACGCCATCATCGCGTTGGGCTACACCATGGTCTACGGTATCGCCAAGATGCTCAACTTCGCTCACGGCGACGTCATCATGGTCGGTGCCTATGTCTCGTTCTGCGCCACGTCGTATCTCGGCCTCCCAGGCTGGGCATCTGTAGTTCTCTCTTGTGTGGCCTGCACGGTTCTCGGTGTTCTCATCGAGGGTCTGGCCTATAAGCCGCTGCGCCAAGCAGGCCCTCTGGCCGTTCTGATCACAGCCATCGGCGTGTCTTACTTCCTGCAGAACGCCGCGCAGCTTCTGTGGGGCGCCACGCCCAAGAACTTCACTTCGCTCGTCACCTTCCAGGTGCCGGAGTTCTTGGCCAAGTTCAACGTAAGCGCCGTCTCGCTCGTCACCATCGTCGCCTGCCTGGTTATCATGGCCGGCCTGATGTTCTTTACAGGTAAGACCAAGATGGGCAAAGCCATGCGCGCCGTGTCCGAGGACAAAGCCGCCGCTCAGCTCATGGGCATCAACGTCAACCGCACCATCTCGATGACGTTTGCCATCGGCTCCGCCCTTGCCGGCATCGCCGGCGTGCTGCTGTGCTCCTACTCGCCGGTGCTGCAGCCCACGACGGGTGCCATGCCTGGCATCAAGGCCTTCGACGCCGCCGTCTTCGGTGGCATCGGCTCCATCCCCGGCGCCTTTGTCGGCGGCATTCTCATCGGCATCATCGAGGCGATGGCGCAGGCTTACATTTCCACGAGCCTTGCCAACTCCATCGTCTTTGGTGTTTTGATCATCGTCCTGCTCGTCAAGCCTGCCGGCCTCTTGGGCAAGTACGTCCCCGAGAAGGTGTAGGTGAGCGTTATGAAGTTTCTTAAAGACAAGCAGACGCGTCACGACTTTGTCACGTACGCCATGTGCATCGTGGCATTTGCCATCGTGTTCTTTATGCAGTCGAACCACATGATCCCACGCATGATCGCCGGTCAGTTGGTCCCCATTACGGCCTACATCGTCATGGCCATTTCCCTCAACCTTGTCGTCGGCATCGCGGGCGACCTGTCGCTGGGCCATGCGGGCTTTATGAGTGTCGGTGCCTACACGGGTATCGTCACCGCGGTCGCCCTCGAGAGCGCCGTTCCCTCCGATCCGGTGCGCCTTATCATCAGCATCGTGGTCGGTGCCATCGCTGCCGCCATCCTGGGCTTCTTGATCGGCATCCCGGTCCTGCGCCTGAGCGGCGACTATCTGGCCATCGTGACCCTGGCTTTTGGCGAGATCATCAAGGAGATCGTCACCTGCCTCATTGTGGGCGTCGACTCCCGCGGCCTGCACGTGATCTTTAACATCACGGGCAACTCTACGATCGACGACCTACACCTGCTCGAGGACGGCACCGCCATCATCAAGGGCGCCCAGGGTGCCTCGGGCGTGTCGACGTACTCGACCTTCCTCGCCGGTGCCATCCTGGTCATGGTCGCACTCGTGATCGTGCTCAACCTGGTTCGCAGCCGTACCGGCCGTGCCATTATGGCCGTGCGCGATAACAAGATTGCAGCCGAGTCCGTAGGCATCTCCGTCACCGAGTACCGCATGATCGCCTTCGTGGTTTCCGCTGCCCTCGCCGGTGCTGCCGGAGCTCTCTTCGGCGGTAACTTCTCGCAGCTCTCCGCCACCAAGTTCGACTTCAACACGTCCATCCTCATTCTGGTGTTCGTGGTCCTGGGCGGTCTGGGCAATATGCGCGGCTCCGTCATCGCGGCGGCGCTGCTTACGGTGCTTCCCGAGCTGCTCCGTCAGTTCTCGGACTACCGTATGCTCATCTACGCCATCGTGCTGATCCTGGTCATGATTTTTACCAACAACCCGCAGCTCAAGGCGTTCTTCGGTCGCGTCAAGGACCGCTTTGCTTCCAAGAAGGAGGTGGCAGCCGATGCCCAGTAAATTTGAGTTCAAGAAGGGCAAGATGGTCCCGTATCCTTCTGGCGCCATCGTTCCCGACCGCGACCTGGGCGAGCGCCCTGCACTCGAGTGCATCCACCTGGGCATTGAGTTCGGTGGCCTTAAGGCAGTCGACGACTTTAGCCTGACTATCGGCAAGACCGAGATCGCCGGTCTGATCGGCCCCAACGGTGCCGGTAAGACCACGGTCTTCAACCTGCTCACCAAGGTGTACCAGCCCACGCACGGCACCATCCTGCTCGACGGCGAGGACACCTCGGGCAAGTCGGTCTACCAGGTCAACCGCATGGGTATTGCCCGTACCTTCCAGAACATTCGCCTGTTTAATACCATGACGGTGGAGGATAACGTTAAGGTCGGCCTGCATAACCAGGAGCGTTACTCCGGCTTTGAGGGCGTGCTGCGCCTGCCGACGTACTGGAAGCACGAGAAGGCCGCCCATGAGCGTGCCATGGAGCTGCTGTCCATCTTTGATATGGAACATCTGGCAAACGAACAGGCCGGCTCGCTGCCTTACGGCGCTCAGCGCCGCCTGGAGATCGTCCGTGCACTTGCCACCAATCCCAAGCTGCTGCTGCTCGACGAGCCTGCCGCCGGCATGAATCCGTCCGAGACCGCGGAGCTCATGGAGAACATCGTCAAGATTCGCGACACCTTTGGCATTGCCATCATGCTTATCGAGCATGATATGTCGCTCGTTATGAACATCTGCGAGGGCATCTGCGTGCTCAACTTTGGTAAGGTCATTGCTAAGGGTACGGCCGAGGAGATCCAGAACAACGACGCCGTTATCGAGGCATATCTGGGCAAGCAGGATAAGGGGGAGAACTAAATGGCAGAGCCGATGCTTTCCGTCTACAACATCAACGTCTGGTACGGCGCCATCCACGCCATCAAGGACATCTCCTTTAACGTCAACGAGGGCGAGATCGTTGCTCTGATCGGTGCGAACGGTGCTGGTAAGTCCACAACGCTCAAGACCGTCTCGGGCCTGCTGCGCTCCAAGACCGGCTCCATCAAGTTTATGGGCGAGGACATTACCCATACGCCCGCCGATAAGCTGGTTGGTAAGGGCCTGGCTCAGGTCCCCGAGGGCCGTCGCGCCTTTTTGCAGATGACGGTCGAGGAGAACCTGGAGATGGGCGCCTATACACAGCCCAAGTCCACGGTTGCTCCGGGCCTGGAGCGCGTCTACGAGCAGTTCCCGCGCCTTAAGGAGCGCCGTCGACAGGTCGCCGGCACCCTTTCGGGCGGCGAGCAGCAGATGCTCGTTATGGGCCGCGCCCTTATGAGCAACCCCAAGCTGCTCATGCTCGACGAGCCTTCCATGGGCCTGGCGCCGATTCTGATTGAACAGATCTTCCAGATTGTCGAGGACCTGCACAAGGCCGGCACCACGGTGCTTCTGGTCGAGCAGAACGCGCAGATGGCGCTCTCGATTGCTACGCGCGGCTACGTGCTCGAGACCGGCAAGATCACCATGACCGGCACGGGCCAAGAACTCCTGCACGACGATAACGTCCGCAAAGCCTATCTTGGTGGTTAATCCATTCAACAAAGGGGCTCTGACTATCCCGGTCAGCGCCCCTTTTTAAGTTGCGGTGAAATAGGGACTAAATAGGGATTCTAGACGCCAAAACAGTCCCTATTCCACCGCAACTTCAGGTAGTCGTTGGGGACGTTCTTGAATGACTAGTCGTTTAAGAACGTCCCCAACGACTAGGTCACCACCCCCTTGCACCAAAACAAGGCCCCGTTCTGGATTGTTTCGGAACGGGGCCTTGGTGGTTGGGGGCTATTGGGTTTTGTTCGCTAGTCTACTTTTTGTCCGCATGTGGGGCAGAACTGGGCTTCGGGTACGAGCGGGGTTCCGCAGTGACGGCAGAAGCGGGCAGGCTCAGTCGGGGCTGCTGGTGCCGTCGGCATCGCAGGTGCTGCAGGTGGAACGGCGTTCTGCTGGGCGCGCTTCTGACGACGACGCTGCTTGCGCTGAGGCTTGGGCACTGCGGCTGTCGCACCGTTCGCGGCCTTCGCACGCTTCTTGCGGATGCAAAGGACAACAATCGCGCCACCGATGATGAGGACGATCGCCACGCCACCGCCAATAACAAACGGCAGGTGAGTCTGGACAAAGTACAGCACATCCTCAGGCAGCGAATGGGGGATATTGGACTTGTAGATGTTTACGTGGACTGTGGAAGGGTCGTCCTCATCGTTGTAAGTTGTCATTATCTTGCGATCGCCATACAGGAATACTAGACGACATTTATGTGGGTCAAACTCGTTTTTCGCTCCAGTATTTGTATCGACGAGGCATGCTGTGAATTTGTCATCATTTGAGCTTACTCCGAGTAAGGTACTGCCATCTTGCGATACATCGGCAAGCCCTCCATCGATAAAGGGGAAAGCGATAGAGCTGATAATCTCATCGCTTGCGCAATCGTAAACACCGAGGTTCGCGTCTTTTTCATTCAGGTGATAATCCCCATTTTCATCTTCTTCAAAAAGATCATTTGAGCCTTTTTTAATATAAATGAAATATAAATCGGTTGATGCCGATGGACTGAACCAGCCGGAGGCGTGTTCGTCATCGTTAAAAAGAACACTCATATTTCCGTCGCGGTCAGCTTTTATTAGAGCTGTGTCGCTTTGAAGATAAATGTCCTCCGATTTAAAGCTAGGGTTAATGTATTCAATGTCCGAAGACCTGCCGTCCTTTTTTACGCCAATGGTTTTCAGCTCCGTTGATCCCGTATCGCAATTGAATACCTTAAGCGCAACAACGCCTTTCCCGGTATTGGACTGTAAGATATAAAGACGGCTCATATCATTTGAGCAGATGAACTTACAATCATCTTTTTCTGCCTGATACGCTTTGATTAACTTGTCTGACTTAAGGTCGTAAATCTCGATCTCTTTAAGCTCTGATTCATCGCCCTCGTGCCACACGGCCGCTCTCTCGCCATCCTCAGAGACCCTTGCATAGCTGTCAGTGTATTTGTTTGAGAAGATGGGATGGACTGTTTGACTTTGGTTATCTGGCGAGAATATGACCAAATTGTTGCCGTCTATCCAATAGAGCTGATCGCTGATGGTGCGGCTTGTGGAATCAAGGCTTTTCTCAGGGATGGCAATGGGACTCAATCTGCCATCATTGAAATTGACTAGGGTTATGCTCTTTAAGTTGACATCGTCGTCGTAATCGTACAGGTAGCCGAACTCAGTATTGCCGCTTGTGCTGATAAGTGAGTTCTCGCTGCTGGTCTTAAAACTGTATGACTTCTCCAGCTCAGGCGTCGGTACACTGCCGCTGGCTAATGCTGCTGGAGGGGCTGCGAGCGGAGACAAGGCCGCGATCAGGCCGATGGCGACTGCTGCAATCCTTCCGCTCTTTTGGATGCTCTTAAACATGGCAATCCTTTCCTCTGGATACGAATGTCGATACTGCTATGGTTGCCTAAGATTCGCGAATCATGTTGCGCAACATTCACCATCGGCAACATTTTTCGGCCAGCAGCGCCGTCCCCAAGAGATCATTCTGAGTTGCGGTGAAATAGGGACTAAATGGGGGCTCTAGACGCCAAAACAGTCCCTATTCCACCGCAACTTCATGGGGATGTGTGACAATGCCCGTCGGAAAACATCTGCTGTCTTTGGGGGCCTATCTATGCTGTACGAGTTTTGTGCCGAGAACTTTGAGCGAGTGCCGGCGGCCATCGAGGCCGGTGCGGGGCGCATTGAGCTGTGTGACAACCTCGCCGTCGGTGGCACCACGCCTTCCGCCGGCGTTATCAGCGCTACAGTCAGCTACGCTCACGAGCATGACGCGCGAGTGATGTGCATGATTCGTCCGCGTGGTGGCGACTTTCATTACAACCAGGACGAGCTGCGCATGATGGAGATGGACCTGGGCCTTGCTGTGAGTGCCGGCGTTGACGGCCTGGTCTTTGGCTGCTGCAAGCCCTGTGCCGGCGGCTGGGCGCTCGACGAGCTCATCCTCGGCGCTCTCGTTATGGCTACGGGCTGCGCGACCGAGGAGTGCAAGCGCGAGTCCCTTGACATCACCTTCCACATGGCATTTGACCAGCTCTCGCCCGAGGCTCAGCTCGATGCCATTGACACGCTCGCCGACTGCGGCGTTACGCGCATCCTCACGCATGGCGGTGCGGCCGGTACGTCGATCGAGGACAATTTCGATCACCTGGCTCGTTTAATCGAGTATGCAGGCGATCGTTTGACCATCCTTCCCGGCGGCGGCATCACTACGGCAAATCGCGACGCGGTCGCGGCGGCACTAGGCGTCTCCGAGCTCCATGGCACCAAGATCGTGCCGCTGGAGGTATAACCCGTGGCGCTGGTATTTGACGTTCAGCAGGCGAGCGGCAAGCCCGACGATAATCGTCGCCCTGGCACCGCGTGCCCTTTTTGCGACACGGAGGGGCTCGCCAACATCATCCAGCGCGATGGTGACTGCATCTGGCTCGAGAATAAGTTCAAGACCTTGCGGGCCACCCGTCAGACCGTATTGATCGAGTCGGCCAATCACGACGCCGACCTGGTGACCTATGAACCGGATGAGCTGCATCATGTGATGCGGTTTGCTCTGGGCTGTTGGCAGCAGATGATCGATTCCCAGCAGTACCGCAGTGTGCTCATGTACAAGAACAAAGGCCCGCTTTCGGGCGGCAGCCTCGTCCATCCACACATGCAGATTGTGGGCTTGGAACAGGAGGACGGCTATGCGGCGCTGACCTCAGCCAACTTTGAAGGCATCGATGTTTGGCGACACGGGAGGGTCGCGGTCAACATCTCAACCGAGCCGATCATGGGATTCTTTGAGGTCAACGTCTCGGCTCCACAGGGAATCGCCGCCAGCGACGACGCCCACGACCAAGCCGAAGCGGACCTGTTTGCCGATGCGATTCAGGTAGCTCTGCGCTATATCCTGCACGAGCACCATGGCGGTCGCGCGGAGTCGTACAACTTGTTCTTCTACCACATGGACGGCCGGACCATTGCCAAGGCGCTGCCACGTTGGGTGGTTTCGCCCTACTTTGTGGGCTATCGTTTGGCCCAGGTCAATGCCGAGACAACGCTCGATGTCGATGCTGAGCGCCTACGCGCGCATCTGGAAACGCTCGTATAGCAAGGCTAACGCCCGCGCAATGCGGACAGTCTAGCGCGCCATCGCGTCGCGCCCGGCCTTGACCCGCTTGCGCTGTTTGGCGCGCTCCTCGCCGGTCAGGCGCTCAAAGAGATGTCCGATAATCGAGGCCAGCACCTGTTGAAACAGCGTACCGCACATGACGGGGAATACGACCTCGCCGGGAAAGTACTGCGTGGCGATGACGGCGCCCGAAGAGATGTTACGCATGCCGCAGGTAAAGCACATGGTGGTCGTCTCGCTATACGGCAGATGCAGGGCACGTGCGACCAGGATGCCGATGATAAAGCCACTGATGGCGAACGAAAGGATAAAGAGAGCGACTTCCAGGCGCACCGCGTTCATGTGCAGCACGTACTCGCTCATGGCGGTGGAGTTGGACGCGATGACACCCATCATCATGAACTTGCAGGCGGGCGAAAGCGTGGGGGAGAGTTTCTCATGACCCCAGCCGCGCGTGAGTTCGTTAATGACGATACCGAGCACGGCGGGTATGGCGATCATAAAGGCCATGTTCTGCATCATGCTTGGCACGTCGATTGAGACGGTGGCGCCCAGCAGGAGCTTGAGCGTAAGAGGAATCGTCACAGGTGAGATGACCGAGGACGTCAGGATGATGGTGAGCGCGAGCGGGCCGTTGCCGCCGAACATGCTAATCCACATAAAGGCAGTGACCGCCACGGGTACGCTGTACTCGAGCACGATGCCGCAGACAAGGTTGGGGTTGGAGCCAAAGAACAGCGACCCCATGGCATAGGCTGCGATAGGGATAAGCACCGCCGAGACGAGCAACGCCAAGACCAGGTGCAGCGGACGGCGGAACACCTCGGTTACCTGGTGGAAGGTGTTGCTGAGCGCACCCTGAAACGTCATGAAGGCAAACAAGGTGGGAACGATGGGCTTAAGTACGCCGATCTGCTGGGGAAAGAGCACGCCGAGCGCCACGCAAATCGGAACGATGACCTGCATGTGCCCCGCGAGAAACTTGCCCAGTCCAACCCATTGCTTCATATACTCTTGTGACTCCCTTTGCTCGTGAATCCGTTTTGAATGGATATGCTAGACGCTCGCATGCGTCCGTGCGTCAGGAACGCTCGATTATTTCGAGGCTATTACCGGCATCGTTTACCGAAACCGCGGCGTGCTGCGGCGATTTGCGTCCGCGCTGCACGGTATAATAAATCCGTTCAACAGATCTGCCTGCCGAAGCGGGCATACACAGAGGACTCATCGCTATGAACCGTGAGAGGTATCGCGGCGACCTGCCCCTATCGGGGGTGGGTGCCTATGTCATCGCTTAAGACGACGCATCGCTGGGCGGTCGCTCAGCAAAACCCCGAGCTCGAAAAGGAGCTTTCGGCTGGCCTGGGCATACCCGGGCTGGTGGCGCGCATTATGGTTGCGCACGGCATTACATCCATCGAGGAAGGCCAGCTGTTTTTGACGCCTTCGCTCGATCGCGACTGGGCCGACCCACTCATTATCCCGGGCATGTCGGTCGTTGCCGACCGTGTCGAGCGCGCTATTCGCAACCACGAGCGCATCGCGGTCTTTGGCGATTTTGACGTTGACGGCATTACGTCGACCTGCCTGTTGACCGAGGCGCTGCGCATGTTTGGCGCCGATGTCACGCCGTTTATTCCGCATCGCTTTGATGAGGGCTACGGTCTTTCGCGCGCGGCGCTCGACCGCGTCAACGAGCTCGCCCAACCCAACCTGATCGTGACCGTCGATAACGGCATTGCCGCCAAGGAAGAGGTCTCCTATCTGGAGAGCCTGGGGATCGATTTGGTGGTCACGGACCATCACGAGCCGTCCGACCAGGTGCCGCGGGGCGTGCCCCTGACCGACCCCAAGCTCGAGGACGAGGGTCCCTCGCGCGAGCTTGCCGGTGCCGGCGTGGCGCTCAAGCTGGTGCAGGTCCTGGGCGAGCGTCTGGGCAAGCCGTCGTATTGGCGTTCGCTGATCGAGGTTGCGGCGCTTGGTACCGTGTCCGACATGATGCCGCTCACGCCCGAGAACCGCGCGCTGGTCGCCGAGGGCATCCAGCAGATGCGCGTGACCGCCCGCCCCGGCTATATCGCGCTGGCCGCGCTCGCCAAGGCCGACCTTTCCACCATTACGGCCGATGGCCTGTCATTTTCGCTCATCCCCCGCTTGAATGCCGCCGGCCGCATGGCTGATCCCAAGCTGGCACTCGACCTGCTGCTTGCTCGCGACCCCATCGAAGCGAGCGCGCTTGCCGCCGAGCTCGAGGAGATCAACCGCCAGCGTCGCGAGATCGAGGCGGAGCTCACACGCGATGCCATGGCAAAGGTCGAGGAGACCTATGATGGCGGTCGCGCAATCGTCGTGGGTGGCGAGGGCTGGCACGAGGGCGTCAAGGGTATCGTGGCGAGCCGCCTGACCAACCGTTATCACGTGCCGGCGCTGCTGTTATCGATCGAAGACGGTATCGCTCGCGGTTCGGGTCGCTCGGTGGGCAAGGTCAACCTGTTCGACGCTGTCGAGCGCTGCTCGGATCTGCTGATTCGTCGCGGCGGGCATGCGGGTGCGGTGGGCGTGACCATCGAGGCGTCCAAGCTCGACGAGTTCCGCCGTCGCCTTTCCGCCGTGCTGTCCGAGCTTCCCGCCGAGGACTTTGAGGACACCGACGAGGTCGCCGCCACCGTCGACCTCTCCGAGCTGAATATTGAGACCATCGAGCAGATCTCCCGTCTTGAGCCGTTTGGCCAGGGCAACAAGGTGCCGCTGTTAGCGGCCGAGGGCGTGACAATGTGCGACCGAGCCGTGGTGGGCAAAACCGGCGAGCACATGCGCTTCGTGGCGACCGATGGCGCCGCGAGCGTGCCGGCCATTATGTTCCGCGTGCCGCAGATCGACAGGCTTATCAATTGCGACAGCGCCGTCGATTTGGTGTTCGAGGCCGTGGCCGAGCATTGGCAGGGTCGCGTAAAGCCCAAGCTCATGATCAAGGATGTCTTGGTCCGCGATACCACGGTGCCCAGCGTTGACGACCCGGCATGTGAGCTTCGCCGCGGCGTGGAGCCTGCGGACGCCGGTCTTCGTCTGGAGTCCCGCAAGCGCCAAACGCTCGCCCAGCTTTCCTATACCGAGCTCACGCGCTCGCTTATCCATAGCTTTATCGGCTCGAACCAGCCGCACCGCGCGCAGGTCGAGGCGCTCGATGCCCTGGCCGATCACCAGAGCGTCTTGGCCGTTATGGGAACGGGGCGCGGCAAGTCGCTTATCTTCCATGTGCATGCCGCGCGCGAGGCGGTCCTTCGCGGGCGTGCGAGCATCTTTGTCTATCCGCTGCGCGCGCTCGTTGCCGACCAGGCCTATCACCTCTCGTCGACGATGGCCGCGCTCGGCATTGGCGTGGGCGTGCTGACCGGCGAGACCGTGGAGGCGGCGCGCGATGACGTGTTTGCCGGCTTGGCTTCGGGCCGCACCGGCATCGTGCTCACGACGCCCGAGTTCCTGTCCATTCACCGCGACCGCTTTGCGCGTTCGGGGCGCATCGGTTTTGTCGTTATCGATGAGGCGCATCATGCCGGTCTTGCCAAGGGCGGCGACCGCAGCGCCTATCTCGACATGCCCGATATCCTCAAGGCCCTGGGCGACCCGGTCGTTCTGGCCGCGACTGCCACCGCAACGGCTCCGGTTGTGGCCGAGCTCGCCCGCGTGCTACCGATTACCCGTACGGTGGTCGACGAGACGGTGCGCGAGAACCTGCAGCTCGAGGACGACCGCGATCTTGCAAGTCGTGAGAACCGTTTGGTGTCGATTGTGGCGACGGGGGAGAAGACCGTCATCTACGTCAACTCGCGCGACCAGTCCGTGGCGCTTGCCAAGACGCTGCGCAAGCGGGTACCCGATTGCGCGACCCGCATCGCGTTCTATAACGCGGGGCTTGCGCGCTCCGATCGTCGCCGTGTCGAGGAAGCGTTTCGTGACGGAAGCCTCAGCTGCATCGTTTCGACCTCTGCCTTTGGTGAGGGCGTGAACCTGCCCGATATTCGCCATGTCGTGCTCTACCACATGCCGTTTGGCAGCATTGAGTTCAACCAGATGAGCGGACGCGCCGGTCGCGATGGACAGCCCGCCGTGATTCACTTGCTCTATTCGTCGCGTGACGCTCGCATTAACGAGCGCCTGCTCGACTGCTACGCGCCCGAGCGCGACGAGCTCGTCACGCTCTATCGCGCACTGCAGACTATGTGGCGCTCCAACCGCGGCAAGACCGGAGACGACTCGTTTAGCGCGAGCGATATCGACATCGCGCAGATGTGCCTTGCCATCGACGCGCGCACGCCGGTTGACGAGCGCTCGGTGGCAAGCGGTCTGGGAATCTTCGAAGAGCTAGGTTTCTGCCGCGTTTCGGGATTTGACGATACGCGTCGCATCTCAATGGCCGAAAACCCTGGCCGTGTGCAATTGAGCAGGTCAATCCGTTATTTGGAGGGTCTGCGCTCGCGCATGGAGTTCTCGGCTTTCCGGAGCTGGGCGCTCGATTCGTGCGCTTCTGATATGCTAGCCAAAGTTAACCGCCCGATCGTACCGCGGGCCTAGGGGAAGGGGACCTCGATGGATGCCGCAGCCCGTACCGCCCATGATTCCACCCTCCAGCCGTTTTCGGAGATGGAGCACTATAAGCATGCCGATGAGCTGCCGCCCGAGATTATGGCGGACAGCTACGACAAACTGGAGCGCCTGTGCCTCAAATATATGAATGAGGACGACTTCTCCAAGGTGGAGCAGGCCTACTGCTTTGCCGCCGAGAAGCACTGCAACCAAAAGCGGCGGTCGGGTGAGATGTACATCAACCATCCCGTCGAGGTGGCCATCATCTTGGCCGATCTCAAGATGGACTGCGATGTGGTGTGCGCCGCGCTGCTGCACGATACCGTCGAGGATACCGAGACCTCGCTTGCCGATGTTTCCGGCCTGTTTGGCGATACGGTGGCCGAGCTCGTCGATGGCGTGACCAAGCTCACCAACATCGAAGTCGACAGCATGGACGAGAAGCAGGCGCTTACGCTGCGCAAGATGTTCCTCGCCATGTCTAAGGACATCCGCGTCATTATCGTTAAGCTTGCCGACCGTCTGCACAACATGCGCACCCTTGCAGCCCTGCGTGAGGACCGTCGCCTGTTTAAGGCTCGCGAGACCATGGACGTGTATGCGCCCCTGGCCGACCGTCTGGGCATGAGCTCCATTAAATGGGAGCTCGAGGACCTGTCCTTCTTCTACCTTGAGCCCGACGCCTACCAGCGCATCGCGCGCATGGTGGCGGAGTCTCGTGAGGTCCGTGAGCGCTATCTGGCCGAGACCATCAAGACGCTCACCGACGAGCTCAACCGCATTGGCCTGGAGGGCTTCCAGATCAATGGCCGCTCCAAGCACTATTGGTCCATCTACCAAAAGATGAAGCGCAAGGGCAAGGAGTTCTCCGAGATCTACGACCTGGTGGCACTGCGCGTCATCACGCATTCGGTGCGCGATTGCTACTCCACGCTCGGCGCGGTGCATACGCTGTGGCACCCCATGCCCGGTCGTTTTAAAGACTATATCGCCATGCCCAAGGTCAATAACTACCAGTCGCTCCATACGACGGTTATCGGCCCTACGGCCCGTCCGCTCGAGATTCAGATTCGAACCTATGAGATGCATGAGCAGGCCGAGTACGGCATTGCCGCCCACTGGCTCTATAAGAAGTCGGGCGGATCGTCTGCGTCTAAGACCAATGATGCCCAGCGTCTGGACGACCAGATTAACTGGCTCAAACATTCGCTCGATTGGGCAGCGTCTGATGAGATTACCGACGCCAAGGAATACCTGCACTCGCTGAAGGTCGATCTGTTCGACCAGGAGATCTTCGTTTTTACACCCAAGGGCGAGGTCATGGCGCTTCGTGCCGGCTCCACGCCGCTCGACTTTGCCTACGCCGTTCACACCGAGGTGGGCAACCACTGCGTCGGCGCTAAGATCAACGGTGCGGTGGCCCCGCTCACGCACGAGATCAAGACGGGCGACCGCGTTGAAATCCTGACCAACAAGAGTTCCAAGCCGTCGCGTGATTGGCTCAAGATCGTCAAGACACCTTCGGCCAAGTCAAAGATCCGCCGCTATTTTGCCGCCGCGACCAAGGACGACGACGCTGCTGCCGGCCGCGATATACTGGCCAAGGACCTGCGCAAGCGCGGGTACGGCATCTCTACGCCGCGATCCACTCGCGCGCTAAACGCCGTGGCGGAGCAGTTTAACTACAAGCAGCTCGAGGACCTGTTTGCCGCCGTCGGCGCCGGCAAGGTTGCCCCGCGCTCTGTGGGTAACAAGGTCGAGCAAATTTTGGACCCCAAGCCCGAGGAGCAGCTCACCAAGACCGAAGCCATTGCCGAGGTCGTCAAGCAGCCTGCCCGCGGCTCCAACCGCAAGCCGCAAAAGCGCGGCAAGAGCGCCAGCAACGGCATTATCGTCAAGGGCGAGAGCAACAGCGGACTGCTGGTCCGTCTGGCGCATTGCTGCAATCCGGTGACGGGCGACGATATCGTCGGCTTCATCACGCGCGGCCGTGGCGTTTCGGTGCATCGCGCCAACTGCCCCAACGTCAAGGGCCTTATGGAGCATCCCGAGCGCATGATCGAAGTGGAGTGGGACGGCGCTGCCGACACCCTCTTCCAGGTCGAGATCGTGGTCGAGTGCCTGGACCGCATGGGGCTGCTCAAGGATGTCACCATTGCCATTGGCGATGCGGGCGGCAATATCCTTTCTGCCGCCACGTCGACTAACCGCGAGGGTATTGCAACCTTGCGCTTTATGGTCGAGATCTCGGACGCGAGTGGTCTGGATCCGCTGCTGGCCTCTATCAGCAGCGTTGACTCGGTCTACGACGCGCGCCGCCTGATGCCCGGCGAGGGTGGAGCCCAGCTTAAGCGCCGCGTATAGTCGCGACGAACGTGCCACATTATCGATATTCGCTACACTCGAGGCATCGTTCGATGCCTCGAGTTCTATAGAGAGGAGAGGGACATGAGTGCTGTGTCCTTGGATGTAACTCCCAAGGGATCGGTCGAGATCGAGACGCTCGTAAATGGTCCCATTCAGACCAATAGCTATGCTGCTATTTCGGACAATGAGTGCGTGATTATCGACCCCGCATGGGAAGGCGAGCGCTTGGTAGAGCATATTCGAGCCAAGCATCCCGGCGTACGCATGCTTGGTGCCGTATGCACTCACGGCCATGCCGATCATGTTGGTGGTGTTGCCGGCGTGCGAACCACCGTTGGCGAGGGTTGTCAGTATGAGCTGTGTGCTAAGGATGTGGCGGTGCCGCATGCGAACATCGAGGAACAGCGAGCTATGTGGGGCATTGAGACGCCCGACCCTGGGGAGCCGACGCGCCTGCTCGCCGAGGGCGATACTCTCGAGGTGGGCGATATCTGCCTGCAGGTGATCGAGACACCAGGGCATACGCCGGGCGGAATCGTCTTGTTTGCTGCCACCGAGCAGGGGAACATTGCCTTTGTGGGCGACACCCTGTTTCCGGGTGGGCACGGCCGCACCGATCTTTCTGGAGGAGACGAGGCGGCGATTCTGCGCTCGCTCTCCAAGCTCGCCCGGCTTCTCCCGCCCGATACCGTTTGCCTAACCGGCCATGGCGATTCGACCACCATGGCACGCGAGCTCATGCAGAACCCTTTCATGCAGGTGTAGCTTTACAGTCGGCTTCTGAAGCACGAGAAGCGTCCAAACGTCAAGCTATTTTTCCCCAACGGGTCAATTTCGTAGGGCAAACGGTCAAAAAAGTCTGTTTGGACGATATTCGTGAACAAACGAACGTTTATGCTCGGGTGCGCCGTGGTAAAATCACAGGCGTTATCGGAGCAACCTTACAGGAGGTTTCTTTTATGCTCGTCAACGCAGCAGACATGCTCAAGAAGGCCGAGGCCGGCAAGTACGGTCTCGGTGCCTTCAACACCAACAACCTCGAGTGGACCCTGGCTATTCTCCAGGCCGCCGAGGAGGCCAAGTCTCCGCTGATCCTTCAGTGCACCGCTGGTGCCGCTAAGTGGATGGGCGGTTTCAAGGTCTGCGCCGACATGGTCAAGGCTGCCGTCGAGGCCACGGGCGTTACCGTTCCCGTCGCCCTTCACCTCGATCACGGTTCTTACGAGGACTGCTTCAAGTGCATCGAGGCCGGCTTCACGTCCATCATGTATGACGGCTCTCACGAGGAGACCTTCCAGCTTAACCTCGACCGCACCAAGGAGCTCGTTGAGCTTGCCCACTCCAAGGGCATGTCCATCGAGGCCGAGGTCGGCGGCATCGGCGGCACCGAGGACGGCGTGACCTCCAGCGGCGAGCTCGCTGATCCTGCTGAGTGCAAGCAGATTGCTGACCTGGGCGTCGACTTCCTCGCCTGCGGCATCGGCAACATCCACGGCGTCTATCCCGCCGACTGGGCTGGCCTTTCCTTCGAGCGTCTGGGCGAGATCAAGGCCCAGACCGGCGACCTGCCCCTCGTTCTGCACGGTGGCACCGGCATCCCCGAGGATCAGATCAAGAAGGCCATCTCCCTGGGCATCTCCAAGATCAACGTCAACACCGACCTGCAGCTCGTCTTCGCCAAGGGCGTCCGCGAGTACATCGAGGCTGGCAAGGATCAGCAGGGCAAGGGCTTCGACCCCCGCAAGCTCCTCAAGCCTGGTCGCGACAACATCGTTGCCCGCACCAAGGAGCTCATGGAGGAGTTTGGCTCCGTCAACGAGGCGTAAGTAGCGGTTTAACTTCCCGCCGGAGGCCCCGTTCACCCTACGCTTTTCCCTTGCGCTCACCTGGCTTTGCCAGAAGTCGCGCAATGGGAAAAGCTTCGGGTGAACGGGGCCTCCTTCGTTAACTCGCTACAGGGTTACTGGGCTGAATTAAAATGGTCGCTGGCTTCGCCAGAAGTCGCGCCAAGGAAACAGTTCCGGGGGACGGGGCTTCCTTTGTTTAACGCCGCAGGGTTACGAGGCTGAATTCATTTTTAGAGGTACCGTTTATCGGCGTTGAGGGCTCCTTTGTTGGGGGCTTTCTTTTTTATCTCGGTACAATGGGGGTTGTCTATCGTTCGACGCGGGAGTGGTTATGGCTGTTATTGATGTGCTGCCTTCGGATGGGAAGGTTATTGACGAGGGTCCTGTTGGTTGCTCTGTTGATGTTTGCTGTGATGACTTTCGTCATCTCGATATTGGACTGCC
The DNA here is from genome assembly GCA_900541745.1 of uncultured Collinsella sp. Taxonomy (GTDB): domain Bacteria; phylum Actinomycetota; class Coriobacteriia; order Coriobacteriales; family Coriobacteriaceae; genus Collinsella. Next base: position 1,509 of record UQLA01000010.1, on the reverse strand, counting down.
GCCCGAGATTCTTCGTCTCAAGGATGCCGGCTATTTGACGCAGGCTGTTGCTGCCTGCGATCGCCTTTTGGAGCAGAACCCTGAGCCTTCGCTGGCTGCTTGTGTTCGTGCCGAGCGGTATCGCATACTCGAGACGCCGCTTCATTTTTCGGTGTCGCGTGATCGGGCCATTGCGATGATTCGCGAGGAGTGGCCAGAGTTTACCGAAGAGCAGTTTGACGACCTGATTGATCGCAAGCGTATTGACTGGCGCTTTATCGATGGCGAGCTGTTTGTTCTCGATAACTTCCTCGATTCGCTTCGCGTGTATCCCAAGGAGGTTCCGGGCCTGCGTCCCGATTCTACGGACGGCATTGCGCTGCGTAACCAGATGCTCAGGGAGATGGAGTCGCAAAACGGGTTGACTCGCGTCATCACGCTTAAGGCATCCGTGTCTGTCCCCGGGGCTCTGGAGGGAGAGACTGTTCGCGCGTGGATACCCGTTGCCGCCGCCTGTCGTCAACAGTCTCATATCGAGGTTCTCGATATGACGTCGGAGGGCACCGTTGCCTCTGAGAACGTTTCGGCTCGTACAGCCTCCTGGACATCTTCGACCGAACATTCATTCTCGGTGACCTATCGCTATCACATCGATGCCGCCTATTGCGATATCTATGGTGGCGCGCTCCCATCGCATCCCTGTATGGACGCGCCTCTGCCCGAGGACACCTCCGAGGACCGTCCGCACATTGCGTTTACGCCGTACCTGCGACAGCTGACGGAGCGTGTTATTGACGGACTCGAGGATCCGCTCGGTCGCGCTCGCGCCATCTATGATTATCTGACGCAACATATCGACTATCGCTATCAGCCACCATATCTGCTTTTGGGCTCCATCGCCGACGACTGTGCGCATTCGCTCCGAGGCGATTGCGGCGTTATGGCGCTCACGTTTATCACCATGTGCCGTATCGCGGGTGTGCCTGCTCGTTGGCAGAGCGGCCTATATGTTGCGCCCGATTCGGTGGGACCGCACGACTGGGCCGAGTTCTACACACCCCAGACCGGTTGGCTTAACGCCGACGTATCGTTTGGTTCCTCGGCACGCAAGATGGGGGAGGAGTGGCGTCGTCGTCACTACTTTGGCAATCTCGACCCGTGGCGTATGGTGGCCAACAATCGATTCCAGGCTGAGCTTGTGCCTGCTTTCGACGGCATACGCGAGGATCCCTATGACAACCAGATGGGCGAAGCCTCGGTTAACGGACGTGGATGTCGTCAGCGGGAGATGTTGCGCAAGGTTGAACTTATCGAAATGCTCGAAGTTCCATTTTCGGACTAATCAACAGAAAGCTGTGATAAACTAACTCACGCATTACGTGCCCGAGTGGCGGAATTGGCAGACGCAGTGGACTCAAAATCCACCGTTGGCAACAACGTGCGAGTTCGAGTCTCGCCTCGGGCACCATACATGCAAGTGAGCGTTCAAGGGGGTCAAGGCCCCCTTTTTCGTGTACGTAATGTGATAAC
>UQLA01000009.1 GCA_900541745.1 uncultured Collinsella sp. | reverse complement strand
GCTGCATACCGACCATCACGCATGGACGATGCCTAACGAGGGGACGTGCTAGCGATGCGCGCGTTTGATTTTGAGATGTCGCGCCGGGGGTTTGCCTCGGCGCTCGCCGCGGGCGCCCTGTCGCTTGCGCTCGCGGGCTGTGGCGGCGGGGCTGCTGGTGCCGGGTTCGCCGCGGGCTCGGCTGCCACAGACGGCGCCGGTGCTGCTGCAGAGCCGGTCGAGGTGCACGTCGCCTCGCTCAAGGGGCCGACCTCGATTGGCCTGGTGCAGTTTATGGACCGGGCAGCCGATGGCGAGACGGACAATGAGTTCGACTTTGCGATCAATACTGCCGCCGATGAGATTGTGCCCAAGGTCATTCAGGGCGATATCGACATTGCCCTGGTGCCCGCCAACGTGGCGAGTGTGCTCTACAACAAGACCGAGGGCGCGGTGCAGGTCATCGACATCAACACGCTGGGTGTGCTGAATGTGGTGACGGGCGACGCGAATGTGGCCTCGTTTGGCGATCTGGCGGGTCGCACCGTCTACATGACGGGCAAGGGCACCACGCCAGAGTACGTCATGAACTTCCTGCTGGAGCGCGCGGGCCTGACCGGCCAGGTGACGCTCGAGTTTAAGAGCGAGCCCACCGAGGTGCTGTCGGCCCTGCTTGCCGACCCGTCCGCCGTGGGCGTGCTGCCGGAGCCGTTCAAGACCGCCGCCATCGCAAAGAGCGAAGGCAAGCTGTCGGCGCCGGTAAGTCTGACCGATGTGTGGGATGAGCTGGCAGGTGACACGGGTTCGCGCCTGCTGACGGGTGTGACCGTGGTGCGCCGCGCGTTTGCCGAGGAGCATCCCGAGGCCGTGGCGGAGTTCTTGAGCTGCCATGCGGCGAGCGTTAAGGCCGTCAATGCGGCGCCGGCAGACTGGGCGCAGGCCGTGGTCGATGCTGGCATCGTGGACAACGCCAAGATTGCCGAGAAGGCGATTCCCGGGTGCATGCTTGTGTGCCAGACGGGCAAGGATATGAAGGCGGCACTTAGTGGGTATCTGCAGGTGCTGGCCGACGCGGACGCGAGCGCCGTGGGTGGTAAACTTCCGGCTGACGATTTCTACTACATGGAGTAGCCCGTGCGTGCGTTTGCTCGACAAATGACAGAGCGTATGAAGGCGGTGGCGGCAGCAGGTGCCGTCGCCGCCTTTTGGCTTGCCGTGTGGGTCTTCGCGGCGGTGCTGGTGGCGCAGCCACTGATCTTGCCGGGGCCGGGTGCTGTTGCCTTGGCGCTGCTGCGCCTGGTGTGCGATGGCGGTACCTGGGCGATTTTGGTGGGCTCGGGCGCGCGGATACTGGGCGGGCTGGCGCTTGCCGCGGTGTGTGGTGGCGTGCTCGCCGGGATTTCGTCACGGTTGCGGGCGTTTGCGCGCCTGGTGGCTCCGGCACTTTCGTTTGTTAAGGCGACGCCGGTTGCCTGCGTGGTGGTCCTGCTGCTTATTTGGTTGGGATCGGCGCGCGTGAGCATCGCCGCGGTCTTTTTGATGGCGCTGCCGGGCGTGTATTTTTCGCTGGCCGAGGGCTTGGCACAGGTGAATAAACCGCTGGAGCAGATGTTCCGTCTGCATGGCGTGCGCGGCTGGCGCCTGTTTTGCGCCCATACCTGGCGCGAAGTCCTGCCGTTTGTGCTTTCGTGCGCCCGCGCCGTGATCGGCATGAGCTGGAAGGCCGGCGTGGCAGCCGAGCTGATCGGCATGGCGGTGGGCACCGTGGGCGAGCGCATCTATCAGGCAAAGCTTTTGATTGAGACGGCTGATTTGCTGGCGTGGACCGTGCTGGTCGTTGCCGCCTCGTGGGCGTGTGAGCGCGTGCTGGTGTGGCTGCTGCGGGTTTCGGGACCCGTGGCGTGGCGCGCGGCCGTGCGGGCGCATGGGCATGGACTGCGCGGGCGTGCGGGGGCTGCGAGCGATGGCGCCACAGCGGAGCTTGCGCTTGCCGTGGGCGATCGTGCGCCCTGGGCGCCGGCGCTGGATGGTCTGGTGCTCAACGTGCCTGCGGGTGGGCGTATCTGCGTGATGGGCGCTTCGGGCATGGGCAAGTCGACGCTGCTTTCGTTGGCAGCGGGGGAGTGCGCGCCGTGCTCGATGGTGTTTCAGGATGCACGCTTGGTAGAGGGCAGCTCGGCTTTGGATAACGTGCTGGTGTGTGCCGATGCGCGCGTGGATGCTTCGAACGCTACGACCTTGCTGCGCCGGTTGGTGCCGGGAATCGACGTACATGTTCGCGTGGCTGAGCTTTCGGGCGGGCAGCGCCGTCGTGTCGAGATCGCTCGAGCCCTGCTGTGTGGCGGCTGTGCCGTCATTCTGGATGAGCCCTTTACCGGCCTGGACGCCGCCGCGCGCGATGCGACGGCCGAGGCCGTGCTAGACCTGCTCGACGGTCGCACGCTCTTGCTCGCCACGCACGATGTCGTCGACGTTCAGGCCCTCGATATCTCGGACATCATCACGCTCTAAATACTAACTGAGCAACAAAATGATTCGTTTTCCTCCGTCCCCATGGGGTCGGGTGTGGTATTCTATCTGCGGGGTAATACTTAGGAATACCAAGTAATACCAACGCCGCAGAAACAAACTCCGGATGCGGGCCAATCGGGTTGCCTTCACAGCCCGTCGCCCAGCCGCGTGGCCCGCATCTATCCGCACCACCGTCGTTTCAAAAAGGAAGCGCCATGGCAGAACACATGACCCCGGTTGTAGCGAAGGTCTTGCCTGAGGAAAAGGCGGCCTTCGCGGCGGCAACCCAGCTCGTAGGCACCACGCCGTCCAACGCCATCCGCATGTTCATCGCCGCCTTCAATCGCTGCGGCACCTTCCCGTTCGACATCTCGCCCAACGGGGCCTTTGGCAAAGAGTGTCCCCAACAGCTAGTCGTTGAAGAACGTCCCCAATGACTAGTCGTCGGGAGGAGGTTGGCATGCTCAATGCGATGATTTGGGCGCTTGCCTGTTTTGGCGTCGTCGCTGCCGATATTGCCCTGAGCGTCGTTTTGTTTTCCGCCCTTGGCGTCGCATCGGTGTTCATGGGTTTTTCGATCGATGACCTCGACATCCAATTGCTTCAGGCCGTCGCGCAGACGGCATCGTTTTTGATGGCGCTGCTGTGGTGGCGTTATCTGTGGCCGCGTTCGTTTATGGCGCGCTGGCAGGGCGAGCGCCCACTTGGCGGGGGAGCGCGTGGGGCGTGGAAACGTATCGTCTGCGTTATCGTGATTGGCCTGGCCCTGCAGGTGGTCGTTGGCTACGTGACCGACGCCGTGCTGTCGCTGTTGCCCGAGGCGGCGGCCGATTACAGCGAACTTGTCGAGGAAACAGGCATGGGCGACACCAACTATCTCGCCGTCCTGACTACGGTGCTCGGCGCCCCATTTTGTGAAGAGCTGCTGGTGCGCGGCATTATTTTTGAGTTTTCGCTCCGAGCGTTTAATCCGCAGTGCCGCCCACTTTGGAAGCGCCGGCGTCGTGCGAGCGCGCAGGACGGCGCCATGGTGCCCTGGGCGACTCCAAGCACGTGGGGTATCGCCGCGGCGATTGTGCTGCAGGCGGCAATCTTCGGTTTTATGCACATGAATTGGGTGCAGGGTTGCTACGCGGGTGCTGCCGGCCTCATCTTTGGTTGGGTGCTCGCGACGACCGGAAAGCTCCGCTACACGATTCTGTTGCACTTTGCCTTTAATGCCGGGTCGTATCTCATGGGGCTGCTGTGGTTTGTGGACACGCCGTTCGGCGTGGTGGTCACGGTTGCCATCGCCGGCGTCATCCTCGTTGAGGCAATGCGCTCGCTGCGCCACGCGTGTGGGACGGACGCAGCGAGCGCACCGCTGCCCTAGTTGCGGCGTCCGCCTCCGTTGGCGCCCTGACGCCCCTGGGCCGCGCGATTGCGACCGGCAGTGTTCTGTGCGCGCGACATGCCGCTGTGCCCCTTGCTACCCTTGGGCCCCTTGCCGGCGCCACCGTGCGGCTTGCCGCCCTTCTTGCCGGTTCCATGCCCGCCGTTGGCAGATGTCTCGCCCGGGCGCGGCGGCACGGGACGAATCAGGCAATGCTTGGTGTAGCCAATCAGATCGCGGCGGCCGGCTTTTTCCAGCGCCTCGCGCACGAGCTTGTAGTTCTCGGGCTTGCGATACTGGATGAGCGCACGTTGCATGGCCTTCTCGTGCGGGTCGCGCGCCACGTAGATCGGCTCCATGGTGCGCGGATCCACGCCGGTGTAGTACATGCAGGTCGACATGGTGGATGGGGTGGGGTAGAAGTCCTGCACCTGCTCGGGCATGTAGCCCATGTCGCGCACGGCTTCGGCAAGGTCCACGGCTTCCTTCATCGTTGAACCGGGGTGGCTCGATATCAGATACGGCACCACGTACTGCTTGAGTCCGTATTCGCGGTTCAAGCGCTCAAATTTACGGCAGAACGCGTCGTAGACGGCGCGGCTCGGCTTGCCCATCACGGACAGCACCGCATCGCTCACGTGCTCGGGTGCTACGCGTAGCTGGCCCGAGACATGGTGCTCCAGCAGCTCGCGCAAAAACTCGTCCGAGGCGTCGGCCATGGTGTAGTCAAAGCGGATGCCGCTGCGGACGAAGACCTTTTTGACGCCCGGCAGCTGACGCAGGTCGCGCAGCAGCTGCGTGTAGCCGCTCTCGTCGACCACCATGTTCTTGCACACGCTCGGCCACAGGCAGCGCTTGTTCTTGCACACGCCGTGCTTGAGCTGCTTGTCGCAGGCAGGGCGGCTAAAGTTGGCCGTCGGTCCGCCCACGTCATTGATGTAGCCCTTAAACTCGGGATCGCGCGTGAGCAGCTCGGCCTCGCGCATGATCGAGTCGTGGCTGCGCATCTGCAGCACGCGGCCCTGGTGGAAGGTGAGGGCGCAAAACGAGCACTCACCAAAGCACCCGCGGTTGGAGCTAATGGAAAACTTGATCTCGGCAAAGGCCGGCACGCCGCCCGCCGCGTCGTAATCGGGATGCCAATCGCGTGCGTAGGGGAGTTCGGCCACCTCGTCCATCTCATCGGTGGTGAGCGTCGCCGATGGCGGGTTCTGCACTACGTAGACGCTGTTGGGGTAGGGCTCTACCAGGCGGTGTCCGGTGATGGGGTCCATATTCTGCTGCTGCACATTGAAGCTGCGCGCGTAGTTGAGCTTGTCGGCGGTAAGGTCGTCCCAGCTGGGCAGCAGGTCGTAGTCGTAAACCTCGTCGAGCGAACCCGTGCGGTAAACGGTGCCGTTGATATAGGTGATCTGGTCCACGGGCAGTCCCGCGTCGAGCGCGTCGGCGATCTCGACGATCGCGTGCTCGCCCATGCCGTAGATGAGGATGTCGGCGCCCGAGTCGAGTAGTACCGAGCGCTTGAGCTTGTCCTGCCAGTAGTCGTAGTGGGCCAGGCGGCGCAGGCTTGCCTCGATGCCGCCGATGATGATGGGGGCATCCTTGAATGTCTGGCGGATGAGGTTGCCGTAGACCGTGACGGCACGATTGGGGCGGTGCCCCTCCTCGCCGCCGGGGGTATAGGCGTCGGTGTGGCGGCGGTGCTTGGTCACCGAATAGTGGTTGACCATGGAGTCCATGTTGCCGGCGCTGACGAGAAAGCCCAGGCGCGGCTCGCCGAGCACCGTGATGCTGGCGGGGTCGGTCCAGTCGGGCTGGCAGATAATGCCCACTTTATAGCCGTGCGCGTCGAGTACGCGGCTGATGATGGCCATACCAAAGCTGGGGTGGTCCACGTAGGCGTCGCCGCAGATGTAGACAAAGTCACACTGGTCCCAGCCGCGCGCATCCATGTCGGCGCGGCTGACGGGGAGGAATTTGTCGCGGCCCGGGCGCCAGGGGCGGGCGGGCGCTGCAGAGGCATGCGTGGGTCGCGAGCCCTGCGCCTTACCGCCGCGCTTTTGCTGCTGGCCCTGTTTGCCCTGCTGACTGCGCTGGTTGTTCTGAGCGTGCTGAGGCTTTTTTGCCACGATCCCTCCCGGTGTTTGTATGCTGCACGTAATTGTAACCAGTCTTTTTGGGACGGGGCTAAAAAGACTGGTGGAGTACACGAGCCGGCGGATCGGCGTGTCGATGCGGGTGGTGTTTGTTTCCAGACTGTGTATCCCTGTGTCGAAGGGGTCGTCTCGCGCGCACGCCATGTTGTCAATGGGTTACAGTATGAACGGCGGCTATGTTTCCGCCAACGCACGAGAGGGTCGTCAACAAGGAGGATGCACGACGATGCAGCGTGCCAAACAGATATCGGAGTCTATTGAGCTGGGCATCATCTTGGCGCTCGCCGGTGGCTTTATGGACGTGTATTCGTACATTGGGCGCGACCATGTTTTCGCCAACGCGCAGACAGGCAACATCCTGCTCGTGGGCGTGAGCATCTCGGAGGGCAACTGGGCACTTGCGGGGCGCTACTTCTTCCCTGTGGTGTCGTTTGCCGTGGGTATTATGCTTGCCGATCTGGTACACGAGCGGTTTGGCAGCGTGATCCACTGGCGTCAGGTGACGGTGTTCTTTGAAGCCGTCATCTTGCTGGGCGTGAGCTTTATCCCGGGCGGCAATTTCAACCTGCTCGCCAACTGCCTCACCTCGTTTGCCTGCGGCATGCAGGTCGAGAGCTTCCGCAAGATCCACGGTCACGGCATCGCTACGACCATGTGCATCGGCAATTTGCGCAACGCGCTGCAAAACGTGGATGATTACATCATCACCCACAGGCGCGGCTTTTTGGAAAACGGCCTGCTGTACTTTGGCGTGATCTTTACCTTTGTGTTTGGCGCCGTGTTGGGCAACTGGTGTATTGAGCGCATGGGCCTGCACGCCATCGTCGTGGCGAGCTTGCTGCTGTTTGTCGCGTTTGCCATCATGTTCATCGACCGCGAGCGCGACTTGCGCTTACGCTGGAAGGTTGCGGCCGAGGCTTGGAAAGAGGGCTGCCGAAAGTAACCGAATGCGGCAAAGGGGCTGTCCCTTTGCCGCGCTGATCAATATTGGGGAGGGGACGGCCATCTCGGCCGCCCCTTTTTTGGAGTCTTAAGCGCTCAGGTACATGTTTGTAATGACAAGATTTGACGTCAGCAAAGCGTGTTGCTTGAGGCTATAGAATAAAAATGCCATCTTTCCAGCTATGATTATTAGTTAAGGGGATGGACATATGTCAGAGCTTTTTATTCAAAATAAGACGACAGTAATCAAGTTGATAATCAAGGCGGAGAACTGTCGTCTTTATTGCTTTGTAGAGCCTTTCTGAGCAGCTATTCTATTATTAGTCTGGATGAGTCCTGCAACAATTTAGATAGTGTTTCGATATCCTTTTTGAAAGTAGCGTTTACGCAGGAGATGAAAAAGCATAATGCCATCACTGCGGATCATGGACATGGTTTCGAACAATTTGCAGACTATGTAATACAGTTCCAGGAGCCAGAAAAAACAATCCAGCTCCTGAATGTTGTTACGAACTGCTTTTTGCGATTTATTCGAGATGCTCTTCAATCCGAGCCCTAAGAAGGGCAATGGCTGTAGGTATTCCAATTGCGGCGGCTAATTCGGCTTTATCCAAAACCTGTATGCTAAAGCACGATTGTTTATCACATTGAAGGACGATAACTGAAGATAGTTTCACTTCCCGTTGGCTGAATATATCGTAATCTCCAAATAGGAAGTTACCTTTTATTGTGTAATCCGGTATGTTCGTTACGCACTTCATCTCAAGTCTGTTTAGACCATAATCGAACACCGCAACTTCCTCGTGTTCGATGATGAGCGCAACCCTGGGCATGTTGCTAAAACCGCCGTCGACGACAGTGAAGAGTTTTTCATTTGCATCGTCATAAACGGTATATTTAAGACTCAATAGCTGTCCTAGTGGACCCGTGAACCCATGTTTTTTGATGTTGAGGCTGTCTCCCGCTGGGTTGATGAGAGCCAGAGTATGCGGATAAGGGTTACCTTCAATTGAGATTCGATATTCGTTTGTAGCCGTCTTGCTCGATTTAGGACCACTAGCCACCATGTGTCATCGCCTCGATCGAATTGGAACCGTCTTCTGCTTCGTGCGGAGAATTACGCTGTACGTTGCAGTAGATGCAGCTGCAATAACCGCATGGGCAATTTCTAACAAAATGAATGACGTTATTTGCTGCATGCATGTTAGTCACTACAAAATATCTTGTTATAAACGTATTGTCAAACATATATTGCTAAAACAGAAACAATTTATAGACTGAGTCGGTCGTATTCTTTGGGCGATTGCTCCTATAATCTAGCCTTCGCTGCTGTCGGGAGAGAAGGACTAGGGCTCCGTTATTCTGTTGAAACGCTTTAACACTTTTGACGTTCTCACGCGTTTTCTGTTTCAAAAGCGTTAGGATGGGACTCATAGCGTGGGGCGTAATGGATGCCCCGCACACGATGGGAGGCTATCAATGGCTAATCGTTTCGTTCTCAATACCATCTCTTATCATGGTTCCGGCGCCATCAAGGAGATCCCCGGCGAGCTCCAGCGTCGCGGCTACAAGAAGATCTTCGTCTGCTCCGATCCCGATCTGGTCAAGTTTGGCGTTACCGCCAAGGTGACCGACGAGCTCGACGCCGCTGGCATCGCCTGGAGCCTCTACTCCGAGATCAAGCCCAACCCCACGATTCAGAACGTCAAGGACGGCGTCGAGGCCTTCAAGGCCGCCGAGGCTGACGCTATCGTGACCATCGGTGGCGGCTCCTCCATGGACACCGCTAAGGCCATCGGCATCATCATCAACAACCCCGAGTTTGCCGATGTCCGCAGCCTCGAGGGCGTTGCTCCGACTAAGAACCACGCCGTGTTCACCATCGCTGTGCCGACGACCGCCGGTACCGCTGCTGAGGTGACCATCAACTACGTCATCACCGACCCCGAGAAGGTCCGCAAGTTCGTGTGCGTCGACACCAACGACGCCCCCGAGGTCGCCGTCGTCGACCCCGACATGATGGCTTCCATGCCCGCCGGCCTGACCGCTTCCACTGGCATGGACGCTCTGACCCACGCCATCGAGGGCTACACCACCAAGGGCGCTTGGGAGCTCTCCGACATGTTTCACTTTGAGGCCATTAAGCTGATCAGCGAGAACCTGCGCGACTCCGTCGCCGAGGCCAAGTCCGGTCAGCCCGGCTCCGGCCGCGAGGGCATGGCTCTTGGCCAGTATGTCGCCGGCATGGGCTTCTCCAATGTTGGCCTGGGCATCGACCACGCCATGGCTCACACTCTGTCCGCTCACTACGACACCCCGCACGGTGTCGCCTGCGCCATGCTGCTGCCGATTGCCATGGAGTTCAACAAGCCGGTTTGCACCGAGCGCCTGGCCAAGGTTGCCGTTGCCATGGGCGTTGACACCACGGGCATGAGCACCGACGAGGCCGCCGACGCCGCTATCGCCGCCGTCAAGCAGCTTTCCGCCGACGTGAACATCCCGCACGTCTGCGAGGCCATGAAGGCTGACGAGATCGAGGTCCTGGCCAAGGACGCCATGGCCGACGCCTGCTTCCCGGGTAACCCGCGCGAGGCGACGCTCGACGACGTCATCGAGCTCTTCAAGAAGATCTGCCCGGCTGCCTAACTTGGTTCGGCGGGCCCCTGCCCGTTAGCCCCACAATCGTCCTCGGACATGTCGGAAGCCCCCGCTGCGCACTTCGTGCGGCGGGGGCTTCCTTCTGTCCTGCGGAAAGATTGTGGGGCTAACGGGCAGGGGCCCGCCGGCTCGTTATCGTGGCGGGCGCCGTTCTGGGGAGCTCGATGGGCTGTCTCGCTAGGTAAATAATTGTGCGTGGTGGTATCGTTGTTGGGGCTTTTACCGATTATGGGATGACGACTTTGGAGTTGTGGATGGTGTCTGAGATGGATTCTTCGCTTGGCTATATCACTGAGCAGCTTAAGACGCTGACTTCTATTGCTTCGCCTACGGGTTATACCCGTGCGGCGACTGACTATCTGATGGAGACGTTGCGCGATATGGGCTTTGGGCCCGAGCGCTCCAATAAAGGCAACGTGCTCGTTGAGCTTGGTGGTGAGGGTGAGCCGCTCGTGTTGGCGAGCCATGTCGACACCCTGGGCGCCATGGTGCGCTCCATTAAGGACAATGGCCGCCTGCGTCCCACGACGCTTGGCGGGCACCAGTGGTCTACGGCCGATGGCGAGAACTGCACCGTCTACACGCGTGACGGTAATGTCTACACGGGCGTGGTCCTCAATACTGAGCCTTCGGCGCATGTGGCCGATGAGCCGGTTAAGGCTATCGAGAAGAACATGGAAATCCTGCTCGACGAGAACGTCGACAGCAAGGACGATGTGCTCGAGCTGGGTATTCAGACGGGCGACATCATCGCTATGGACCCGCGTACCACGGTGACGGAGAGCGGCTACATCAAGAGTCGCTTCTTGGACGACAAGCTGTCGGCCTCCATTTTGCTGGGCTTGGCGCGTGCCGTCGCCGCTGGCGAGGTGACGCTTTCGCGCAAGGTGTCGCTGCTCTTTACCGTGTACGAGGAGGTCGGCCACGGCGGTGCCTTTGTGCCGGCCGACACGCGCGAGATGATCAGCGTGGACATGGGTTGTGTGGGCGACGACCTAGGCTGCACCGAGCGCATGGTGTCGATCTGCGCCAAGGATTCGGGCGGCCCCTACAACTACGACCTGGTGACCACACTGTCCAATATCGCGCGCGAGCTTGAGCTCGATTACGCCATCGACGTGTACCCGCATTACGGCTCGGACGTCGAGGCCACGCTTTCTGCCGGCTACGACATCCGTCACGGCCTGATCGGCCCCGGTGTGTACGCGAGCCACAACTACGAGCGCAGCCACATCGACGGCGTGCGCAATACCTATGAGCTGGTCCGCGCCTACGTCCAGCGCTAGGGGAAGCGGTTCATAGCTTGGCTGACCAATTGCTCTAAGGCCCGATTGCTCGGGCCTTTTTTCGCTTCAGACTGTTTAGTATTATGCTATATGTAACTAATTAACTTTACGTTTAGAATACTTAACGAGGTGATGCGGCGTATGGATACATCTGAGTACTTGTCTATGGGTGATGCTGCCCGCCTGTTGGGCGTTACGAAAGCTCGCATATCTCAACTTGCCGCATCGGGAACGCTCGCGTGCGATATTGTGGGCGGACGGAAGATGGTTGAGTATGATTCTGCGGTTGCTTATCAAAAGGTCCGCAAACGTGGACGCCGTCCTGCGGCCGATGTGGGGCGCAAGTTTACGCTGATGTCCGCCGATTACGAGGTTGCACGTGTTTCGTTTGATCCGACGCGCGAGTTTTCCTTCGAAATCGCCGAGGTCCTCGATGCGCAGAGGATGCCGTTTGGCACGTGTTCGAGCTCTTCTCCAACGGTGAATAAACGGGAGCTCAACGTGTGGTGGGGCCATCGGTCGGTGCCTGACGTCCGCCCCGGACTCGTCTCGCGCTATCGTGAACTGGGAATTGCCAGTGGTATCGAGGTTCCGGTTCGGTGCCTGGGCCTATCGCTTTCGGATTGTTATTGGCTGCGGCCGGCCGATTGCGACGAACTCAAATGGCAAAACATCAATTACTTTGAGAACGAATTTGAGCGATCGGCGCCCGAGGGGCGTTCGGGTTGGCTGGAGGGCATCGGTCTTAAAAATCCCGACAACACGTCCGAGGGCGAGCTTCCTAAATCGTGGATGATCCGAAACGACATTCGCGTTTTGGCTAAAGGGTGCGGGATGGACGATCAACGTCCCTTTAACGAGGCGGTCGCAACGGCTCTGCATCGTCGCTTGCTGTCCCAGGGTGAGTTTGTTCCTTATACGGTTGAGCGCATGTTCGACGGCCCCGTATGCCTGTGCGACGACTTTCTTGACGGTCGCGAGGAATACATTCCGGCTGTTTACGTTAAGGGCGCACTTGGAGGCCAGCGAGGAAGCTCGACGTACGACCGATATTGTCGTTACCTTGGCAAGCAGGGGGCCGATGAGGCCACTGTGAGAAGGTCTATGTCGCAGATGATTGTCTGCGATGCCCTTTTGGCCAACAGCGACCGCCATTGGCGGAACTTCGGCATCATCCGTAATGTCGACACCCTGGAGATAAAACCTGCTCCGCTGTTCGATAGCGGCAACTGCCTGTGGTGCAACGTGCCAACTGCTGTGCTCGCAGCTGGGGAGTTTGGGTTTTCCGCTAAGCCGTTTGGGCCCGACCCTTCCGTCCAGCTGGCGCTTGCGGACTCACTCGATTGGTTCGATTCATCGCGGCTCAACGGATTTGTTGATGAAGCGATTGAGATTCTTTCGCAGAGCGAATGGGCGACGGCGGAGGGTCGACTCGAGGCCATCCGCCGCGGCCTCGAGCGTCGCGTAATCGAGGTTAGTGCCGCTGTTGAGGTGCTTCGACACGTACAGCGATAAACCTGCGGCTACTTAAGTGCGCCGGTCACCGTACCGCCGCCGAGGACGATGTCGCCGCGGTAGACGACGACGGCCTGGCCGGGGGCGATGGCTCGCTGCGGCTCGTCAAAGGTCAGCAGCATTTGCCCGCCTTCGCCGCGCGTAAGGGTCGCTGCCTGGTCCTTTTGACGGTAGCGGTACTTGGCGCCCACGCGAATGCCGCCGGCATCGAGCTCTGCCTCCATGTGGTCGGCAGGGGCGCTCCAGATCCAGTCGTTGGCCGTGAGTGCTGTGGCCGCCAGGTCCTCGGCTTCGCCCAGATGCACAATGTTGTTGGCGGCATCGACGCCCGTTACGTACACGGGATGCGCCATCGCGACGCCCAGGCCCTTGCGCTGGCCGATGGTATAGCGCAGCGCGCCGTTATGGCGTCCGACCACGCTGCCGTCGCGCCACACAATGTCGCCCGGTGCAGCGGGATGTCCGCACCGACGCTCGATATAGCCCGCATAGTCACCGTCTGGAATAAAGCAGATGTCCTCGCTTTCGGCCTTCTTGGCGTTGGCAAAGCCCTGTTCGGCGGCAATGCGGCGCACGTCGCGCTCCTTGCCCAGACCCGCCAGCGGAAAGATCGTGCGCGACAGCCGCTCCTGCGTGAGCGAATACAAAAAGTAACTCTGGTCCTTTTTGGGGTCCTCGCCGCGATGCAGTTGCCAGGTGCCGTCTGGCGCCTGGCTCGTTTTGGCATAGTGACCCGTGGCGATGTAGTCGCAGCCCATGTCCAGCGCCGCATCGAGCAATGCGCCAAACTTAATGTGGCGGTTGCAGATGATGCACGGGTTGGGCGTCAGCCCTTCCTGGTAGGCGTTCACAAAGCGCTCGATAACGCTGTGGTCGAACGTCTGCTGCAGGTCGAGCACATGATGGGGCATCCCCAGGCGCTCGGCGACGGCCTTCGCGTCAGCGATGTCGCGATCGACTTTGCTCATGCCCGTGACGGGATCGGGCGCGGGGCAGGTGAGGCGCATAGTGGCACCGACACATTCGTAACCCTGACTTTTGAGCAGATACGCGGTCACGCTGGAATCGACGCCGCCGCTCATGGCGACGAGCACGCGCTTATTGTGCATGGGGAGGTTCTCCTTGGTGGCATGTGGCCAAAAAAGAAAAGCGGCGCGGGAGGCTGGTTCCGCGCCGCAGACATTGTAGCAAGTTCGGGCGTCGTGTGGGACACCCTGTTGGGATGAGCTCAGGCCGCCTGAAGAGAGGGGAGACCGGCGTGCCTTGGACTGGTTCTAAGAACGAGAAGCTCTAGTCCTGGAAGAGCGCCGTGGACAGGTAGCGCTCGCCGGTGTCGGCGAGCAGCGCCACGATGGTCTTGCCCTCGTTCTCGGGGCGCTTGGCCAGCTGCAGCGCGGCCCACACGGCGGCGCCGGACGAAATGCCCACGAGCACGCCCTCCTTGTGGCCCACGGCGCGGCCGGTGGCAAAGGCGTCGTCGTTCTCGACGGGGATGATCTCGTCATAGACCTGGGTATTGAGGACGTCGGGCACAAAGCCAGCGCCGATACCCTGGATCTTGTGCGGGCCGGCCTGGCCCTTAGAGAGCACCGGGGAGGTGGCGGGCTCGACGGCGACAACCTGAATCTGGGGGTTCTGCTCCTTGAGGAACTCGCCCACGCCGGTCACGGTGCCGCCGGTGCCAACGCCGGCGACGAAGATATCGACCTTGCCGTCGGTGTCATCCCAGATCTCGGGGCCGGTCGTGGCCTTGTGGATGGCGGGGTTGGCGGGGTTCACAAACTGGCCGGCGATAATGCTGTTGGGGGTCTCCTTCTGCAGTTCCTCGGCCTTGGCGATAGCGCCCTTCATACCCTTGGAACCGTCGGTGAGTACGAGCTGTGCGCCATATGCCTGCATAAGCTTGCGGCGCTCGACGGACATGGTCTCGGGCATGGTGATGATCACCTTGTAGCCGCGAGCCGCCGCCACCGAGGCGATGCCGACGCCGGTGTTGCCGCTCGTGGGCTCGATGATGGTGTAGTCGCCGCCGCGCACGAGCTTGCCTGCCTTCTCGGCCTCGTCAATCATGTTCTTGGCGACGCGGTCTTTGACGGAACCGGCGGGGTTGAAGTATTCGAGTTTGACGAGCACACGAGCCTTGAGGTCCTCGTCGGCCTCAAAGTGGGTGAGCTCCAGGAGCGGGGTGTGGCCGATAAGCTGATCGATGGACGTGTAAACCTTGCTCATGGTGAACCTCCAAAGTGTTCAAGTTGCTGGTTGCCGTGTGGTTTCACGGTGCGTGTAGCAGCTAAACCCATAAACCTTATAGGTTGTTCGTTTAGCTGTTGGGAAGCATACTAGACACTAAAGCCTAGTAATGCAATAGGAAATAGAAGATTATTACGAGCTGATTAACCATCTTGACCGGAACGGGTATTTTCAAAACCAATTTTTCGGCTAGAATTTCTACGGACTAAATGACCGAAAGGCAGCACTATACATGTTGGTTTCTACTAAGGGCAGGTACGCCCTGCGCGTTATGGTCGATCTGGCCGAGCACCAGGCGGCCGGTCGCATCCCGCTCAAAGAGATCGCGGCGCGACAGGGGATTTCCGAGAAATATCTCGAGAACATCTTGGCTACGCTCGTGCGCGCCAACATGCTTTCGGGCATGCGTGGCAAGGGCGGCGGCTATGTGCTCACGCGTCCGCCCGAGCAGTACACGGTGGGCGAGATCCTGCGCCTGACCGAGGGTAGTCTGGCGCCGGTCGCCTGCCTGGATGGCGACTGCAAGGGTTGCTCGCGATCTGATGAGTGTCCCACGCTCGACGTGTGGAAGAACCTGGACAAGCTCATCAACGATTACCTCGACGGCGTGACGCTCGATCAACTTGTCGCTCCCAACCATGGCTACGACTACGTCATCTAGCCCACCTGCCATTTGGGGACGGGGTGGAAATGGTAGATTTTCTTGCCCTCTGAGGATTGACAAATAAGAAGGCCGCCCATTTTTGCGATGGGCGGCCTTCGTTTTGGGCTGTTGAGACGGACACGGTCGGAATGGCCGTTTTAGTCCTCGGCAAGACTATCGAGGATGCTGCGCATGATGGACACCAGGATGCTGCCCATAAAGGCCGAGCCAAAGCCGGCGATGGAGATGCCGACGCCCAACAGGTTGACCGACAGGTAGCTGGCAAGCTCCAGCATAAAGCTGTTGAGCACGAGCTGGAAAATGCCGAGCGTAATGATTGTGAGCGGCAGCGAGATGACCGTGAGGAACGGTTTGACGAACGAATCGACGATGTTGAGGAACAGTCCCACAAAGGCAAAGCAGACCCAGGCCTCGGCAAAGTCGAAGGGCTGGATGCCGGGGACGAGGAACGTGGCGATCGCGATGGCGATCGAGGTGAAGAGCCAGTTAAGCATAAAGCGCATGGCGTGAATCCTTTCTTGCGCCGGGGTTGCTGGCGTCGCGTGAAGCGGCTTGCGGCGGCGACTTGGATGGTTACGCGGACGCGCCGCGGTGTCTGGGCGCCCATTGTCTCAAATATTCGTGGAGCTTACGTGCGCATTCGGTTTCTAAGCGGCGTTCGTCCTGAAAAACGTGCCGCTGACAGAGAGTCTTGTCACTTTAGTTTGGTGGTGTGCTACACTGCTACGGGCAAATGGCCCATGCATAGTTTTATTGCATATTTACGGGCGAACGATGCCCGATGTCAGTATCAACTTCGATGCCTTATGGCGGGTTTGGCGGTGATCGATGAATATCGAGAACATGTTTGACAAGCCTGATGTCAAGCAGCTGGTCCACGCATTTAGTCTTTTGGACGACGAGAACGATATCCAGGCGTTTTTAACCGATATCTGCACGCCGCGCGAGATCTGCGATCTTTCTCAGCGCCTGCAGGTCGCGCGTTATCTGGACGAGGGCGAGCCCTATGTTGAGGTTCAGGCCCGTACCGGCGCTTCGTCCACCACGGTGAGCCGCGTTTCAAAGGCGCTGAACGGCGAGTACGGTGGCTACCGCAAGATCCTCATCAAACTGGAGGATGGCGAGTAGGCCGGCGGCAAAAACGAATTGAGCAGAACCGTCCCTTCGGGGGCGGTTTTTTGATCCCTTGGGGACGGAGGAATCAAATCTGTTGGCGTGGGGCAAATCTGTCCGCGTGGGCGGGTAGGATGGATGCATTGATTATTGCGAACGGTTTGAGTGGAGGACCATGCCTGTTCGAATCTATACCACCAATACCGGCACGGACTTGAGCGATGCCGAGGCGGCGTTGCTCGCCGACCTGGTTGCCCGCCACGGGCGTGCCGTTTTGCTGGCACCCTCGTTTGCCGAGCTCGACGTGTGCCGTCACGATGCTGCGGTTGCTGGCGCCTCGCTGGGCGTTGACTACAAAACCCCCGCGTCGTGGCTTCGTTCGCTGTGGGAGCTTATGGGCGATGGTCGCAGCTTCGTCGACAACATGCAGCGCCAGATGCTGTTCTCGGACATGATTGCCCGTCGCGACGATGCCGACCTGCAGCCGCTTTCGTGCAGTCAGGGCACGGTGCGCATGCTCGCGCGCATGGCCCGCGATGTGCTTCCGGGCGTAGCGGGAACGGGTGCCGGGCGCTGCTGCGGCGACGTTTGCCGGCCCAATCCCAAGAGCGACGCCGAGGCTCGCGTGTTCGAGCTGTTGAGTGCCTATGCGAGCGGCTTGGACCGTCGAGACATGGTCGAGCCCTGCGAGGCGGCTGACCTTATGGCCGACGCTTTGGCCGACAGCCTGCCGGCGTGCGCCCGCGCGGTATGCGTGCGTGGTGTCACGTCGTTTACGCACGGCCTGCTCGAGTTGCTGTCCGCCGTGGCAAACAACGGGGGAGAGGTCGTTGTGCTGCTTGCCCGCGAGCAGGCTGCGATGCGCGAGGAACTTGCAGCCGCCTTTGATGCCCGCGGTGTGCTGTTTGAGGCCGCGCCGCTGGGGGAGGGTGCCGCCGCGCCCCAGACTGCCTCCAAGTCCGTCGCTCAGCCCGCCTTTGTAGAGGTTGCCGGCCCTCACGCCCGCGCCCACGCCTATGTGGATGCAATCGATGAGCTGGTAAAAACGTGTGAGGACGCCGCGGTCGACGGCGGTGTCGCGGCGTCCGCGGACCCCGTGCGCGTGCTCGTGGTGTCTGCCCGGGCGCCCCAGCTGTTCGGTGAACTCGCTGCCCGTTTGGCGGCGCGTCATATTGCGGCCGAGACAACCGAGTTCACGGCGTTTTCCCAATCCATCGCGGGTAGGCAGTTCACGGCGCTCGCCAATCTAATCGAGCATATGAAGGCCGCCGACGAGGGCACCGCCTCCAAGACCGAGTGGTGGCCCGCGCCGGAGCTTGCCGACTGGATTTACAGTCCGCTTTCGGGTGCCGATGCCGCCAGCGCGCGCACCTTCGACAAGAACATGCGCCTGTCGCGCGGCAAGACCACCACGGCCGTCAAAAGCCTGCTGCAGAGCGTGCAGGGCCAGGTCAGGGGTACGCGCAAGGCTGCCAGCGATGAGAACTGGTTTAAGAACGTGCCGTGCGTGGTCTCGGACGTGTTCCAAGCGCTGTGGCGCGACAAACCCGTGACGGCGCTCAAGGCAATGCTCGCCGTCGCCGAGGCGTTGCCCGATCGCGCCTTTGGAGGCCTTGACGGTCAGGCTCGTCGCCAGGCGGAGACCGCCCTGCTGCGACATGCCATCGACATCCTTATGAACGATGCTCGTGCGCTCGACGTGTCGCAGGCCGCGACCGTGCCCGTGCTCGACGGCGTTCGTACCGAGGTGGACAAGCGCAGCACCGCATACGATTACGAGACCTACGAGGTCGACCGCACGCCGCGCGCCCAGGTGCGCTTTGCGTCGCTTGCCGATGCGGCAGCCCTGCGCCCCGACAGCTACGATGCCGTGCTGTTTGCCGATGTCGACCTGGACAGTTATCCGCTCTCACATGAGGAGGGCCCGCTGGCCACGCTGACGGCCGAGTTAGATCGCAGCGGTGTGACGCTTGAGCCCGCGGCCCTGCTGCGCGTGCGCTTTGGCCGCGCGATGCAGGCGGCGCACGGCCCCGTTGTGCTCGCCCGCGTGACGCACAATCGCCAGGCACGCGAGTGCTATCCGGCTGCCGTGTGGACCGAGTTGCGGGCGCATGCCGAGGCCGCTGGCGCCGCCAAGGTTACGTGCGTGGGCGAGGGCGGTATCGTCGCCGATTTTGATCCAGCGGCAGGCGAGGGCATCGAGTGCAAGCGCGTCGCATGCGAGGCTCCTCAGCATTTGAGTGAGGCGGCTGTGCCGTACCTGGTTCTGCGTCGCCGCGATGGCGAGGGCGAGAACGCGCCGCTCGTGCCGCGTCTGACGTCCGCCTCGCAGATTGAGGCGTATTCGACGTGCCCGCTGTGCTGGTTCGTGTCATATCGCGTGAAGCCCCAGTCCATCGATGCGGGCTTTGGCAACATGGAGAAGGGCAACTTTGTCCACGACGTGCTGGAGCACCTGCATGCCCGCCTGCCCCAGGAGGGCATGGAGCGCGTGACGCCCGAGAATCTGCCGCGCGCTCAGGAGCTGCTCCGCGAGGTCTTTGACGAGACGTTGGCCGAGCACGCCGGCAAGCGCGGCACGGAGGGCCCGCTGGTGCCGCTCTCTGCGGTGGAGGAGCGCCAGGTGGCCGAGATCTTGCCGCAGCTGGAGGGCGTGCTTGCCTACGAGTCCGAGGCGCTTGCCCCCTTTGCCCCGCGTTACCTGGAGTTCGCCTTCAACGAGCTCAAGGTCGAGTATGCCGGCTGGCCGCTTGGCGGGCGCATCGACCGCGTGGACGTGGACGCCGAGAATCGTGCCGTGGTGATCGACTACAAGCATCGCACGGGCGTTGAGGAGTTTAAGCTCGCCGACCCCACGGTGCGCGACGAGGAATCGGGTACGGCGCCCATCGACGACCCGCGGTGGCTACCGCCCCATACCCAGACGCTTATCTATGCACAGGCCATGCGCCGGGCGCTGGATTTGGACACCCGCGCGGCGCTCTATTTTTCGACCAAGGGCGGCAAGCCGGCGTTGCGAGGCGCCGCGAGCGCCGAGCTGCTCGAGGAAGAGCGCGGCGACGGTCGCATCCCGGGCCTTAAGAAGGGCTTTCCCGGCGAGGGCGGCAGCATGGACTTCGACGCCCTGCTCGATCGTGTGGAGGCCGGCATCGCCGAGCGCCTGCGCGAGCTCGAGGCAGGCAACGTTGCCGCCGTCGACCCGACGTCGGCTCAGGCCGCGCATGCGCGCTGCTCGTATAACCACGAAGGAACGTTTGTAAGGAGGGACGTGTAGACCATGGATCTTTCGACTTTGATGCCGCAACAGCTGCAGATCGTCAAAACGCTCGACCGTCCGCTGTTTGTCTCGGCGGGCGCCGGTTCGGGCAAGACCTTTACCCTCACGCGCCGCATCGTCTACGCGCTCTCGCCCGAATCCGGTCCGTTCGTTGAGCATCTGGACCAGGTACTCGCCATTACCTTTACCAAAGACGCCGCGGCCGAGATCCGTGACCGCGTGCGCCGCGCGCTCATCGACGAGGGCATGGACGAGGAGGCCCTGACCGTCGACGATGCGTGGATCTCGACCATTCACGGCATGTGCTCGCGTATCCTGCGCGCACATGCGTTGGAGCTGGGCATCGATCCCGAGTTCACGGTGCTCACCGATACCGACGAGCTTATGGACCAGGCTGTTGAGCATGTGCTGGCCCGCGCGACGGCGCCCGATGCCGCCCCCGAGCTCGCCGCCTCGCTCAAGGCCCTTTACGCCTGGTATCCCATGGCGGGCGAGGGCGGTCCCTTTGGCGCCGGCACCACCATCAAGGGCCTGGTGCGCGAGCTGCTGGAGCTCTCGAGCCAGCTGCCGGGCGGCATGGACGACGTGCGCGTGGCACGCGGCCAGGCCGACACCTCGGCGCTTGCCGATGCCTATCGCGCAGCGCTGGGTGCGAGCAAGGCCGCGACCGAGAAGGGACAGGTGGCGCTCGACGCCATCGATGCATTCGAGGCCAGCGGCAAGACCATGGCCGATGCGGCGCGACTCATGATGTCGTGCGCCATGCCGCGGGCGAGCAAGGCGTTCCCCAAGGAGCAGGTCGAACTGCTCAAGGCGGAGGCCGCCGATGCGTTTATCAATATCGTGCTTGCCTGCGGTGCCCCGGCGCTCGATGCGCTGGTAAGCCTGGCCCGTTCCGTGGAGGCCGAGTATCGCGTACTGAAGGCTGCCCAGTCCGCCCTCGACAACAACGACCTGCTTCGCATGGCATACGAGGCGCTGCGCGACTACCCGGCTATTCGAGCGGCATATGAGGGCCGCTTTAAGATGGTCATGATCGACGAGTTCCAGGATACCGACCAGATGCAGGTCGACCTGATCCGTTACCTGACGGGCGCGGGGGAGCGTGCGCTGTGCACTGTGGGCGATGCGCAGCAGTCGATCTACCGCTTCCGCGGCGCCGAGGTCGAGGTGTTCCGCCGCCAGGAGCGCAAGGTGGGATCGACGGCGGCGCCCGAGGCGACTGCCGTGGCCGACGCCCCTGCTGGCGAGCTCGTCAAACTCGTGCGCAACTTCCGCAGCCATGACGAGGTACTGCGTTACGTGGCACGCGTCTTCGACGGCGACAACGGCGGCCTGATGCAGGGCTTTTTGGACCTTGAGGCGAGCGACGGCCGCAAGGACACGCTGGTGGCAGACGCCTCGCGTCGCCAGGCCCTCTTTGTTGCCGGCGGCAGTACGCAGGAGCGCACACAGGCCAAGGCCCGCGCGATCGCGGAGCGGTTCCGCGCGCTTGCCGATGCCGGCCAGCCCCAGGGCGGCATGGTGCTGCTGCTGGGCCGCATGACCAACGCCGACGTCTACGCCCAGGCCTTCCGCGACCAGGGGCTCGACTGCGTCATCGCGGGCGGCTCGGTCTTTGCCCAGGCAGCCGAGGTGCAGACGGTGCGTGCCCTGGTGTGCGCACTTGCCAATCCGGCCGATACGGCGCAGGGCCTTATGCCGCTGCTGGCCTCGCCGATGTTTGCGCTCGGCGTCCAGGAGTTTTTGGCGCTGGCGACCAAGCTCGACGAGCAGACGGGGGAGACCTCGCGCCGCAACATTGATGCGGGCATCATGAGCAATTCCGATGTGCCAGGCTTGCAGGGTTTGCCGCTCGTAACGCGCGCCCGCGAGGTGCTGCGCTATGCGCTTCGCCGTGTGGGTCGCGATTCGTTCGCGTCGATCGCGCGCGACGTGGTCAACGCTTCGGGCTGGTTCGTGCGTCTGGCGCAGCGCGGCCCCGAGGGCAAGGCCATTGCCGCCAACGTGCTCAAAGCGCTCGATGCCGTGGCCGAGGCGGAGACCGAGTTCGGTAACTCGCCGCGCTCCATCGCGCTGGCCTTCGACCGCTTCTTGGCGGGCAAGGAAGCCCCAGGCGCCCTCAACGAGGAGGGCGACGGCGCGGTGCGCATCATGACCGTGCATGCATCCAAGGGCCTGGAGTATCCGGTCGTGGCGGTTGCGGAGTGCTTTGGCGTGCGTAAGTCCTCGGGTGCGGCACAGATGGGTCGCGTCGAGGGCGGAGCGCAGGTCGTGGCGCTGCCGGCACGCTTCGACGGCGTTAAGCTCGCCGACGGAACCTTTGTGAAGGGCGACGACGTTAAAAAGCAGTTTGAGCATGCGTTTAAGGGTAAGGGCACGTCGCTATGGTTGCCGCCGGAGCTCATGGAGGATGTCTGCGCGACGGGTTCTCCCGCCGAGGCATTCGTTCGCCTGCGCAACGACGACCTGCAGCTTTCGCTCGAGGAGCGGGCCCGCTTGCTCTATGTTGCCATGACGCGTGCGCGCGAGCTGGTCATTCTGGCGATGGATGCCGGCGTGAGCCGTGGCAAGGTGACGGCGCCGACCTTCGACGTCGAGACCGATCTGACCTACGACGTGCTGCGCCGTATTTTGCCGACCGACGCTCTGGACATGCCGCAGCTCGATGCCGACCGCCTGGTGTTCGACAACTCCCAGCCGGGTGACTACGAGCTCATTTCGCTCGCGGACTTTACCTTTGGCGAGCAGGCGTTTGAGGCCAACGCTTCGCTGGATGCCGAGGGCAGGCTTGTCCGCGGCGATGCGGAGCCGGAGGGCGCCGGTGCAGACGCCCGCGCCGCCGTTCCCGGTCCTGCCGACCCCGAGCCCGATGCATTTGAGCTCGTGTATCCCCAGGCAGCGGGCGTGCGCATGGGCACCTGCCCGTATCCGGAGCGCGATTCGTACAGCTACTCGTCAATTGCCGCGGCGCTGCATGCCGAGTCCGAGGACCGTGCCGCCGAGGCGCACGTGCCCATGGACGAGGCCGGCGATGATGCGGAGTCGGATGGTTCCGAGATGACGGATGCAGACGTGGCCGCCGTTGAGCCCGCCGGCAACCCCATGGCGCTGGGCTCGGCGTTCCATGCCGCCTGCCAGTGGCTGATCGAGATGGGTGCCGGTGAGCTGCCCGCCGCGCGTGCCGATGCGCTGGCGCGCCAGTGGCGCCTGTCGCCGGAGCAGCGCGAACGCTTCGACGTTGCCCTGGACCGCTGGCTCAAGTCGGCTGTTCGTGCCGAACTGCTCGCGTGGCCGTGCGTTCGCGCCGAGGTGCCGTTCTTTTCGCTGGGCTGCGAGGACGAGGACATCGCTCGCTACGGTGCCTATGCCGAAGGCGCCATCGACGCTTTGGCGACGAACCCGG
Organism: uncultured Collinsella sp.; assembly: GCA_900541745.1. Taxonomy (GTDB): domain Bacteria; phylum Actinomycetota; class Coriobacteriia; order Coriobacteriales; family Coriobacteriaceae; genus Collinsella. The sequence goes on along the minus strand of UQLA01000009.1, from coordinate 61,888 downwards.
CGGATTCGTCACGCGCGCTGGTCATCGACTACAAGACGGGCGGCACACCGGACGAGACGCCGGAACAGCTGCAGGAGAAGCACGCCCTGCAGGCGCGCGTCTACGCTGATGTTCTGCACAAGGCAGGCTTTGAGGCCGTGACCGTCAAGTTCGTCCGCGTTGAACAGCCGGATCCAACCATCTTCGTCGAACCCGCCGAGCCTCAGGTGGTCACCTACAACTTCTAGCCCTCAGATAACTTGCGGTGGAATACGGACTGTTTTGGCCAAAAAAGCCGCCAAACAGTCCGCATTTCACCGTAACGCATGGGAGAGCCTGGGGCGGTACAATGACTCGAACGGTTCAAATGAATAAGGAGCCATCATGCAGCTCACCAAAATGCTTAAGGTGACGCCGGAGGAGCTTTTTGACGCTCTGGCGGGGTTCATCATGCAGGATATCGAGAACGCCACGGGCAAGCGTCCCAGCCGCAACAAGCTCAACGGCTATAAGTACGAGAAGCGCGCCCAGTCCGCAAAAGGCAAGGCCAAGGGCACGGCGATCAAGGTTAAGATCAAGCACTTTGACTACCCGCGCCTCTATGAGGTCCGTTTTCAGTATGCGGCGGGCATCAATACCATGCGCTATGAGGCTGCACCTGCTGGCGATGGTGCCTGCGAGCTCACCTATACCGAGGATTTTCAGGGTGTGGGTGGCAACACGTCTGGCACGCGCGGCAAGCTTGGCCTCTTCTTCTATGAGCGAAAGCTCAAGAGCCACGCCAACCAGACGATTGATCAAATCGTCAAATACATCGAGGGTGAGCGCCGCGTAAAGGCTAATCCCGCCTTCGCCGATGATACTGCCGAAAACGCTTCGGATGTATTCCATTGATACCCTGTGCAAAAGCTTTACCACTCTTCACATCAGCTGTGAACACTTCAGGCTTCGAGCCAGTAGCGAGCGGCCCGACAAAATTAGTTGATGGAAGTAACAAATGAATAAGAATGCCACTACGCAACTGCACATCTATTCCGCTTTTTTCGTTCTCGCGGGATTTGTTTTAAATCGGGGAGTGTTTCTACTTTTCCTTGCGGAGAAAGGAATGTCTGTCACGGAAATCGCGCTTTATCAAGCCCTGTTTAACATTGCAACGGTCGTCCTCGAGCTGCCAACAGGGCTGATAGGCGATTTCTTTGGAAAGAAGTTTTCGATTCAAGTGGGCGTGCTGCTGCTTTTCTTCCATACGGCTGGCATGCTGTTGCTCTCAGGCCCCTTTCTCGTCGCGCTTTCCCTTGTTGAGGCACTCGCCTACTCCCTTCAATCGGGATCCGAACAAGCACTTTTATATGAAATTGCCCGAAATGCCGGTCAAGGAGACCGCTTCCTCACCATCAACGCTCGGCTGCTTGCCGCGCAATCAATCGCGACGGGAGTGGCAATCGTACTTGGATCATTCATTGCCCAAGTATCTTGGAGTGCCCTCTACGTATGCGTTTCCGTTTTCTATCTCCTGCAGCTTTTCCTTCTGTATCCCATTGAGAGGATGGAAACGACCCATTCCAAAAACTCTGGGGAGGAAAGGTTTGACGTAGCCAAGGTCTTCAGACGCGAAACCTGGTGCATTGGAGAATCCGCTTTTGCGGTGTTGCTTCTTCTAATCGGCACAAGCATGCTCGATGGATTCTATGGGAGTTATTACAACTTGAATCAGTTGGTATTCGACGCATTTGATGCTCCCGTTTCCATAATAGGAATCTTTTTCGGTGCATCCTATGCAGTAAATGCGACGGCCTACATTGCAGCAGATTTCTTCTCATCGCGTTTCGGGAAAAGAAATACCATGCTCGGCTCGATGCTAATCGAGGCCGGTCTTTTCATGATTCTTCCGTGGTTCGCTTCAAATCCGCTGTGTTTGTTTGGCCTTAGCATGGTGCTTTGTTTTCTCCCAGAAGTGGTGTACATCACTTCGGAAAACTTAATCCAAGACGCGATAGCGGACGATCTCCGCGCGACGATCCTTTCCGTCGCGTCTCTGGTAAGGGCTCTCTTTTCTGCAATGTTTTTCTCCATATTTGGATATGTGTTGGGGTTATATCCCATTCAGATAGCGCTCGGTGTTATTGGCGCAATCGCGATAGCAATTACCGCCGTTGTTTCTTTAAAAATGGTAGGAATACATGTCTCCAAGAATTGATATATCGATTGACGAGCTGCCCGAAGCGTCGAGCCTTCTTGATGGACATGACTATTCGTCACAAATCATTTCGCGCATCGCCGGGGTTCCAGTAATACTCGATGTATCTGGATGCCCTCATTCCCCTTTTTGAAGGTCCCAAAAAGACTACCCGTGTTGGTTTGGCTAGGTTCGGGTGCTGTCCGTGCCGTGGGGTAAAATCGTTCAGTCAGAACACGAACCCGCATCGGAGCTCATCACATGGCATTCGTCCATCTGCACAATCACACTGTCTTTTCCATGCTCGACGGCGCAACCCGTATCCAGGATATGGTCAACCGCGCCGTAGAGCTGGGCATGCCCGCCGTGGCCATTACCGACCACGGCTACATGTATGGCGTGCCCGACCTGGCGCTGGCCTGCGACGCCGTCAACCACAACACGCCCGAGTACAAAACCTGGAGCCATGACAAGGCCTTCTTGGAAAAAGACCGCCGCGACGAGCTGGTGGAGCCCGATCCCGAGGAAAGCCCGCGCGAGCATGCCCAGTATGTGAAGGACATGGCCATGTGGGATGAGAAGGGCAACATCGACGAGCTCAAGCCGCCCCTGGTCATCAAACCCATCTTTGGCTGCGAGGTCTACTTTACGCCGGACGAGACCCTCGCTCGCGACCACAAGCCCGAGCTCTACCACATGATCCTTCTGGCCAAGGACCAGGAGGGCTACGTCAACCTGATGCAGACGGTCTCCGAGGCCGCCGTGCAGGGCTTTTACTACAAGCCGCGTGTGACGCTCGACAACCTGCGCCGCCACGCCAAGGGCATGATCTGCACGAGCGCCTGCATCGCGGGCATCATCCCTAAGTACATCGACCGCGGTGACATGGAGGGCGCCGTCAAGTGGGCCGAGACCTTCCGCGATACCTTTGACCCCGGCGACTTTTATATCGAGATCCAGGAACACGGCATCACCACCGACAACGGCCTGACCGACGAGCAGATGGACCGCACGCTCATCGATATCGCCAAGCAGGTGGGCGTCAAGGTCATCGCCACCAACGACTTCCACTACCTGCGCCGCGAGGACGCGCCCGTGCAGGACGTCATCATGTGCATCGGCATGAACGCCAAGGTCGACGACCCCAACCGTATGCGCATGACCGGCTCGGAGTTTTATATGAAGACCGAGGAGGAAATGCGGGCGATGTTCCCGTATTGCCCCGAGGCCTGCGACAACACACTCGAGATCGCCGACAAGTGCTACGTGGAGCTGGACTGGGACTCCATCATCCTGCCGCGCTTCCCGTTGCTCGATCCCGGCGAGACGCACGAGAGCCAGTTCCGCCGCGAGTGCGAGAAGGGCCTGCGCCAGCACTACGGCGACGACTGGGCCACGCGCGAGATCGGCGGCGTCAACATCAAAGAGCGCTTTGAGTACGAATACAAGGTCATCTGCGACAAGGGCTTTGCCGCCTACTTCCTCATCGTTGCCGAGTACGTGCAATGGGCCAAGGACAACGGCATCGGCGTTGGCCCCGGCCGTGGTTCGGCCGCCGGCGCTATCGTCGCCTACGCCATGAACATCACCGCGTTCGACCCGCTCGAAAACGGCCTGATGTTCGAGAGGTTCCTGTCCCCGCAGCGTACCGAGATGCCCGATATCGATATGGACTTCGACGATGAGCGGCGCCTCGAGGTCGTGGAGCACGTTCGCCAGCTCTACGGCCCCGAGAAGGTCACCCACGTCATCACCTACTCGACCATCAAGGCCAAGCAGGCCATCAACGACGCCGCACGCGTCCTGGACTACCCGGTCTACATGGGCCAGCGCCTGTCCAAGATGGTCTCGAGCGACCCCAAGGTCAAGCTCAAACAGGTGCTCGACAAACAACCCGGCAAAGAGGATCTGTTTAACCCCGACTTTGCCGAGGCCTATAAAAAGGACGACGACGCCCGCCGCATCATCGACACGGCGCTCTCGATCGAGGGCCTCACCCGTGGCGAGGGCGTGCACGCGTGCGCCGTTCTGATCTGCCGCGACCCCGTCAACGAGCACGTGCCCACCAAGCTCGACACCAAGGGCGGCGTCGAGATTACCCAGTACGAGGGCCATACCGTCGCCGACATGGGCCTGCTCAAGATGGACTTCTTGGGCCTGCGCACGCTGACGGTTATCTCCAAGGCCAAGGCCAACATCAAAAAGAACTTTGGCATCGACATCAAAGAGGAAGAGATTCCCTTTGACGATCCCGAGATCTTTAAGCTCATGGGTTCCGGCCACACCGCCGGCGTCTTCCAGGTCGAGTCCGCCGGCATGACGGCCACGATCAAGAACATGAAGCCCACCGAGTACAAGCACGTCGTGGCATTGATCGCCCTGTACCGCCCGGGCCCGCTGGGCGCCGGCATGGTTTCGTCCTACATCAACCGTATGAACGGCAAGGAGCCGGCCGTCTCCTACGACGACCGTCTGGACGACATCCTGGGCGAAACCTACGGCACCATGGTCTACCAGGAGCAGGTTATGCTCATCTCCGTCGAGATGTGCGGCTTCTCCAAGGGCGAATCGGACTCGCGTATCCGTAAGCCCGTGGCCAAGAAAAAGATTAAGCTGCTCACGTCGACGGTGCTCCACTGGGAGGATGGCTCGGACGAGACCACCTACGACCACTGGATGAACGGCGCTATCAAGAACAACTACACGCGCGAGGTCGCCCAGAAGATTTGGGACGATGTTCTTGAGTTCGCGTCCTACGCCTTTAACAAGTCTCACTCCGCTGGCTACGCCATCCTGGTTATGCAGACGGCGTGGCTTAAGGCGCACTATCCGCACGAGTACATGGCGGCCGTCCTGACGTCCTACACAGGCAAGACCGACAAGATCGTGCACTACGTCTCGGCATGCCGTCACGACGGCATCCCCGTGCTTTCGCCAGATGTCAACGAGTCCGGCACCGAGTTCACGGCTACCAAGGAGGGCGTGCGCTTTGGCCTGGCCGGCATCCGCGGCGTGGGTACCGGCGTGGCGCAGGCGATTATCGCCGAGCGCGAGGCGGGCGGCCCGTTTAAGACGCTGCACGACTTTGTCGAGCGCGTGGACTCGAGCCAGGCCAACCGCCGCGTGATCGAATCGCTGATCAAGGCAGGCGCCTTCGACTCCACGGGGTATCCGCGCCGCCAGATGATGCACTTTGTGGACAAGAACAACCCCGAGAACATCATCGATGCCGCGATAAAGCGCCAGAAGGACCGCGCGAGCGGCCAGACCTCGTTCTTCGATATGTTTGGCGACGTTGAGGGCTCGGGCTTCGAGGTCAGCGTGCCCGATCCGGACGGCCAGGAATGGGACCGCCACCTCAAGCTGAGCCAGGAGAAGGAGGTCCTGGGCATCTATGTCTCGGACCACCCGCTGCGCCCGTTTGAGTATGCGCTCAGCAAAGCGCGCGACTTCTCGTTCTCGCAGATCGATACCGGCTACGAAGTGCAAAACCCCACGGGCGGCACCATCAACCAGGAGATCCCCGAGGGCAAGGCACTGTGGTGGGCCGGCATGGTCTCGAGCGTGTCCAAGCGCGTGACCAAAAACGGCGACCCCATGGGCATCGTGCAGCTTGAGGACATGGAAGGCGAGGCCACCGTCGTGGTGTTCCCCAAGACCTACAAGGAGGCCGAGGGGTATCTGTACGGCGAGGTCGATCCCGAGACCGGCGTGCAGCTGTCTGACGCGTTTGTGCGCATTAAAGGCAAGCTCGAGCGCTCGGACCGCGGCGACCAAATCATCGCGCAGGAGATCGTGCCGCTGGAGCTCAACGAGGAGAACAACAAGCCCAAGGTGTTTGAGGTCATGGTGCCCAACAGCCGCTTTAGCCAGGGCAACATGGCGCGTCTTGCCACGGTGCTCACCACCAACCCGGGCGGCGACCGTGTGGAGATCTTTATCGAGCAGGTGGACGGGCGCGTGCTGCGTGCCGAGGTACCTGCTAAGGTCAACGCGCGCTCGATTCCGCTGCTGGCCGAGGCCAAGGCCATCGTGGGTAACCAAGGCAGAGTGACGGTGATCTAAGGGCGACCTTGCTGGCCCGCGCGAGATTGGAGGAAGTGATGGCACAGGGGACGTTTGTGCAGGCGCTCCGGAAAGAGGCGGCGCTGAGCGGTACCTTTATGAAGGGCCGCTCGCTCATGCTCAACGGCGCCGTGTTGTCGATTGAGGACAGCGGCTCGCGCTTCTCCAAAAACGTGACGGTTGAGGGCTCGGTGCGCGGCTCGCGCGGCGACCTGTACAAGACGCACGTGGCGCTCGATATGGACGATCACGAGGTGATCGATTACGACTGCGATTGCCCCGCTGCCTATCGCTACCCCGGCATGTGCAAGCACACCATCGCCACGGCGCTGGCGTACCTGGACGCCAGCGGCATTGAGCCTGTTGAGGGGCTGCGCACACCGGTTCGCACGTTTACGGCGCAGCCGAAACAGCCCGCGCGCCCCGCGCCCCAAGCGCCGGCCGTCAATCCCAACTTTCCCTTCCCGGCGCCCGTCCCCACGAGTCCCAGCCTCATGGCGGCGCTCTCCGATCTTTCGGACGCGCGCATGGATGAGCTGGCGAGCATGCGCCGCAAGCTTGCCGGTGCCGTTGATCCCGACGCCCCCAAAGCGGCGTTGGAGCCCTCGTTGGTGCCGTACTACAATCCGCTGTTCGCCGACCGCTTTAGCTGGGCGCTCGAGTTCCGCATTCGCTGCGGTTCGGTGTCCTACGTGGTCAAGGATATCGACGGCATGGCCGACGCCTATGTCCGAGGCGGCACCTTCTCGTACGGCAAAAAGCTCACGTTTGCCCATACGCCCGAAGCCTTCGAAGACGTGTCGACAAAGTTGCTCAACCTTGTTGTGGCGACAGTCGCCTATCTCGATGACATCACAAGCTCGCGTTCGGCATCGTACGACTTTGCCCGCAGCGGTTTTGTCGCCGAGCGTCAGTTGCCGCTGTCCGAGCATAGCATCGTATATGTGCTGGACCTGCTGCGTGGCCAGACCATCTCCTTTGAGCCCGCCTGGTCGCGGGGGACGACGACGCATCGCACCTATGACGTGGCGGTTGAGATGCCTCCGGAAGGGGAGGACGAGGCGCTGTCTAAGCGGCCACCGCTCCTTGCCGCCAAAATCGCGCCGGCGGCCGGTGGCAGCTACGATCTGCGCCTGCCGGCCGATGCATACTGCTTTGCTTCGGACGACGTTGCCTATCTGGTCGACACGCACCGCGCGCGCCGCGCCGATGCGGCGTTCGCCCAGCATGCCGCACCGTTTTTGTCGCGTCTGCTGCCCTGTCGTACGCCGGTCCATATCGCTGCCGACCAGGTGGGTGAGTTCTGTCGCATGGCGCTGCCCATTTTGCGCGACTACACCGACCTTACCGCGCCCGCTGCGCTCGATACCGTGGCGCCCGAGCCGGGCTTTGCCATGGCGATCGGCGTCGACGATGGACTCGTGACCTGCAAAGTTACGGTTACCTACGGCGACTGGTCGGCAGATCTCTTTAGCCTGGGCGCTCCGGGCAGCCCCTTCGAAGAGCAGCGCCCGGGCGTGCCGCCGCGCGACGAGGTGGCAGAGTTTCGCGTTATGGACACGGCGGCTCTGTATTTCGACTTTTACGAGGGCGGCCTGGCATTTGAGGAACGCGATGACGAGAAACTGTTCCACTTGCTGACCGAGGGCCTGTCTGCCCTGTCCGAGCTGGGCGAGGTCATGCTCAGCGACCGCCTGCGCCAGATTTCGGTACGCCCTGCGCCTAAGCTCTCGGTGCGCGCCACCGTCAAGAGCAACCTGCTCGACGTCGAGCTGGGCGCGAGCGGCCTTTCGGCTGCAGACCTTGCCATCTATCTGGACTCGTGCAAGCGCCACCAGACGTTCGCTCGCCTTACGTCTGGCGACATCGTTCGCCTGGACGAGGGCGCTCGTGCCGCGTTTGGCCTTGCCGAGGATCTGGGGGTCGATGCCGTCGATCTGCTCGACGGCGTGTCGCTTCCCTCGTCGAGTACCCTGTTCGTCGACAGCATGCTCGCGCGCACGCCGTCGCTCGAGGCCGATCGCGACGCTGCGTTCCGCCGTACCGTCGAGCGCCTGGACACGCTCGGCAAGATGGACTTTACGGTGCCGGCATCTCTCAAGGCCACACTACGTGGCTACCAGGTCGACGGCTACCAGTGGCTCGGCTCGCTCGAGCACCTGGGCCTCGGCGGCATCTTGGCCGACGATATGGGCCTGGGCAAAACGCTGCAGATGATCGCGCATATCCTGGCGCGCGTGGAAGCGGGGGACACGAAGCCCACGCTTGTGGTGTGCCCAGCGTCGCTTGTGTACAACTGGACCGCCGAGCTGGAGCGCTTTGCCCCGTCGCTCGATGTGTGCGCCATTGTGGGCGCCAAGGCCCAGCGTCGCGTGCAGATCGCCGGCGTGGCCGAGCATAACGTGGTCGTGACGTCGTATGACCTTATGCGGCGCGATATCGACGAGTACGTCGAGCAGGACTTTGCCCGCGTGGTGCTCGATGAGGCCCAGTACATTAAAAACCCGCTCACCCAGGTGGCGCGCGCCGCCAAGCGCCTGCCTGCCGGCGTGCGCTTTGCCCTGACGGGCACGCCCATCGAAAACCGCTTGTCCGAGCTCTGGAGCATCTTCGACTTTTTGATGCCGGGCCTGCTTGGCGCGCGCGAGTCGTTTGCCAAGCGTTTCGAAAGCCCGGTCGAGCACGCCGAGGGTGACAGCGCCGCTCGCCTGCAGGCGCTCGTGTCGCCGTTTGTGCTGCGCCGTGTCAAGGAAGACGTGGTGGCCGATCTGCCCGAAAAGATCGAGGACACCGTCGTGGCTCAGCTCACCGGCGAGCAGCGCAAGCTGTACCTGGCAAACCAGGACCGCATCGCCCAGCAGGTGCAGCACCGCGAGGCATCCGAGTTTAAGAAAGACAAGCTCAAGGTGCTCGCCGAGCTCACCAAGCTGCGCCAGATTTGCTGCGACCCGCGTCTACACTACGAGGATTACAAGGCGGGGAGCGCCAAGCTCGATACGTGCATGGAACTCGTGCACGGTGCACTCGACGGCGGGCATCGCATCCTGTTGTTCAGCCAGTTTACGGGTATGCTCGATATCATCGGCAAGCGCCTGTCCAAGGAGGACATCGCCTTCCTTAAGCTCACGGGCGCTTCGTCTAAGGAGAGTCGCGCCAAGATGGTCGCGCAGTTCCAGGCGGGCGAGGTGCCGGTGTTTCTGATTTCGCTCAAGGCGGGCGGCGTGGGCCTTAACCTGACGGCGGCCGATGTGGTCATTCACTACGACCCGTGGTGGAACGTGGCCGCACAGGACCAGGCGACCGACCGTGCGCATCGTATTGGCCAGCAGCACACCGTGACTGTGTACAAGCTCATCGCCAAGGACACGATCGAGGAGCGCATCATGCAGATGCAGGAGTCCAAGCGCGACCTGGTCAACAGCGTGCTCGGCGGCGACGGCATCTCGTCGGCGCTATTTAGCCGCGAAGATGTTCTGGCGCTGCTCGGCGGCGACGGGCGCTAACCCGCTCGGGTGAGGCCGCCAGGGCGGGTTAGCGCACGCCGCCCCATCGTCCCTGCCCGTTATGTGTTCATTTGCCATGCCGTGGATGGTTCGCCTGCCTTTGGGCATAAGAATCATCGAGAACATTGGCACATCAGCAAAGGAGAACATCATGGCGAAATTCTTTAAGGACCCCGATGGTAAGCTTATCGCCGCCCTTGGCGACGACGTTGCGACCCCTGCCGGCTGCACGGAGCTGACCGCGAACACCGAGGACGCGGCGCTCGAAAAGCACGTGCCGGTCGTTGAGAGCGAGCGCGACGGTCACGTGATCCGCGCACGCGTGGGCTCGGTCGAGCATCCCAGCCTGCCCGAGCACTATATTGAGTGGATTGCCCTTGAGGCCGAGGGCCGTCTGGAGGTCCATTACCTTGAGCCCGGCATGAAGCCCGCGACGTTTTTTGCCGGCGGCTCCAAGACCGGTACCGTCTATGCCTATTGCAACCTGCACGGGCTGTGGTCCGCGACGTTCTAGGAGCGCGCCCCCGCTCGGGGTATCATAGCTAGCATATGCACATGCGAGCGCCGACTGCATCATGCGGCCGGCGCTTTTACTACGACAACGATGGTTTACGACGGAAAGGGCTGAGCCATGAAGCTCGCACTTGCACAGATCGATATGCGCCTGGGTGATATTGAGGGCATTTGCGGTCGCATCGAGGACCAGGCTCGTTTAGCCCACGAGCGCGGGGCGCGCGTGCTGTGCGTCCCGGCTCCGCTCTTTATGGGAGCCCTGCCCGGCGGCCTGGTGGGCGCTGCCGACTTTGAGCACGACATGCTGACAGGCCTGACCGGTGTCGCCGAGCGCATCCAAGAACTCGATATGATCTGCATCGTGCCCGCGGCGGTTTCGTTTGAGGGCCAGCCCCTGCTCGACTACATGATGCTCAAGGACGGCCATGTGGTGCCGGCCCGTTCGAGCATTGCCCTGCAGCGCGGTGGGACCGGCGATGCCCGTTGGGCGCCGCCGGTCTTCGATGTGGACGGCGTGCGTATCGCCGTGATCTTCGACTTGGACCGCGAGCTCGAGATGCTGCCGACTGGTGTCGACCTCATTTCCTATTTCCAGTTCAACGCGTTTGATATGACCGACCGCGAGAGCGCTGCGATCGCCGCCGTGCGCAGCGGAGCCTACCGCAAGATCGCCTCCAAGCGCAGCGTATGGTTTGCCTGCATGGCGCCGGTCGGTGCCTATGACGAGTCGGTGTATACCGGCGGCTCGTTTGTGCTCGACGACTGCGGCCGCGTGGTGGCCCAGGCGCCGTGCTTTGAGGAGAGCCTGCTGGTTCAGGAGATCCAGCGCGGTGTGATGCTCGATGCCTTGGAGGACCACGAGCTGCCCGAGTTTCGTTCCGAGGAGTGGTTGTGGCAGGCGCTGGTGCTCGCTGTGCGCGATAACGCCCGCGCCCGCGGTACGTCGCGCGCCGTGGTGGCGCTCGAGGGAGACTTGCCGTCGTCTTTGCTTGCGGCGTTGGCTGTCGATGCATTGGGTTCGCGCAATGTGGTCGGCCTGGTACTGGGACGCAACCGCATCTTTACGCCGGCGCAGGAGGAGGCCGAGGCTGCTCGCTGTGCCGCCGTTCGCGCCATTGCCGAGCGCCTGCATATTCGCACGGTTGAGCGCGATGCGCCGGATGCCGCGCGTGTGCTCGACCGCGATGTGTCGGCGGGCGATGCCGAGCGCCTGCGCTCTCGCACGCTGGGCCTTATGCTGGAGGATACGGCGCTCGAGCTGGGCGCGATGGCTCTGAGCCCGCTTTCCAAGACCGAGTACGCGTTGGCGGCACCGGCGCTTTGCGGTGGCTACCAGGGCGATTATGCGCCCTTTGGCGATGTGTATCTGTCGACCCTCGAGTTTGTGGCGCGCGTGCGCAACCGCACGTCTGCCGTGGTGCCGCAGGAGCTCGTGACGCTCAACGCGGTGGAAGATTGCATGGAGCGCGTGCTGGCGCGGGCGCTCTCGACGCTCGACGGTCCGGTCGACATGCTCGATCGCGCGGCGCAGCTACTCGGTGGGCTCGAGCCGGGCGAGGTCGATGGCACGCTCGAGGCGCACGTGGACCGCAACCGACCCTTCGACGACATCCCAATGGCCGCCGGCAAGCCCGAGGCTTGCTCGCTGCTGCTGATGCTCGTGCGTCAGGGCGAGGCCGCCCGCCGCATGCTGCCGACGGCGCCGATCGTCTCGGCCCGTTCGTTTGTCGAGCGCGCCTGGCCGTACATGCTCGCATGGTCCGACCTGGGGTTGAGCGGCAAGGAACGCATGACGGTCGATGCGCTGGCGCGCGCCGAGGTGAATCGCTTTGCTGACGAAGATACAAGCGAGCGCATGCGCGGCGAGATGATGGGCATACTGGGTGACCTGTTGGGTATTTCGCCCGAGCAGATGGAAGAGCTGCGCTCCGAGGATGGCCAGCGTCGCCTGCATGAGGGTATGAAAAAGTTTGAGGGCGAGGTCCAGGACGCCATCGAAAAGATGATGGGCGGCCAGGGCGGACCGCAAGGTGGGCCCCAGGGCACGCCGATGCCGCAACCGCCGGTGGATCCCCGACAGTTCCCGTTCTTCTCTCAAAACTAACTATGGAATAGGATTCGCTCCCAACCCCGATACTTCAACTAAGCATCGTGTCCCCGTTGTGTTATTCTAGAACAGACGTTCGTGAATAGTGCGCGGGGCCTTGTCTTGCGCTGTGCTTGTGGCGAGGGGAGGTTGGCTTGGTCATTTTGGGTATCGACCCCGGTTTGGCCCATACGGGCTGGGGGATTATCGAGGAGCGGCGCGGCGAGGTTCGCTGCCGTGCCTACGGTTGTATCGAGACCAGCGCGGGCAGTCCGCTCGCGGTGCGCCTGTCGCATATCGCCCGCGACCTCAAGGGTGTCGTGGAGCGTTATCGACCCGATACCGCTGCTATCGAGAGCATTTACTTTGGCGCCAACGTTCGCTCGGCCATCCCTACGGCGCATGCCCGCGGCGCCGCGCTCGTGGCGCTTTCGGAATGCGCGCTCGAGATTGGCGAGTATACGCCTATGCAGATTAAGCAGGCTGTTGTGGGCACCGGCGCCGCGGACAAGCGGCAGGTCGCCTACATGGTACGCACGCTCACGCAGCTCGACCACGACCCGCATCCCGACCATGCCGCCGATGCCCTGGCCTGCGCCATCTGCCATGTAAACCTCAGCCGCACCCGCGCCCTCACCGGCGGCGAGTTCTATCAACAGAGAGGAACCGGATACTGATGATCTCCCAGCTCCATGGAACGCTTGCCGAGGCCACGATGAGCTCGGCCGTTGTCGATGTATCGGGTGTGGGCTTTGAGCTCGGCATCTCGGGCAGCACTGCCGCCACGCTGCCTACACCCGGCGGCGAGGTGCGCCTCTATACCCGTATGCAGGTGCGCGAGGACGCCATGACGCTCTTTGGCTTTGCCTCTAAAGACGAGCGCACGATGTTTGACCGGCTCGTGTCCGTGTCGGGCGTTGGCCCGCGCCTGGCACTTGCCGTGCTCTCCACCTATACCGTGGGCCAGCTGTATTCCCTGGTAATGGCCGAGGATGACAAGGGCATGGCCAAGGTTCCCGGTGTGGGCAAAAAGACTGCGCAGCGTCTGATCCTGGAGCTCAAGAGCACCTTTGCCAAGGACAAGGGCTTTGTGCCGGTCGATGTGATTCCCGGCCAGGTTGCGATGCCGGTTCCTGCCGCCGCGCCTTCGGCGATCGATGACGCCCGTGCGGCGCTCCTTTCCATGGGCTTTAGCCCGCAGGAGACCGATGTTGCCCTGAGCGGGTATGATGGACAGAATATGCGTGTCGAGGATCTGCTCGGCGCGGCGCTTAAGCGACTCGGAATGGATGCGTGATGTGGGAAGCCGATGACTCTCAGGACCTGTGGGCGACGCCCGGCAACTCGCCGGCGGCATCCATGGCGCATGGCGAGCGTATGGTGGGCTCGGAGCTGACGCCCGAGGACCTCGATGTCGACCGTACCCTGCGTCCCCAACGCCTGGATGACTACTGCGGTCAGGAGCATATCAAGCAGAGCCTGCGCGTGCTGATCGAGGCGGCGCAGAGCCGCGGCGAGACGCTCGACCACGTGATCTTCTCGGGCCCTCCGGGTCTGGGCAAGACCACGCTGGCTACCGTTATCGCCAACGAGCTGGGCGCTCAGATCAAGACGACGAGCGGCCCTGCTATTGCGCGCACCGGCGACCTCGCGGCCATCCTAACTAACTTGCAGCCGGGTGACGTGCTGTTTATCGACGAGATTCACCGTCTGAACCGTTCGGTCGAGGAAGTCCTGTATCCCGCGATGGAGGACTTTGCGCTCGATATCGTGATCGGCAAGGGTCCGGCGGCGCGCTCGATTCGCCTGGATATTCCCAAGTTTACGCTGGTGGCGGCCACGACTCGTTCGGGCATGCTCACGGGCCCGCTGCGCGATCGCTTTGGCATCTCGTATCGCTTGGATTACTACACCGTCGAGGAGCTCGCCCAGATTGTGACGCGCTCGGCAACCATCCTGGGCGTGACGATCGACCATCCCAGCGCGCTCGAGATCGGCTCGCGCTCGCGCGGTACGCCGCGCCTCGCCAACCGTCTGCTCAAACGTGTGCGCGACTATGCGCAGGTGCGCGGCGACGGCCCCATCGAGCTCGATATCTGCCGTCAGGCACTCGAGTTCTTCGAGATTGACGAGCTCGGCCTGGACTGGATGGACATTCGTATCTTGGAGACGCTTGCCAAGACGTTCTCCGGCCGTGCCGTGGGCCTGACGACGCTTGCCAGCGCGGTGGGCGAGGACCCGGGAACGCTCGAGGATGTCTATGAGCCCTATCTGCTGCAGTGCGGCTTGATGATTCGCACGCCCCAGGGCCGCCAGGCAACGCTTCGCACCTTTGAGCACTTAGGAATTGAGCCGGCCGTTTAGGACGGGTTTGTAGGCTATCGCTGAACATTGGATAAACATATCGCCGTTTGTCGGTTGCGGGTGCTTTACTATTGCGCGCCCGTGCTATGCTGAATTGGTCTTTTTCTCATCCGGTAACGAAAGGACCGTCCATGCCTACTGACATCGAAATCGCACGTTCCGTCACACCGCTGCCCATTACCGAGGTGGCCAAGAACGCCGGTGTCGACGTAAAGCACCTGATTCCGTACGGCTTCGACAAGGCTAAGGTCGACTACTCTCTGCTCAATGAGCCAACTGATCACCAGGCCAAGCTCGTCCTCGTGACCGCCATCAACCCCACGCCCGCGGGCGAGGGTAAGACCACCACGACCATCGGTCTGGCCGATGGCCTGCGCCGTCGCGGCATCAAGAGCGCCGTGGCCCTGCGTGAGCCTTCGCTCGGTCCCGTCTTTGGCATCAAGGGCGGTGCCGCCGGCGGCGGCTGGGCGCAGGTCATCCCCATGGAGGACATCAACCTGCACTTTACCGGTGACTTCCATGCCATCGGTGCCGCCAACAACCTGCTGGCAGCCATGCTCGACAACCATATTCAGCAGGGCAACCAGCTCGGCATCGACGTTAAGCGCATCACCTGGAAGCGTGTTGTCGATATGAACGACCGTCAGCTGCGCCATGTCATCGACGGTATTGGCGGCAAGGCCCAGGGCGTGCCGCGCGAGGACGGCTTCGATATCACCGTTGCCTCCGAGGTCATGGCGATTCTGTGCCTGGCCACGAGCATTAACGATCTTAAGGAGCGCTTGGGCGAGATCGTTGTCGGCTACAGCTATGCCGGCGAGCCCGTCCGCGCACGCGACCTTAAGGCCCAGGGAGCTATGGCCGCACTGCTCAAGGATGCGCTCAAGCCCAATCTGGTGCAGACGCTCGAGGGTACGCCCGCGTTTGTCCACGGCGGTCCCTTCGCCAATATCGCCCACGGCTGCAACTCCATCATGGCCACGCGTATGGCTATGCGTTTTGGCGATGTCGCCATTACCGAGGCTGGTTTCGGCGCCGACCTGGGTGCCGAGAAGTTCCTCGACATCAAGTGCCGCATGACGGGCGTTCGCCCCAGCGCTGTCGTGGTCGTCGCCACTGCCCGCGCGCTTAAGTACAACGGCGGTGTCGCCAAGGCCGACCTCAACGAGGAGAACCTCGAGGCTCTCAAGGCCGGCATGCCCAACCTGCTGCGCCATGTCGACAATATCCAGAACGTCTACGGTCTGCCCTGCGTGGTCGCCATTAACCGCTTCCCGACCGATACCGAGGCTGAACTCGCCCTCATCGAGTCCGAGTGCCAGAAGCTGGGCGTTAACGTTAAACTGTCCGAGGTCTGGGCCAAGGGCGGCGAGGGCGCGCTCGACCTGGCCGATGAGGTCATGCGCCTGATTGAGCAGCCGAGTGAGCTCAAGTTTGCCTACGAGGACGGTGCCGATGTGGCCGACGCCCTGGAAGCTGTTGCCACCAAGGTCTACCGCGCCGACGGCGTCGACTTTACGCCGGCTGCCAAGCGCCAGCTCGCCGAGCTGCGCGAGAACGGCTTTGGCAACCTGCCGGTGTGCGTGGCCAAGACGCAGTACAGCTTTAGCGACAACGCCAAGGCGCTGGGCGCTCCCGAGGGCTTCCGCATCACCGTGCGCGAGCTCAAGGTTTCCGCCGGTGCCCATTTTGTGGTCGCGCTGACCGGCAATGTACTGACCATGCCGGGCCTGCCCAAGGTACCCGCGGCCGAGAATATCGACGTCGACAACGACGGCAATATCACCGGCCTGTTCTAAGTCTGCTGCTCATAGCCGCTTGCCCGCCCCGCCGCGCCACCAAGGCCCGGCGGGGCTTTTTGATCCCAAGGGGACTGAAGGATTACGGATCATTTTGCGGCTGTTGGGTCAATGAGGCTATCCGTATGGGGTTGTTCGTCCAAAACTATGCCGGTTTACTACGATGAATCGGTATACCTCGACCATATCTGGATTTTCCGATAATGACCGATTCGTCTACCTGCGGTTTTGTTTTCTAGTAAAGTAGCGTGCTCAGGTTCGGGCGATTTGTCGTAGTAAACCGGCATAGTTTTGGACGTGGCGGCAATGTTGCGCAACAAGAATGGGGATTTTTCTCGTACGGTGTAGTTGGAAGAACTGCGCGGGCGCATTGCGGCTGCGACGAGAGACGGGAGATGCGATGTATTGCACCAAGTGCGGAGCTCAGATACCCGATGGCTCCACGTTTTGCACGAGCTGCGGAACGCGTGTGGACGCCGCCGAAGATCAAGCGGAGCCCGTGGCGTTTCCGGTAGGGGATAGTGCGCTGGCGGGCGACCCTGCTGCGCCCGCGCCGTCATCAGCTCCTGCGGGGCGGCAGGCCGCGCAAGGTGCTCCGACTCACATGGCGGCACAGCCTCAATATGAGCAGCCGTTCGCCGAGCCCGCTGAGTCGATCGATCTGACGCCTCAGCC
The DNA here is from genome assembly GCA_900541745.1 of uncultured Collinsella sp. Lineage (GTDB taxonomy): Bacteria > Actinomycetota > Coriobacteriia > Coriobacteriales > Coriobacteriaceae > Collinsella. Next base: position 44,728 of record UQLA01000009.1, on the reverse strand, counting down.
CAAGAAGCCCAAGCACAGGGGCCGCATCGTCGCGGCCGTTATCGGTGGTGTGGCCGTTGTTGCCATTGTCGCCGCTATCGTGATCGTGCCGCGTATCGGCGCATCTTCCGAGGTGACCTCGGGTGGCAAGGGCTACGTTGTCTGCGCGTGCGAGACTAAAGTGCTGCCCAAGAACAGCAAGGGCAAAAAGCTCAAGAGCTATACCGTCGAGCTGGCGCCGGTGTCTGGCAAGGGCAAGAGCTACACCATCAAAGTGGATGGCGAGGACGGCTTTGTCATGGAGGACTTTGGCGAGCTGCCCGACCAGAAGTACCAGATGACCATCACCTCGGGCAAGGGCAAAAAGAAGAGCACGACCACCATGAAGGTCGACTACGCCAAGGAAGGCTCGGACGCTCCCAAGAACGTTGAGCTCACGCAGTCCAAGAAGGAGGCCAAGGCCTCTGCCAAGGCGGCGGTCAAGACGGCAAACGAGCTGTTCACCGACAAGATCCTCGAGTACCAAAAGAAGTACGGCGAGGGCGAGGCTGTTGAGATTGATGATTCTTCGATGTTTGGAACACGGGGCGTTGCCTACGCTAGGCTCATCGATTTTGACGGCGATGGCCAGGACGAACTGTTGATTGAGTACTCTGACGAGCCGATTGAAAATGACAATGGTGCCACTGCTGCCAAGGTAGAGGTCTGGGCTTATCGCGATGGCGAGATCGAGAAGGTATACGAGCCCGACACTCAGGTTTACACCATGTGCGCTGGCGTCTCGCTTTACGTATACGAATATGATGGTACCTATGGATTCAAACGGTATCTGCATGATGGGGAGACAATTAATTTCAAAGAAGTCCCCGATGGCTTTAACCAATCCCATGATGGCTACGAGTGCGAATTCAACGCCTATGACGGCAAGTCATTTAGCGCCATTGTTGGCCCTGTGTCGATTGGCGATTCGAAGGTGAAAGACATCAATGAAGTGCGTGAGTTTGACGCTGAGTTGTTCAGCAGCGAGGAAGTTGTAGCAAAAAGCATCGCAACGGTTGCCACGACGCTGGAGCAGCTGAAGTCGAAGGACTCTGACGACGCACAGGCGAGCTACGAGGCCGTCTCTGCCACGCAGGATGTCGACTTTACGGCTGCGGTTGGCGAAGGCCCGCTGAACCCGTCCCCCGATGACACGTGCCAGATCACGGCTACGTGGACCTATCCTCAGGTAAAGGGCCAGGGCGTGGGCGTCGCCAAGTTTAACAAGGATATGGTCCAGCTCGTCGCGGATACGCTCGACGCGAGCAAACAGGCCTCGATGGATGACGAGGACAGCCGCGTGACCATGATGTACACCGCCGAGATTGTCTCGATCGATGGCGATATTGCCTGCGTGCGCACGTTTACCGACAGCTATCAACCTCCGTATCGATCGGAACGGGTGACGAGGTCGGCGTACTACAACCTCAAGACGGGTGAACAGGTTTCGCTCGAGGACTCGCTCGCGCAGCACGGGCTCTCGTTCGATACCCTCAAGAGTGAGGCCAAGCAGGCAATTAAGACGGCAAAGCCGGATATGGACTCTGTGTCCGAAGACAACATCGACGATGACGATAACTACACCGAGGATCATTTCTACTACGACGGCAAGGGCTATATCATCGTCCTCGATACTGGAGAGTTTGACTGCATGGCATGGGATACGCACGACTTGGTTGCGCACGCCTTCGACTCGAGCTATTCCTGCGGTCAGGATGTAACGCCCGAGCGAGCCAAGGCCACGTACGTACCCAACGAGTAGAGCAAAGCGGCAGGGAGTAATCTGAACAGTCCCCGGTGACGCAAAACGCAGTGTCGCCGGGGACTTTTTCCTCCGTCCCCAAGGGATCGTTAGCCGCGCTGGAGGCCGAAGAGTTTGGCGTTGCGCTCGGCGACCATCATGTTGATGTCGGCGATTTCCATCTCGCCGTCAATGTAGGGCTGGTAGGTGCCATATGGATCGCCGGCTCCCAAGCTGCAGCTTCCGCAGTTGTCGCAACTGCCGTTGCCGCAGCCAGCGAGCGCTAGCTTGATGATCTCCTCACGCTCGGCACGCGTCGTGTCCTTGATGAGCTTGCTTTTTGCCATGACATATCCTCGATTCGCTTGTGACCGTCGGCCGCGCATGTCTTGTAAATACCGGCAGGCTTTGCCCATCATAGACTTTTGCGCGGGTAGAATGCATGGATAACTTGATGCTTACAGGCGACGGAAAGGAATCGTTGCATGGACCAGGATAAGACGACCGTAATGGGTGGCTACGGCTCCCCGCGGACGGGCAATGGCGCCGATGAGACCCGCGTCGTGCCGAATCCCGGCTACGCTGCCCCCGATACGACGCAGACTTCGGCCGATCCCACGCGCGTTGTGAATTACGGAAACGCAGCGCAGGACCCGTATGGCGTCTCGTCGCAGAGCCCCTACGGCAATGCGGCGGCAGACCCTTATGATGACCTGCTGCAAAATCCCATTCCGCAACCTCAGCAGACGACATATATGCCGCGCACGGCACAGCCGCGCTACGAGTCGCGCGACCGATATGCGCGCGAGCCGTATCGTGAGCATCCCAAGTCCATCCCTCAGTATGGCGAGGACGAGGAGAAGAAGCCTTCACGTTCGTCGGGCGTGATCAAGAAGATCCTCATCGTGTTGGCGATCTTCTTTGCCTTGTCGGTTGTGTTTGCCATTGTGTCGGGCATGCTCAACAAGCGGGGCGCCACGACTGATACCACGGCCGAGCAGACCGAGACTACCCAGTCCGGCACCGTCGACCTGAGCGATATCCCGGGTCAGTACTGGTCCAACGCCAAGAAGCTCCTCAAGTCGCGCGGGGCCGATCTTTCGAATGCCGTGATTCTGACCGACGACGGCTCGACGCCCGTTGTCGATGCCAATTGGGTCGTGACGTCTGCCTACTATAACGACAACGGTAACCTCGAGATTCAGCTCACGCGCAAGGGCAGTTCGTCGGGTAATGCGTCCGGCGACCAGGGCGGCGCGGACAGCTCGAGCTCCAACACGCTGGAGGACCTGAGCAACAAGGCGCAGGAGCTGGGGGATAAGGTCCAAGAGCTGGGCGGCACGGCTCAGAACCTCGGCGATACCGCACAGAACCTGGGCGATATGGCAACGAACGCCTGGGATGCCCTGCAAAACGGCATTTCGGGCGCGCAGGGGAACTAGCGGCCGAGCGGCTAGAGCCTTAGCAGCTCAAACAAAAACGGGGCGCAGGATCGCGTGACCGGGCGCGTAGGCGCGTTGGTCGGCGGTCCTGCGTCCCGTTTTGCTGTCGATCACAGCTGCTCGGCCGGCCGGTCGGGCGAGCTAAAGCCGGAGTCAAATGTGACGACGCACGAGACATCGGGCCGGCGCTCGTGCACGATGCGCGTGACGAGCTCCAGCAGCTCCTCGTCGGATATGTCAAAGCCGTCGGGACGCACCAGGTCAAACGAAACGAACCCGTCGTGCTCGTGCAGGTCGTGGATGGAGAGCGTGGGGTCGATTTGCGCTATGCCGCGCTTGACCCAGCCACGCAGGTCGTCGCCGGTGGTGGCGATGGGGTCGCAGTGTAGCGTGATACCGATGCCCATCTGCCGTTTGATATCGTGCTCGATGGTGTCCAGGATCTCGTGATGTTCAAACGCATCGCCCTCGCCGGGCATTTCCACGTGTGCGCTGGCAAACTGGCGGCCGGGACCGTAGTCGTGCACCATGAGGTCGTGCGTGCCTAGGACCTGCGGATACGACATGATCTTGTCGCGGATTGCCTGGACGAGCTTGGGGTCGGGCGCTTGCCCCAACAGCGGGCTGATGGCGTCGCGCACCAGGCCCATGCCGCTGATGCAGATGAAGATGCCCACGCCCAGGCCTGCCCAGCCATCGAGGTCAAAGCCGGTCGTCTGCGAAATAAGCGCTGCGGCCAGGACCGAGGCCGAGGCAATGACGTCGTTTTTGGAGTCCTGCGCCGTGGCGATAAGCGTCTCGGAATCGATGCGGTTGCCGAGCGTGCGGTTGAACGCCGCCATCCAAAACTTGACGAGCATGGACAGGACAAGGGCTGCCATGGAGAGCGCCGAATACACGGTGGGGGAGGGCTTGATGATCTTGGTGACCGACTCCAGGATCAGGTTGATGCCGACGGCGCAAACGAGAACGGCGACAAACAGCCCCGCCAGGTACTCGTAGCGGCCGTGGCCATAGGGGTGCCCCTCGTCGGCCGGGCGGCTGGCAAGGCGGAATCCGAGCAGGCTCACAATGTTGCTCGAGGCGTCGGAAAGGTTGTTGAAGGCATCGGCGATAAGCGAGACGGAGCCCGCGAGCAGACCGGCTATGCCCTTGGCCAGGCACAGCGTGATGTTGAGGCCGATGCAGATGAGGCTTGCGGCAAAACCCGCATTGGTGCGGCAGGAGTTATCGACCGGCTCGCTTTCGCTGCCGGGAACAAGCATATGTACCAGCCGATTTACAAATAGCATGGCGTATCTCCTCGCATTCTTATTAAGGGGATAGTGTAGCTCGCGCAGACGCAACGTGTACCGATGCTCAGAAAATGCAGCAATGGTCTGCCGGCGCTAACGGGCGCGAGGCGGAGGGGGACGACTGCCCGCGCGCCTTCGAGTTCACTGCGCCTTCCCGTCCGACCGAGTGCCCCATTTTGGGCCACATGGGTATGGGCACGCGTCGATTTGCTCGACATACTTAATGTCGACAGCCCTGTGCAAAGGAGGACGTTTCCATGGACGAGATGTTTGCCATTAAATGCCAAAACTGCGGCGGCCCCATGTATTCGCACCAGGCAAAGCGCAGCTTTGAGTGCGCCTATTGCGGCACGGTCGTTCCGTGGCAGGCCGATGCGGGGGAGCCCAAGAGCGCCCTAGGTATCCGTCATACGCCGCTGACGGTGGTTGACGGGCTGCTCAAGCTCACGCACGTCTCGCAGCTCGAGCGCCCGGAGGACCCGGACTGGTATTTCTTCAATGCGCACTGGCGCAATCAGTCGGTTCTGGAGCATCTGTTGTGGGAGGACCGCGGCACGGCGCAGGAGTTCCAAGAGGCGACGCACGTGAGCATTCCCTGCCCCTTCTGCGGCGCGTCCTTTGAGGGGTCATCGACCCAGCGCGTGTTTGAGTGCCCGTCATGCGGCAATAAGATCGGCGTTGCCGACCTGCTCAAGCCCGGTACGTTTAGCAAACGCCTGACCATGGGCGTGGGTGCCGAATACGTTCCCGAACAGGGCGTCCCCTGCGAAATCTCGCCTCAGCAGGCACGTGCCAACGCGCTGCAGCTGGTGCGCCAGTACCCCGACGCCTTTGCCGGGCACGACGTAGAAGACGCGATCCAAAATGACATGATGCTCTTCTATTTCCCCATGGCGCTGGCGGACCTGCGCATGATGGCGTCCTTCCCGGGCAAAGGGCTGAGCAAGGAGACCCTGGTGTACTACGAGGTGCTCGACTGGGCATATCCCAGGGCAAACTACCTGGACGTTCGCCTTATGGGCATTTTGGAGCCGTGGGACTTTGGCAAGGTGGGGCCGTTCGATCCCGCCATGCAGGAAGGCGACTTCCGCGTCGTTTCCGTCGATGCGTCTACCAAGGACCAGGTGGTCATTGATAAGCTGGCGCTCGACGTTGCAGGCAACGATGCCGAGGCGGTGCTGGGGCTCAATAAAAAGAGCATCCGCGCCTGGGCGCGCAAGGCCCGCAAGCATAAGGACGGCCTGGTGATGGTGCCGGTCTACTTTATCGATCGCCCGGCGTCGGACAGCCGCGACGGCGAGCAGGTGCGTATTGCCGTAAACGGCCAGACGGGTCGCGCGGCAGCGGTGGTGTTTGGCGACAAGCGCGAGACGCATGTGGTAGCACCGCTCAATCCCAGCGTGATGCTGTCGAGCGAAAGCACCGTGCACGCCACGCCCATCGAGGTCAAATACGTTAAATCGCCCTTCCTATACCAGATTGTACGCCGTGGAGGCGGCGAGCCACCGCGCCAAGTGGCAGCAACTGCCGAGGGTTCCTACCGAGAGGAGAAGCCCAAACGCAAGGGTCTGCTGGGTGCGCTATTTGGGAAATAGGGAGTAGTGCTGGGGTGTCGGGCTGCATCACAAGGTCATTAGATGAATTTAAAAGTGCTGGGAACGTGCTACCATTGCCGATAGCCTTAATCTTGTAGAAGCGGAGGCCGGATTATGGGTTTTGCGGATCAGCAGCTTCAGATTCAGGTACCGTATTCTCCTGACGACACGTTTAATGCCTTGAAGGCAGCTATGGAAAAGCTGCCTAAAGTAAAAGTTGATAGCGCATCGCCCGCAACAAGAACAGTTGCAGCCGAGATTGGTATGAGCCTTTGGTCCTGGGGTGAAAATATCAGTATTTCGGTTGTTCCAGTTGAAGGCGGATCTGGCGTTACTGTCAACTCGTCATCTAAGGTCAGGACAAACGTATTAAACGGGGGCAAAAATGCAAAGAATATTGCCGAGATAGTCGATGCCCTATCGAAGGAGCTCGAGCAGTATCCGCAGGTTTCACAGACTATTGAGACGCTGGTGGATAGTGGTGATGTAGTTGCAAGGCCCGAGAGACTTGCAGCGCTGCGTGATAGTGGAGTACTTACCGAGGAAGAGTTTGCTGCAGAAAAGGCGAAAATCCTTTCGTAATTAGACACGATGGTTGGATTTGCTTTCTGTTATTGAACTTGTTTATACCAGGCAGAAAACATCGTGTGGAATAAAAGTGCGCAGTAGCCTCGCCTTATACGGCAATAGGGACCTCTTTGGGGCGCCCTGCCTTTGGTGCGTCGGTGAGTCGTGCCTCGATGGAAGTTTTGGACACCATGCGCTTGGTGCCGTCCTTCCAAGAATCCAGCAGCCCAGCATTTATCAGTTGCGATACCCTTGCCGTGCTAACGCCAAGCATACGTGCGGCATCCGCTGCGGTGACGGCGGGGATGTCGCCGAGCTCGCGGCTGACGGCCACGGCGATAATCTTGCCGCCGTGTTGTGGCTGGTGTCCAAAGTCCGGCGCGGGAAGATCGACGCCGCCCATAAGGTGATCGTCGACCATACATGCGAGAAAATCAGCGGCGCTTTCGACAGCGTCGTTTAGGTCGGAGCCAAACGTTCCCCCTCCGCCCAGCGAGCCACATGGCACAGCGTCGACAACGCCGTCCGAATCAAAGAACTCGAATTCCCATACGTAAAGCATGTAAGGCCTCCTCTAATGGCGAATAATACGAGGCGTACTCCTAGAAGCATTGCCAGTCGCATCGATGCGGCTGATCATGTCTATCTTAAAGCCTCGCGCGGACTCGAATTTCAATGTCGCCTAGCGCCTTCGTGCAGGATTCCCGAAGTGACTAAAATGTGACCATAGAGGCAGTTTTAGCGAACCCCATGGGAGTGACACGCATGGACAACAGCACCTTGTTGTTCCAGGACAAAGGTTCGGGCATGTTTAAAGACGTCAAGATCTAGCCTAACCGTATCGAGGTGCTCAAGAATGGTACTTTCGGCGGCAAGCATATCGAGATTGTCTACCTTAAGGACATCACGGGAGTCAACAGGATCAAGGGCCGCGACGTTTTTCTGCGCAACAGATTGTTGACTGCCTGTGTCTTTAGCCTGAGTAGCCGTGCGAAGGCCCAGGAATTTGTGAACGCGCTGAACATGGTGATGTAGCCGACGTCGGCGTTCGGGCCAGACTTACGCCCGCGCATCTGGCGGCACGGTGGCTGGTCGTTCAACCTGCGAGGCGTTGCTCCTTCATGTCAAAAATAGGGGCGCAGAACGGTATTCTGCGCCCCCCAATCAAATCGATGTGTCCAAAAGGGCCGGCTGGCCTATTCGTCAACGTCTCCATTGTCCTCGCGGTCATTGGCAAGCATTGCCGTGCCGGCGACCGTCGTCGCCACGGCGGCAGCGGCGAGCCCGGCGGCGATGCCAGAGCCGTCGCCCGTGTCGGCGAGCTTTCCGCCCGAGCCCTTGCCCTTGTTGCCCTTGCCGTTCTTATCAGCGCTGCCCACGTTGGCGCCAGTGCCGGCGCCGGCGCCGCCTGCACTGTCCGAGGCCGCTACAGTAAAGCTTGCGGCTCCGTCGGTGGCAAGCGTGTAGTTTTGCGCCGCGTCGCCCAACAGGCCTTTCGCACGCACCCAATACGTTCCTGCGGCAAATGTTTCGCCTTCGGCCATTGCCGCGCCCGGAGCGCCGTTCGCGTCGTGCACAAATTCGAGCTGGGCCGCACAGGCATCGGTTTCGAGCTTGCCGTCGAGCGGCGCCGTGACCTTGGCGCGCACGTCTTCGCCGGCCTTAAGGCCTTCGAGTCCCTCAAAATGGGGCGTCAGCGCGCGTGGATCGATATCGATGGGCACAAAGCCCTGCAGCCCCGTAGCGGTCTCGTTGCCCAGGGCATCGACATCCACATATTCGATGGCAAACGCATGGCCCGAAGCCGCCACGTTGAGTACGTTGCTGCTGTCGACAAGGCGGAAATGGCCCTCGCCAACGGTCTTGCCATCTTGGAGCGAGGCATCGCTCAGCGAGTCTCCATACGTCATGTGCATGCGGTCCGGGAGGCAGCATGAAACTGTTGGCTTGTGCTTCGCGTCGTAATTGCGTTGGTAGATGCTCCGGGCCAGTGCCGAATCGACAAAGTCGGACGCGATAATGCCAACGTGCTTGAGGCAATCTGACTTTGTTTTATCGCTGCCGCTGGGATTGATGTACTGGCTCTTGTACAGATGCTCGTTGACCACTCGCGACGCGGTAAAAGGATTGCTTCCTTGTTTGTAATTCGTGCAACTGGTGTAGTTGATAGACCAGCAGCGTTCCAGGACTTGCACCTTGGCGCCATCATTGTCCTCGACGTCCACCTTGTTGCGCGTGAGATTGGTCGTCTCTCGCAGCGCCATATCGACCCAGCTAGTCTTGTCGGTTCCGGTGCATTCAAAATGGTCCTGGGCGTATACCTTGGTGCAATAGGGCTCTTTGTCGCCCGCATTGCCCGTAGTCTCAAAGCCTCGCGCGTCTTGGACGAGGCACATCGACTGCCCGGAATGCGCCTTGATTTTGTCGTCCCATTGGGTGAGATCGAGGCCCCACGTGTGGCCGCTTACGCTGTTGCCGGCGAGTACAAATCGACGCAGCAGGACGATCTTTCCGCGCACCTCGTTCAGTGTGGGGATTCGGCTCGACGTGTAGAACAGATCGGGATTATCGTGCATAACCTTGGCGAAAGCCGTCGTAACGCTTTCGTCGGTAGCCTCGTCGTTGCCTCGTGACGCAAGCATGATGAGCGCTTCTGACGGGTTTTCGTTCAAAAATGTTTTGAAGTAGTCGATGACATTGGAGAGATGCATAAAGCCCCCGTCTTTTTTGAGCAGGTAGCATCTTCCATGGTCGATACCGGGGTCGCCGTTCTCGTCGTTCCTTCCGAGTCGGATATCAAAATAGCGAATGCCTTCGAGCAACTGCGTGGGGATGTAATCCTGCTGGCACTTTGCTTGTGAGGATTGGGGCTCGGTGTCGTTGTCCACGCTGCAGGTGCCCGAATCATGCGTGCCCGGGATACTTAGCTCGTCGAGGTACTTGTTGTCGTCGACGTATTTCATCCAGCATGGTCCGTCGACGTAGCTGCTATACGTGGTCCAGTCGATACTTCTAACTGTGGTATTGATCTTGCCCATGTCGTAACCGACAAGTTCTAGCTCCCACGGAATGCTCTTACTCTTATGGCAGATCTTATTGTTGTCCTGGTCTTTGCCGTTCGATTCTATTGCCAGGTACTTAATGTCTTTTTTCTCGGTTTCTTTCTCGACCGTGCGGTCTCGGATGATATAGGTTCCGTTTGATTGACGCTCGAACGCAAAAGCGCGGCTGGGCTTGTTGTCATACTCGCCGCCCCATACGTGGATGACCTTTCCATCTTTGTCCGAGTCGTCGTCGACCGACCAAATGCTGTAGCCCGTCTTTTTATGCTCTTCGAAATTGAGCAAGGTGCGGATAGCATACCAGTTTGTATCGTCATTCTTGGTCGTTACGTTCTCAAGGATGAGCTTGCTGGACGTGCCGTCGTTAAACAGGTGGCAGACGTTGCCGCGAACGTTGCCGTCTTGGTTGACGCTCGCGGTGCGAAAATAGCCCGCGGGGCGAAGGCGAATGACGAAATTGTCGAGGCTGTCCGACGGTGCGGGTGTGTTGTCTGCAAATGCCGCTCGCAGGGGAATGCCCGGCGCTGCGGTTTCGGGCAGGCTTGCCAGCGGCGACAACGCGGCGAGTCCAAGGCCCAGCGTAAACGCTCGGCGACTGATGGCGTGGTGTTCGGTCATATCTCCTCCGTTCGCAGGGTGCGGCTATGCACTTGTTTTGGTCACTATACTGCCCAGATGTTTAAAGACGCCGGTTTAAATTGCCTGCGCGGCGCTATAAATCGGCGGGCGGACGTGTTGGGGTGTTTGTCGTGTTCGCACTGTTGCCACATTTGGGGCGGTTCCGGCGTCCGGCGTCCTCGCGTTCGTCGGCTACCGGCATAAGAATGGGGAGGGTCGGCTTACCGGCCCTCCCTGGGTACGAAGCGCTGGGATACCGTCGCTTGTTTGCACTGCGTCCGTGTTTCCCGTTGTGCTCGCCAGTCGCTTAGCGCTTGATCTCGATATCCTCGAGCTTAACGTCCATGGCCTCGGTCTTGGCCTCGGCGATGTCGTCGGCAAACTCCAGTGACTTCATCATGGTCTCGACGGCGTCCTTGTGCTCCTCGACATTGTCGATACGCACGTACACACTGCCGCCGTCAACGTCAGTGAAGTACTCGGTCGTCACGCCGCCCGAGTGCGTAAAGTAGGCGCTGCGCCAGGTCTTGCCGTTGTACTTAACGGGATCGCTCTCGGTCCATCCGGAGTTGGCCTTCCACTTTGCCTCGTAGTCAAACAGTTCATCGGCGTTCTTGTCAGGATCGAAGACGGGGATGAAGCGGTCGCTGGCATGCTCGCTCTTGGTGAACTTAAACTGGGCCCTGTCGGCGGTATCGCCTGCGACGTCCGTGATTTCGACGCCCTCGGGGACTTCGACCTTAAACCAAATGAAGTCGGTCCTCATATCCACGGCTGGTTTTTCTGCTCCGCCGCCACCGCCACTTCCGGTAGCGCCGCCGCTGCCACCGCAGCCCACCAGGGCAACTGCGGCAAAGAGACTGATGCAGAGGGTGAGAATCGCAAAGGCCTTCTTTTTCATGGTCGTGTCCTCCTCGATCTGTAACCGCCCATGGATTACCTGCCTTTACTGTACGCGCGAGCGGCTCGTTCAGGTGGGCCATGTGTCCCATTCTGGGGGCCGGATTTGCGCCGTTAAGTGGCAATATGCGCGGGCGCGGATGCGGGTGGAGCCTTGTATGCCCCAGTTTGCGCTGCTGGGGAGTCTCGAAAGGTGGGCCATATGTCCCATGTTTACGTGTGCGGGCTTGCCGCAAGGTGGGCCTGGCGCTGGGCAAGCGTGCGGCTTGGTTGATGCTCCCAATGTTGCGCAACAGCGATGCCGGCTTAAGGTTTTAGACTTGGCTGTGACAAAAGCTAAACCACGAAAGGTCGAACGATGTTCTGTCAAAAATGCGGACAGCAAGTGCCTGATGGATCGACGTTTTGTACGCACTGTGGGGCCTCGCTGGCGGGTGGCTCCGCGCCGGCATCTGCAGGCGCTGGTCCTTCCTCTGCCCCCGGCCTGACCCAGTCGATGCCGCCGGTCGCGCCCACGCCTCAAAAGCCTAAGAGCAAAGTTCCGATTGTCATCGCGGTGGCGTGTGTCGCCGTGGTCCTCATCGGTGGCGGCACGGTGTTTGCGCTTACGGTACTCAACGGATCAAAGAGCTCCGGCACGCAGATTTCGGTGATCGATACCGGGTCTTCGGACGAGAAAGATTCTTCTGCAAAGAAGAAGAGCGGCAAGTCCAAGTCCAAGGAATCCTCGGCGTCCGATGACGAGGCCGTTCCCGAGGACGAATCGGCATACTACGGCTCGGGCGATTCGGACGATTACCTAACCGACGTGTATACGTACACGAATGACATGCATCCTTATAGCATGTCGATTCCCAATCGCTTTGAGATGGAAGAAACTCCCAGCGGCAGTGGTGCCAGGTATGAGGATCCGGAGACGGGCTTTGTAATCAACCTGTTTGGCTACGTCAACATTAACGACGAAACTGCACACGAGATGTTCGTCGACGTGGACACCTCGGGCAAGGCCGACCTCTATACCGCAGAGGGCGACAACTGGTACGTGGTCTCGTGGTGTGAGGACGATACGATCATTTACGAAAAGACGATCGTCACGGATTCGACGATTGCCACGGCGCATTTGGAGTACTCGACTGCAAACCGCGACATGGGGTCGAAGATTATCGACACGCTGCTGCCGACGTTTCAGGTGGACTAGGCGCCCGTGCCTATAGCCGGCAATCGGAAACGCCGATAGCCAGAGCTCCTGACAGCCTTTGTCTTATGGGCTAGACTGACTTGGACAAGATCGATGAATGGGACAACCGCTTCCTGGCGTCGTTGTCCCATTTTTTATTATGCGTGCGGTCCGTGGTGTCCGGCGCGGTGGGCAGAGGTGTTTCGATGAGCCAAGAGATGATGGATAAGACCTGTCGCGGTTTTGCCGAGGCGTTGGCTGCACGCGAGCCGGTTCCCGGCGGCGGTAGCGCGAGCGCGTTTGTGGGAGCACTGGGTGCCTCGCTGTGCGGGATGGTTGCTCGCTATGGCGCGACCAATCCCGTGCTTGCCGATCGCGCGGACGATCTGACGCACGCGTTTGCCCAGGCAGACGAGCTGGCTCAGGAGCTTGTGGGTCTGGTTGCCGAGGACGTTCGTGCGTACGGCCAAGTGTCGGCGGCGTACGGTATTCCGCGCGATGATCCGGCTCGACCGGCTGCGATTCAGGATGCACTGCACGTGGCAGCCATGCCGCCGTACCGCATTATGGATGCGTGCGGTCGTGCGCTGGCGCTGCTCGAGGACATGGCCGATAAGGGTTCGCGCCAACTGCTGTCCGATGTGGCGTGCGGCGCCGTATTCTGCCGCGCTGCCATGCAGGGCGCGAGTTTGACGCTCTTTGCCAATACCACGTCTATGAAAGACCGGGCGCGCGCTGAGGAGCTTGAGGCGGCATGCGATGAGCTGCTGGATACGTGGCTGCCGCGCGCCGATGCGCTGGCGCGCCGCGCCGCCGACGCCGCCAGGAAGAGGGGATAGCCATGGCAGAGCTGCTGAAGGGTGCTCCCGTGGCCCGTGCTTTGACTGAGGAACTCGCTGCTCGCTGCGCCGCCCTGCGCGAACGGGGCATCGTGCCGACGCTGGCCATCGTTCGCGTGGGCGAGCGCGAGGACGATCTATCCTACGAGCGTGGCGCCCTCAAGCGCTGCGAGAAGGTTGGCATCGAGGCTCGCCGCGTATTGCTTCCCTCCGATGTTTCGCAGGATGAGCTGCTGGCGGCCATCGAGGACATCAATGCCGACCCCGCTGTTCATGGCTGCCTGATGTTTCGCCCGCTGCCCTCTGGGCTTGACGAGGATGCAGTTGCCGCGGCACTCGATCCCGCCAAGGATGTTGACTCCATGACGCCGGCCTCGCTGCTTACCACGCTTTCGGGGCGAGGCGAGGGCTTTGCTCCTTGCACGGCCGAGGCCGTGCTGTCGTTGCTGGACCATTACGGCCTTGAGCTGGACGGTACCAAGGTCGTGGTCGTCGGTCGATCGCTGGTGATTGGCCGTCCCGTTGCCGCCATGCTTACGGCTCGCAATGCCACAGTGACGACGTGCCATACGCATACGCGCGACTTGGCTGCCGAGTGCCGTTCTGCCGACATTGTTGTTGCCGCGGTTGGACGTGCGCGCACGATTGGCGCGGATGCGGTCCGCGAGGGCCAGACGATCGTCGATGTGGGCATCAACTGGGATGAGGCCGCCGGCAAGCTGGTCGGCGACGTCGATTTTGACGCTGCGGAGCCGATCGTTAACGCCATCACACCCGTGCCGGGCGGCGTGGGGGCTGTGACCACTGCGATTCTCGCCAAGCACGTGATCGAGGCGGCGGAGCGCGCATCGAAATAGGTGTTTTGGGCTGTTTGAGGGGCCGGTTATATACCTCGTGGTCAAAAAACGCCAAATATGAGTACTGTTGCCAAGATAGTCACATATGTTTTATGAGATTTGGGCTCCCTAGCGATATTCATTATCGCTAGGGAGCCCATTTTATTGAACCTATGGGGAATAACGTTGTCTTGCTTTTGGACAATTGGGGATTTCCGGCACTCATAACGTGGAAACTTGCTGCTACTAAATTGGTGACAGTACTCATATTTGGCATTTTTTGACCACAGGGGTTGCCGGAGCTGTGGCTTCGCCCTTTTTGAGCCAAAGCGATACACTGTTGCCATTTAATTTCTTCGCTCAAGGAGGATGCGCATGCCGTGCACAACGATTTTGGTTGGTAAGAACGCGAGCTACGACGGGTCGACGCTTGTCGCCCGCAATGAGGACTCGTCCAACGGGGTGTTTGAGCCCAAGCGCATGCGCGTGGTACATCCCGACGAGCAGCCTCGTGTCTACACGAGCGTCCTGAGTCACCTGACCGTTGAACTGCCCGACAACCCCATGCGCTACACGAGCGTCCCCGACGTCGTTCCCGGTCACGGCATTTGGGCCGAGGCCGGTTTCAACGAGCTCAATGTTGGCATGTCCGCAACCGAGACGCTCACCACCAACGAGCGCGTCTGCGGCGCCGATCCGCTTGTCGACTACGTGCCCGCCAAGGGCAACGAGGGCGAGGACGGCTATGTTCCGGCACAGCCCGGCGGTCTGGGTGAGGAGGACATGGTGACCCTGGTGCTGCCGTATGCCAAGTCCGCCCGCGACGGTGTGCGCATTCTGGGTGAGCTGCTCGAGCGCTACGGCACCTATGAGAACAATGGCATTGCCTTTAGTGACGTTGACGAGATCTGGTGGCTCGAGACCATCGGCGGCCACCACTGGATCGCCAAGCGTGTGCCCGATGACGCCTATGTGACCATGCCTAACCAGTTGGGTATCGACAGCTTTGACCTGGACGATGCCGAGGGCGCCCAGGCCGACCACATGTGCTCCGCCGATCTGCGCTCCTGGATGGCCGAGTGGCATCTGGACCTGACGCTGGGCGTCGAGGGCGACGGTCCGGCGGCGGTCTTTAACCCGCGCGAGGCATTTGGTTCGCACAGCGACAGCGACCACGTCTACAACACGCCGCGCGCCTGGTACATGCAACGCTGTCTCAACCCCAGCGATGTGTGGGACGGTCCCGAGGCCGACTACACGCCCGAGAGCGACGACATCCCCTGGAGCCGCGTGCCCGAGCGCAAGGTGACCATCGAGGACATCAAGTACGTGCTTTCGAGCCACTACCAGGGCACGGAGTACGACTGTTACGGCAGCAAGGGTACGCCCGCCACGCGCGGCGCCTATCGTCCCATCGGTATCAACCGCAACAGCCAGCTCGCCGTGTTGCAGCTGCGTCCCTATGCGCAGCCGGCGTATCGCGCCGTGCAGTGGATGGCGTTTGGCTCCAACTCGTTTAACGCGCTCGTGCCGCTGTACGCCAACGTCGAGACCATGCCCGAGTACTATGCCGACACGCAGGCTCGCGTGACGTCCGAGAATTTCTATTGGGCAAATCGCCTGATCGGTGCCTTGGCCGATGTTCGCTTCCATGAGTGCGGTCGCGCGGTCGAGGATTATCAGGAGAAGGTCGGCGGCATGGGTCACAAACAGATTCACGACGTTGACGCTGCCGTAGCCGCCCTGCCGGAGGCCGAGGTGCCCGCCGAGCTCGCCCGCGCCAACGAGGCCTTTGCCGAGCTTGTGCGCGTGGAGACCGATGCTCTGTTGGGCAAGGTGCTCTACACCACGAGCTGCGCTATGAAGAACTCCTTCGCGATGAACGACAACGTGAGATAAAACGCTTTGTCGCTTTCTTTTAATCTTGGGTACAAGAAGGCCAATACAGTTGTTCATGATTGGAGTCAACCATGGTTATGAAACTCGATCAGCTTGTTAACGGTGCCATCAACGTGGGCTTCGGTGCCGCCGCCGTTGCCGTCGAGGGCGGCAAGAAGGTCCTTGACGACCTGAGCACCAAGGGTGAGCAGGTCCGCAAGGATGCCGGCACCCCCGATATCGCTCGCAGCGTGTCCGATATGTTCGAGCAGGCGGGTGGCACCATCTCCGACCTGACCGAGCGCCTGGGCATGCAGGGCGAGACTGCGGCACAGCGCGTGCTCGACGAGCTCATCCTGGCCCGCGTCCGCGTTATGACCGGCCCCGAGCGCACGGCCTTCCTGGCCCATGTGCGCGACATCGTCGATTCGGTCGAGGACAACGTGACCTCGGTGCCCGTCGAGTCTGTTGAGCCCGACGACGCAGAGGACGCCGAAGAGGCCGAGTAGCAGCGCAGATGGCAGATTCCACCACCGATTACAACAATCTAGATCCCTTGGGTGACGAGACGGCGGTTGTCGATGAGGTTGAGGCCGCCGTCTCGGGCGCTCGCAAGAAGCCGCGCGCCGTCGATATGGTCCCTGAGGAGCCCGACGCGATGGCGCCGGACGAGGAATACCAGCTCACGCCGGCGGGCCGCCGCGAACGTATCGGGCAGATTGTTCGCCTGATCAAAAAGTACCGCGTGTGGGACAACCTCACGCCGGTGCGCCTACGCCGCCTGCTCGAAGAGCTCGGCCCCATGTTCGTCAAGATGGGGCAGATTCTGGCTAACCGCTCCGAGATTTTGCCGCAACGGTTTTGCGACGAGCTGCGTCGCCTGCGCTCCGACGTAGAGCCGGTGCCGTATGAGGTAGTGCTCCGCTGTCTGGAAGAGGAGTACGGCCAGCGCTTGGGGCAGATGTTCGACGCGATCGACCCCAACCCGCTCGGAAGCGCGTCGCTCGCGCAGGTGCACCGCGCCCGCCTGGTGACGGGCGAGGACGTGGCCGTTAAGGTACAGCGCCCCGGCGCGCAACAGGTCATGGCGCAGGATATCGACATCATCCGTTCGGTGGTGCGCATCGTTTCCAAGTTCGTCAACACCGACCAGTTTGTGGACCTGCACGGCGTGGTCGAGGAGCTGTGGACCTCGTTTCGCGAGGAGACCAGCTTTTTGGCCGAGGCCAAAAACCTCAACGATTTCTATGATTTCCACAAAAGCGTGCGCGGCGTGTCGTGTCCCAAGTCCTACCTGGACCTTTGCACCGAGCACGTGGTGGTCATGGACTACATCGACGGCATCTCGATTGCCGATCCCGAGCGTCTGGTGGCCGAGGGCTATGACCTGGAAAAGATTGGCTCGGCGATTGTCGAGGACTATTCGACGCAGGTGCTCGATGACGGCTTTTTCCATGCCGACCCGCATGCGGGAAACATCATTCTCAAGGACGGCATTGTCTACTTTATTGACCTAGGCATGGTCGGGCGCATGTCGAGCCACGACCGCGGTATCGTCAAGGACATGATTTTTGCCGTGGCCGAGGGCGACGTGCCCAAGCTCAAGGACTCGCTCATGCGCTTTGCCGTGACGCGCGGCGATTCGGCCGAGCTCGACCATTCGGCCTTTTTGTCCGACTTGGACTTTATCGTCGCCGACTTTGCGGGTCTCGATCTTAAGGATCTTGATATCGGCGAGTTTTTGACCTCGCTGCTCAATCTGGCGCGCAAAAACGACGTTGAGCTGCCGAGCGTGGTGACGATGTTCGCGCGCGGCATGGTGACGCTCGAGGGCCTACTGACCGAGTACATGCCCAACGTCAACATGATCCAGATCATCCAGACGCATATCAAAAATGAGAAAAGCACCTATGCGCGCGTGCGCGATATGGGGTGCGATTTTGCCGCGAGTAGCTATCGAGCGGCAAAAGGCTCGCTCGAGGCGGCCGAGTATCTGGGCTTGGCGTCGCGCATGCTCACGCGCGGCCAGCTTAAGGTAAACACGCAAATCATGAGTAGCGATAAGGCGCTGCGGCAGCTGGGTGGAATTATCGACCGCATGTCGATGGCCATTGTGATCGCTGGTCTGTTCATCGGTTCGTCGGTGGTGTACTACGCGCGCATCGAGCCGGTTGTGTTCGGTATCCCGGTCATCGGCTTTATGGGCTACGTGAGTGCGCTGGTGCTGGCGCTGATGCTGGGCCGCGAGATCTGGCGCAACAGCCACGGCGGCAAGCGGTAACGATTTCCCGGGGTCGGGGAAACGGGTTATTTTGCTTTGGGTCGCGCCGGCGTGGGTTGGTTCGAACGAAACTATGCCGGTTTACGGGGCTGGAGTGCCGAACCTCGAGCATACCGAAATTCGCACTTTTAAAACCGCAGGTAGATGAGTCGTTGGTTTTCGAAAACGGCAGATATGGTTGCGAAGTGCTGAATCAACCCCGTAATCCGGCATAGTTTTGAAACGGGCTGTTCTTGCAAGGTCCGACGACAGTCTTTCCTATCGCAAACCATAGCTTTTACCTTGGGCTTCGCCTGCGTGCGGGGCCCTTTTGCGTGCTACCATACTGACAGTAATAATCGATGGCCTAGATGGTGGTGCGGAGACGCACGAATGCGCGGTTTTCCTGCGCGTTTGGGAGAATCGGGGTGCAAGTCCCCGGCTGTACCAGTAACCGTAATTCCTCTTGGCCCGGGATGTTCGCGTCGCAGATCGGACGGCGCGCCCGGGTCGGTAAGGTTAAGTCGGATCGCCTCCCATCTTGCACGCGACCGTGGCGCATGCCGCCGGTACGCGTTGGGCTCTGGAGGGAAGGGGGACCCCGATGGGGGTACTCGAGCGCAATGTGCGCGATGACGTGGGGCAGCCGCTGGGCAATGCTCCAAGTGCAGACAATAGGAGACAAATGGATATGTTTGAGGACGAGTGCCAGCGCGCCTCGTGGCGTCGTCATGGAGCGATTGCCCGTGGCGTAGCCAAGCGCGGTCTGGTGGCGTTCCTGGCTTTTGCCATGGCTTTTGGCACCACGCCGGCGCAACTTTGGGCTGAGGGTGCCGAGGGCATTGCCGAGGCCGTGGCTCAGGCCGCAACGGGCGGCGAGGGCGCGGCGGCCGACGATGGCGCTGCTGCCGGCACCGGCGCGAACGGTGCTGCGGCGAGCGCTGCTGCCGATGGCGTCGGCGCAGATCAGGGCGCAACTGCGGGTGCCGCGAATGGTGCTGACACCGCCGCAGACAACGCGACTGAGTCCGAGAGCTCTCCCGCGGTGCCTGCTGTCTCGGAGCAGAAGAACGCCGTTGCCGCCGCTTCTGCCACGACGCTTTCGAGCGAGGCCAAGGTCTATATCCAGGACGCCAAGGATAAGGACAACTCGTATTCCACGAAGTCTGGTGCGCTCAGCGCGGGCGATACACTCTGGGCAAATATGTTCGATGAGGTCGAGGACGACTGGTACGGCACTTCGACTGAGTCCGTTGCCAATCCCGGCACCTGGACTTACACCTGGCTCGCCGGCACGACCAGGGCCAGCGGCAATGTCGCCGACTACACCGAGGTCGTAGGCCACGAGCAGTCGCTCACCGTTACCGACGCTATGGTGGGCAAGTACTTCATCTGCAAGGTTACGGCAGACGGCAAGGACTACTATGGTCCCGCTGCGTACGGATCGGGCATCAACGCTAATTACATCCCCGGTCCCGTGCTGGGCGCCGGTCAGATGGAGCTTAACAGCGTCAAGCTGAATAGCGACACGCCGAGCATAGGCGATACCCTGACGGCGACTCCGTACATAAGCTATTATCAGCAAGCCCCCGCCGATGCCAAGGTCACCTACACGTGGTCCGCATCCACCTCGCAGTACTCGGGATTTACCAAGATCGAGGGCGAGACGGGCGCTACGCTCGTGGTGGGCGACGACCTTGAGGGCAAGTACATCAGGGTCGAGGCCAACGCTGGCGTCAACACGGTGAACAAGACCACTTCCAGCAAGGTCAAACAGGCCGGTGCGGTCGAACTTTCGGCCGTGTCTATCGTTAACACCAAGGACAACACGAGCGTCTTTGCGGTGGGGGATACCGCTAAGGCCCGCGCCAAGGAGAAGGGCGGCGCGTACGGCGCGTTCGTCGACGCGAGCAAGCTCAACTATCAGTGGCAGAGCTCTAACACCAAGAGTGGCACGTATACCGACATTGCGGGTGCCACGGGTGAAACCCTCGAGCTAACCGACGCTTTGGGCGGCAAGTACCTCAAGTGCAAGGTGTCCTCGAAGATCGGCTCTTCGAGCTTGACCAACTCGACGGGCGCTCTCGTTGCTGCCGCCGGTTCAATTAATGTCACGAGCGTGACTATGAGCCCGACTTCGGGCAAAGTCGAGGTTGGTTCCACGATTACGGCGACCGCCAAGGCGGGTTCCACCGACGTTACCACCGATTCACATGTCACGTGGCAGTGGTATAAGGGCACCTCGAACTACGCGAGCTCGTGCAACACGCCTATCGAGGGTGAGACCGGCAACACCCTGACGGTGACCGCCGCCCTTAAGGGTTACTACGTCGTGGCCAAGGCCAACGGCGGTTACGGCGAGCAGAAGCCCTACTATGCGGCGGGTCCCGTTTCCGTCGCGGGCCAGGTTGAGCTGTACGACGTACAGTTTGAGGGCTCTCCCGCCACCAATGGCGTGCACGTAGGCGATACGCTCAAGACTAAGGTGCGCAAAAAGGACGGCTCCAACTATCACTATATCGACCGCACCGATAATGTGACCTACCAGTGGCAGTATGCAAACAGCAGCTCGAGCCACGACTCCGCCTATACCGATATCCCCGGTGCCACCGAGGCCACCTATACCGTTGACGCCGCCTATGCCGGCAAGTACCTGCGCGTGAAGGTTACGAGCGAAAATACCGTTTCCAGCACGCAGAAGAAGAGCTCCTACGGCGGCACGCAGTCCGTTGCCCCGCTCGGCCCCGTGACGCTTAAGGGTCAGTACAAGCTGGCGGGCATTGAGCTTGCCGATAAGAACGTTACGCTGAGCGTGGGTTCGAAGATCACGCCGAGTGTGCAAGTGCCGGGAAGCTGGTCGGGCTCGACCAAGGACGTGCCCGACGATGCCGAGCTCACCATGGCGTGGTATGCCAAGGGCGAGGGCGATGCCGATTGGGCCGAGCTCACCGACGGCATCGATACGACCGATGGCAGCCTGACCATTTCGGACGCGCTTGTTGGCAAGCGCATCAAAGTTACGGCGAACGCCCTCGACAACACCGTTGAGTGGGTTTCGCCCGATAGCGTTACCGCGGCGGGGGAGTATAGCCTGCTGCGCGTGACAACTACGCCGCAGATCAATAGCGATTCGACCCATCTCGTCTCGGGTGATAGCGTCAAGGCGACGGCGCAGGCTAAGCGCGCCGACGGTTCGACCACCAATGGTATCGATGTCACTGACCAGGCGACTGTTGCTTGGTATGCGGCCGACGACGCGAAAGCTCCGGCGGCCGACTGGACGCTGCTGCCCGATATGTCGGGCGCCGAGGCGACGGTCTCGGCTTCTGCCGCGGGCAAGTATCTGAAGGCTGTCGCCACGAGCGGTAGCTCGACGGTCGAGCTCGTCTCTGCCAATCCCGTGATCGCCGCAGGCTCTCTTGAGGCCGCAGTCCAAAAGCTCAACGATGCCAATAAACAGATCGCCGTTGATTACAGCGCCAAGGGCGGCAACGTCAATGACGTGCTGAAGGCGCAGCTTGCCGATTTGGGCTTTACCGATATTGACGTCAAGGTCTCCGAGGGCGGCGTTGCCTTTAAGGCCGAGGACGCCAAGGCTACGGTTGGTATCTCCGACGCCCAGGATAAGACCAACGGCGATGTGACGTTCTTCTTCATTGACCCCAACGACTACACCGGTTACAACATCGACGGTCTGCGTAGCGCCGATGTGGCGTTTGAACTGTCGCGCGATGGCAAGACCGAGTATTACCAGCCCAACAAGACAGTTCAGGTGGCTTGGGACGAGGCCAAGCTGCAAGACCTTCTTGACAGTGCCGCCGAATCCCTGCTGATTGGCTACGCGTCGGGCGAGTCCGCCGATGGCGTGACCCAAAATGTCACGCTTCCGTACAAGGCGGGTTCCGCAAAGAAATTCTCTGTTGAATGGACAAGCTCCGACACCGAGCGCCTGTTTGTTTCTGGTTATAGCTGGGAAGATAAGACAGGTAAGGTTTCGCGCGCATCGAGCGATCGAGACGTGACACTGACCGCCAAGGTTACGGTTACGAGCGGCGATATCAAGCTTGCCGGCTCGCACGACTTCAAGCTCACCGTCAAGGGCGATCCCGAGAAGGTCGCCGCCGACAAGAAGGCGCTCCAGGAGAAGGTCGATGCGGCCTTTACCTACGACAACATCAAGTACTCCGGTACCGAAACGGTTGCCGACAAGGACGGCCTAACCGCCGACCTGCAGATGCCGCGCACGAGCACGCTCAATATCGACGGCAAGTATTACGAGGTCAAGTACTCTGCCAGCACCGATGACATTACGTTCAACGGCTACAAGGGCACGGTCTACCAGCCGTTGCCTGGCACCGAGGCGGCGAAGACCAAGATCACCCTCACGGTGACCGACAAGTCGAACTCCGAGGTCACGGCTAGTAAGACCCTCGACTTTGCGATTGCTCCGCAGGACCAGGACGAGCTTGATGCTGAGCTTTCCCTTATGGAGCAGGCTAAGGCCGGCTACGCCGCTGCCATCTTGAATGGCCAGGACGCTAGTGCCGTTTCGACCGACATGCACGCGTTCCAGAAGGCTTATCTTGATGCCGACGGCAACCTTGCCTGGAGCTACAACAAGGCAACGACCGATTCGACCGACTTGGGCGTCGTGCCGGTTGATCTGCCTGGCTATGACGCAATGTCCGGTCAGGACTGGCGCCTGTTTAAGTCGAGCAACAGCTCCGTTGTCACAGCCGAGAACCTGAAGGTCACGCAGCCGCGGTACAACACGAAGGTTACGATCTCGTCTTGCTTGACGAGTGAGAAGTATGCTCGCTATGCCGAGCGTTATTCCGACAATGCCACGTATGCCAAGCTTGCGAACCAGGATGTCTCGGCAACACTGACGGTTCTGGGTACAACTGGCGTCGAAGATCCTAATGCCGGAAAGACGATTATCGTTAAAGCGGGCGTGACGGGGCTCACGGGTTACGCTGGCGACTCCGAGCGTTCGCCCGAGTCCATTGTGCCTTTGACTCAGGTCCCCGTTCAGTATGATGACCATAAGACTGCAGAGGATGTTCTCGAGCAAGTGCTCGAGAACGCCGGCTGCACCGATTTTGAGACCAACTCACTTGGCCTGATTTCGCTGAAGACCAAGGATGGCCGCATTCTTGCTTCTGATTGGAATGCTCCCTATCGCTATTGGTCGTTCTACGTCAACGGCACCATGGCGGATGTCGGTGCGAAGCAATATGCTGTCCAGCCGGGTGACGTTGTCGAATACCGTTATGTTGACGGCTTTGCGGTGATTACCCACACCGTGACGTTCGACGCGGGCGAGGGCTCCGCGGTCGCCGCGCAGAAGGTCGAGGACGGCAAGGCGGCCGCCAGGCCGGAAGACCCCGCGCGCGAGGGCTACACGTTCGCCGGCTGGTACTCCGATGCGGGGTGCACGCGGGCCTACGACTTCTCGACGCCCGTCTCCGGCGACGTTACCCTGTACGCCAAGTGGACCAAGGATGAGTCCGCCACGGTCTCGATCGTGGGCGTCAAAAACCCGGATGCCGCGACGCCGGTGCAGGATGCCTGGCTCAACAGCGTCGCCGTGACATATGCCGCCGGCTCTGGCGCTACTGCTTGGGACCTCATCAAGCAGGCGCTCGATGCCGCCGGTCTGGCATACGATGCCCCCACCGAGTCCTGGGGCGTGTTCGTCAAGTCGATTACGTCTGCCGGCGGAGTGGAGCTGGGCACCACGGCAGATTACTCTCGCAGCTGGGGCTTCTACGTCAACGGCGAATCTGCCTCCGAGGGCGTTTCGAGCTACAAGGTTAAGCCGGGTGACTCCCTGTCCCTGGTCTATCTCTATAACTTTAAACAGCCGGCAACCGAGGTCGACGGCGTTGTCGTCGACCCGAGTGCTAAGGGCCCCGACTGGAGCAGCTCGTGGCCCGCGGCCGGAACGGGCACTACTGAGGCTCCGACCCCCACGGGCGCTGCCGAGGAAAAATGGGTCGCCAAGCTCAAGGAGTCGTCCGACTGGTCCACGTATGTCTCCGAACCGATTACCGCCGGCGACTACCTCTTTATCGCGGCGGGCAATTCGCTCTACCAGCGTGATACTAAGACCGGTGATGTCGTTAAGAGTGCCAAGCTCGTAAGTGCCATCTCGTCTGTGTCCCGCATGGCATATGCAGACGGCCTGGTGCTTGTCCCATTAGGTGACGGGCGCGTGCAGGCGCTGACGGCAGATACCCTCACGACCGTTTGGGTGAGCGAGAAGCTCCCCGATGGCGAGGGCGGCGCGCAGCAGTGCCAGGGCAACCTTACGGTGTCTGCCGGCAAGGTCTATTTCCAGACGAGCGCCGGCTGGTCCGGCCCGGGCGGCTACTCCGTCTGCCTTGACCTGGCGACCGGCAGGACTATCTGGAAGCAGCAGGCTGTCGGCGCCAAGGCCAACTACTACTGGACCGGCATGGGCGTGTCGGGAGACTACGGCTTTGTCGGCAACATGGACGGTACGGTCGAGACCGTCGATCTCGCCACGGGCAAGTCGGTCTCGAGCCTGAGCCTTGGCGCCTCCGTGAGGTCCGGGGTCACGGTCGCGCCCGGTGGCAAGGTTGTCTACGTCGTCAGCTACGACGGCTACCTGCACAAGCTCGGTGTCGGTACCGCTGGCGTCCTGACGGAGCTCGGCAAGGTTGCGATTTCCAATAGCGGCAAAGATGGCAAGGGCGCCGAGTCGTTCGGTCCCACCTCGACGCCGGTTCTCGCCGGTAACAGGATCTACGTCGGCGGCGTGAGCGCTGATCGAGCGGGTAAGTACGGCAGCTATTACGGTCAGCTGACGGTCATCGATACCGACGACATGTCCGTTATCGCGTCTGTCTCCAAGACGACGACCGGCTACATTTCGGGCGAGGTCAAGTCCACCCCGGTCGTCTCCCAGCAGGGCGACGCCACCTACGTGTACTTCACGGGCAACAACAAACCCGGAGCGCTCTACCGCTACAAGGTCGGGGATGCGGCCGCCGAGGAGATCTATACCCCCGCTTCGGCCAGCCGGGACTATGGCATGTGCACGCCCGCGGTCGGTGCCGACGGCACGCTCTACTACATAAACGACTCGGGCAGCTTGTTTGCTATCGCCGGCAAGGAGGCTCCTGCCGTCAAGACCTTCACCGTTCGCTTTGACACGGGCGAGGGATCGGCCGTTGCGGACCAGGCGGTCGACGAGGGGGGCAAGGCCGTGAAGCCTGCCGACCCCGAGCGCGAAGGCTATACCTTCGATGGCTGGTTCGCCGATGCGGGCGGGACGCAGCCGTTCGACTTTGATTCGGCCATTTCGTCCGACGTCACGGTCTACGCCAAGTGGAGCAAGAAGGAAGTTCCCGCAACCATTTCGGTTACCGGCTCGGTGGCTGGCGTCGATGCCGAGAACAAGAGCCAGGTTTGGGCGGACAAGACTACGCTCGAGCTCCCCGAGGGCGCGACGGCGGCCGACCTTTCCGAAGCTCTGTTTGAGCAGGCGGGTCTCGTGTACGACGCCACGCCGGACACCCAGTACGGCTGGAGGCTCAATAGCATTACGTCTCCCGACGGCCGCGTGCTCGGCACCGTCGACATGGGTAACAACCGGTGGGCATACTGGTCGCTTGTGGTTAACGGTGAGTATGCGCAGCTCGGCGCGAGCAGCATTGTGCTCAAGGGCGGCGACGACGTCTCTTGGGTATACGAGGTGCCCGAGGCCCCTGCCATCCACACCGTGACGTTCGACGCGGGCGAGGGCTCCGCGGTCGCCGCGCAGAAGGTCGAGGACGGCAAGGCGGCCGCCAGGCCGGAAGACCCCGCGCGCGAGGGCTACACGTTCGCCGGCTGGTACTCCGATGCGGGGTGCACGCGGGCCTACGACTTCTCGACGCCCGTCTCCGGCGACGTTACCCTGTACGCCAAGTGGACTAAGAATGCCGCCAAGCAGATTACGGTTTCCGCGACGCTTTATGGCGTAGATGACGGCAAGATGTCCCAGATGTGGGCAGGGGAAGCATCCCTTGCTGTCGATGAAGGCTCGACGGTGCAGGAAGTTACCAAGCGCTATTTTGAGGGCCTCGGTATTGACTTCCAGCTCATCAATCTGCGTCCGTATGGTTTGGGTGGCGTCGAGCTTTATAGTGTGACGTCGACTGTTGACGGTACGGTTTTGGCCAATAAGTCGACTAGCCATTGGCAGGCATACGTCAACGGTGCCCGCATCGACGATAGCCTGGATGAGGCCAAACTTAACTCCGGAGACAAGCTCGTCTGGCGCTATCTGGTCGACGGCAAGCGACCTGCCGAGCTTGTGGACGGCATTGTTGTTGAGCCAGACGCCGATAGGCCCGTCGATTCCAAATCTGACGCCAATGGCTTTGGAAATGCGGTAACGGGTGCGGACACCCCCACGGGTACCACGGCAGAAGCTTGGACGTTTAACTACAAGCGGTATGCTGACGGAAGCTATGCAAACGCGAGCGAGCCAGTGATCGTTGACGGCTATATCTATTTGGTGGTCAATGACCAGCTTCTTAAGATTGATTGCCAGACGGGCGAAGTGGCCTCATCTGCGAAGCTCAAGGCTAGCGTGAGCTACACTGCTCGTCCCGTGTACGCAAAGGGTCTGGTCATGGTACCGCTCAGCGGTGGCTCGGTACAGGCTCTGACGGTCGACAAGCTCAAGACGGTTTGGATGACATCGGCGGTAAGCGCTGAGGCTCAGGCGAGCTCGTCGCTGACGGTCGACGGCGACTATCTGTATATTGGGACGGCTGATGGGACTAGCGACATAACCAAGTTCGTCAACGGCTTTGTGGTCTGCATTGACATCCAATCGGGCAAGGTAGTCTGGAAGCACAATAACGCGGACGAGGGTTATTACTGGACCGGCGGTGTTGTCGTGGACGGTAAGTTCGTGGTTCCCACGTCTTCCGGAACGGTAGAGGTGCTTGATCAAAAGACCGGTGAGGTATTGGGTGAGCTCGCCCTCGGCGTAACGACAAACTCGAGCATCGTGGTGTCGCAGGACGGCAAAACCATGTATTTGGTCACGCGCGACGGCAGACTGCATGTGATTTCGTTCGATGATTCGCTGCGGAGCGAGCTGTCGCTGTCCGAAAAGAGCGTCGATCTTGGTTTGACGGGCTGCGCTTCGATCCCGACGCTTCTTGATGAAAACACATTGCTGATTGGTGGCGAAAAGGGCGATGCGTCTGCGCTGGCAATCGTTGACCTTAAGACGATGGGCGTCAAGCTTGTCTCTGGTTCTGACGGTGCCGCACTGCCTGCGGGTGGCATTAAGGCTTCGCCGCTGGTCTCAAAGCAGGCCGAGGGAACCTATGTGTACTTTACGGTCAACGGTGCTCAGCTCGATAACAAGGGAAACCGCATCTCCGGTGGCGGTGTCTACCGTTACAAGATGGGCGATGCCGAAGCGACCTTGGCATATGACGCATCAGGGCACAACGAGTACTGCGATTCGCCTGTTGTTTCCGACCGTTACGGCAACCTCTACTACATCAACGATTCCGGCACGCTGTTCCGTCTGAGTGACGGCATTAACGTTGTTTTGGCATATGGTGATGGGTCGTCTTCGAGTTCTGCCGTGTTTAAGGGAAACAAGCTGGTAAAGCCTGCCGACCCCACACGCGAGGGTTATACCTTCGCCGGTTGGTACAAGGATGAGGCCTGCACGGAGGCGTATGACTTTAGCGCTGCTGTCGTGGCTGATATGACACTGTATGCCAAGTGGACCAAGAATGCCGTTAACCCTGGCGGTAACGGCGGCTCCAATGGCAATGCGGGCGGCTCTGGCAATGATAGTAACTCCGGTAGCGGCACAAACGGCCAGCAGCCTGGCGGCGCCGTTTCGCCTGGCCAGAAGCCGGTGTCGTCTACCACGACTGCGACCGAGACCAAGGACGGCGAGGATTCCAAGAAGGATTCCGACAAGTCCGATAAGAAGTCTGACAAGAAGGACGACAAGTCTGGCAAGTCTGACGCGGGCTCTTCTGCTGCAACCACCGCCAGGAAGTCCGCTGCGGCTCCGGCACAGGAGTCTGGCTTCAACCCGCTCGCCATTGTCGGCGTAGCGGCCGGCGTGATCGGCCTCGCCATCGTCGGCGTGTTCGTGTTTACCAAGCGTCGGTAGGTGAGGGCTGTGTCCAATAAACCTCAGGACGCCGACTCCAAGCAACCTGACTCGTCGTTCATCCAGCTTGACGATACTAAGCGAAAGGGCGCCGCTTCGGCGGCGTCCGCCCCTCGGCGCAAGGCGCTCGTCGGTGCGTTGACGGCTGCCTGCATCGTACTGATCGTGGTGTCGCTAGGCTTTGTCCGGCCTTCTTCCAGCGGCGCATGGTCCATCGACTGGATCGTGCAGACCGTCGCGGGGGAGAGCGTTGCCGACTCTGATTCTACCGCCTCTCGCAAGACGGAGGCAGCGGGCTCCTCGTCTTCTGACGCTGTGGGCTCCGAGTCCAAGGACTCGAATGAATCGGATTCCAAGGACGCTTCCGAATCCTCGGACAAGGACTCAAAAAAGGATTCGAAGGAGAAGAAGTCCGAAGGCAAGGACGGCAAGAAGTCCAGCAACGCGTCTGCCGGACATGGCTCCGAATCCGCCGGTGGATCGAGTTCTTCTGACGGCTCTTCTTCGAGCGCTGGCTCGGCGACCGGCGGTGGCTCTGCGTCCAACGGCGGCAGCGCCTCTACGGGCAACCAGAGCGGCTCGCAGCAGCCTGGTTACGTTACGGTGACGGTGTCGGTCACATCGAGCGCCGTGGGCAATCCTGTGTCTTCTGGCGGCACCTTTACCTTTAACGAAGGCGCCACCGTTTACGATGCCCTGTGCGCGCTGGGCCTTTCTGTCAACGCGCATGGCTCGTCGTACGGCACGTATGTCGCCGCTATCGGCGGTTTGGCCGAGAAGGAGCATGGTGGCACGAGCGGCTGGATGTACTCCGTTAACGGTGTGGCGCCCAACACGGCGTGCAGCAACTACGTCCTATCTAACGGCGACAGCGTAGTCTGGTATTACGTAACGGGCTAGATACCTCGACATAACGCGCCAAACGGGCGGTTCGGACAAACATCCGGGCCGCCCGTTTTTCATGCGTAGAGGACTGGGTCGCCGGGTCTCTCGGCAAACAAAAAACCGGTTGGAACGAGAATTCCAACCGGTTATACATTCAAGCAAATGTCGAACAAACTACGACTGTGCGCCTTCGAGGAAGAAGCGGCGGCTAAAGTAGTTGTACCAGGTGACCAGGAACGTGGCGATGGCCTTCATGGCCTGGTAGCCGATGCTCAAAAACGTGACGCCCACAAACATGTACAGGTCGTTGAGACCCAGGCCAATCACCGACAGGATGGTGAAGATCGTGAACTCGCGCTTGCGGCTCATGCCCTCGCGATGGTCGAACACGTACTTCATGCTGAGCCAGTAGTTGACCACGACGGACGTGATAAACGAGATCGTGGTGCTCATCAAAAAGTCGAGATGGAACAGCTCGACGAGCGCAATGAGCATGCCCCAGTCGATGCCAAAGGAGATGAGACCCACGACAGCGAACTTGAGGAATTGCTTAGTATGAGGTTGTGCCAGTGCCTTGCGCACGTAATCACATCCAATGCGTTGATGAATCGAGCAGAGGATACTTTAGAGCTTTTGCAAGGGAAACGTAAGGGCTTTGCCAAGAACTATACGAACTCGCCAAATTTGCAAGAGACAATCCGCAAACGTTGTAAATCCTTCCGTAAACGAGCAAGGCCCACGAACAACGCAGCACTCGACGCGCGTCGTCCGTGGGCCCCGTAGTGCAACGGGGAGGCCAGGCTACTTGGTCTCGTCGCCCTCCAGGAAGATCTTTCGGGTCACAAAGTTGTAGACCATAACAAGCGCGGTGGCGCAAATCTTGGCGATATTGGCCTCGAGCCCCAGGCCGGCGTTGAGGGCCAGCACGATACCGTCGTTGAGAGCCAAGCCGATCACGGACAGCACGACAAAGATGATGAACTCGCGGCGGCGGCTCATGCCCTCCTTGTGCGCAAACACGTACTTCATGCTCGCGACGTAGTTAAAGATGAGCGAGACGATAAAGCCGCTGGTATTGGCGATCAGGATGTTAAGGCCCAGACCGTAGTGGAGCAGATTCATGATGCCAAAGTCGATGACCGTGGCGACGACGCCGACGACGCCAAACTTCATGATCTGCGCAAGGAGCTTTTGCATGGTACCTGCCTTAGGGTGGCGCCATAGCGCCGTGGGGATGACGAACTCAGCAAGTTTAGCCAATCCCCACGGGTGGAGCTAGGCGCGCTCCTCGATAGCACCGTTTCTATATGCATCGAGCAGTTGGCGTAGGTCCTGGATCTGGCTGCGAATCTTAGCACCGGTATCGGTGTCGCTCACCATGCGGCGACGGTCGGCCTGGTCAAAACGGTTGGTCTCGCTCTCGATGTCCACGTTGCGGGTAAGTGCCTCGGCAACCGTGGTAAAGGCTTGGTGCGACTTAAGGCGACATCCGCGCGAGCTGGAGATAAGCGTGTATCCGGCAATGCCCGTCTTGGGATGGTAGGCGCGGCAGAAGCCGCCATCGATGACCAGCAGCTTGCCCTCGGCGCGGATGGGCTGCTCGCCCTTGGTGGTTTTAACGGGTGTGTGGCCGTTGATGATGTGGCCGGTCGGCGAACATGCCATGGGGGCAACGCCGAACTCGCGCATGATGTCGTCGCAGACAGAGGGCGACTTGGTAAGCGTGAAGTACGGGTCCATCGGCTCGACCCAGGTGCTCTTATTGGCGATATAGGCGCGCTCAAAGGTACGCACCAGGCGACCGCTCGCGGGTGAGTTAAAGCCGATCCACAGGTACCACATCCAGTCGAGGGCGTCGCGGTCGCCCACGCGCCAGGCGCGGCGGGCGATACGGTCGCAAAAATCGAGATAATCGCGGCCTGCGTGCCAGGTGCCCAGGCAGTTCATGCTGCTAAAGGTACCATCCTCGTTGAGCGGCACGCAGCCATGGAACAGCAGGTTGCCGTTGGTGACCTTGTACATCGAGCCGTGGGTGTAGAGGAAATCGATATGGCGATGCAGGTGATCGGCGGTGACAAACTCGGACACGAGCTTGTCGATGATATGTTGCTCCTGGGGCGTGAGCGTGTAGGGGTCCGTCGGGTCGACGGTGGGGAAGTCGTTGGTCGTGAGCGGCCACACGCTGCCGTCGGCGAGCGTGACCGTGCCGGTGTCGTGGCCGATTTTGTCGAGCAGCAGACGGTCGGTCATGTCGAACTCGGGGTGGCGCTGGATGATCTGGCCCTCGAGTTTAAAGAGCAGCACGTTGATGGCCTTGATCAGCGGGGTGATGGACTCACCGGCGGTGTAGGTGGCATCGGCAAAGGCGACGAGCTCGCGCAGCGAGATGCCGTAGTCGTTCTCGAGGATCTCGTAATTGTCGTAGCGTAGGTTGTTGCGCAGCACGGTGGCGATGCAGGCGGGCTCACCGGCCGCAGCGCCCATCCACAGCAGGTCGTGGTTGCCCCACTGAATGTCGAGCGAATGGTAGGTGAGCAGACGGTCCATAATCTTGGCAGCGCCGCCGCCACGGTCGAAGATATCACCCACCAGGTGCAGGTGGTCGACGGCCAGGCGCTTGATGAGCGAGGCGAGCGACTCGATAAAGTCGTCGGCGCTGGCGGTCTCTAGGATGGACTCCACGATGCGCTCGTGATAACGCACACGATAGTTGTGCTCGTCCGGATGCGTGTGCAGCAACTCGTCGATGATGTAGGCGTAATCGCGCGGGATGGCCTTACGCACCTTGGAGCGCGTATAGCGGCTCGAAAGCGAGCGGGCAACCATGATGAGCTGGTCGAGCATTGTCTTGTACCAGGTGGGGGAGTCCTCGCGCCGGCTGCGGACCAGCTCGATCTTCTCGCGCGGGTAGTAGATGAGCGTGCACAGCTCGCCCTTTTCGTCAAAGGAGAGCGTGTCGCCAAAGATCTCGTCGACATGTTCGCGCACGACGCCCGAGCAGTTGTTGAGGATGTGCATAAAGGCTTCGTACTCGCCGTGCACGTCGCTCATAAAATGCTCGGTGCCTTTGGGCAGGTTGAGAATGGCCGAGAGATTGATAATCTCGGTAAACGCGGATTGCTCGGTGGGAAATTGTCTCGACAGCAGACGCAGATACTTAAAGTCTTGCGGGTTGCGATCGAATGCGACCATGAAACACCTTCCGATATGGTTGGTAAAACTGATAAACAGCGTCAAACGTTTATCAGTATGCGCCGGCTTTGTTTCGATTTTGCGCCGGCGGCTGAATTGTCGGCTGAACGGTTTGGTAAATCGATTTAGTTGAGGTTGATGTGTCGGTTGGGTGGAGACGACAGAGGGTGTTTTCTCAGATATTTATGCGTGGGGTCGGTGGAGACGATGGTGGTAAAGATGTTCGCTATTTTTGGTTCGAATTGGTAAATAGTGGACGTTTGTATCGTATTTAGGCTTGCTGTGCAATAATTTGCGCAGCAATACTTAAGGAGCCTCATATGAGTGATTTTGTCCTGACCTGTGAATCCGCCGCCGACCGAACCCGTGAGTTCTTCGCGTCGCGCAATATCCCTGTCGTGTGTTTTCATTACGAGATCGACGATGTTGTCTATACGGACGACCTGTATCAGTCGATTACGCCGGACGAGTTTTTTGCCCAGATTGCCGCGGGCGCCATGCCCAAGACGTCTCAGGTGAGCGTGGGTGAGTACGAGGAGTTTTGGGAGCCGTTTGTTGCCGAGGGTAAAGACGTGCTGCACCTGACGTTGTCGTCGGGTATTTCGGGCACGTATGGATCGGCCTGCGTTGCGGCGCAGATGCTCGCGGATCGCTATCCTCAGGGCGGCAAGGTGCGCGTCATCGATTCGCTGGCGGCGTCTTCGGGCTTTGGCCTATTGCTGGAATATGCCGCCGACATGCGCGATAGCGGCGCTTCGCTCGACGAGACGGCCGCTTGGATTGAGGAGCATAAACTCAACCTGCACCACTGGTTCTTCTCGACCGATCTGTCGAGCTACCTGCGCGGCGGTCGCATTTCGGCCGCGAGCGCGATCATCGGCACGGCGCTCAAGATTTGCCCGCTTATGACGGTCGATTGCGAAGGCAAGCTGTCGCCGCGTGAGAAGATTCGCACCAAGAAGCGAGCGATTTCCGAGATGGCTAAGACCATGGTGGCACACGTGCAGGACGGTCCGGATTATTCGGGTAAGTGCATCATGTCGCAGTCGGCGTGCCGCGAGGATGCCGAGGCAGTTGCGGCGCTGATTGAGGAACAGGTTCCGCAGCTTAAAGGTAAGATTGAGATCAATGACATCGGTACTCTGATTGGTTCGCACACCGGACCTGGTACGGTGGCGCTCTTCTTTATGGGCGACAAGCGTGTGGATTAATTTGCCCCATCACGTTGCTGCATGATTGCTCAAACGAAAACGGCCCGTCTCACGTTTGTGGGGCGGGCCAAGATGTTTTGCTAGCGTTTCTTTCCGCGGGAGAAAAAGCCGTGCAGTGACGGCTTGAGGCCGCGATTGGCGCGATGCTCCTCGACGCGCTCGTGGATCGAAGCGACGCGCTCGATGACTTCGTCGGGAATCGGCACGTCGGGATTCATGTTCTCGACCTGGCTGACTTCGGCGGCGGCGACCTGGTCGATAATGGGCACATCGTCGCGCGAGATGACAGGTGTGGCGTCTTCCTTCATCTTGCGATAACGCTGCATCATGTCGGTCTGTAGCTGCTGGGCCGAAGGCGGCGTCCAGATGATGGCGTTGGCGCCGGCGGCGATGGTTTCACGGATGCTCTCGGGCGTCTTGCCGCCCGGCGCGATGAGCGGCAGGTTGGGATAGTGCTCGCGCAGCTCGCGTAGGACCTGGGGCGTGTTCTTGCCGGCGGCGATGTTGAGAATCTTGGCTCCAGCGCGCACCTTGGCGTGGGCATCGTCGTCGCAGCGAACGACCGTGGCGATGACGGGGACGTCGGCGATGTTGGTGATGTGCTCGACCATCTCGGCAGTAGCGGGGGAGTTGACCACGCAGCCCGCCGCGCCCTGCATCTCGGAGACGGCTGCCATCTGCACGGAGCGCTTACCGGTCGTAGTTCCGCCGCCCACGCCTACAAAGACCGGGCACTCGGCGACGGTCAACAGTGCCTGCGTAATGGCAGGCTGTGGCGTGAAGGGGTAAACGGCAAAGACGGCATCGGCGTTGGAGTTGCGGATAACCGCGACATCGGTGGTGTAGATGAGCGACTTGATGCGGCGGCCGAAGAGCGTAAAGCCGCTGGCCTCCTCGATCTCGTCGGGCATGCGAAGGGCCGCCTTGCGCAGGCGCCCGTCGATGGGCAGGGGCTCCATAGGGAGTAGACCGTTGGGCGTGACGGCTACTTGGGGCTCGGTGAACTCGTCTGCGAGCTCGACCTCGGAGAAATCGACCGAGGCGACGATGTCCTCGTGAACCTCGGCGGGTACATCGATGGGAGCCTGGTCGTTAGTCGCGGCAGGCGCGTCGAAGGAACTGGTGCCGACAAAGGCGTCGACGC
Source organism: uncultured Collinsella sp. (assembly GCA_900541745.1). GTDB lineage: Bacteria > Actinomycetota > Coriobacteriia > Coriobacteriales > Coriobacteriaceae > Collinsella. The sequence goes on along the minus strand of UQLA01000009.1, from coordinate 9,900 downwards.
GCTCGTTTAGGTCGTTGAGGGTGTCCATGGAGACTCGATTCTGTGTGACGACGGCCGGCACGATGCAGCCGGAATTGCGAATGCTAAATCGTTTGACGAGTTGATTTTTCCCCGCCGCGCCATCCGTTAGACCGAAGGGCAGGCGAACGTGAAGGAGCTGTGGTGGCGGGGATCGAGGTGCTATCTTGAAAGTCCCGTTTAAAAGAGAGGTGACGCGGTATGGAATTTTCGGCAATGTTGGGCTCGATTGGCCTGTGTGTGGGCGCAATCGTTGCCGCCGCGGTCATCTACTTTGTGGTCACGGCCATTAAGGGCAAAAGGGCCGAGCGCAGGGAGCGCGCGATGCTTAAACAGCATCGCGACCAGCAGGGCAAACGCGCACAGAAATAGCTTGTTGAGTTTTGGATCCGTGCGCTAGCTGCGTTTTCGGATCAGGGCAATGTAGAAGCCCTCAAAGTCGCGGCTAGGCGGAATGGTCAGCGTGCCGGGCAGGCCGTTGGCGACGGACGAGACGTGGCCGGCAGCGATGGCCTCGGTGAGGGTGTTGCTCTCGATGCGTGGCTCTTCGCCAGCTTCCTGGGCACGGTGCGCTTCGCTTTCGCTCGGCGTGCCGTCGAGGGGGATAAGCTCGCAGTCCATGTGCTTGTCGAGGGCCTCTTGCAGGGCGTCCTCGTTTTCCTGCGGCAAGATCGAACAGGTGGAATAGACGAGCGTGCCGCCCGGTTTGAGGGCACCCATGGCGCGGTCCAGAAGTGCTCGCTGCGAGCGGGCGCACTTGCCGAGCAACTGCTCGGTGAGGCCGCGCAGGCTTTTCTCGTTGCCGCTGATGACAGTGCCCGTGCCGGTGCAGGGGGCGTCGAGCAGGATGCGGTCGAAGCGGAAGAACTCATCGAGCTCGCGTGCGTCGATGCGCATGACGGGCACGTTTTTGGCACCCTGGCGATGGAGGTTGGACTCGAGCTTTTCGGCGCGGGGAATGCTCATCTCACAGGCGGTGAGGTGTGCCTGGCCCTGGGTGAGGGCGGCGATCTGCGTCGTCTTGCCACCGGGGGCCGCGCACATGTCCAGGATGTCCTCGCCTGCCTGGGCGCCCAACACCAAAGGCGGCATCATGGACGACAGGCTCTGCAGGTAGATTTTGCCGTCGCGGTAGATGTCGAGATCCCACAGATCGGAAACCTGGGCCTCGGGCAGGATAAAGGCGTCCGGATACCAGGTAACGGTTTGGTGCGCGATGCCGGCGGCATCGAGCGCCGCAACGATGTCCTCGGCGGTCGCCTTGAGCGTGTTGGCGCGCAGTGTGACCGGGCGTGTGGCTGTGGCGCCAAAGCCCTCGATCATGAGCTCGGCATCGGTGGGGGCATAGGCGCCGGCGACCGTGTCGACCATAAAGCGCGGCAGGTCGGCGGCGGAGTGTTGGGCGGCAAGCTGGTCGGAAAGCTCGGTAGCGGCAAACTGCCTGAGCTTGAGCTCGGCCTTGACCTGCTTTTTCTGCTTACGACGACGCGGCTTGGACATCCGTCTTTCCTTCCCATTCCATTAAAAGTAGTCAATTTGGGACGGGGCTATTTTAGCTACCCGTCCGTTTCGGCAGGCGTTGCAGTTAAATTTGGGACGGGGTAGCTAAAATAGCCCCGTCCCAAATTGACTGCTCTGCCTTGGCGTTGGCCTAGTACTGGCTCTCGTGCTTGCTAAAGAAGTCGAAGCGCGGGGGCAGCGGCTTCACGCGGTGCTCGCCGGCCTTCTCGCCCAGGCTCTCCACAAACTCGTCCGTGGAGGCGAAGATGTTATCCCAGCTAAAGAAGGCGACCGGGTCGATGTCGAAGTACTCGCAGATGAGCTCGCAGCCGGCCGGGACGATGCCGTGCATGAGCACGGTCGCCACGCGCAGCTCGGTGAAGGCGTCGACGAGGGCCTGCGTCATGGCGGTGTTGGCTTGCTCGCCCTCGAGCTTGTTGGCGGCCTTGGAGGCGTCGCTCCAGCGCTTGTTGGCGGCGCGCAGGTAGTCGTCGCACACGGCGAGCGCGTGGTGCGTCTCGAACTTGTACATGGCCTGTTCAAAGGCAAGGGCGGCCTGCTCGGCGGCCTCCACCACGGTGGCCAAGGCGGTGCCGGCGGGAATGCAACCGTTGCGGTACGGGCTCTCGTCGCCTTCCTTGACGGCGACGCCGTAGAAGCAGCTGCGGGCCAGGCGGTTGAAGACGCCGGTCAAAAGGGCGCTCTCCTTAAGGGCGGGGTCGATGACGCGCTTGTCGTCGCAGGCGCGCACCTCGTTGCCGTCTTTGTCCTTGCCGGTCACGCGGGTGTCGTATGCCTTGGGGCTAAAGCTCACCGGCTTCTCGGACAGGCCGAGCGACAGCCAGTGCGCGCGCATCTGCTCGCAGGTGTAGTGGTTGAGCAGGTCGTCTGCCGGTGGGGGAGGCGTCTGCGAGGACGAGCTTGCCTTTTTGCCCATGTAGAGCAGGTGGTAGCAGGCGCTGACGGTGCTCTGTGTGAGGTCCCAACCCAAGGCCTCCCACATGGCGGTCTGCGCGATGCAGTAGAAATAGATGTTGTCCTGACCGATGAACTGGTAGATCTGGGCGTCGTCCGAGCACCACCAGTCGTGCCAGTCGAGGGAGCTGTGCTGATAGGTGGGCGTGGGGACCTGCGTGGAATCGGCGGCGGGCTCGCCCATGAGGGCGGCATCCTGGGCGGCGACACCCTCGGTCACGCCGGCGGCCTTGGCATCGCGTGCGAGCACGGTGCGGGTGTAGCTGATGGGCGCCCACAGGCTCTCGGGCCAGCACCAGCAGGTGACGTCGGAAACGCCATCGACCTCGGGCACCGGAACGCCCCAGTCGATGTTGCCGGTGATGCGGAAGGGCACGAGCGCCTTGCCGCTGCGGAAGCGCACGCCGCCGTTGGCGAGCACCGCGTGGGCGTCGTCTCGCTCCTTCCAGCTGGGGAAGGTGACGGTAAAGCTGCTCTTGTTGCCCTCGGGCTCCAGCACGGTGTGCTCGGGGAGCTGGTCCTCGACGGCATCGAAGGCCTCGCGGAACTTGTTCTGGATGTAGAGCTGTGCCGGCAGCAGCCACTCCTCCATGGTCTTGGAGACCACGGAGCGAACCTGCGGGTTCTGGGCGAGCTTGGCGGTGTAGGTCTTCATAAAGTCGAGGTAGGCGGGCAGGTCGAAGTAGAGGTTGTCGACCGGGCGCAGCTCGGGCACCTCGCCGGTGAGCTGGCTCTTGGGCGCGATGAGTTCCTCGGGCTCAAACTGGTGACCCAGGTCGCACTCGTCGGCATAAGCCTTCTCGGACTTGCAGCCCTGGATGGGGCAGCGGCCGATCACCTGGCGGCCGTTGAGGAACGTGCCGGCCTTGGCGTCGTAGAACTGCAACGTGGAGCGCTTGGAGATGGTGCCCTGCTCGTGCAGGCGCTCGATAATCTCGGCGGTAACCTCGTTGTGAATCTGCGCAGCCGGCTCAAGACCCGAGCCGCCGTAGATGTCGCAACTGATGTTGTAGTTGTTGAGGGTCGCGGCCTGGCGGGAGTGATTGGACTCGACATACTCGCCGATGGACTTGTCGTAGCCCTCGTTCTCCTTGAGCTTGCGGTAGCTCTCCATGATGGGCGAGCCATAGCAGTCGGTGCCCGAGGTGAAGATGACGTTCTCGCGGCCCAGGCGGTCGCGCAGGAAACGGGCGAAGAAGTCGGCCGGGACAAAGACGCCGCCAACGTGGCCAAAGTGGAGGCCCTTGTTGCCGTAGGGCTCGCCGGCGGTGACGATGGCGCGGCGAGGCCAGCTGGGACGGTCGTTCATGGAGTATTTGGATGCCATGGGACTCCTTCGCATATGGTGAGAGCGCAGTCGGGCGCGGGGCTCGGCGACGCAGTGGTCAATTCGTGCATATCGTTCGACATTATCGCACATGCGGGCGGGTGCGTGACGGGGGCGCTATCCTAAGATGCTATGAATGAGATTTCCAACATACATGCGTTTGAAGACGAGGATTTCCTGCACGCCTGCTTTGTGTGGGGGATGGCCGTGCTTGGCGTATTTGCCGTGTGCCTGGTGCCGGTGTTTATGCTGCTGGGTGGGCCCGCGGATTTGGATGCGGCTGACGCGGGTGGCTGGACGGCTGTCTTGGGCTGGATAGTCGGCTTGGCTGCGATTTCGGCGGCGTCATTTGCCGTGCACGAGCTGGTGCACGGCGTGTTCTTTAGGCTGTTTGCACCTGTCGGTGCTCGGGTGACCTTTGGGGCAAATCTCCAAACCTGCATGATTTACGCCTGCGCCGAGGGCGTTGTGTATTCGCGCCGGCGGTACATGGCGGTTTGCCTGGCACCGACGGTTGTTGTGACGGTGGCGTTTGCCCTGGGGTTTGCGTTCTCGGGCTATCCGCTGCTGTGCTACCTGGCGGCTGGTTTGCACTTGTCGGGCTGTGTGGGCGACTGGTATTACGTGCGGACCATTTTGCGCGACCGCCGCATTGTCGCCTGCGAGGATACGTCCTTTGGCGTGCGCTTTTTCGCAAGGTAGTCTTTTTGGGATGATTTTTCTGGGAGAGGAGATGTCCATGAAGCCGTTGTTGTTGCACGCTTGCTGCGCGCCGTGCTCGCTGGAGCCGGTCCGCCTGCTGCGCGAGGAGGGGTTTGAGCCCACGATTTGCTGGACCAACCCCAATATTCAGCCGCGCGATGAATGGCAGCGCCGCTTGGACGAGCTGCGCCGGTGGTGTGCCGATGGCGACATCGAGCTCATCGAGGCGGGGGAGGACCGCGAGCGCTGGGAGGCCGGCGTGGCCCCGCTGGGCGCCGATCGACCCCGCCGCTGTCGTGCGTGCTATGCCCTGCGCTTGGCTGAGGCGTGCCGTGTGGCCCAGGAGCGCGAGTTTGAGTTTGTGGGCACGACGCTCGCCGTCTCGCCGTATCAGCTGTTCGAGACCTGCAATGACGTGTTGGAGCGCTTGGCAGCGGCACATGGGCTCACCCCGGTCATTCGCGATTTTCGCCCGTATTACCCCGAGGCGACTCGCCGTTCGCGCGAGCTGGGCATGTATCGGCAGAACTACTGTGGTTGCCGCTTCTCTGCCGTCGAGGCGGCCATGGACCGCGCCCGCATCCGCGACGAGCGCAAAGCGTCCAAAAAGTAGTTCATTTGGGACGTCAGCCTGCTAGGATGTAGAGCGGAATTTAGCTATATAAGGAGTATCCGACGTGTCTATGCGTACCGATGATTTTGACTACAACCTTCCTGAGGAACTGATCGCCCAGGCTCCTGCCGAGCCGCGCGACTCCTGCCGCCTGCTGGTGGTTGACCGCAAGGGTTCCGAGGCGGGGACGCCGCTGGAGCATGGCGGTACCGTCGAGCACCGTATCTTTCGCGACATCATCGACTATATCGAGCCGGGCGATGTGCTCGTCATTAACAAGACGCGCGTGATGCCGGCCCGCCTGATCGGTCGCAAAGCCGGCTCGGGTGGCGTGGTCGAGACGCTGCTGCTCAAGCGCCGCGAAGATGTTGACCCGCTGGGCCATGTTTGGGAGTGTCTGGTCAAGCCGGGCAAGCGTCTGAAGCCCGGTGCTCAGATTGAGTATCGCGCCGGTGGCGCCCATGCGCCCGAGGGCGCGCCCGTGGTGCTGACGGCCGAGGTCATCGACTTTGTCACCGATAGCCGCGGTGGCCGTCTGGTGCGCTTTGAGCCGGCCGGTTGCAATGCTGCCGGCGAGCCGCGCACGCTCGACGAGGCCATCCACGCCGCCGGTCACGTGCCGCTGCCGCCCTACATTACCGATTACGAGGGCGATCCCGAGAAGTACCAGACCGTCTACGCCATGAAGGAGGAGCACTCGGCTGCCGCTCCCACGGCGGGTCTGCACTTTACCCCCGAGCTTATGGCCGCTATTGAGGCCAAGGGCGCCAAGTTTGCTGCCGTCGAGCTCGAAGTGGGCATCGATACTTTCCGCCTGGTGGAGGAGGACGACCCTACGCAGCACGTCATGCACACCGAGCGCTACCACGTATCGCAGGAGGTGGTCGACGCCGTGCATAAGGCTAAGGCCGAGGGGCATCGCGTGATCGCCGTCGGTACCACGGCGGTGCGCTCGCTCGAGAGCGCGTTTGACGCGGACGCGCCGGTGTCCGATCCGGCTGTGACGGCGCGCTATTTTGAGGGCCGTGAGGACGGCGCCGACACGCTCGGCCACGGTGACATCGTGGTGCGCGAGAACGCGACGACGCAGCTCTACCTCATGCCTGGCTCGACCTATCACGTGGTCGACGCGCTGATCACGAACTTCCACGTGCCGCGCTCCACGCTCATGATGCTCGTAAGCGCGCTTGCCTCCCGCGACCAGATCATGGATGCCTACGCCGCCGCCATCGAGGAGCGCTACCGCTTCTTCAGCTTTGGCGACGCAATGCTCATTTGTTAGTTACGCGGTTCTACGAACCGCGTAACGGCTCGACGCTGCAAACGCCCCTAAGCGGCAATCTGACGTTCATTCGTCGGGCATGACCAGAAGGTCAATGCCCTCCTCTTTCACGTCACCTTGCTCGCTTAGGGGCGTTTTCGCTGACTTCGCCAAAACATTGGCGTTGCCGTGGTTGTTGCTGTAGTCGTTGGGGACGTTCTTAAATGACTAGTCAAAGGGGACACTCTTGCAGCGCTTGGCATTTGGGTAGTCGTTGGGGACGTTCTTGAATGACTAGTTGTTTAAGAACGTCCCCAATGACTGCCTTGCATCAATCAAAAAGTTGCGGTGAGATAGTTCTTGAATTGGCCTTTTTGAGGGCTAGATAGGAACTATCTCACCGCAACTGCGTTGGGGCGTTTTTGGGAACTGGCTTACTTGCTCATGAACAGCCAGATTGCGATGATCACCAGGATTGCGGCGATGATGCAGGCGATGGCTCCGGTGAATTTGATGCGTGAGTCGCGGGTTCGCTTGCGCACGTCGTCTTCGGCGGCCTCGAGTTGGGCAACTTCGCGCTCGGTCTCGGTATGCTCGGCCTTGTCGCGTGCCAAGGACCCGGCGAGTGATTCGGTGATCTCGGGATGGTCATGCACCTCGGTCGCCTGCTCGATAATCGACTGCGCATGTGCGGCATCTGCCCGGGCGTTTGCGATGGCCTGCTCTTGCTCGCGGCGTGCCTTGTCCTGTGTGGCGATCTTTTCGCGCAGCTCGCGCTGGCGCGTCGCGGCGGCAGTTTTTGCGGACTGCAGCTCGTCGCGCGCGGCATCTGCCTCAGCCGTTACGGCCTGGTGCGCGCGTTTAGCGTCGGCGATGGGGGCCTGTGCCTGCTCGACGGCCTGCTCGGCGGCGGCAAGTGAATGCTCAAGATCGGCAGTCACGCGCGGAATATCTTCCTCGGCCTTGCGGAGGGCGTCGGCAGCGTCGGAGATTTGCATAGACAACTCGTTGGTGCGTACGGTGTAATTGGCGGGATTTGCCGAAGGGTTGCGCTGCAGCTCGGCATACTCGCGACGCAAGGTCTCGAGCTGTGCGCGCGTAGCATCGGCAGTTTGTCGTGCGGCGGCGACACCGGCATCGCGCTCGGCCTTCACTTTGTCGCGGATACGCTTGGAATCCTCAAGGCGACGAACGAGGCGGTTGCCGGTCTCGCGCGAGCTCGCCTCGCGGGCTTCCACGGCGTCGAGTGCAGCCTTCAGTCGGAGCTCGGTCGCATCGTCCTCTGCCTTCATTTGCTCGAGCTGGTCCTTGAGCTCCGTCGCTTTGGCGGCATGGGCATCACGGTTTATTTCAGCTGCCGCAGCGGTCTTTTGTGCCGCGGCAATCGCCTGGCGTTGATCGGCGATGATCTGATCGTAGCGGCCTGCGATGTCCTGGCGCGTCTCGAGTTCCTCTGCCTGGTCGGCGATGCGCTGCTCAAGCTCGGCTAAATGGGCGCGGGCATCGGCGAGTGCTTTCTTGGCGGCGTTCATCTCGCGCATGGCCGACGCGCCCTGGGCGATAAAAGTGCCCACGGCGTTAGCGGTGTTTGAGACGGCGCTCCCCAGGTCGCGACTCGTGGCGGAAGCATGCGAGGTGGTCGGGTGCGCGGCCTCGGCGGCATTCGTATCGGCAGTCTGCGGCGCGGCGATATTGCCGGTGCCGCCTTCGATCACAGAAAAGCCCGCTGCATGCGGGTCGACCGCGTCGGCGCCGATCGTGGGGTGCTCGAGTTGCAGGAACGAGGGCATGGTGCTGCCCTGGTCGGCAACCGGGGTCTCGCCGGGCACAAACGTCGAGGCAGCCTCGGCGGCTTCCTCTTCCTCGGCGTCGACATCGGCATCGGCGACAGCGTCCTTCATCGCTTTGACGGCATCCATCATGGAGTCCATGACGGCGTCGAGCTCTTCTTCCGAAGACACCTCGATGGGGCCCGCTGCTTGCGGAGCGTTCTCGGCCTTGGGCTCAGTATCGTTCGGGTCCGGCTGCTCTAGCTGCTCTTCTTTGTCTTGGTCTGCGGCAACATTTGCGTCTGCGGCCTCGACTGCGGCGGCAGGAGCCTTCTCGACAGAGGCATCAATGCCGCCATCGCTGCTGGTAGAAGTATCGCAGTCGTCAATGGTGTCTGCGGAATCATCAATATGCTGTTGAGTCTGGGGGTCCAGCTCGTCTGTCATAGGCATGTGCTCCTCATCGTTGTTTGTCACCCTATGATAAAGTCTCGCGCCGACATCCCGCGCGCCGCAGCAAAGTTTCAAAACGTGTTCGATGGCTCGCGTCGATAGCAAAAACTCGGCCTCTATATTCAGTTTGCGCTTGACAGTCCCTTCGCCGAAAGACGTTGCGCCGTTCGCCCGCTGTGTCCTTTATTTTTCACTTGAACACGCTAAAGTTGCATTTCAGCTTTTGGCGCGTGAAGTTGGATGCGCGCAGTCGGCGGGCGTGCCCGTCGCGATTCGAAAGGACTTTGTATGGGACTTTTCACTGGTAAGACCGTGATCGTCACCGGCGGCGGCAAGGCCACGCTCAAGGACGGTTCCGCCGGCTCCATCGGCTACGGCATCGATATCGCTTTTGCCAAGGAGGGCGCGAACCTCGTTATCACCGGTCGCAACGTCGCCAAGCTCGAGGCCGCCAAGGAGTCTCTCGAGGCTGAGTACGGCGTCAAGGTTCTGCCTGTTCAGGCCGATGTCTCGGCTGGTCAGGACAACGAGGCCGTCGTCCAGAACGTTATCGACAAGGCGATTGAGGAGTTCGGTCGCATCGACGCCGTCGTCAACAACGCTCAGGCCAGCGCCTCGGGTGTGACCATCGCCGACCACACTATGGACCAGTTTAACCTGGCCATTTACTCTGGCCTGTATGCCACCTACCTGTACATGCAGAAGGCCTATCCGCACCTGAAGGAGACCAAGGGCTCCGTGGTCAACTTTGCCTCGGGCGCCGGCCTGTTTGGCAACTACGGCCAGTGCAGCTACGCCGCCGCCAAGGAAGGCATCCGCGGCTTGACCCGCGTTGCCGCCAACGAGTGGGGCAAGGACGGCATCAACGTCAACATTGTGTGCCCGCTTGCCTGGACTGCTGCGCTCGAGAACTTCCAGGACGCCTATCCCGAGGCGTTTAAGGCCAACGTCCACATGCCGCCGGCAGGCCACTACGGCGACGTCGAGAAGGAGATCGGCCGCGTGGTCGTTCAGCTCTGCGGCCCCGACTTTAAGTATATGAACGGCGAGACCGTCACCCTCGAGGGTGGCATGGGCCAGCGGCCCTAACAGTTACGCGGTTCTACGAACCGCGTAACCAGTTGACGCTGCAAACCCGCCAGAGCGGCAATCTGCCTTTCAACTTCGGCGGCATGATCAAAAGATCAATGCCGCCTTGTTTCAAGGCACCTTGCTCGCTCTGGCGGGTTTTCGCTCATATGACCCAATCCGCTGTCAAGAGCCACAATGGCCCCGCCGACCG
>UQLA01000008.1 GCA_900541745.1 uncultured Collinsella sp. | reverse complement strand
CACGAGCGGGGGCTCCTGTCGTTTCCGTGCCCTCGGATTGGGTCATAGTGTCTGTCGTGGCCGGGGGAGTGGGTCTTCCGTTCTTTTCACTAATTGGTCAATCCGTCCCAGGGGGCTCGAACTTTTTTCAAATTATTTGAAAATGGTTCTTGCATTCGGGTGGATTATCCCGTATATTAAATCCTCGCAGGCGGACATGGCTCAGTTGGTAGAGCACAACCTTGCCAAGGTTGGGGTCGCGGGTTCGAGCCCCGTTGTCCGCTCCATTTGGGCGTTTAGCTCAGGGGGAGAGCGCTTCCCTGACACGGAAGAGGTCAGAAGTTCAAATCTTCTAACGCCCACCAAATGTTCGCAGTCCAGAGGCTTTGCTTCTGGACTGTTTTGTTTTATGCCGCCAAACATGCCAGCAAATTTTGATCCAAGGTCTGTATGCGATGGTCTTCGTATCCCGTAGGGGTGCCGGCAGATTGCATACGTCCTGGCCGAGCGTGACCGCAACATGTTGGTCAAGCATAATCTTTTGGATTCTTTTGGCGTGAGTGGCTTGGTTTTAGTAGGATTTGTCAGTGGCTTGACTAAGGGGGTTTATAGCTGCCATGCAGGTAGCCGTGTTGGTAACGTTTTACCGACTTGTCAAATACCCCTCATTTATAATGCGTCTGCAAAATGACTAATTGCTTTGACCTGCTGAAACACTATATGTTGTGTTTGACCTAAAAAAAGAATACAGGATATAGATGCATCTTTGTCGTATGATAGATGGCGGACAGAGAACGAAGACCTTAATTGCCTCTTTTGAACGTGTCCTTGAGCCGCTTGATCGGCTCCTGGGAATGTCCGCATAGAGGCTTATGGTTTATCGAGAACACAGATTGCGCGACGGCGCCGCAAGACAGGGGCAAGCCCTGCCGGGCATCGTTTGGCTCTGAAGCGCAATGAGGCTACGACGCGAAAGAGGCAAGAGGATGAAGATCATCAAGCGCAGCGGCACCGAGGTTGTCTTTGACATCGATAAGATTGTCAATGCCATCCGCGCCGCTAACTTGGAGGTCGAGGAGAGCTCTCGTCTAACCGACCGCCAGGTGGTTTATGCGGCGCAAAACGTCGCCGAGGCATGCGAGAACGCGGGCCACACCGTTTCGGTCGAGGAGATCCAGGATTTGGTCGAGGACGAGATCATGCGTCTCGACTGCTACGAGGTTGCCCGCCACTACATCATCTATCGCTATGTTCAGAGCCTGAAGCGCCAGAAGAACACGACCGATGACAAGATCCTGTCGCTGATCGAGTGCAATAACGAAGAGGTCAAGCAGGAGAACTCCAACAAGAACCCGACCGTCAACTCCGTTCAGCGCGACTATATGGCTGGCGAGATTTCCAAGGACCTGACCCAGCGCGTGCTGCTGCCTCAGGAGATCGTGGATGCCCATAATGAGGGTCTGATCCATTTCCACGATTCGGATTACTTTGCCCAGCATATGCACAACTGCGATCTGGTGAACCTGGAGGACATGCTCCAGAACGGCACTGTTATTTCGGGCACGCTGATTGAGAAGCCGCACAGCTTCTCGACCGCCTGCAATATCGCGACGCAGATTATCGCCCAGGTTGCTTCCTCCCAGTACGGCGGCCAGTCCATCTCGCTGACCCATCTTGCCCCCTTTGTTGAGGTGAGCCGTCAAAAGATTCGTGGCGAGGTCGCCCGCGAGCTCGAGGAGCTCGGCGTTTCCGCATCTCCCGAAAAGGTTCGCGAGGTCGTTGAGGATCGCCTGCGTGACGAGATCCGTCGCGGCGTCCAGACGATTCAGTATCAGGTCGTGACCCTTATGACCACCAATGGCCAGGCGCCGTTCGTGACGGTCTTTATGTATCTTAACGAGGCCCGTACGCCTCAGGAGAAGCACGACCTTGCCATGATCGTGGAGGAGACGCTTCGCCAGCGCTACGAGGGCGTTAAGAACGAGGCCGGCGTGTGGATTACCCCGGCATTCCCCAAGCTTATCTATGTACTCGAGGACGATAACGTTCACGAGGATTCCCCGTACTTCTACCTGACCCAGCTGGCTGCCAAGTGCACCGCCAAGCGCATGGTGCCCGATTACATCTCCGAGAAGAAGATGCGCGAGCTCAAGCTGTCTAAGGGCGAGAGCGCCGGCAACGGCGATTGCTACACCTGCATGGGTTGCCGCAGTTTCCTGACGCCCGACCGTTCGGGCAACGGTTTTAACAACGTTGCCAACGCGCTGAACTACGACCCGAACAAGCCCAAGTACTATGGTCGCTTTAACCAGGGCGTTGTGACCATCAACCTGCCTGATGTCGCACTGAGCTCGCACCAGGATATGGACAAGTTCTGGAAGATCTTCGATGAGCGCCTTGAGCTGTGCCACCGTGCCCTGCTGTGCCGTCATGAGCGCCTGATGGGTACACTTTCTGACGCCGCGCCGATTCTTTGGCAATACGGCGCCCTGGCGCGTCTGAAGAAGGGCGAGACGATCGACAAGCTGCTCGTGGGCGGATACTCTACGATCAGCCTGGGCTATGCCGGCCTGTATGAGTGCGTTAAGTACATGACGGGTCACAGCCACACCGAGAAGGAGGGCACGCCGTTTGCCATGGCCGTCATGCAGCACATGAACGACAAGTGCGCCGAGTGGAAGGCCGAAAGCGATATCGACTTCTCGCTGTACGGCACCCCGCTTGAGTCGACGACCTACAAGTTTGCCAAGTGCCTGCAGCGCCGTTTTGGCATTATCCCGGGCGTGACGGACAAGGGCTACATTACCAACAGCTATCACGTCCATGTGTCCGAGGAGATCGACGCATTCGACAAGCTCAAGTTCGAGGGTATGTTCCAGCAGCTTTCGCCGGGCGGTGCCATCTCCTACGTCGAGGTTCCCAACATGCAGGACAACCTCAAGGCTGTCATTCGCGTGATGCAGTACATCTACGACAACATCATGTACGCCGAGCTCAACACCAAGAGCGACTACTGCCAGGTGTGCGGCTACGACGGTGAGATCAAGATTGTCGAGGACGATGGCAAGCTGGTGTGGGAGTGCCCCAACTGCGGCAACCGCGACCAGGAGAAGATGAATGTCGCTCGTCGTACGTGCGGCTACATCGGTACCCAGTTCTGGAACCAGGGTCGAACCGAGGAGATCCGCGACCGCGTGCTGCATCTCTAATAACCATCCCAGGCTGCCCCGTAGCGAGGCCCCGGACCTTTACTCGCTATTTCGGACAGTCCTGGCTCACGACGGAGGCGCCACTGGCGCCTCCTGTTCGTGCGGAACTCATATCGAGCAAAGGTCCGGGGCCTCGCTACGGGGCAGCCAAGTTGATGTAGCTGAGATGCGGCATGCGGTCTGCTCACTCCTCGAAGTTCTTAGCGGAAATAATTTGAGCTGCAGCTGCGATTTACTTGCGATGGCGGTTGAGCTGCAGCTGAGTATTTATTGGACCTCGAACCCTATGCTCGATGTTCGCTTCGTTCATTGAGTTACCCTTTGCATGAGGCCGGGACATATCGTCCCGCCCGCAGTTTCGCAGGCCGAAGGCCGAGAATGTTTGAGGACGGGAAGATATGTCCCGGCCTCCCGGGAGAGTTACTTATGAACTACGCGAACATTAAGTATTTCGATATTGCTGATGGTGAAGGCGTTCGTACTTCTCTGTTTGTGAGCGGGTGCCGTCGTGGGTGCAAGAATTGCTTTAACTCTGTCGCGTGGGACTTTGCTGCGGGCGAGCCGTTCGATCGCGCCGTCGAGGATAAGATTATCGAGAGTCTCGATCATCCCTTTATCGATGGCCTGACGATTCTGGGTGGCGAGCCTATGGAGCCCGAGAATCAGGCGGGGCTTGTTGACTTTATCGAGCGCGTGCGTGCGGCCTATCCTGCTGGGTCGGGCAAGACCATTTGGTGCTTTACCGGTGACGTGCTCGAGGAGCTTATGCCGGGTGGCCGTCATCATACCGAGGTGACGGACCGTATCCTGGCCTGCCTCGACATGTTGGTGGACGGCCCGTTCGTTCAGAATCTGTACGATATCTCGTTGCGCTTTAGGGGCTCGAGCAATCAGCGCGTGATCGACATGAACGCCACGCGCGCTCGTGCTGCACGTGAGGGCGTTGCGCTTTGCGATGCTGTGGAGCTTTGGCGGGACGATCCGGTCTATTCGACCCATACTATGTAGCTGGCAGAGGTTGCGTGCCGGCGTGGTACCATAGCGCGAACGCGAAATCGAAAAAAGTGAGGCCCAGATGGTCGATCAGGAAAAAGTCGAGACTGCCATTAAGCTGCTGCTTGAAGGTATAGGCGAGGACCCAACTCGTGAGGGCCTGCTGGAGACTCCGGCACGCGTCGCCCGTATGTATGGCGAGATTGCCGGCGGTATGGACCAGAGTGCCGAGGAGCACCTGTCCAAAACTTTTGCCGTCGCTTCGAACGATTTGGTTATCGAGCGCGACATTACGTTCTACTCGCTGTGCGAGCATCATCTGCTGCCGTTTTATGGTAAGGCTGCGATCGGCTATATCCCTAACGGTCGCGTGGCAGGTCTGTCTAAGCTTGCCCGCACGGTTGAGGTCTATGCCCGTCGTCTGCAGCTGCAGGAGCAGCTGTGTGCGCAGGTTGCCGATGCCCTCATGGAATATCTTGCTCCCCAAGGGGCGATTGTGCTGATGGAAGCCGAGCACATGTGCATGACCATGCGCGGCGTGCAAAAGCCCGGCACCAAGACCGTGACGCTCGCTCGTCGCGGCGTCTTTGAGACCGATCCCGCGCTCGAGGAGCGGTTCTTTAGGATGCTGGGCCGTTAGCATGAGGGTCGTCAACGACTTTACATCGAAGACCGATGAGGGGACGTCGCGTCGCGGTTTTATGGCTTCGGGCCTGGCGCCTTTTGGCGTCATGCCTCGTATCGATTACATCTGTGCCAATGGCCTGTTCCGGCGGCACCTGGGCAACATTGCACAGTTGGAATCGGGGCGCATCTTTTGCCGCCACGGTATTGACCATCTGCTGGATGTCGCGCGCATTATGTGGATTAAGAATCTCGAGGAACAGCTCGAATTTGACCGCGAGATCATCTACGCCACGGCACTTCTTCACGATATCGGCAAAGATGAACAGTATGAATCGGGTATATCCCATGATGTTGCAAGCGAGCGCGTCGCTGATGCGATTCTCGGCGGCATGCCCGATGACGTGGCGTTTGAGCCGGCCGATGCCGCAGCCATTAAGACGGCCATTCTGGGCCATCGAAAGCTGCGCGTGAACAGCCAACCGCTTGAGCGTCTGCTCTATGCAGCCGACAAAGCGTCGCGCGCCTGCTTTGCATGCCCCGCGCGCAATGCTTGCAACTGGAGCGATGATAAAAAGAACCTGTCGATTCGCGTGTAGTTATTTTACGCGGTCGGGGTTCTAAACGAAGGAGACGATCGCGATGAGCAACAAGAAACTGCCCGAGAATGCAACCAAGACTGAAGGCGCCGAGCTCGCCCGCCGTGGAAGGGGCGAAATATCCACCGCAACGGCGGTTCCCCACGTGAGCTATGACGATCTGCGCCATGCCGACCGTATTGTCATTGATGGGCTTGAGGTTTTTGCCAACCATGGCGTGTATCCCGAGGAGAACGCGCTGGGCCAGAAGTTCATCGTGTCCTTGGTGCTCTATGCCGATCTGCGTGCAGCGGGGGAGCACGATAACCTGGACGCCTCGATTGACTACGGCTCGGTGTGCCACGATGTCGACGGCTATCTGCGCGAACATACGTTTAAGCTCATCGAGGCGGCAGCCGAGGGGACAGCCCAGATGCTGCTGCGGCGTTATCCCTCGCTGCTTGGTGTGCGCATCAAGCTCGATAAGCCGTGGGCTCCTGTTGGCCTGCCCCTGGCAAGCTGTGGCGTCGAGATCGAGCGCGTGCGCTAGTCGACGCTAGAGCTTGTTGAGGGGTGGCTGCTTGAGCCGCTGCGACAGAGCTCTATTGTTGGGGCAGTACGTGTCGAGCAGAGCGTGAAACCGCTGATTGTGGCTTGGCTCGAGCAAGTGGACGAGCTCGTGGGCGACAACCATGTCGAGACACTCGATGGGATAGGCGGCAAGTTCGCGTGCGATGCGAATGGCTCCGGTCTTGGGCGTGCATGAGCCCCAGCGCGTTTTCATGCTGCGCACGGAGACGCGGGCCACGGTGACGCCCATTGCGATTTCGTACGCGTGCACAATGTCGCGTAGCGCTGCGGTGACCTCGGATGCATAGAGTTGGTCGATGCGGGTCTGGAGTTCTTTGGGCGTTAGACCGTCGAGGGCTGTGCGCTGCTTTGCCTGCGCGCGCTCACTTGGCTCGTCGGTACCCATAAAGCTTGCGAAGGTGGCCTGCTTGGGCCGCGGCGCGGGTGATGCAAAGTTGTGATCGAGTGCGTCCTGTACCGTGATGGGCTTGCCCCAAAGCGCAATGATGGACGAGGGGCTGAGCGGCTCTCGCGCTGTCGCCTGATGTTGCTCACGCTGGTCAAGTCGGCTGATAATCCAGGCGCTGTTGCGCTTCACAAACGCTTCGATACGCTCGCGGCTGGCGCCGAGCGGTGCGCTGGCGTGGGCCTCACCGCTCGATGTGATGCGTAGGTTGAAGTTCTTGACGCGCTTTTTGGTAACGACGACGGGGATGGATGTGCCATCCGGTCGGGATACGGTAATCGTAAATTGCTGCGTCAAAAGCGGTCCTTCAGGTTGGGGACGGGCCGGCATGTCGACCGTTCGGCATGCCGGCCCGCTCAAGGGACGTGAAATTAATAACGCTCAAAGAAGGCAAGCGCGTTATCGCTGCAGAGCTTCTGCATCACGGTCTTGCCAAAGTGCTTGGAGAGCATGTTCTGGAATTCGGGCATCTTGCTGGCATCGGAGAGGAAAGCGGGCACCGTGGCGCCGTCCCAGTCGCCGCCGAGCGCGATGACGTCCTCGCCGCCCAGGTCGAGCCAGTGCTCGATATGTGCCGCCAGCTGGTCGAAGGTGACGTCTGCGGTGGTCTTGTCGGTTGCGTCGTTGGAAAGGAACTCGCTGCAGTAGTTGAGGCCGACGATGCCACCCATGTCGCGAATGGTGCAGAACTGGTCGTCGGTGAGGTTGCGCTTGACGCCGCAGACGGTGCGGGAGTTGGAGTGGCTGGCGACAAAGGGGCGCGTGGCGTGGGCGACAACCTCGTCAAAGCACTCATCGTTGAGGTGGGAGACGTCGAGTACCATGCCGGCGTGCTCCATCTGCGTAAGTGCCTCGATGCCGGCGGCGGTGAGGCCGGCGTGGGTATCGTGCCCGCTCGCGAGCGGTCCCTGCGCGTTCCAGCTGAGTGATGACATGAGCACGCCCAAGCTCTTGAGCAGCTCGATCAGCGCGGGGTCCTCGGCAAAGAACGTGGCGTTTTCGATGGTGTGGATGCAGGCGACCTTGCCGTCCTTGAGCGCGGGGCGAATGTCTGCGGCGCTGCGTACGTTGACCATGCGGTCGTGGTTGAGCGTTGCCTGGCCGCTCATATGCGCCATGATCTGCGCCTGGAAGCGCGCGGCGTGGGCGGCGGGAATCTCATCGGGGACAAACGTGGCGAAGCACTGTGCCCATGGCGTGTTGCCGATCTTTGCGAGCGAGATGGCGCAGGCGTTGCCCTCGATGAGGTCGAAATCTTGCGGATGCGTTTCGTCGCCGGGGAAATAACCGTCGGTGCCGGCGGTAAAGCGCAGGTCGAGATCGAGCGTGGCCCAGCCGATGCGGTCGGCGGTGTCGCAGTGTAGGTCAAATACGGGATATGCCATGGTTCCTCCGGTTGCAGCGTTTCTTTGCAAACTGTCTTTGAATTGTATGACTAGGGTATAGTTAGCGCCATATGTTCACGGCGGCCCGCGTTGTGCGCCGCCCTTATCACGGAGGTTACCATGTCCAACCAGGGCAAGAAGGTCAAGACCCATTATCGCGGCACGCTCGATGACGGCACGCAGTTCGATAGCTCCTACGATCGCGGCGAGCCGCTGGAGTTCACCTGCGGCGCCGGCCAGATGATCAAGGGCTTCGACGCCGCTGTTGTCGACATGCAGGTGGGCGAGAAGAAGACCGTGCACATTCCTGCTGCCGATGCCTACGGCGAGCACAATCCCGAGATGGTTCTGACCTTCCCGGCCGAGCAGGTTCCCAACATCGAGCAGATCGAGAAGGGCATGAAGCTCTTCCTGTCCACGCCGAGCGGTATGCCCGTCCCCGCCGTGGTCATCGACGTGACGCCCGAGGCCGTGACGCTCGACGCCAACCACGAGCTGGCCGGCAAGGATCTCAACTTTGATATCGAGCTCGTCGAGGTCGAGGGCTAGAGCATGCCTGAACGCTTGGTTTCGACGACATGTTTGGGAAATCTCAACGATCCGTCCTATGAACTTTTGCTTCGCCGGGAGCTGGGCGGTGTCTTTGAGGTCGATGAGCTACTGCTCGATTGGGACCAGGCTGATGTATGCGCGTTTGCGGGCGTGACGGAGCTGGGGCGCACGATCGATGTTCGGCTGGATGCTACCGACGGTGGTCGTCTTGCCGACGGCGACGTGCTCGCCATTGACCGTTCGGGCGTGGTGCCCGTGGCGGTTGTCGTGCGCCTGCGCAGCGCCGAGGTTTATTTGGTCGAAGTCGACCGCATGGATCCGATTGCGCTCGCGCATGCGTGCTGGGAGATCGGCAACATGCATGCGCCGCTCTTCCGGGGCGACTCGGACGAGCATACCGTGCGCATGTATACGCCGGTGCAGCCTGTTTTGGGCCGCATGCTCCGGGGTGTCGAGGGTGTTCGGCTCACGGTGGTTACCCGTGAACTCGATGCGGACCGGCGCTTTGCGTCGAGTGCGGCGGAGGTCGTCGTGAGCATGGCTCCGGACTTTACCATCGTAAAAAAGACGCGCTGCTAAGCACGCGTATGCGCAAGACGGGCTTTGAGGGGCGACCAATCAAGGTCCGTCTTGCTGTTGATGAGATGCTTTGGGGGAAGCATATGGGTCTTGAGGGAATCAAGCTGATTGCATGCGATTTGGACGGCACGTTGCTGCATCCGGGGGAACGCGAGCCGCGTCCTGAGGCCTTTGAGCTTATCGATGAGCTGCATCGTCGCGGTATCGTGTTTATGCCGGCGAGTGGTCGTCAATATGCGAGCTTGCGCCACCTGTTTGCCCCGGTGGCCGATGAGCTCGCCTATGTATGCGAAAACGGAGCCCTGGTGATGAGCGAGGAGCGTGCCGTTGTCAAGCGTTCCATGGAGCGTAGCCTTGCTATGGATATCGCGAATGCCGTGGTTGCGTATCCCCATGCCGACGTGACCCTTTCGTGCGAGGGGCACCTCTACACCATGAGCGGCAACGATGCGTTCGTCGACCATTTGCGCTATGAGGTCCACTGCGATGTGGCGGTGGTCGACCGTCCCGAGGACATCGACGAGGACGTCATTAAGATTGCCTTCCAGACGCCCGAGGTGGATCAGTCGGCGGCCCTAGAGTATTTCGAGCGCCTCTTTAGCGATCGTGTCGACGTGATGACGTCGGGAACCGAATGGACGGACTTTATCGGTTTCGGTTCGGGCAAGGGCTCCGCGCTTGCCGATTACGGTCGTGCCCTGGGGATTTCGCCCGATGAGATGATGGCGTTTGGCGACAATGAGAACGATCGCGACATGCTTAACGTCGTGGGCCATCCCTATCTGATGGAGAGCTGCAATCCCTCTATGCGTGGCATCAACGACCGCATCTGCTACGTGCGCACGGTCGAAGAAGAACTGCGCCGCCTACTTGCTGAGTAGACATTTGGGACATGCCTAGAAATGTGCTGTTTGCTGTAGCGGATGGGCAAGTAGATTTGCGGGCATGCCCCTAAGGGCTACCGACAGTCAGGGCAGAGACCCTCGAAGATGGTGTAGTGCGACGTGACGTGCCAGCCGATTTGCTCGGACGCTTTGGCGTCGAGCTGGGCATCGAAGGGGAGCGGTACGTCGATGACGCGGCTGCACGAGGTGCAGATGATATGCGCATGCGGCTCGATGGTGCGATCGAAGCGACTCCCGCCCGGCGTCTTGATCGAGAGGATTTCTCCGGCATCTGCCAAGAGATTGAGGTTGCGGTAGACCGTGCCGCGGCTGATCTTGTCATCCTGTTCGCGCACGGCGTTGTAGATTTCGTCGGCGGTGGGATGGTTATAGCTTTGGCGCACGGCGTCAAGAACCAGCTTTCGCTGCTTGGTATTCCTTCTTTGCACCGCCATGCGCCTCGCCTCTTTTCTATCAACGGTCGTAGGTAAATGATACCGTATTTAGCACACAATACTAATAATGAGGAGTGAAACCGTCTTCATTGGCAAGTGGGGCTCGGGCCTGGGCATCTACGAGGCGAAAACGCGTTCCCATGCGCTCGTAGGAGGCATGAAGTGCCTCGAGATGAGATAGGATGTCTGCCGGAGCTCCCTGTATCTCCATCTCGACTGAGCCGTCTTCCATGTTACGCACCCAGCCGGTGAGTGCGCGTGCCTGCGCGAGGTTGGTGTTGGTAAAGCGAAAACCAACGCCTTGGACTTGCCCCTCCCAGCGCAGGAAATAGCGCAGGGGAGTGTCTTGAGTGGCCTCGTCGCTTGCGAGCACGGTAAGCCTGCGGCGCAGCTCGAGCTCGACGTTTGACGGTTTTTGAGGCTCTCGACTGCCGCCGGTGACGCTGGAGAAGAACGTATCGAAGAAGCCCATCGCTATGCCTGCTTGCCTGCGTCGGCCGGCAAGGTTATACCGGCCTGCTGGCGCACGGCATCCATGATGCGCAGTGAGACGAGCGTGACATCGCGGTAGTGGCCAAGCTCGTGGCGTCCTGCCGGGGTCTCCCAAATCTCTTCCTTGACGTTATCGATGCCGCCGATGGCGGTGATAAAGTCTGTGAGTTCGTATTCCATAGTGTTGCTCGATTTGGGCAGGTCGAGCACGCGGCCGTTATCGCCCTGTTCGCGCGGCGCCTCGGTCGCCGAGCCGCGTACGACATCGCCGCGATAGTCGATGCGGACGTTGCGGGGCGTGGACAGATGGTCGATCTGGATGGTGCCACGCTCGCCTTCGATCTGCGAGGGCAGTAGGTCATTCGTAATTTTGGAGTGCGCGAGCTCGACGGAGATACGGCCACCGCCGTAGCTGGCGAGGATGGAACCGCAGCCATCGATGGGGCCGTGCGTGAGCTGTCGCGTGGTGGGGTCGAGCAGAGTAGCCATGCTCGTAAGGCCGGAGGGCATGCCGAAAATCTCGACCATGGGCTCGACGGTGTAGACGCCAATGTCCATGAGGGAACCCGATGCCATATTGCAGTCGAAGATATTGGTGGCGCGTCCCGCGAGAATCTCGTTGTAGCGCGAAGAATATTTGCCAAAGCGCAATGAGGCGCGGCGGATGGGGGCGATCTCGCCCAGGGTGTCCTCGATGGCGTGGAAAGCGGGATCGTGGAGCGGGCGCATGGCCTCGAGGGCCACGACGCCCGCTGCCTCGGCAGCGCGGAAGACTTCCAGCGCCTGCGCCTCGGTGGCGCAGAAGGGCTTCTCGACGATGACGTGCTTGCCACCGGCGATGCAGGCAAGGGCCTGCTCGTAGTGAAGTGCGTTAGGGCTGCTGATGTAGACGGCGTCGACGTCGTCGGCTGCCGCGAGCTCATCGAGTGAAGTAAAGTTTCGCTCGCCGCCGTGCTTAGCGGTGAAGGCGGCGCCGCGATTTGCATCGCGCGAGAGCGTGCCCACAAACGCGGCTTGGTCGTTGGCGTTGACGACCTGGATAAAGTCGTCGGTAATCATGGATGTGCCGATGGTCGCTATACGCAGCATACGTCCCCCTTGTGTTGTTTGGTCTACAGGATGAGTGTAGCGCGTGGGGATATAAAGCTGCGCGAAAACGCTATTACAGGTCGCTCTCGTTAAAGCCGGCGTCGATATCGAGGTTGGCTCCGTCGGCCGCCCTGGTGGCAAGCTCGTCGCAGCGCTCGTTGAGCTCATGGCCGGCGTGACCCTTAACCCAGATGAACTCAACCTTGTGTTTGCTCTTTGCGGTGAGCAGGCGCTCCCACAGATCGCGGTTCTTGACAGGCTGCTTGTTGGCGGTCTTCCAGCCGCGTTTTTTCCATCCGTCAATCCAGTGCTTGTTGAAGGCGTTGACGACGTACTGCGAATCGGAATGGACCTCGACCTCGCAGGGGCGGTTGAGCGCCTCGAGCGCTACGATGACCGCCATGAGCTCCATGCGGTTGTTGGTGGTCTTGGCGTAACCGCGCGAAAGCTCGGAGGTGAAGGTCTTGCCGGCGGGGTTGGTGTATTTGAGCACGGCGCCGTAGCCGCCGCGTCCCGGATTTGATCGGGCCGAGCCGTCGGTATAGATGATGACCTTCACATGGTTCCTTTCGTTGGGTACGTTTCGCGTGAGTGACCATTGTAGCGCCATGCCCGCCGGGGGCTAGCAATCTACGATTTCTACCCCGTCTTCTGACAGTTGGTTGGCATGGATGATGCGGTTGAGCTCGTCGAGGTATTGCTGCAAGAGGGGAGAGGGCTTGCGGTCGTCATGCATGATGTAGCCCACATGCATCGTCGGGGCGTCTGCTAACTGGATCGATGCCATACCCCATTGCATTTCATTGGAGAGGACACCGGTCGACAGGGTGTAACCGTTCGACGTGATAAGTAAGTTGGTAAGTGTTCCGCGGTCCGAGATTCGTATGTTGCGGTCGCAAGGGATATAGCTAAAAGGTTCCTCGGCGTAATAGAAGGAGTTTGAGGTCCCCTGCTCAAAGCTGTAGCGCGTATAGGGCGTGAGGTCGGCAAGGGACAGCTGCGAGCGGCGTGCGAGCGGGTGGCGTTCGCTGACGAACACGTGGACTTTTGCATCAAAGAGGGGATGAAAGCTCGCTCGGGCATCGGTAAAGGCCTTCTGCAAGACACGGGTATTAAAGTCATCCAGATAGAGGATGCCGATGTCGCTGCGAAATGCGCGCACGTCGTCGATGACCTGCGCTGTGGTGGTCTCGCGCATGATGAACTCGAACTTGCTGTCGCGGCAGCGCTCGACGACGTTGACAAAGGCCTCGACCGAAAACGCGTAGTGTTGGGCCGAGATGGCGAGGCGGGCCTGGGGTGTACCGCCGTCCTCGTAGCGGGCCTCGAGCATGTCGGCCTGCTCTACGACCTGGCGTGCATAACCCAAAAGCTCGGTGCCGTCGTTGGTGAGTGCAACACCGCGGCTAGAGCGCGTAAAGATTTCGATATGAAGTTCCTGCTCTAGGCTTTTGACGGCATTGGAGATATTGGACTGTGCCGTATAGAGGCGCTGGGCTGCGGCATTGATCGAACCGGACTCTGCCACGGCGATCAAAAAGCGAAGCTGCTGGAGGGTCATCGGCGCCCATCCTTTCGAGTGTCATCTACAAAACCGATAACAGGTTAGCGCTTTTAAGTGATTGACCGGGAGAAACAATGCTCGTACTATTCAAAACACACAAAGGCGGTAGGTAATTAAGCCAACCACGGAACCGGGATGCGAAAGGAGGCCCGCATATGAATTGCTTACCAAGACGAATGCCGGGCTCCTGTTTGCGCCCGTCGGCGTGATCAGGAGACAGCGACTTACTTCTCTCTATTTACTTTTGTTCGATCAAGGAGATCATCATGAGCCAGTTTATCAACAACCCCGAGCACACCTTTGGTTTCGATACCCTGCAGCTGCACGTTGGCCAGGAGAGCGCCGATCCTGCATCCGACTCCCGCGCCGTGCCTATCTACCAGACCACGAGCTATGTGTTCCGCAACTCCCAGCACGCCGCCGACCGCTTTGGTCTTGCCGACGCCGGTAACATCTACGGCCGTCTGACCAACTCCACCCAGGGCGTCTTCGAGGACCGTATCGCCGCCCTCGAGGGTGGCGTGGCAGGTCTTGCCGTCGCCTCCGGCGCTGCTGCCATCACCTATACCCTGCAGGCTCTTGCCCAGGCCGGTGACCACGTGGTGGCTCAGAAGACCATCTACGGTGGCTCCTACAACCTGCTGGAGCATACGCTCTCCCAGTTTGGCGTCGAGACCACGTTTGTCGATGCCCATAACCTGGAAGAGGTCGAGGGTGCCATCAAGGACAACACCACGGTCATCTATCTCGAGACGCTCGGCAACCCCAACTCCGACATCCCCAACATCGACGCCATCTCCGAGATCGCCAAGAAGCACGGTCTGCCGGTTGTCGTCGACAACACCTTCGGCACCCCGTATCTGTTCCGTCCGCTGGAGCATGGTGCCAACATCGTCGTCCACTCCGCAACCAAGTTCATCGGCGGCCACGGCACCTCGCTGGGCGGTGTGATCGTCGACGGTGGTAATTTCGATTGGAAGGCGAGCGGAAAGTACGCCCAGATCGCTGAGCCCAACCCCTCCTACCACGGTGTCTCGTTTGCCGAGGCTGCCGGTCCCGCCGCCTTCGCAACCTATGTCCGCGCTATCCTGCTGCGTGACGAGGGCGCCTGCATCAGCCCGTTCAACGCCTGGGTCCTGCTCCAGGGCACCGAGACTCTGTCGCTGCGCGTTGACCGTCATGTCGAGAACACCAAGAAGGTCGTTGAGTTCCTGTCTGGTGACAGCCACGTCGCCAAGGTGAACCACCCGAGCCTGCCTGAGCACCCCGATCACGAGCTCTATCAGAAGTACTTCCCCCGTGGCGGTGCCTCGATCTTTACCTTTGAGATTAAGGGTGGCCAGGAGGCAGCTTGGAAGTTCATCGATCATCTGCAGGTGTTCTCGCTGCTCGCCAACGTGGCCGACGTCAAGTCGCTCGTCGTGCACCCGGCTACCACCACGCACTCCCAGCTCTCTGCCGAGGAGCTCGCCGAGCAGAACATCACGCCCTCCACGATCCGTCTTTCCATCGGTACCGAGAACGCCGAGGATATCATCTGGGATCTGAAGCAGGCCTTCGCCGCGCTGGACGAGTAAGGCGACTTGTGCAAGGACCCCTTGCGACTCGATAGGTATAACTGCATAAAATGCCTGCTCAAGGTGCCTGTGCGAACAATGGTTGCACAGGTGCCTTTTTTGCATAGAGAGGGTGCAAAAACAGGGTTTTTGGCACGCTTTATGCATTCGAGTTGTGGAAAACTCCTGTTGAGAGGATGTGAGTTTTACGCAATTGACGTGCGCCTTTTGAGTAAAACCGCAGGTCGCGATTTGCTCGGGGTACTATGCAGCGCGATCGAATCACACGCAGCTCAAACGCAGCAAAAACACACTACGGAGGTTTCCAGCTACATGAGGATCGATTCACGAAAACCGAAAGCCGCTGCCCTTTCCGCCGCTCTGACCGTGGCACTTTTGGCGGGCGCCGGCGCAACTGATGCCCGCGCGGCAACACTATCCGATACGGTCGGATCTACGCCGTCCGAGGCGACGCTGGTGCAGCCCGTCGACTACCGCGGCGACGGTTATGGCTCTATGCAGGAGTGGAACGCCTCGATGGGGGCAAAGCGCGATTCCCTGGAGATGCGCGCTCAGATCATTATGAATATGTATGGCGACTATGCTACCGATGACGAGCGCGCTGTGCTGCAGGGTTGCATCGACGGCGCGGGTAGCCTGTTGACGATGGGGGAGGTCGACGCCAAGTCGACCGAGCTCGACGAGCTTCGCTCCACGCTTGAGGATGCCAAGCGCGAGGCGCTCGAGGCTGCTGCCGCCGAGGCGGAGGCTGCCGAGGCCGCTGAGGCCGTTCAGGCTTCGTATTACAACGCCGGCTCCGGCTCGTCTTACGCGTCTGCTGCGTATTACGCGAACGGCTCGGGCCTGACGCGCTCGAGCGGCGTCAATAACTATAACGGCCGCCGCGAGACTTATTACAGCAGCAACGTGCTCTACCATCACCGCACGGGCGAATGGACGCAGGATTCCGAGGGCTTTTGGCGCGATTCTGATGGTTACTACGTCGTGGCCGCGGGCGATAAGGCTCAGGGCTCCACGTTTACCGGTTCCAAGGGCGAGTGCAAGGTCTATGACTCCGGCTGCGCAGCCGGAACCACCGACTACTATACCGGCTGGTAATTATTCTGCATCACGGATATTTGGCGGACGGGCGTCTTTACCGAGCTTTAGGGCAACGTAAGGACGCCCGTTCTATGCATGCGCTTGAGCTAACAGAGCGCTTACCGTGGCAGTACGCCGCGCATATGGGCGCGGGGCACACTAGTTCATGAGAAATAAGGTCTTTCTCGTGGAGGAAGTGGTCTTGTGAACGCTCGAGATATCGCCATTGCCGCCGTCGCATTGGTGCTTGGCTGCCTTGGTCCTACGGCCGCGCTCGTTGCGGGCATGCAGGGGTCTTGTGGGGCTGCCTCTATCGTGGTCAGTGCGTTGGTCGCGGCCGCACTGCTGGGAAGTGCGGGTGTAGTCCTTTGTCGCGACGATGAGGACCAGGCGTCGGAGTCGCAGCTCTAACCGTCGGGACATCAACTACTGGTTATAGATGAAGATGAAAGCCGCCGTAAGGGGAGTGCTCCTTGTGGCGGCTTTGCTGTTGAGCCTGTTGACGTGGTGAGCCGGGCGCTACCAGCTTTTCTCGATATCGCGGATGCGCTGATAGAGCCAATCGTTTTGCGGCACTTGGATATCGTGTTTGACGGCCAGGCGGCAAATGGTGCCCGCGAACTCCTCGACTTCGGTTTTTCGTTGCGCGATGCGGTCCTGCGCCATCGAGGGCATACCGGTGGGGTCGATTCCCTCAATGAGGTGCACCATCTGCGTCAGGTCTGCCTCGGTCAGCTCAATGCCCTCGGCGTTGGCGACCGCAAGCGTTTCGCGCATGGCAGAAACAAAGCAGCGACGCTGCTCGGAGCCCGGCTCCGTGGCGCTTCCGTAGGTCCCGCCGTAGGCCATGCACGTCTGGTTGATGCCGTCGTTGAGCATGAGTTTGGCCCACATGCGGTGCGCAACGTCGCTCTCGACGGTATGGGCGATGCCGCAGCGCGTGTAGAGCTCGTCGATGGCGGTGACGGTTGCGAGCTCGGTGCCGGCCGCCGCGCCAAAGCGGATTTCGCCCGCATTGGTAAAGGTGAGCTCTCCGTTGAGGAACACGGCGTCCATGCCCTGGCAAATACCAAGAACGGTATGCTCCCAGCCAAAGCGCTCGGCAATCTTCTGCTCGCTCGTAATGCCGTTACACAGCGAGGCGATGAGCGTATTGGGTCCCACGACGAGCTCCATAGTCTTGAGTGCTTGGTTGAGTCCAGTCGTCTTGACCGTGAGAATGACCAGATCGGCGGGCGTTGCCTCGCTGGCGCGGACGGACTTGAGCGCACAGGGCTTGCCATTGACGGTGAGCGCATCGCCCGCGTGACGCTCAAAACGGACGTCATCCATAACGTATTCGACGGCGTCGTTGCCGAGTGCCTGGGCGATCATACTGCCGTAGAGTAGCCCGACGCCGCCCTTGCCGATAAAGGTGACCTTGTTGATCTGCATGTGAATTATCTCCCCATATAAAAGGCGCCCGCGTAGGGGGCGCCTGATGGATTGTATGCCGCCAGCGCACCTTGTGCATGCAGGGTGGCGATTTTTAAATGAATGGACGCGTGGAGCTTACGCTGCCGGGCAGACCGCGAAGACGCGCGCGGGGTATCCGACGCCATCGCGGGCCTTGGGGAGGGCGCAGAAGATGACGGCGCCCGTGGCGGGAAGCTCGTCCAGATGGTCCATGACCTCGATCTGATAACGGTCGACCGAGAGGATGTACTGTTCACCGGGGTAGGGGTAGGCGTCCTCGCGCGTGGTCACGCTCGCCTCCTTTCATCGGACTTTTTGCTGATGTTAAAGCGGTGTCGTGACGGCTCGATTTCTGCTACGTTACGATACGTTCTCGATTGCGATTCCAATGTGTTTCGATGGCGTGGCCGTTGTGTTTCGCCTCATTAGGGCTTCGAGGGGAGAGGAGGGGCAGTGCAATATCGCGTTGACCCCAAAAGCGGCAACCGTATCTCGGCGCTGGGGCTGGGTTGCATGAGGTTTCCCGGTGCGCCGGGACACCCGGATGCGAAGACAGCCGATGCCATCATTTCCCGTGCGGTGGAGCAGGGGATTAACTACCTGGACACGGCCTATCTCTATCCCGGCAACGAGGCTTGCGTGGGCGCTTCGCTTGAGCGCCTGGGCCTACGCGACCAGGTTTTGCTCGCGACCAAGCTGCCGCATGCTTCGTGCAAATGCGCGGAGGATTTCGACCGCTTTTTTGACGAGCAACTGCACCGTTTGCGGACTGACCATATCGACTACTACCTCATGCACAACATCACCTCGCCCGCGCAGTGGGAGCGCGTGGTAGCGTTGGGTATCGAGGACTGGATTGCGCACCAAAAGGCTGCGGGGCGTATTCGCCAGATAGGTTTTTCGTACCACGGCAGTGCGGCGGACTTCTTCACGATGCTTGACGCGTATGACTGGGACTTTTGCCAGATCCAGTATAACTACGCTGGAGAGCACTACCAAGCGGGAACGGCGGGACTCATGGCAGCCGCCGAGCGCGGGCTCGCGGTGTTTGTGATGGAGCCGCTTTTAGGCGGACGCCTAGCGGGTAAGTTGCCGCCGCGGGCGCGCGCCGTGTTTGACGACGCGCGCGATCCGCATTTGCGCACGCCTGTCGCCTGGGGCCTTTCGTGGGTGTGGAACCATCCTCAAGTCACGATGCTGCTTTCGGGCATGACTGATACCGCGCAAGTGGATGAGAACGCGGCGTTGGCTGATTGGGCCCTGCCGGATTCGATGACGACAGAGCAGCTCGATACCATCGCACGTGTGCTGACGGAGTTTGAGAAATCGAATCGCGTGCCCTGTACGGGGTGCGGCTACTGCATGCCGTGCCCCAAGGGCATCAATATTCCCGGCTGCTTTGGTGCCTACAACGCGAGCTACGCACATAGTTGGTTTACGGGGCTGTCTCAATACTTTACGGCGAGCGCGGTGCGGACGAACGAGCCCAAGCTGGTGAGCAATTGCGTCAAGTGCGGCAAATGCGCGCGTCACTGCCCGCAGCACATCGATATTCCCGAGCGTCTCGACGATGTGCGCCGACGTTTCCAGCCCGGCCCCGTAACGGCCGCACTTAAAGCCTTTTGCAAAACGCGCTCCTGATGCCCCTTTTATAACTTGCGGTGGAATAGCTCCTGTTTGCGCCAGAATAGGGGCCAAACAGGAACTATTCCACCGCAACTGAAGGGGGCTGTCGTGGGCCATCGGGATTCATGTGATGATTTGCGTGAGGTTCGTTGGGGCGTTTTGGGCGCTGGGCGCATTTCGCATCGATTTGCATCGTCGCTCAAGGAGGTGGACGGGGCACGGCTTGTGGCTGCCGCCGGTCGCACTCCTTCGCATGTTGAGGAGTTTTGCAGGGCGTTTTCGATTGATGCCGCGCACAGTTATGCCACGGCTGACGATAGCGGTGATGCGGCTTATGATGCGCTGATTGCCGACCCCGATGTCGACGCAATCTACTTGGCTCTTCCACATGGCATGCATGCGCATTGGGTCTGTCGGGCACTGCGCGCGGGAAAGGCCGTACTGTGCGAAAAGCCGGCCGTTTTGAATGAAGAAGAGGCCCATGCGATCACCTCA
Organism: uncultured Collinsella sp.; assembly: GCA_900541745.1. GTDB lineage: Bacteria > Actinomycetota > Coriobacteriia > Coriobacteriales > Coriobacteriaceae > Collinsella. The sequence goes on along the minus strand of UQLA01000008.1, from coordinate 81,921 downwards.
GTTTCCCGTGAGTGCGGCGTGCCATTTATGGAGGCGATGAAAAATCGGTTTTGTCCGATGCATACTCGTGTGAAGGGCTTGCTTGCGTCGGGCGAGCTCGGTCGTATCGTCTCGATCGAAAGCGTGCAAAAACTTGATTATGGTGAGCCCCCTTCGAGTTATCTGCTCGATCCGTTGCAGGGTGGTTGTCTATATGACATGGGCTGCTATGCGGTCGGGTGGTTTGAGGATTTGCTTGCGGGTGCGTGCGATGTTTCGTCTCGTGAAGTTCGCTGGCGTGACGTATCGGGCGGCCGCGTGGATTGGGCCGATGAGATTCATATGAGCGTCGGCGGCATACCCATTCATATGGTGTGCGACGGCAAGGCAGCGTATGAAAGCCGCTTAACGATTGCCTGTGAGCGGGGCTCGTTGGAAATCGAGCGCCTTCATCGCCCCGAGCTCGCCCATGTGAAGTATTCCGACGGGCGAATGCTCGAAATAAATGCCCCGTTTGAGGTTGATGATTTCTACGGCGAAATCCAGCATGCGACCCAGCTCATCCGGGCGGGGAAACTCGAGAGTCCCGTCATGCCCCTTGCTGCCACACAGCGTTGCGCGCGCATTATCGATGCAATCCGTCTAGCCCTCTAGGACTTGGCGCTGACACGTAGGGGATCATGACGCTGGCGCCCGTAGCCGCAGTGCTTGGTGACCCGCATCTCTGATGCCCCTTTTATAAGTTGCGGTGGAATAGTTCCTGTTTGCGGCAGAATAGGGGCCAAACAGGAACTATTTCACCGCAACTGATGAGGGGGAGCTGGAGATGCTGACGATTGGGTGCCATCTTTCGACGACGAAGGGCTATCGGGCGATGGGGGAGACGGCGCTATCCATTGGCGCCAATACCTTTGCATTCTTTACACGCAACCCGCGCGGCGGCAAGGCGAAAGACCTTGACATGGATGACGTGGCGGCCCTGCGCGAGCTTATGGAGCAAAACGACTTTGGCTCGCTCGTGGCTCATGCCCCGTATACCTATAACCCCTGCTCGGCCAAAGAGCGGGCGCGCGAGTTTGCCCTGGAGGCAATGGCCGAGGACTTGCGGCGCATGGAAGCGCTGCCCGGCAACTACTACAACTTCCATCCCGGTGCGCATGTGGGGCAGGGCTCCGACGCCGGCATTCAGATGATCGTCGACACCCTGTGCCAGGTGATGTTTGAGGGCCAGCAGACAACTGTGCTGCTCGAGACTATGGCTGGCAAGGGCACCGAGGTGGGCCGCAGCTTTGAGGAACTGGCGCTCATCATTGAGGGTGTTGCCGACAAGCGCCCCGAGCTGTCGGCCAAGCTGGGCGTGTGTCTGGATACCTGCCATGTGAGTGATGCCGGCTACGACATCATCCATGATCTGGACGGCGTACTCGACGAGTTCGATCGCGTGGTGGGTATCGAGCGCTTGCGCGCCGTGCATATCAACGATTCGAAGAACCCTTGCGGCGCCCATAAGGACCGCCACGAATGCATCGGTAAGGGTTATTTGGGTAGTGAAGAGTTTGGCGGCGGTATGCAGGTTATGCAGAATATTGTATCGAATAGCCGCTTGCGCGCATTGCCATTCATTTTGGAGACACCGAACGAACTTGCAGGTTATGCGGCTGAAATCAGACTGTTAAGGTCGTTGCAGCAGTAATGACTGTCACAAAGTGCAGTGTTCCATTCACGTTATGGGTTTGTTTCAATCAGTTTTCTAATTGCAGATTCTCTCAAGCGGGTGCATAATAGCCATCAGTTTTTGCAGACCTCTGAATCAAACGGGGTCACCGGAAGGAGACTGATTATGAAGCTCAAGAAGCTTGGCGCATTTGCCGCCACGGGCGCCATGGCGCTCGCCCTCGCACTGACGGGCTGCGGCTCGTCCAACGCCACCTCTGGTTCTGATGCCGGTTCCAGCAGCTCTGACGACGCTAAGGTCGAGAAGGTCGACGGCTCCAAGGAGTACGCGCTCGTCAAGGACGGTACGCTGACCGTCGGCACCTCTGCCGAGTACGCTCCGTTTGAGTACAAGGATGACAACGGCGATTATCAGGGCTTTGACCTTGAGCTCATCAAGGCTATCGGCGACAAGCTGGGTCTGGATGTCGAGTACGTCAACAATGACTTCGACACGCTGGTTCCGGGCGTTGCTTCGGGCGCCAAGTATGACGTCTCCATCGCGGCTATCACCGACACGCCCGAGCGTGAGAAGGAAGTCACTTTCTCCGATTCCTACTACATGGACGATCAGGCTATCGTGACCAAGGTCGATAACACCGACATCACGGCCGACAACTACAGCGAGAAGCTCAACAACGCCGACGCTACCATCATCGTCCAGTCTGGCTCGACCGCCGAGTCCTTTGCCCAGGAGAACTTCCCCAAGGCCAAGATCGTCCCCTACAAGGACGCTACCGAGTGCTTCAGCGCCCTGCAGTCCGATAAGGGCGACGCCGTAGTCACCAACCGCTCCGTTGCCAGCCAGCTGACCGCCGAGCAGTTCAACACCTGCCAGACCATTAAGCAGATCAGCACCGGCGAGGAGTACGCCATCGCCATCAACCAGGGCAACACCAAGCTCAAGGACGATATCAACCAGGCCATCAAGGACCTGACCGACGACGGTACCGTCGACGCCCTCATGGCTAAGTACAACATCAAGTAAAATAGCTACTTGATTGCGCGCGGGCCCTTTCCGTTTTGGCGGAGAGGGCCTTTGCGCTTCTCTTGACGGAGAGCATTTCCGTCTCGTTTTGCCGGCAACTTCTACGATAGGAGCCACCTTGTCTCGACTGAACAAAGGGGCCGCGGAGCAGCGTTTTCCACTGCCCGCCTTGCTCCAAAAGCTAGTCTGCGTCATGGCCGTGGCGCTCGCGCTGGTGTGCGCGGGGGCATATGCGCCCACGACCGCCCAGGCGCTTGAGACCGCAAAGATTACCGCCCGACCCAACACCGGTTCGGGCAGCGCTGTGGTCGGCGGTGCCGAGACGCGCATTACCTGGGAGGTCCAGGCCGATGCCGATGAGGAGCTGAGCGGTCTTTCGCTGACGTTTGTCGACGGCACGACGTTTGGTACCGATGACACGCGATTGACGATGCTCTCGGGCGAGGACCTCATGGATCGTACGCCCATGAAGCCCACGTGCAAGGCTGACGGCCAGACGCTCAAGATTGACTTTGGCGAGACGGCGCCTGCCGGCGGCTTTTTCCGTGTCGAGGTTTACGGCGTGACGTTTCCCGTCGAGGGCGGCGAAGAGGCCTTTAGCGGCACCTATACGCTCGCCGACGGTTCGACCAAGAAGATTTCCAAGATTCCTTCCGTCGAGATCAAGGGCGTGACGGCATTCGATAACTTCCTGGCCGATCTTAAGGAGCAGCCGTGGGTCGAGGCATGGAATTCCAACATGTTCCTTCGCCTGTTCCTGAACCCGGTCATTTTGGTCCAGAGCCTGCCGATCGTCTTCAAGGGCTTCCTCATGTCGCTCTCGATCGTGCTCGTGGCGTTTCCGCTGGCAATTCCCTTTGGCTTTGCCTTGTCGCTCATGCGCATTTCCAAGTCGCGCATCCTTCGTTGCCTTGCCGGCATCTATGTGAATATCATCCGTGGTACGCCGGCGTTCCTGCAGATCTACATCGCGTTCTTTGGCTTGCCGCTTGCCGGCGTCAAGGTTGATGACTATGTGCTGGGCGTCATCGTCATGGCCATGAACTCGTCCGCCTACCTGTGCGAGATCTTCCGCGCCGGTATTCAGTCGATCCCCAAGGGCCAGAATGAGGCCGCGCGTTCGCTGGGCATGAATGCCTTCCAGACGCTTCTCTACGTTATGATTCCGCAGACGTTCCGCAATGTTTTGCCTACGCTGACCAGTGAGTTCATCCTGCTTTACAAGGATACGTCGCTGCTCGCGGCCGTGGGCGTGGTCGAGATCGTCATGAACGCCCGCACCATCGTGGCCACGACGGGGTCCATCACGCCGTATGTGGTTGCCGCCCTGTTCTATCTGGTCATCACCCTGCCGCTTGCGCGCTTGGTGAGCGGTCTTGAGGCGAGGCTTCTGGGGACGGCCGAAACCAAAAAGAAGCGTCCCACCAAGAGTGCCGGACAGGTTGTCGCGACGCCCGCCGATCACATCGCCGGTCTGTAAGGAGGTCCTATCATGAGCGAAACCAATAACTCGAACGAGGTCGTCGTCAGCATCAAGAACCTCCAGAAGGCCTTTGGCGATAACGTGGTCCTGCGCGACATCGATCTGGATGTGCACAAGGGTGAGGTCGTCGTAGTCCTGGGTCCTTCGGGCTCGGGCAAGTCGACGATGCTTCGCTGCATCAATCGTCTGGAGCATCCCACGAGCGGCTCGATTGTCGTTGAGGGCGTGGATGTGTGTGCCAAGGGCGTCGACCTTAACAAGGTACGTACGCATTTGGGTATGGTGTTTCAGCAGTTCAACCTGTTCCCGCACCTGTCGGTCAAAAAGAACGTCATGCTTGCGCAGCAAAAGGTGCTCAAGCGCAGCAAGGAAGAGGCCGAGAAGATTGCCGTCGAGGAGCTGACCAAAGTCGGCCTGGCCGAGCGCATCGATTTTATGCCGAGCCAGCTTTCGGGCGGTCAGCAGCAGCGCGTGGCCATCGCCCGCGCCCTGTCAATGAATCCGCACGTGATGCTCTTTGACGAGGCCACGTCGGCGCTTGACCCCGAGCTTGTCCGCGACGTGTTGGGGGTCATGCGCGATCTTGCGCGTGACGGTATGACCATGATCGTCGTGACGCACGAGATGGGCTTTGCCCGCGACGTCGCCGACCGCGTCGTCTTTATGGACGGCGGCGTTATCGTGGAAGAGGGTACGCCGAGCGAGGTCTTCGACCACCCCAAGAGCGAGCGCACCAAGGCGTTTTTGGGCAACATCTCGTAGCGGCGTGTCGAGGTTGTCGATATAACAAACGGGGACCGGATAGTATCCGGCCCCCGTTTTTGTTTGGGCATGAGCGACTGTTGTTATGCGGTACTCGGCTGTCAGTTGCCTTGCGGCTTTCTGACGGCTTCGTTAGGCCAGCTCCGCTCCCAGAGCCTTGCAGGCCGCCTCACCCTCGTCGTCGGGCGCGTCGTAGCAGATGGTGGAATCCACGGCGTTGACGCCGGCCTCGTCGGCGTCGGCCTTCCAGTTGTCCATCCACTCGCCCTCTGCCCACGAATAGGAGCCAAAGAAGACGACCTTCTTGTCGCCGAGGGTCTCCTTGACCTCGTCCCACATAGGCTGGAACTCGTCATACTCAAGCTCCTCGGAACCCATGGCGGGGCAGCCGAAGGCAATGGCGTCATAGCTGGCGGCCTTGTCGGCAGAGAAGTCGGCGCAGGAGATGACCTCTGCCTCGGCGCCGGCATCGGTTGCACCTTCGGCAACGAAGTTTGCCATGGCCTCGGTGTTGCCTGTGCCGCTCCAGTAGACGACTGCGATCTTGCTCATATTGAGTCCTTTCGGTTGTGTGGCGTGCGGCCGCGGTTTGTACGTTCTATCGGGTCGCCTGGGCAAGTTGCGCCAAGCTGCAGCCCTGCTGATAGATAAAGGTGAGGTGTTGGGTGCAGGCACGGTACGCATCAAACGTCGCAAGCGCCTGCTCGGCATTCGTATAGACCTTCCAGGCTCCAAAGATCTTGTAGTTCTCGCCACGTTGGGCGATGAACTCGTGCACGTCGTCGTAGGGATACCCCAGGAAGTAGCCAATTTCGTGTGGAAACTCGCAGGTGCAGCCGTTGTCGTAGCGTGCTTGATGGTCCAATGCGCATCGGGTTTGGCCGCATGCGCATTCCGCGGCGTTATTGCTTGCGAGCGTGATGCGCGATGCCAGGTGCACAAGACATGCCGAGAGGTTGCCGGTGTCGTAGCCCTCCTTGGCGAGTGCCGTTTTGGCGCGCGGGTCAGCAAGGTAAGTGGCGAGGCTATTGGGCCGATATGCGTATACGAGCGCCCCGCAGGGGCGCCAGACCAAAACGCTCAGATGAATGCCGAGCGAGTTAAGCTCGCGGTTGCACTGGGCGATAACGTTGAGCAGGCGTGCTCGGCGTTCTGCGATTGACGCGGTCGCGTCCGAACCATCCTGATGGGCGTAGACGCCGGGATAGGTAAAGAGCGATGCCGGCTTGATGCCCGCGAGCGTGGGAGAGCAGTTGCGCACGACCGCTGCCTGAAACGTTGGAATGTCTATGGTTCGGGTCACGGTGCTCCTTACTGATCTAAACTGTTAGCCTAGGGAAACTTATACACGAAAGTAAGCCATGGTCAACAAAAAAGTTTGAAGAGGAAAACTAATTGACCGAACGGACATGATTTTGGGTTAAGATGGGGACACCCCATGGGGGTATCTAGATAGTGCTACTGAAAGGGGAACGCATGAGTGACTTGCTCAACCCTGCGAATCTCATCGTGCTGACCGTCATTGCCGTCGGCATGTTTTTTGGACTGCGTCGCATTGCCGCTTCGACACACGGGAAGAGTTGCTGCAGCGATGGTGCGAGCGGCAAGAAGGCCAAAAAGGTTGTGGTGGCAGACACCGACGAGTCCCACTACCCCTATCGTGAGGAACTCCTTATCGGCGGCATGAGTTGCGACGGCTGCGCCCGGAATGTGACGAATGCCCTCAATGCGCTTGATGGCGTGTGGGCTACGGTAACGTACGCGGACCACACGGCACGCGTGCGCTCGAAGCGCCCGGTTGATCGCGACACACTCGAGACGGCAGTGAGGGGTGCGGGCTATTACGTTATGAAAATGTAGGCGTTGCCCTCTCCGGTGGGTACCAGCCTCCTGCCCATTGTGACTATCGGCATCCAAAAATTTGCGCAAAAATAACCTTTAGATGCGGCAAAAGTGGAGTTTGGTGAAGTTTGCGCGGAATTCGCTACCAATCGAGCATCTATGAACCCGTCCAAAAAATTACAGGTGTACATTTATACACTGATTATTGCTGTGCTCAGATTGCAATTAACCGTGGACAGAAATGAAGAATGCTAAAACTGGGCTTTAGGACAGGGGAGGCTATAACCTTATGAGACGAGTGGGAACACTTGGCTTGGTGGCAGCGCTTGCCGCTATCTTGGTATCGCCGCTGCCGGCGCACGCCGAAGACGCATCGGGTGCCGTTACCTACAATGCGGGAAATGGGTATTCCTTTGAGAAGCTCTCGCATCCTACGGTAGGAACGTCGCAGCCGGATGGCATCGTCGACTACCAGGGTAACGGTGCCGTTGCCGTTCCGGGCGCCGATGGTAATACGGCCAACAACGAAGGCGATCGCGGCCAGAGCTACACTTGGGCGGCTGCGAGCTATGGTGACTGGCTTTATGTGGGCACCTGCTATGCGGCGATGGGCAACACGCTGACGCTCATGAACAGCACGCTGGGCGATTCCTTTGATGTCGAAACCATGCGCCTGACGCTGGAGGCCATGTTTAACGGTACCTTCTTCTATGGACAGCAGAAGGAGGACGGCACGGCCGACAAGGACAGCGGCGGCATCTTGGTCAAGATCAATACCAAGACCGGTGAGACCAAGCTGCTACTCTCTGAATCGCTCAACGGCGTCGCTCCTTTGTTCCGCAATGCCGTGAGCTATAAGGGTAAGCTCTATTTCTGCGGCAGCGTCAGGACCAATGACGGCAAAGGCGGCCTGCCTGCTGTATACGAGATCGATCCTAAGACGGATGAGTACAAAGTTGTCTATCAGGGCCTTTCGAGCATGCAGGATTACGGTGCTGCCTACAAGCAGGGCATTTCTACCGGTATCCGCGGCATGTGCGTCCATGATGGCCAGCTCGTCATCAGTAATGTGGGTAAAGACGCGAACGGTAATTTTGTGTCGACAATCCTGACGTCGTCTGACCCCTCGAAGGGCCAGGACAGCTTCACCGAGATTGCCAACTCGGAGACGCTGTTTGGCTATCCGGCGATTCGCTATCAGGACAGCATCTACGGCGGCGCCATTTGGGATATGGTCTCGTACAATGGCCATCTCTATGCGACCATCTGCACCGGTACGCCCGAGAACGCTCCCGATGATAATTCCATGCAGTCGTTTGCCATGGTCCGTGGCGACAAGAATGCCGACGGCAGCTATTCTTGGACTCCCATTGTCGGCGATCAGAAGACGGACGGTGCAAAGTACTGCTTTGGCATCGATCCTGCCCGTACCCGTTCTGGCGCTGCCAACCTCATCGTCTACAACGACTACCTCTATATCGGTGAATACAACGACGAGGAGATTGCCCTCGAGCGCATCCTGTTCAACAAATCCAACACCGAAGAGGGCGGCAAGAGCAGCATGGGTGGCGTTGACTGCTCGTTTGTGAATGCCAATCTTGAGCAGTCGGTTAACATCTATCGCATGGACAAGGACGAGAACATGGAGCTCGTCGTTGGCGATCGCACCGACATGTTCCCCGAGGGCGGTATTTCCGGCCTGACTTCGGGCTTTGGCCGAAACGAGAACCAGTACATTTGGCGCATGCAGAAGTTCGACGGCAAGCTGTATATCGGTACCTTTGATACCGCGAGCCTGCTTGAGCCGATCGGCCAGTTCTCCAATGGCGACATTATCGATATGACGCCCGAGGAGTGGGACTCTCAGGTTCAGCGCCTTAGGGACCTGCTCAATCACCTGCTCGACAAGAAATCGCCTGACGACCCCATCGTTCCCGTGAACACGCTTGCGGACGATGATTCAAACGAGGCCGTCGAGGTCGATGATTCGAACGAAGCTGCTGAGGTTGATGATTCAAACAAGGCCGTCGATGTCGATGACGAGAAGACCGAGGTTGCTAAGGGCTTTGGCGATCTGAGCGATGCGCTGGAGGATGCCGCGGGCGGTCTTTGCGATCAGGCCGCGACGATGTCCCAGGACTTTGAGGACGACGCCGCTTATGTCCAGAAGATCGATGGCGAGATCGCGTACTTCAAGTCCTTTGCCGACCAGTATCAGGACATGCTCGATAGCTATGAGAGCCTTAAGCAGCAGTACGAGGATGCCTATGGCACCGAGCTGCCGAGCGATATTCAGGATGCGCTCGATAAGCTGCTGAGCGAGGAGAACCTCAAGAAGTTGCAGAGTGTCCTTACGTGCATGTGTTACCTGCGCGATGCCGAGCGCGGCTTTGATATGTATGTGACCGAGGACGGCGTGAACTTTACGACGCTGACGACCAATGGCTTTAACGATCCGTATAACCATGGTCTGCGCACCTTTGCGGTGACCAACCAGGGTCTGTGCCTTGGTACCGCCAACCCGTTCTATGGTTGCCAGGTCTGGATCCAGCGCAAGGAGAATTCGGAGAATCCGGTTGATCCCGGTACTCCGGATCCGACGGAACCCACCGATCCTTCGCAGCCGGGTGGCGGCGATCAGCCTGGCGGCAGCCAGACGGGTGGCAACGACCAGTCGAGCAGCACCACGACCACCGTCACGACGACCGCTAAGAAGACTCCGAAGGACGGCTCGCTGCCTCGCGCTGGCGACTCGACCCTCACGCTGGTCTTGGGATTGCTGGTTGCAGCTGCCGCAGTGCTTGGCATTGCTCTCGTCTTGCGCAAGCGTTCTCGTCGCTAGGCTCGTCCGCGTAGCTCAATGTCCTGGATATCGTCGAAGTTGATGGCGATATCCCTGAGTTTGAGCAGCTTGAATGCGGGTAACACTTCGTCGAGAATGCCCGTGCGGCTACGATAGCCGTACGTATCGTAATAGGTGACGCGCACCAAGTCGCCGCGTTTGAGGCCCTCGAGCTTTTGCGAAAGCTCGAGGGCTTTTTCTTCCGTGAGCTCACGTTTTTGCTCGACGGTGATTTCCTGCTTGCGCACGAGTTCGTAGTATCCCGTGAGGGCGGCAAAGGGCATAAACTGTGCGGCGCGGTTGGCGCGCACGGCACCGTTGGCAGTGAGGTTGGGGTCGGCTGCGCGGCGTCTGCCCTCGGGGTCCGCCAGGCGCTCGAAGGCGGTCGGCGGGCGCATGGGCTGTTGTTGGGACTTAGGCACGATGTCCTCCTACCTGATCGTTGCGTTCGCGCGCGGTGGCGCCGGCGGTAAAGCTTAATCCCTTGACGAGCGCGTTCTTGCCGTACTTGCCTTTCACGGCCAGGACGGCGCGCGCCAGGTCGCGCTCGCGCTCATCGGCCTCGATATCGCTGAACAGATCGATGGTAGCAAATTCCTCGGGCATGAGGTTGCCAAAGCCCAGGTTGATGCGCTTGACTGGTCGTTTGGGATCGACAGTCTGCGCCCAGAGCACATCGAAATAGTCCATGATCTTCTTAAACGAATTGGTACGCTCGGGCAGCTTGCGCGAGGCGTTGGAGTGCGCAAAGAGCGCGGCATAGCCACCACGCGGTTTGCCGCCATGCTTTCCCACAAAGATGCCATCGATTGCCTGCGCTTCGCGCACCAGGCGGCGCCGTTCGTCATCGCGCTGGACGGGCTTGGGAGCACGGGGCGCGAGCTCGGGGCCGGCGGTTGCGGTGGGTTCGATACTCGACGTGCTCGAGCGCAGGTGCCCGCATCCGTCCACATATTGCGCTGTACCACTGGCGTCGAGGCGGCGTATGTCGGCGCGCTCGCTCGCGTAGCCCACAAAGAGCGAGATGCTGTCGCAGACTACGTGCTTATCGACCAAGTCCAACACGGCGTTGTCGACCATCTCGCGCAAGACGGTGTAGGCCTGCTCGTAGGCATAGCCCTTCGAGAGCACCTGTCCTGTGGTGGTCGAAGTCGCTTGCGGGCGATAGGCTTGGATATCGGCGATGGTTGTCGGCTCACGCCCGAAGGCGTGGTCGATGAGATATTCGGCATTGACGCCGAGTTCGTCGTAAAGCAGGTTTTCGTCGAGTGCGGCGACGCCCATCAGGTCGTAGACGCCATACTTTTCGAGTCGGGCTGCCACGCCGGGGCCGATGCCCCAGATGTCGGTGATGGGACGGTGGGGCCAGATCTCTTTGCGAAAGGTTTCGTCGTCGAGTTTGCCGATGCGACTGGGCACGTGCTTGGCGGTGATGTCGAGTGCCACCTTGGCCTGGAATAGGTTGGGGCCGATCCCGACCGTTGCCGTGATGCCCGTGCGCCCCAAGACCTCGTCGCGCAGCGTGCAGGCGAACCCTTCCGCATCGGTGTGATAAAGGTCCAGATAGGGCGTCACGTCGATAAAGCACTCATCGATGGAGTAGACGTGCACGTCCTGGGGGCTGACGTATTCCAGATAGATGCCGTAGATTTGCGCCGACACCTCCATGTAGTGCTGCATACGCGGCACTGCTTTGATGTAGTCGATGCCGTCGGGAATCTCGAACAGACGGCAGCGGTTGTGAATACCTAAGTCCTTCATGGCCTGCGTGATAGCGAGACAGATGGTCGTGCGTCCGCGCGATTCGTCGGCAACGACCAGGTTGGTGGTGAGCGGATCGAGCCCACGGTCGACGCACTCGACGCTGGCATAAAACGTCTTGAGGTCGATGCAGATGTAGGTGTGCTGCTCGTGCGCCATCCGTGTCCTTTCATCAAACACATGTTCTTATCGAATACCTGTTCGATAATACCCGCTCGACCGGACACCGTCAAAACCTGTCCTTTTTTGGCAGGTATGGTCGTGCGGTTGGATCGGGTTTTAACGCAGCTCTAAAGAGTGCGAAACAGCTCGGAAAACCTCGCTTTGTAGCATGAGCCTAACGATTGATACCGCCTATGCGCATGGAAGGGTTGTGGAAACGATGGTCAACTATGGGTTTGGTATGCCGACGCGTCTTGTTGCGGATGGAGACGTGGCTCGCTGGTGCGGACGATTGGTCGCTCACTACGGTGGCACCAAGGCGCTGGTCGTGCTGGGCGGCGACAAGCATACACGCGATGGGCTTGTCTCGGCGGCACTTGGCTCGCTTGATCGAGCCCTGCTCGAGCGTGTGCTTTTCCGCTGCGGCTCGTTTGAGGGCGACGGGGGAGACGAGCTGATCGACGAAGCCGTGGCCCTGGCGACCGACGAAGGCGTGGACTTTGTCCTGGCGATTGGCGATGCCGATACTGCTGGCTTTGCGCGCGAGCTCGCGCGTCGCATGGCGGCGCTCGATGCCGGCGAAGACGGCTTTGTGCCTTATGGATGCATTGTCTCGGAGGGCAAGGTGCCTGCCGTCGTGGGAGCCGGCGAGGTTCCCGTTTTTGCCATTATCGCACCCGAACTGCTGGAGGGCATCGGGTCTCCTCTGCGTGAGTTGCTCGGTAGCGTCTGCGTCGCGGCCTAATATTTGCCATAAAGGGACGGGTTATTTTTGGTTGGTAAAGCGTTTGACCTGCCAAAATAAGCCTGTCCCTTTTTGATCGGTTGCCGTTTGGGGGCCGATTGGCAACGCTCGCTGATTGTAGTCTTGACCTGCGCTAGAATAGTGCCATCTGAATGTCCGGGTGCATGGAGGCGTGCGCCCGTATGCTGAGGAGGACTCTATGGCAACTGTTGCCGCACCTATCGATGCTACGTCGACTGCCGCTTGGAAGGCACTCGAGGCTCATCAGGAGAAGCTCGAGGCCGATGGTATCGACCTCAAGGCCTGGTTCGCCGCCGATGCCGAGCGCGTGAACAAGCTGAGCTTTGACGCCGGTGACCTGCACTTTGATCTGTCGAAGAACCTGGTGACCGATGAGACCGTCAAGCTGCTGTGCGATCTTGCCCGCGAGGTGAAGCTCGAGGAGCGCCGTGACGCCATGTTCTCCGGCGAGCACATCAACACCACCGAGGACCGCGCCGTCCTGCACACCGCGCTTCGTCGCCCGGCAAGCGAGAAGGGTCAGCTCATCGTCGACGGCCAGGACGTCGTCGCCGACGTGCACGAGGTCCTCGACCGCATGTATGCCTTCGCTGAGCGCGTGCGCTCCGGTGAGTGGAAGGGCGTTACCGGCAAGAAGATCGAGCATCTGGTGTCCATCGGCATCGGCGGCTCCGATCTGGGCCCGGTCATGGCTTACGAGGCTCTGCGTCCCTATGCCGACGCCGGTATCGACTGCCGCTATATCTCCAACATCGACCCCAACGACCAGGCCGAGAAGCTCAAGGGTTTGGATCCCGAGACCACGCTCGTGATCATCGTCTCCAAGACCTTCACCACGCTCGAGACCCTCACCAACGCCCGCGAGGTCAAGACCTGGATGCTCGAGCAGCTCAAGGCTCAGGGCGCCATTGACGGCTCCGATGAGCAGAACGCCGAGGCCGTGGCAAAGCACTTCGTCGCCGTCTCCACCGCACTCGAGAAGGTTGAGGCCTTCGGTATCGACCCCGCCAACGCTTTCGGTTTCTGGAACTGGGTCGGCGGCCGCTACTCCGTCGACTCCGCCGTGGGCCTGTCGCTGATCGTCGTGCTCGGCCCCGAGCGTTTCCAGCAGTTCCTCGAGGGCTTCCACGTCATCGACGAGTACTTCTGCAACACCCCGCTCGAGAACAACGCCGTCGCGCTGATGGGCCTGCTCAACGTCTGGTACGTCAACTTCTTCGGTTCCAAGAGCCACGCCGTGCTGCCGTACTGCCAGTACCTGCACCGCTTCCCGGCCTACCTGCAGCAGCTCACCATGGAGTCCAACGGCAAACACGTCCGCTGGGACGGCAGCGCCGTGACCTCCGATACCGGTGAGATCTTCTGGGGCGAGCCCGGCACCAACGGTCAGCACGCCTTCTACCAGCTGCTGCATCAGGGCACCGTGGTGGTCCCGGCCGATTTCATCGCCTTCGCCAATACCGCCAACCCTGCGACCGATAGCGGCCAGGACGTGCATGAGCTGTTCCTGGGCAACTTCCTGGCCCAGACCAAGGCGCTCGCCTTTGGCAAGACGGCCGATGAGGTGCGCGCCGAGGGCACGCCCGAGCAGATCGTCCCGGCCCGTTGCTTTGAGGGCAACCGCCCGACGACCTCGATCTTCGGCGACACGCTGACCCCGTTCGCACTCGGCGAGCTCATCGCCCTGTACGAGCACATTACGTTTGTCGAGGGCACGGTCTGGGGCATCGACTCCTACGACCAGTGGGGCGTCGAGCTGGGCAAGCAGCTTGCCAAGCAGATCACCCCGGCCTTCCACGACGACGCCGCCAAGGCCGAGCAGGACGCTTCGACCCAGGCGCTCATCGAGTTCTATCGCGCGCATCGCAAGTAGTCGCTGCTGTTAACGTATCGCGCCTTATAGTCAGGGGCCCGTATCCTATCGGATGCGGGCCCCTTTGCTTTGCCGTGGTCCCGGGACGCACGGCTTTTGTGGAACATCGCCGGGGCGCCGCGCGCTGCGAGAACCCTGCGCCTAGATCTCGGCCTCCGCATGGCCTCGCTGCGCCTCGGGCAGCTCCCCGTAGAGCGGATGGTCTTCGAGCCTAAAGCGCTCGACCTGTTCGGGAGTGCGACCGCGTACAAAGAGCCACGAGCGATCGATCGGCGTCGCCATGAGCGTGCTGGGCAGCGCGTCGGCGCGGTCGGAAAACACCCGGGCACTCTCGGGATCCTGGAACGCCAGCACCAGATGCGTGTCGCAGTTGCCCATGATGGAGCGTGCGCGTGCCTCGCCATAGAGCGCATCGAGTTGGTTGGTCGACTGCAGCAGCAGCGTTGCCCAGATGTTGCGGCTTCGGATAATCGAGAGCACGTTGTCGATCTGGGTGATCTGCAGATTTGCGAAGTCATCGAGCATAAAGCGCACGGGCACGGGCAGGCTGCCGTTGGGCTGCCTATCGGCCTCACGAATGAGGCCCATAAACGCCTGCGAAATAAAGAGGCCGGTCAGCGGATCGAGATTGCGGTCAATATCGCTCACGGTTACAAACAGGGCGCAGGGGGTGTGTCCCATGGAAGCGAAGTCCACCTGATGGCACTCACGATAGAGCTGTGCCGCACCGTCGAATCCCAGACACATGACCTTTTCGGCAAGGATGCCGACGATGCTCGCGTGCATACGCTCGGCATTTTGCGTAATGGCGTAGCGCCGCCATAGCGAGAGGGCATAGCTTTGGGGGTCGGTCGTGATCAGGTCGTCAAACAATCGACTCGTGGCACCGTCCTGCAGGTGCTCGATTAGCTTGATGACCGAGCTGATCGTCTGCTCGTCGGCAGGTAGCTGTTCGGTGACGTAGGCGATAAGACACGACAGCAGGTTTGCCGCTGCATGATCCCAAAAAGGCTGGTTGTTGTCCTCGATGGGGCAGATGGCCTTTGCCACCGAGAGGATGTCCTGCTGGTTGGGCCTGCCGTCCGCCTTGCGGCGAATGTGCCTCAGGGGGTTGTAGCCGCAGCGCTCGATGCCGGGCGCAAGGGCCGGGACGGTGTTGAGGTCGGCGAAGTTGAGACATTGCACGCGGTAACCGTGGGCTGCCAGCACGGGTCCCACTTCGCGACAGAGCGTGCCTTTGGTGTCGAGCACGATGTAGCTTGCGTTCATTTGCAGCAGGTTGGGCTTGAGGACGTTTCGGGTCTTGCCGGCTCCCGAGGGGCCGATCACAAGTGCATTGTTGTTGAGTCCCGTTTGGCGGGTGTCGCAGGAAAGCGTTCGATCCTTGGCGAGGATGGTGGACGATGCGGACTCAGATGCGGCGAGGCGGCTGGCGAGGTTAGACATGGGCGACCTCCTTGGTGGCCGAGAGGATTTCGTGGGCAAAGCCGAGCTCGACGGCGCGCTCGGCCGAAAGGTAGGTGTCTTTTGCAGTGAGGGACTGGATGCGCTTGGGCGTGAGGCCGCTGCGATCCGAGAGGATTTGCGTGAGGGTCTTGCGGGTCTGCATGAGACGCCGGCTGGTTTCCTGCAGCGCAAGTGCCGAGCCGCCTGCCCCCTGGGGGATCAGCGGGTCGTGAATCATGAGCTCTGCATGGGGCGCCATACGGCGATCGTCGCCGCCCATAAAGATCACGGCGCCCATGGACGCGGCGAATTCCAGGCAGACGGTGCGGATGGGGCACGATGCGAGGCGCATGGCGTCATAGATCGCAAGACCCGATCGCACGCTTCCGCCGGCGCTGGCGACAAATATGGTGATGGGGCGGCTGGGGTCGGTGGCATCGAGCAGGCGAATCTGCTGGCATAGGTCGTGGGCCATCGGGGTTTCGATGTTTCCCATGACGGAGAGCTCGCGACGGGCGAGCATCTCATCGTAAATGCTGGTGAGCGTGATACCTCGGGCGGATTCACGCATGGTGAGGGGGCTGATGATGGGGGAATGATTGGTGTCCATGAGGACTCCTTTCTGTTGGTGGTGTTGTGGAATAGAGTCGCTGCCCACGGAGGGGCTGGCGGGCTACAGGGTTCGTCCGAGCCTGAGATCGAGCTCGGTTGTGGGGCAGGCTGCCTGTTCGTGCGGCTCGCAAGCGCCAAGGGCTCCAAAGCGATGGAGCGTTGCGACGGGCGTGGTGTAGGCGAGCCGCAGCTGATGCTCGACAGGGGCACATCCGTCTTTTTTGTAATGAGCCGCGTAGTACTGCGCGATGCTGGCGTTCATCTCGCTGCCATTGCGATGGCGCTCAAACTGGCGTCTGCAGGTCTCGATGATCTTTGCTACCGACTTGGGTGCCGTCGCGGGAACAAGGGCGAGATAGCCCTCAAATAGCTCGTTGATGCTCAGGAGGCACAGCAGGTCGATCAGCGTCCTTATGGCTGCTCCCTCGGCAGAAAAGTGCGCGGTCATGCGGTTATATCGGTTGCGGTCGACGATGGCCGCATGGGGTCTTGGAGTTTTCTGCCCCGTGGTCCCGGGCTTTTGCCGCGCCTGTGTATTGAGCTCGACGTTGCAGCGCTTGAGGCCGTCCAACGGAAGGAACAGTGCGGTGCGCAGGGTGTTCCGCTTGCTTTCGAGTTCATGACGCTCGTCGGGTTCCCATTCGAGCTTGAGTTTCGTGTCGAGCGCCGTAAGCATATGGGCTAGGCAGCCTACGGTAAGAACGTACGAATCGTTGTCGCGTTTTGGGGCATAGGGGTCTGTCAGCTTGCGAATGTCGGGGTCGCCCATGATCTTTGTGCAGCGCTTCAGCAGTTGAGGGTGGTCGGCCAAGATCGTCGCGAGCGGTAGCGACGCGTAGTTCTTGATGGTCGCGGCGGCAAAGGCGGCGTCATATTCGTTTGCATATGCTCGCTCAATGCGGGCATCCAGAATGCTTTTCTTATCGCCGTCTTCAGCGTGGTGGTTTTCCATAGCTTCTCCAATCGGTTGATGTTCGTGCTGTTTGTTGATGTGTTGGTTGTCGTGAGTGATGTGCTTGCCGTGGGTGATGTGCTGACGTTGGGGTGCTATGCGGTTTTCAATGAGCCCGTGAGGCAGTTGCTGCAGGGGCGGGATGGAACGGCCCATGCAAGGCGGAAGGCATCGTGCTCAAAATCGAGACAGCAATGCCCTGGGTGCCTCACATGTGGCAGTTACCTCATTAAGTTGTCATTGCGTTTGGGGCTGTACTTTGCCGATCTTCTTTCTCTTACACGCTAAAACTCAAACTTCATATGCTCGATCTACTTAAAACCGCAACGGCGGTCTTTTATCAACTTATATGTCGGAACGCGTCTTTGCAAGTACTTTTTTGCGTTTGTTTCAAATGGGGTGGTTTTGCAACCGTCATGCGCGCGCTGTGCGAACGTGCCCCGGCTCGGATAAGATAGTGCGCGATAAAAACGATGCAAGGAGGCACATATGGCAATTAAAGCGATCGCGATGGATATCGACGGTACGCTCACCAACGACCAGAAAGTGATTAGCCCGCGTACGCGCGAGAAGCTGCTTGCGGCGCAGGAGTCGGGCATTAAGCTCATTTTGGCTTCGGGCCGTCCCGCATGGGGGCTGCACGCCTTGGCGCAGGAGCTCGATCTTCAAAACCATGACGGTCTGCTGGTCGCTTTCAATGGCGCTCACGTCGTCGATGCCCAGACCGATGAGGTCCTTTTTGACCAGGCCATGCCGGCTGACGAACTGCATCGCCTGATTGATCACCTGCGTAATTTTGACGTGATCCCTATGATTTCGCTCGGTCGCGATCTGCACGTCGAGGATTCGTACCATTGCATGATCACGCTGCCTGACGGCTCGCAGAAGAATATCGTCAAGTATGAGCGCGACGCGTGTGATCTTAAGATTCGCGAGGTGGAGAGCCTGCATGAGGTCGCTGATGCTTATCCCGTGGACAAGCTACTCACCGCGGGCGACCCTGCCTATCTGCAGGCGCATTACGAGGAGATGTATGCGCCCTTTACCCAGACGCTTTCGGGCATGTTTACGGCTGACTGGTACTTTGAGTACACGGCGCCCGGTATCGACAAGGCCCGCGCGCTTGAGGGTGCTCTGCCCAAGCTCGGCATCGATGCCAGCGAGGTCGTATCGTTTGGCGACGGCCAGAACGACAAGTCCATGATTGAGTGGGCCGGCACGGGTGTAGCCATGGGCAACGCCGTCGATGAGGTTAAGGCTGTGGCCCAGATGGTGACCGCCAATAACAACGAAGATGGTATTGCGGTGGCGCTGGATAAGCTGCTGGGCTAGAATCGCCGATTAATGCATGATTCGGGCGCCTGCTCGCGGGCGTCCTTTTGTTAGGGAGGGTGCCGTGTCCGCATTTCCGTTCGACGCCGTTATCTTTGACATGGACGGCGTCATTGTCGATACCGAGTATTACTACTTGGGCGAGACTGCCGCGTTTGCCAAGGAGCTGGGGCTTAATCTGACTCAAGAGGAGCTGAATGGGCAGGTCGGTACCTCCCATCAGTTCTTCCTGCATATGCTGGTCGATTGGTTTGAGCGCGCCGGTAAGGGGCATTTCACTGGCGAGGAAGCGTTGGCCCGTTGGGACGAGTGGGCGCATAAACGTCCGCGCGACTATCAGGCTTTGATTAACCCAGGCGCCGTGGATACGATTCGAGAGCTGCCGCGCCGTGGCGTTCGCGTGGCGCTTGCCAGCTCGTCTCCCATGGTTAGCATCGAGGAAGTGCTCAACGCATGCGGGCTGTCGGATGCCTTTGAGTATGTGGTGAGCGGCGAGCAGTTTAAGGAGAGCAAGCCCGAGCCCGACATTTACCTGCATGCGCTGGATCTGCTGGGGCTGCCCGCGAATCGCTGCTGCTGCGTTGAGGACTCGGTGCCTGGCATCACTGCCGGCAAGCGAGCCGGTCTGACAGTCATTGCCAAGCGCGAGGAACGCTTTGGCTTTAGCCAGGATGCCGCGGACAAGATTATCGACCAGCTGCCGGAGCTGCTCACGCTTTCTTAGGAGCGCGGTAGTTGCGCGTTTTTCGGGTCTGATGAGTAAATACCCGACATTTTGGTGCGGCAGCAAGCATACTTAATGCTAATGCGGGCTTAAGGGCTTGTTGAATGCCCTTAAGCCCGTTTTAGACGTAATTGTGCTGGGAGAGGGTATATGCCACCGACTGAAGGGCTAACTGACGGTAAAGCAGCGATACCGCTGTACCAACAGGTTATCGATATCATTAAAAACGAAATCAGCTCCGGTGCCTACAAGGCGGGCGCGCGGATACCCAACGAATTCGAATTGGCTGAGAACTATAAAGTTGGCCGCGTTACCGTGCGACGCGCTATTGAGGAGCTCGTCCAGCAGGGCTATCTAACGAAGCGGCAGGGGAAAGGCACGTTCGTCAATGCCCCTAAGCTTAAGCGCAAGATTCGCCAGAAGGATGACGTCCAGAGTTTTTCGGACGCATGCCGCGTTAACGGAATGGAGGCGGGGGCGCGCGTCATTTCGAGAAAGATACTGCCGGCGGATTCCACCGAAGCACAGTTCTTTGGTGTTCCCGTTGGAACTGACTTGATTTGCGTTGAGCGTGTGCGCACTGCCGATGGCGTCCCTGTCATGCTCGAGAACAACATATATGTTTACGAGGACAACGCCTATCTATCAACGGCACCTCTATCTAACCAATCCATTTTTGAGTTCGTGCGCAACCGGACGGGCCGCACGCCCGCGTTTACCGACCCGTGCACGCTCGAGATCGCGTGCGCGTCGCCCGAGGTCGCTCGACTGTTGGCAGTTCCCGTTGGCGAACCCTTGTTTTATATGGAAGCCTTCTTTTTCGATGAGCAGCGGCGGCCGTTTATCATCGGTCGTCAGCGGATCGTTGGGTCTCGCTACGTTTTTGACATCTAGGACATTGCGAATGGAAGCGCCCGGTGGATCATCTCACCGGGCGTTTCCATACCGTTCACGGCGCAAACGCAACCGTTCAACCGCGTTGCGGCAATCAGTTTGAAATTATCTTGATGAAGGAAAAAGCTGCTGGTAATCTATGGGACGTCATAGAACGTTTGCATTGTGCAAACGTTGAAGCGAGATGCGATGCAGTCTCGAGTTCTTTGGAGGTATCTATGTCAGATACGAAGGCGAAGAAGACAAACAGACGTTTTAAGTTCAAATTACCGCATGTCTATACGATCATGTTCTTGCTGATCGTTGTCTTTGCGGTCCTGACTTGGATCGTTCCCTCTGGTCAGTATCAGCGCAAGACGATTTCAACAGCGGCGGGCGAGCGTGAAGTCGCCGTTGCTGGAACCTATGAACAGGTCGATAAGAACTACACCGATTCCGAGACCGGCGAGACCATCAATCTGGGCCAGGATATCTTTGCGGTCCTGCAAGCGCCCACCAAGGGCATCCAAGAGGCTGCCGACGTCGTTGCGTTCGTCTTATTGATTGGCGGATCGTTCGCGATCATCACCAAGACCAACGCTTTGAATGCCGGCATGAGCCGTGTGATTAAAAAGCTCAAGAACAAGGACATCCTCATCATTCCCATCACGATGACATTGCTGTCCATTTGCGGCACTACGTTTGGTATGTCTGAGGAAGCCCTGCCGTTCTATGCCATCTTCATTCCCATCATGATGGGTATCGGTTATGACTCGATGACGGCATTCATCATCTGCTTCCTTGGTCCTAACCTGGGATATTGTGCTTCGACCATCGACCCGTTTAATGTTTTGATCGCCCAGGGCATCATTGGCATTGAGGGCAATCCGCAACTGTGGCTGCGCGCCGTTTCTTGGGTCATCTTCACTGCCGTCGGTATCGCATGGGCCATGCGCTACGCCATGCGCGTCAAGAAAAACCCCGAGTCGTCCATTGTGTACGAGGACGATAAGCTCAAGCGTATTGAGTTTTCCGTGACCGATGCCTCCATCGAGGAAGAGTTCACTATCCGTCAGAAGCTCGTGCTTATCGATTTTGCTTGCGGTATGGGCATTATCGTCTGGGGTCTTGTTACCCAGGGCTGGTACATGAATCAGATTTCCGCCGTGTTCCTTGGCATGGGCTTGCTTGCCGGTATCCTGGGCGGCCTTGACCAGCAGACGATCGCAGAGGAGTTCGTTAAGGGTCTCGCCGACTTTGCGTACGCTGCCGTCGTTATCGGTATCGCTCGCGGTATTCTGGTCATCGCCGAGGGCGGCATGATTATCGACACCATCCTCCAGGCGCTCGCTACCGCGCTCGCCGGTGCACCCGCCGCCGTCTACACCACGTTTATGTATGTCGTCCTTGGCCTGCTCTCTTTGCTGGTTCCCTCGAGTTCTGGCTTGGCGGCGCTCACCATGCCCGTTATGGGCCCCCTGACCGAGCTCATGGGCCTCAATCCCGAGGCGGCCGTCACCGCGCTCCAGTTTGCCAACCAGACCATCAACACCATCAGCCCCGTGGCGGGTATGACGGTCGCCGGCCTTGCCGTGGCTAAGATTTCGTTTGGCCAATGGTGGAAGACCATTTGGAAGTTCTTCATTTTCATGGTCGTCTTTGGCCTGATCGTAACGGCAATCTCTGGCATGCTTCCGGTGTAGGTGGTTGTGATGTCTGATCGTTTGACGGTCCTGACGTCTAAGAGCGTCTTTACCGGTACGGGGGACCTGCCGTTTGAAGGTTTCGTAGCGGTCCGTGGCAATCGAATTGAGGCTGTTGGCACCAAGTGTGAGGTAGCTTCGTATTTGACCCAGGCGGACGAGGTAGTTGACCTGGGCGACCGCACTGTCATGCCTGGCCTGATCGATGTGCATACCTTCTATACAGGTTGGGCGCTGCGGACGTTGGGGTCTGATCTGTCCGGCATCGCTGATGCCAAAGAGGCCGTGTCGCTCTTGCGTGCATGGAAAGAAGATCATCCGGATTGCGCGGCGGCTTTTGGCCACAACCTACCCGAAACGTTGGCATCGGATGCCGAGAACGCAAATACGGCAGCTGTGTTTGACGAGTTTTTTGGTGATATCCCCGTCGTCTGCTTTACACCGGGAGCGGAGACCTGCGTTCTCAATGCTGCTGCCAGTGCGCGATACGGCTTTACACCCCAGGCGTGCTATGCCGAGAAGATCTGGCGCATGATGAGCGATTTCCTCGCGCTGCCCGAGGTGCGTGCCGGGTATTCGGACTACATGAGCATGCTTAACGAGCGCGGCGTTACCGCCATCAAGGAGATGGCGTTTGATGACTACTACGGCTTTGCCGACGAAATGGCTCGCCGTGAGGAATCTGGTGAGCTGACGGTTCGCGTCTCAATGATGTCGCAGCCGGTGGGTGCCGGTGCAAATCTGGCATATGCCCGCGAGGCACGAGAGCGCTTCCGGGGACCGTTCGTTCGTTTTTCTGGCTTCAACCGTATGACCGATCGCGGCGTATGGGCGGGGCTTGCCGAGATGATTGAACCCTATGAGGACACGGCCGATGCGGGCGCTGCCGGCAAGACGGTCGTCGAGGAGCCAGAGTGGGATCTGATTGAGAACGAGCTGCGTGCAATTGATGCTGACGGTTTCCGATATTCCTTGCATTGCCAGGGCGATGGCGCCGTTCGTCGCACCGTGGCACTCTATGCCTCGCTGCCTCGAGACGAGCATGGACGGATGCTTCGCCGCCATGCGATTACCGATCTCGAGAACTCTGACCCGACCGATCTTGTCGAGTTTGGCAAGTTAGGTGGAATTTGCGAGGTCTATCCGCAGATTCTGACGCTGGACCGGCGCGAGGATTGCCTGTCGATGATGCGTCGACAAATTGGCGAGACGCGACTTTTACACAGCTGGAATCGCCGCGGCATGGAAGATTCCGGATGCACAGTGTGCTGTGGAACGGATTTGCCGCTGCTGATTCCGAGCCTGGGCGAGTCAATCTACAGTGCGTGCGGCGGATACTTCGACGACGGACTGCCCGTGAATGAGGTCAACACGCTGACGCTTGTCGAGCTCTTGCGCGCTTGGACTGCCGGGGGCGCGTACGACCTGATGCGCGAAGACGAGCTGGGTACGCTTGAGGTTGGCAAGCTTGCCGATATCTGCGTGCTCGATCGGGATGTGTTCGACCTCGATTATCGCGACGCACGTGATCTTGCGGTTGATATGACGATGTCGGACGGACAAATCGTGTTCGATCGAAATAAGGAGGCATAAGATGCCTGAATCCAAACCGACGCTGCACCGCGAGCAGATTGCGGGCATGAATATCCACTACATCATGTGGTCGCTCGATTACTTCCTTGATGTGCAGCAGCGCTTGGGCTTTGAGTCCATTGAGCTGTGGTGTGCGGAGCCGCATGTGACGCTCGACCATACGGGCTACTTTGAGGCTGAGGTCCTGGCGAAAAAGGCTGCAGACCGTGGGCTTAGGTATCGTACTCTGTGCCCCGAGAATGTTGTCTATCCTTGGCAGTACTGCGCACGCAAGCCGCTGCATGAACAGCGCAGCCTGGCGTACTTTAAACACGGCATTGAGCTTGCCGAGGTTCTTGGCTGCGACCGTATGTCCGTCAACTCGGGCTGGGGCGACTGGGACGAGGACCGCGAGGAAGCCTGGAAGCGCAGCCGCGAGCACTTGTCCATTCTGGCGGAGTATGCCGGCGAGCACGGTCTGGTGCTTACGATGGAAAGCCTGCGTCCCGAGGAGAGCAACCTTGTGACGACGGTTTCCGATGCGAAACGCATGATTGACGAGGTCGCGAGCCCGTACTTACAGCCCATGGTTGATACAACCGCGATGGGCGTTGCAGGCGAGACGCTCGAGGACTGGTTTGCCGCCTTTGGTGATGGGGCAATTCACGAGATGCACTTTATCGACGGCGACCCGTATGGCCATCTGGTGTGGGGCGATGGCAAGCACGATATGGACGCCTTCGTCGCCACGCTCAACGCCCATGGTTTCGACGGCATGCTGGGCCAGGAAATCACGGACGGTCGTTACTACGATGATCCGGCGGCGGCAGATGCCAAGAACATGGCCGCATTCGAGAAATATCTGATTGACTAAAACAACTATCGGCCACGCAGCCAACGTCATTGATTGCGGCCAAACAAGAAAGGAACTGGATATGAACGCACACGATCTGATCAAAGAGGCAATTGCCGAGAAGGGCAAGTTCGACAGCGTCTACTGGATTGCTTGCGGTGGCTCCATGATCGATTTGATCCCGGCCCATGAGCTTCTGCAGCGCGAGGCAACCACCTTCACTTCGTATATCTATACGGCTCGCGAGTTCGATATCATGCGTCCGCGTCGTCTGGGCGAGAAGTCCCTGGTCATCGCTTGTAGCCACAGTGGCAACACCCCTGAGGTCGTCGAGGGCTGCGAGATTGCCCTTGCTGCCGGCGCTACGGTGATCGCCCAGACCGACAACGCTGGATCTAAGATCGACACCGGTAAATGGACCACGTGGGTCTACCCGTGGGGCGAGGGCGTGCCGCAGGCCGAGGTCCCCGCTGGCATTTCGCTGTCGCTTGCGGCAGAGCTGCTCGATCAGCAGGAGGGTTACGCCGATCTTGCCGATATGTATGCCGGTATCGCCGAGATGGATAAGATTCTTCCCCCGGCACGCGAGAAGGTAAATGCCGAGCTGGGCGATCGCTTTGCCAAGCTTTGCCAGGAGCACGAGTTCTTCTATATTCTGGGCAGCGGTCCCAACTTTAGCCAGACCTACGGTTTCGCTATCTGCTCTCTTATGGAGATGCAGTGGCAGCACTGCAGCTACATCCACTCTGCCGAGTACTTCCATGGCCCCTTCGAGGCTACTCAGGATGGCGTTTTTTACTTCCTGCAGATGGGCTCCAGCGAGTGCCGTGCTATGGACGAGCGCGCCCTGGCGTTCCTTAAGACGCATACCGATACGCTGATGGTGCTCGATGCCAAGGAGTACGGTATGGAAGCCGTGCCGGCGAGCGTCCGTGCCTATCTGGACCCGGTGCTGTTCTACGCCATGAACTGCGAGCTGCGTGCTGCACGCGGCAAGGTGTTTGATCACGACCCCGATTTCCGTCGCTATATGGGTGTTGTCGAGTACTAGAAGGGACAAAGGCCATGGCATTTAACGTTAATGCGCTCGGATTTGGCGACAACGTCGTCGATCGCTACGAGCATATCCACACCATGTATCCCGGCGGCAATGCGGTGAACTTCGCCGTTTATGCCAAGAAATGCGGTGCCGCACGCTCCGCATACATGGGCATTTTTGGCAATGATGCCGCTGCCGAGCATGTCATTGCAAGCCTCGAGGATGAGGGTATCGAGCTTGACAAGTGCGAGCAGATGATTGGCGAGAACGGAGCGGCTCGCGTGACCGTCGTTGACGGTGACCGTGTCTTCCTTGGCTCCAACGAGGGCGGTATCCGTGGCGATGCGCGCTATGTCCTCGATCGCTTTGACCTTGCGTACATGAAGCAGTTCGATGTGGTTCATTCGGGCAACTATTGCTTCACCGAGCGCGAGCTGCCCAAGTTGAAGGCTGCGGGCGTCACGGTCTCTTTTGACTTTTCGGACGACTCCACCGACGAGTACTACGAGCAGATTGCGCCCTACGTCGATTTCGCTTTCTTTAGTGCGGCGGATGCCGCGAGTGAGGACGAGATTCGCGAACGTCTGGCATGGGTGAAGGGCCTGGGTCCGCGTTTTGTGTCGGCTACGGCGGGCGCCGAGGGCTGCATTGCTTACGACGGCGAGCGCTATTACCGCCAGCTGGCTAAACCGGTAACGGACATGAAGGACACCATGGGGGCGGGCGACTCGTTCCTCACCTCGTTTTTGATGTGCTATCTCGATTCCGCCAAGCGCGGTGAGGATGGCGCCGAGGCCATCGAGCGCGCGCTCGACTTTGCTGCCGGGTTTGCCTCGACCGTGTGCGGCATGGAAGGTTCTTGGGGCCACGGAGCACCAATCGTCGAATAGCCGAGCTGTCCCGGGGAGCTGTATTGGTGCCTTCCCGTGACTCGGTGGTCAAAAAAAGCCAAATATGAGTACTGTGACTAATTTAGTCGCAGCAAAATCGACCCCTTCAGACGTGATTTGAGCGTTTGGAGGGGTTTAAGATTGCGAAAATGCAGGATGAGTGACTGTAAAAGTGTTAGTTAATGGACAATCGTAGATTATTCTGGTGGTCGGAAAGCTCAGAGTAATGTATCCATTTCGCTAGCAGTACTCATATTTGACGTTTTTTTGACCACAGGGGTTAGCGAAGGCTAAAAACAGAGTGTGCATTCGCTAAAACCGCCGACTCAATATGCTTTGCGTCGCATTTTTTGAGCGAGGCGACGTGTTCTGAGGCGCTTTCGAGCGATCTGATGAGTGACTGTGCGCTTATTTCTGCGTTTGCCTCCGCTGGTGCATCGGTCTCGAGCAGTAGGCGGTCGAGTGGAATCTGTCGTGCGTATTCGCGACCGCGCTTGGTCGCGAGCATGCGTTCGTTGACGGAAAAATAACAGCCCGCATTACGCGCGCGGACGAGTTCGTCCGAAGTACCGCTAAACCAGTGGAAGATGATAACGGGGGAGTCGGGGTTTGGGATGAGTAGTCCATGCGATTCGAGGACGTCCAGTACGGCTCCTGCCGAACGAACGGCGTGAATTGATATCACGCGCCCGGTAAGAGGATGCTGCACGAGCGCATCGCAGAGCCGGTTAAGTGCCTGTATTTGTAGTGGCTCACTTCCAGCAAAGCGCGCGGAAAAGTCGAGTCCGACTTCGCCGATGTAGCGTTCTTGGGCAGCAACTTCGCAAAGCAGATTGACTTCGACAAAACCGCAGTGGCCATCGGCGAGCCACCAGGGGTGAAGCCCAACGCCGGCGATGATGCCTGGTTGGCGACAGGCGCGCTCGTTTGCGGCCGAAAAGTCGCGCGGATTGACGCCGCAGTCAAATAGACCCAAGCCCGGCGCCGTCGCCTCATCGGCAACGGCGTCCGGGTGAGCCATTAAATCAAGATGGCAGTGTGCATCAAATAACCGGGGCTCCATCTCGGTGCGCTCCGCTAGTCCAGACGTTGGCCATCGGAGCGTACGCGCTCAGTGCCGCGGCCGCTGATCTGGCGGATAACCTCGCCGGCAATCATCTGGCCCATGATGGGCGGCATAAAGCTGGCGGTTCCCAGCTCGGTGCGCTCGTGGATGTTGGAAGGGTCGCGGGGCTGTGTCTTAACCGATTCCTCGCAGCTAAACAGTACATGCAGGCTCTTGATTCCGCGCTTCTTGCATTCTTTGCGCATGATGCGGCTCATGGGGTCACGTACCGTATCGAAAATGTCGGCAAAGCGGAGGCACTCGGGATGGAGCTTGTTGGCCCCGCCCATGGAGCTAACCAAACGAATGTCGTGGTCCTGAGCATATTTGGCAATGGTGAGCTTGGCCGAGATGGTGTCGATGGCGTCGACGACGTAGTCGAGCTTGCCGTCCGTCTGCTCCAAAACGCTCGCGAAGAAATCATCGATGTTGTCGCTCAGCAAGTATTCAGTTCGCTTGATGACGGCAGCGGCGGGATTGATGTCGTGGATCATGGCTTCCATCACGTCAACCTTGCGCTTGCCGACGGTGCTGTGAAAGGCGATGGCCTGGCGATTGATATTGCTGGGCGCGATGATGTCCTTGTCCAGAATGACGAAATGACCGATGCCGCCGCGGGCGAGTGCCTCGCAGCAGTTGGAGCCCACGCCTCCGCAGCCGAGCACTAGCACCGTAGCATCGGCGAGCTTATCGAGTGCCTCGCGGCCCATGATAATCTCGAGCTTGGTGTCGCGTGTCTCGATGGGAGTTGCGGCTGTGGTTTCGGTCATAAATATCCTCCGATGGGGAAGCAGGTCGTGTTTTAGCTATCGCCATTATAGGTAATCGCCCATAGGTTGCGATGGCGTTTGCTTTGATGTGGTTTGAAGCATTGCGATTAGATAGTTAGACAAACATCTAAATATTGAGTATAGTGTGCACGTCATGAGAGATGATGAGAGGAGGTCTTATGCCGGGAGAGGGTTTTAAGGCGCTGGCCGATCCTACACGGCGTCACATTTTGGAACTGCTGCGCGAGGGCAATTGCACGGCCGGGGAGCTTGCCGAGCATTTTGACATCAGCAAGCCGTCGTTGAGCCATCACTTGGCGACGCTCAAAAACGCCGGGTTGGTGACCGACGAACGTCATGGCCAAAACATCGTTTACAGCTTAAACACCACCGTCATGCAGGACTTGATCGGTTGGTTTATGGGCTTTACAAACACGGAAGGTGATAAGGATGAATAACGAAAACAAGGGCATTCACGCCACGGGGGTATCGTCGCGCGTGTGGGCCATGCTTGTTGTGGTCTGCGCTATTAATGTTGTAGCGCACCTCATGGTGATGCCGAGCTTGCCTGCGCAGATTCCCACGCACTGGGGCGCGAACGGCGCCGTCGACGGTTGGGGTCCTAGCTGGATGGCCTCTGCGCTCGGTGTGCTGCCTCTGGCGCTTCTCGCAACGTTCTGCGTGGTGCCGCGCATTGACCCCAAAGGTGAGGCATATCGAACCTCGGGCAAGTTCTACCAGGGCTTCGTAATCGCCTTCACCTTGTTCATGTGCGCCATAAGCTGGCTGGGAGAGCTTACGGTCTGGGGCGTGGTGCCGGCGGTCGGTTCGGTTAACGTACTGATTTCCGGTGTTGTCGGTTTGCTATTCATCGGCGTAGGCAACTACTTGCCGCGTGTGAAGCAGAACTATACGCTCGGTATCAAGACACCTTGGGCGCTTGCCGATCCCGAGAACTGGCGCCGTACTCAGCGTTTTGGCGGCGCCTGCTTTATGGTGCTGGGTATTGGCCTGATTGTGATGGGCGTGGCAGGCAGCGTGCTTTCGAGTGAAGTCGTCGCCGCGGTGATTGCGGTTCTGGCGTTTGGTTCGGTTGGAGCCGTCTACGTCTACTCGTATCTGTTGTGGCGCAAATCGCAGCGAGCCGCTCGTTAAGGTTGCGGAAAACTAGCGTACGCAGTTCATAGTATGTTCCGGGGGACTTTTCCCAGGTAGTATTAGGGGGTGTGGGCAACCATGCCCCTTTTTCGTTACGTTTCAGAGCTGGTTCCCTCATTTCGTTTCCACTAAAGCGAATCAAGAATAGGGAAACAGCAGGTAGAAAGGATAGAACAGACATATGGCGGAGTTTATCTACCAGATGTATCAGGCTCGCAAGGCCCATGGCGACAAGGTAATCCTTGACGACGTGACCCTGAGCTTCTACCCCGGTGCCAAGATCGGCGTCGTGGGCCCCAACGGTATGGGCAAGTCGACCCTGCTCAAGATCATGGCCGGCATCGAGGAGGTCTCCAACGGCGATGCCAGGCTCACTCCCGGCTACACTGTGGGCATCCTGCAGCAGGAGCCGCCGCTCGACGACGACAAGACCGTCATCGAGAACGTGCGCATGGCGTTTGGCGATATGATCGCCAAGGTCGATCGCTTCAATAAGATCGGCGAGGAGATGTGCGACCCGGATTGCGACATGGACGCCCTCATGGCCGAGATGGGCAAGCTTCAGGACGAGATCGACGCCGCCGACGGCTGGGATATCGATTCCAAGCTCGGCCAGGCCATGGACGCCCTGCAGCTGCCCGATTCCGACATGCCGGTCAACGTACTTTCCGGCGGCGAGCGCCGTCGCGTGGCCCTGTGCAAGCTGCTGCTCGAGGCTCCCGACCTGCTGCTGCTCGACGAGCCCACGAACCACCTGGACGCCGAATCGATCCTGTGGCTCGAGCACTTCCTGCACAACTACCAGGGCGCGGTGCTTGCCGTCACGCACGATCGCTACTTCCTGGATAACGTTGCCGAGTGGATCTGCGAGGTCGACCGCGGTCACCTTTATCCCTACAAGGGCAACTACTCCACGTATCTGGAGACCAAGGCCGCCCGTATCGAGGCGCAGGGCAACCGCGACGCCAAGCTCGCCAAGCGCATGGAGGCCGAGCTCGAGTGGGTACGCAGCTCGCCCAAGGCTCGCCAGGCCAAGAACAAGGCCCGTCTGGCTCGTTACGAGGAGATGGAGGCCGAGGCCCGCGCAAGCCAGAAGCTCGACTGGACCGACATCCGCATCCCCGTGGGCCCGCGTCTGGGCAACAAGGTGCTCGAGGCTCATCACCTGCACAAGGAGTTCGATGGCCGTGTGCTCATCGACGACCTATCGTTCACCCTGCCGCGCAACGGTATCGTGGGTGTCATCGGCCCCAACGGTGTCGGTAAGACCACGCTGTTCAAGACGATTGTGGGCCTGGAGCCGCTGACTTCGGGCTCGCTCGAGGTGGGCGAGACCGTCAAGATCTCTTACGTCGACCAGAACCGTTCCGGCATCGACCCCGACAAGAACCTGTGGGAGGTCGTCTCGGATGGCCTGGACCACATGATGGTCGGCGAGACCGAGGTTCCGAGCCGCGCGTACGTGGCGAGCTTTGGCTTTAAAGGCCAGGACCAGCAGAAGCGCGCCGGCGTACTCTCCGGTGGCGAGCGCAACCGTCTGAACTTGGCGCTTACGCTCAAGCAGGGCGGCAACCTGCTGCTCCTCGACGAGCCCACGAATGACCTCGACGTCGAGACGCTGTCCTCGCTCGAAGCGGCGCTGCTCGAGTTCCCGGGCTGCTCGGTGGTCATTAGCCACGACCGTATGTTCCTGGACCGCGTCGCCACGCACATTCTGGCGTGGGAGGGCACCGACGAGAATCCGGGCAACTGGTATTGGTTTGAGGGCAACTTCGAGGCCTATCAGGCCAACCGCATCGAGCGCCTTGGCGAGGACGCAGCCCAGCCGCATCGTATTCACCGTAAGCTGACGCGCGACTAGATCGTTACGCGGTTTTCCAAACCGCGTAACTGCTCGACGCTGCGCGGGTCGCAAGCACCCCATCTTGCCGTTCAAGCCGTCGCTCGCGTACCGAAGTACGCGTCGCTCCTCTTTCACGGCAACCTGGGGCACTTGCGGCCCGCTCGCTGTTGGTTACGCAACATCAACAAATAAAAACGGCTCAAATCCTGATTTGGATTTGAGTCGTTTGTCGTTACTGCTCGGGTTCTTCGACTTTATCGATGGCCCAGGTGGATCCGAGGCCACCGGTGGTATTGCGGCGGATGCGCACGGCAACCTCGCGGCGCTCGCCGGCCTGCGTGTAGCGCAGGGGGAAGCTTGCGCGGTTTCGCGCGGCCTCGATGGTACCACGCTCGCGGGCGATCCAGTAGTACTCGCCGACAATGCCGAGGGTATCGGCGCCGTAGGGGAGATAGGTCGACAGCTGGTGCAGAAGCGGGCCGGGGCAGAAGACCTCGGTTGCGAAATCGATGGGGAAGTCCTCGGGGATGGTCGGTACTGCGGGTGCGGGGGTTGGGGCCGCTGCGGGTGCCGAAGCCGGTGCCGGTGCGGGAATTTGGCCGCAAGCAGAGGTGGGCACGGATTCGATGACGGGTGCGGGCTCCGGCGTCGTTTCCGGCTTGATCGTGGAATCTGCGGGCTCCACGGTGATGGGCGCGTCTGCAGCTGAGGTTTCAACCTCAACCTGCGTCGCGTTCTCGTTCTCGACGCTCGACTTTGCCTCGATGGGCGTGGAGGCCATGGTGGTGATGCCGGCGTTGGCGTTCTCGGGGTCATAGACGACCGTGAGCGAGATGGCGGGCTGCGGCGTCTCGGGCTCCGGTGTCGACTCGGTGGTGTCTTGATCGTTGGGTCGATCGTCCTCGGCCTCGTCGCCAAAGACATCGCTGTTTTGGAACGCAGGCGTCTCGGGCTGGTCAGTGGCTTCTTCGGTTGTCGACTTGGGAGCCTCGTTGAGTTCCGCAGTGGCTTCCTGCTCAGATATGACTTCGGGATCGGTCGTGGCAGTGATTTCGGTTTCGGCTTCTGCTGTTACCTCAATAGCGGCTTCGATCTCGGGCTCGGGCTCGGGCTCCGGAGCGACTTCGGCCACGGGCTCGGGCTCGGGACGCTTAACGTGCTTGGGACGCACGGCCTTGAGGTCCTTCTCGCCGCGTTTTTTCTTTTTGTAGGACTGCTTGGCTCCCTTGGCTGCCTTGGGCTTGTCCTCGCCCTTGGCAAGGGCGGCATCCCAGGCCTCGTTGGCGATGACAGTGGCATACAGGCGACCGCCCTTAAAGACGGTCAGCTTAATGCAGTCGTCGAGCTCCTCGAGCAGCTCGCGCGTGGACTCGAAGCCCAGGTCATAAGCGGCCATGTCACCAGCGGCGAGTGCCTCCTCGACCTGCGTCATAAACGTTTGCTTGCCGCATCCGATTGCATCGCGCAGCAGGCGATACAGATAGATGTGGTTGCCCAGCGAAAGCGTGGGCCTAACTATTGTCTTGCTCATGGCAAATCTCCTCTTTACACACCAAAGCATCTTACCATCGCACGGGGCTTGCCATCTCGTCGCCCAAGGCAAACGGGCGCGACCGTTGCCGGTTCGCGCCCGTTATGCAGGTCGGTTATCTATGAGAGGCAAACGCGCTTAGTTGCCCGATGCCGTGCCTTGGCTCGAGCTGTCAGATACCGTGCCGGACGCGGTTCCGCTCGAGCTGTTCGAGCTGTTGGTGTTGCTATTGTCGGTAGATCCCGTGCCCGATGTATTGCCGCTCGTCTGGTCGCCCGTGCTCGGTTGAGAGCCGTCAGTCGTTTGGCTTGAGTCGGTTGTGCCGGATTGCGTACCGCTGTTGTTCACAGAGGAATCGGTGTCCTGCGACTGATCGGGGGTGTTCGAGGACGAGTCGGTGGATGTGGAGGTGCCCTGCGGGTCGTCCTGCTGGCCTTGCGATTGACCGGAGCTATCCGCGTCGTGCTCGGTCGTATGCGACGAAAGGATTGGCTCGGGGCGCTCACCCAGACCCTCACCGGCGGTGGTGATAAGGATGGCGCCGGCGCAGGCGATGACCGCGACAATGGCGATGGCGATCGAGAAGACGATGACCTTCTTTTGCGTCTGACTGCGCTCTGCCGCCGCCTTGGCGCGCAGGCTGTCGGGAGCAACGCGCGCCGTGGTCGCGCGCCCCGCAATCTGGCGCATCTCCTGCGTAGTCGCGGCGCCGCCCAGGTGCTCCTCGGCATTAAACTCAACGGGCTCATAGGCGCCGGCGGGGTAGTCGACGGCGGCGTGCGTACCTTTGAGGGCTTCGGCGCTGGCAGAGATAAAGTGGCGGTAGACCTGCGAGGACACAACGGTGATGACCGAGCTCACAGCGGCACCGATCACCGATCCGGCGATACCGATCTTGGAGGCAAGCGCGACGCTCGTAGCGGCGGCTGCGGCGCCGGCGATGATCTGGGGAATGGAAATGTCGTCAAACAGGCCCTTTTTGGGCGCGATGGCCATGGTCTGGCCGATGGAATGGTTTTCGTGAACGCCGTTGTTGAGCGATGCCGGCGTCATGACACGTGTGCGCGGCGCGTCGGTGTACTTGGTTGTCATACGGGGTCCTCCCGGTGTAAATCTGCTTCGTTTCGTGTAGCCCTCAGGGTACCCACCAGATGTGAATCGTGCGTGACGTTTAACAGATACCATCAACTCATCAATAGCTCACCAAGTTGGTGGGATGCGGTTACACCCGGCGGTTGAACTACAATAGGGCTTGCTAATTGTTGTGAATGGCGTCTACGCACGGGAGCATTCTTATGAATCTTCACCTTTCTCAGTCTGATGGCTTTTTGCGTGTGGCGGCGGCGTCGCCGCAGATTCGCGTGGCCGATGTCGAGGGCAATGCCGAGGTTGCGCTGGCGGCTGTTCGCGAGGCTGCCGAGCGCGGCGTTCGCGCGCTGGTGCTGCCCGAGCTCAACTTGTGCGGCTATACCGCGGCCGACCTGTTCCATAACCGCACGCTGTTGCATGCCTGCGAGGCTGCTCTGGTGCATATCCTCGATGAGACTCGTGAGCTGCCGATTGTCTTTACCGTTGGTCTTCCCGTTGCGGTGGCCGAGAATATCTACAACTGCGCCGCCGTGTGCTGCGCGGGCGAGCTTTTGGGCCTCACGGCCAAGAAGTATCTGCCCAACTATGGCGAGTTCTACGAGCGCCGCTGGTTTGCTCCGGCGCCCGCAGATCCTGTGTGGGTCGAGTTTGCCGGTCAGGGTCCGGTTCCGTTGGGTTCGGGGCTTGTCTACCGCTGCTGTGATGAAGGTGCCGAGGATATGGTGCTGGGCGTTGAGGTCTGCGAGGATCTGTGGGTGCCGGCGCCCCCTTCGACCGAGATGGCGCTTGCTGGTGCGACGGTGATCCTCAACCCGTCGGCCTCGGACGAGATTATCGGTAAGGCAGACTATCGCCGCAGCCTCATCTCCAATCAGAGTGCGCGCCTCTACTGTGCCTATGCCTATGCAGACGCGAGCGAGGGCGAGTCCACGACCGATATGGTCTTTGCGGGCGAGAACCTCGTCTACGAAAACGGCTCTAAGCTGGCGGCGACGAAGCTCCTTACCTGCGATATGGCGGTTGCCGATGTTGACCTCGACCGTCTGGTTGCCGAGCGCCGTCGCTCGACGACGTGGAGACGCGCGGACGATGCGCCGGGGGCCACAGCCGTTGAGTTTTCGTTTGAGGGCGTGCTGGCCAAAGAGCCTGTCCTGCGCGATGCCTGCGATATCGACCGCGTTTTCCCTCGCGCGCCTTTTGTGCCGGCCGACCACGGCGACCTGGCCGAGCGCTGCGAGACCATCCTCGACCTGCAGACTGCTGGCCTCAAGACCCGCCTTGCCCACACGGGCACCAAGGCTGCAGTCATCGGTCTTTCGGGCGGCCTGGACTCCACGCTGGCGCTGCTTGTGACCGTGCGTGCCTTCGATGCACTGGGGCTGCCGCGCACCGGTATCACGGCCGTGTCCATGCCCGGCTTTGGCACGACGCATCGCACTAAGTCGAACGCCGAGTCGCTTGCCCGCGACCTGGGCGTGAGCTTCCGTGAGGTTTCGATTCACGCGGCCGTGGAACAGCACTTTATGGATATTGAGCACGACCCGGCAGTTCAGGATGTGACCTACGAGAACAGCCAGGCGCGCGAGCGTACACAGATTCTGATGGACCTGGCCAACCAGGCTGGCGGCTTTGTCATCGGCACGGGCGACCTGTCGGAGCTGGCGCTCGGCTGGGCTACCTATAACGGCGACCACATGAGCATGTACGCCGTCAACGCGAGCGTACCCAAGACGCTCGTGCGTCACTTGGTGCGCTATGCCGCCGATGTCTTTGGCGGGCGTATTGCCGAGGTCTTGCTCGACATCCTCGATACGCCGGTGTCCCCCGAGCTTCTGCCGCCCACGGGCGATGGCGAGATTGCACAGAAGACCGAGGATTTGGTGGGGCCGTACGAGCTGCACGACTACTTCCTCTATTACCTGCTGCGTTTTGGCTTTGAGCCGGGCAAGATCTACCGCATGGCGCTCAAGAGCTTCGAGGGCGTCTACGACGCCAAAACCGTCCACACGTGGTTGCGTACGTTCTATCGTCGCTTCTTTGCCCAACAGTTTAAGCGCAGCTGCCTGCCCGATGGTCCCAAGGTGGGCTCGGTGACGCTCAGCCCGCGCGGCGATTGGCGTATGCCGAGTGACGCCAGCTCACGTTTGTGGCTTGCGCAGATCGACGCGCTCAATCCGATTGACTAAGGTTGGCTAAATTGAACCAATACGGGGGTTGCAAGCGTTACACTTTTGCAATCTGATGGCCCGTATCGCGCGGCGCTCTTGTCGGAGCGCCGCGTTTTTCATATCGAAAGGTGGCACCATGCAGGCATCGCAGCGTCTCGACCGCTTTGGCGCGGAGGTCTTCGCCTCGCTCAACAACAAACTGCTCGCGCTGAAGGCTCAGGGCAAGACCATTTACAACATGAGCGTGGGCACGCCCGACTTTAAGCCGTACGACCACGTGGTCGAGGCGCTCACGCAGGCAGTCCAAGATCCCGAGATGTGGAAGTACGCCCTGCGCGACCTGCCCGAACTCAAGCAGGCCGTGTGCGATTACTATGAGCGTCGCTTTGGTGTCTCCGGCATTACGCCGTCCATGGTGCAGTCGTGCAACGGCACGCAGGAGGGCGTGGGCCATTTGGGCCT
Organism: uncultured Collinsella sp.; assembly: GCA_900541745.1. Lineage (GTDB taxonomy): Bacteria > Actinomycetota > Coriobacteriia > Coriobacteriales > Coriobacteriaceae > Collinsella. The sequence goes on along the minus strand of UQLA01000008.1, from coordinate 45,628 downwards.
GGCCCTGCTCGATCCGGGTGACACTATTTTGGTTCCCGATCCGTGCTACCCGGTCTTTGAGGCGGGTGCCAAGATCGCCGATGCCAAGCTCGAGTACTATCCGCTGGTTGCCGAGCATAATTACCTGCCCTATGTGGCGGGCATCGATCCCGAGGTGGCCGATCGTGCCAAGTACATGATCGTGTCGCTGCCCGCCAACCCGGTGGGTTCGGTGGGCACGCCCGAGATCTACGAGGAGATCATCGCTTTCGCTCGCGAGCACGACCTGTTGATCGTTCACGACAACGCATACTCGGACATCGTGTTCGACGGCGAGCCGGGCGGCAGCTTCTTGCAGTATCCCGGCGCGCTCGAGGTGGGCGTTGAGTTTTTCTCGCTCTCCAAGTCGTTTAACGTCACCGGTGCGCGTATCGGCTTTTTGGTCGGCCGCGAGGATGTGGTCTCTGCCTTTGCCAAGCTGCGCAGCCAGATCGACTTTGGCATGTTCTTCCCGATCCAGAAGGCCGCCATCGCGTGTCTTAATGGCCCGCGCGATGAGGTCGAGGCGCAACGTCTGAAGTACCAGGAGCGCCGCGATGCCCTGTGCGACGGTCTTGAGGACCTGGGCTGGGAGCGTCCCAACGCGCATGGCTCCATGTTTGTGTGGGCCAAGCTTCCCGGTGGTCGCACCGATTCCATGGCGTTTTGCGAGGAGCTTATGGAGAAGGCCGGCGTTGTGGTGACGCCGGGTGCGAGTTTTGGTCCCTCGGGCGAGGGACACGTGCGCATGGCGTTGGTCCTGCCGCCCGACCAGATCGCTTTGGCTGTCGAGGCCATTCGCGAGGCGGGCCTGTATTAGAAAGCTCTTTTGGCTCGTCAATATATCGAAACCGATTTCGTGCAGTTATTTTACGAATCCTGCAAACAATTTCGGCAAACGGTCGATTTTTGGCTGCGAATAGGAGCATAATCAAAGTCCCGATTGGATGTATTGGGATTACGACAAGCCGCTCGGGTCGTTCCCGGGCGGCTTGTTTGTGGAGAGAGATGGGAGTTTCTAATGGTTAACGAGAAGAAGGTCGCTATTGTCGGCTGCGGTTTCGTCGGTTCGTCTTCGGCGTTCGCGCTGATGCAGAGCGGTCTGTTCTCCGAGATGGTCCTCATCGACGTGGACAAGAACCGCGCCGAGGGTGAGGCCCTGGATATCGCGCACGGCATGACGTTTGCCGAGCCGATGAAGATCTACGCCGGCGATTATTCCGATGTCGCCGACGCCGCCATGATCGTCGTCACCGCTGGCGCTGCCCAGAAGCCCGGTGAGACCCGCCTGGACCTGGTCAACAAGAACGTCAGCATCTTTAAGTCCATTATCCCCGAGATTAAGAAGTCCGGCTTCGACGGCATTCTGCTCATCGTCTCCAACCCGGTCGATGTTCTGACCTACGCCGCCATCAAGATGTCCGGCCTGCCCGAGGGCCACGTCATCGGTTCCGGCACTGTGCTCGACACTGGCCGCCTGCAGCAGATGCTTGGTGCCCACGTCGAGGTTGACCCGCGCGATGTCCAGGCCTATGTCATGGGCGAGCACGGCGACTCCGAGTTTGTCGCTTGGTCCAGCGCTCAGGTTGCCGGCGTTCCGCTGAACACCTTCTGTGAGCTTCACGGCCACCTGGAGCATGAGGCTGCTGAGAAGCGTATCGCCGAGGACGTCAAGAACTCCGCCTACACCATCATCGAGAAGAAGCACGCCACCTACTATGGCGTCGCCATGGCCGTCAAGCGCATCTGCACTGCCGTCATGCGCGATGAGCAGACCGTTCTGCCTGTCTCCTCGCTCATGGTGGGCGAGTATGGCCTGTCCGATCTTGCCATCTCCATGCCGACCGTCGTTGGCCGCGACGGCGTTGTCTGCCGCGTCCCCGTGCCGCTGGACGATGACGAGCAGCATGAGCTCACCGTCTCCGCCAAGGCCCTCAAGGACATCATCGACAGCGTCGATTTCTCCTGCTAAATCAAGCTCGCTAGAGCGAAAAGCTACAATGAAGGCGTCCGGGTCCACACGGCCCGGGCGCCTTTTTTGGTGCAAAGTAACCTGACCCCAATGCACCATCCCAATACACCATAGTTGATGGGAGGGCCATGTCGGATTCGCCTAATTTTTTGACCTATGCCCAGACGACGTTTGATCCGTTTGAGGAGCGGCCGTTCTGCGCGGTGGATAGCCTGGTCTTTGCGTGGTTGTCCTATTTGCGTTTGCCGGGTGATATGGCGGAGCTGACGAACTGGCAGGGCCTAGACGTACGCGAGCTGCTGCGTGCCGAGTGCTACCGGGACATGATTGACGACTTGTGGGACCCGGAGGGGAGCAGGGCCTTGTTAGAGGCCGTGGCAGCAAGTCCTCGCTACCGTGGCGTGCACGTTTGCGGCTATCGTGCCGTGAGCGATGTGGTGGCGACAGAGCAGTTTGCAGCCATGGCGTTTCGGTTTCCGGCAGGGTTTAGCTATCTTTCCTTCCGGGGGACCGACAGCACGATTGTGGGCTGGAAAGAGGACTTTAACATGGCGTTCCGGTGTCCTGTGCCGGCCCAGGAATCCGCGGCACGTTATGTGGACGAGGCGGCGGATGCGATTGACGGGCCGCTTTTGTGCGGAGGTCATTCCAAGGGTGGAAACCTTGCGGTGTACGGTGCGGCGATGTGCTCCAACATCGCCCGTGAGCGAATCGAACGGGCGTATTCCCATGATGGCCCGGGCTTCGTCGAGGAGTTTCTGAACGGCGACGCCTTTGCCGATCTTTCCGGTCGAATCGACAAGACGCTACCTCGGTCGTCGATCTTTGGCATGATGTTCGAGACACAGGAGGACTATGCCATCGTTGAGAGCACCGAGTTCAGCCTGCTGCAGCACAATCCCTTTAGCTGGGTGGTTGATGGTCGTGACTTCGCGTACTGTGAGCGCCTGTCCGCCGGTGCTCGATACGTTGATGGTTCCATTCGCGAGATGCTGCTTGCAGTGTCGCCTAGCGAACGCGAGCGTTTTGTAGATGCGTTGTTCTCCGTGTTTGAGGCTACGGGTGCTGAGCGGTTTGCGGATATCGCTGGGAATCTGCGCGAGAGCCTGCCCGTGATGCTCCAGGCTGCGCAAGGCTTTGACAAGGATACACGACGCTTTGTCTCGCAGACCATCGTGGCAATCCTTAAATGCGCACTGCTGCCCAAACGCCCTCAGATCGACATGCCCGCTGCCGGCAAGAGTTTGGCAGAACAGCTCGAGGCTTGGCAGTCCGAGCTCCTGCGCTAGCCATTGGCGCAAAGCAACCTGTCCCCGATGCACCAATCTTCGATGCGCCTGGGGCGGGCTCGACCGCTATACTGGTTCGTGCCGAAATCGATCTAGAACGGAATGCCGTATATGAAAATCAACCACGCGATTCTGCATATCCTGGACTTTGACTCTGCCGTCAACGTCATGAGCCAGCGCGAGCTCGATATCGAGAGTCGTACCGTGCGCAACTTCGTGACCACACATCTGCGCCGCGCACGTACCTCGGCCGACAATAAGCGCGCCACGTTTGCCGAGAACTCTGCGTTTGGCGGCGAGCTCAAGGGCTATTTCTTTGGCGAGCGCGAGTTCGTGGACCTGTCGCAGCAGATTGCGGAGTTTATTTCCTCCGAGCTCACCAAAGCCGAGAAAGCCGAGTCCACCGACGTGCTCGTGGCCGATTTTGACGACGATGAGGATGCCCGCTGGTTTGCCGTGATGCTGCTGGGCTCCAAGCAGGCTTTTATGCACGAAGTGGGCCGCGAGGAGGGGGAGGTGCGCAACGACATCGCGCGCCACTACGCCATTCTGCCGAACCCCTCGCAAAAGGTGCCGAGCTATGCCATCGTGCGCGCGAGTACCATGGAGATCGGCTATGTGGACAAGAAGCGCAAGATTGCCGGCGAGGACCGTATGCTTATCCCCGATGGCCTGTTGCAGTGCGACACGGGCGTATCGGGCAAGGAGGTCATCGACACCGTGACGCGTGTGGTCGAGGAAGTCGCCGAGGAGCACGGTGCCAACACGGCTGTAGCGCTTGCCAAGGTTAAGGCTGCCGTTGCCGAGAAGGTTGAGGATGACGAGGAACTGCCGCCTTGGGATATCGTCGACGAGGTCTTTGAGGACGAACCGGTTATCAAGGAGAGTGTGCGCGCCGCACTGACCGAGGAGAAGGTGCCTGAGCGTGTGCCCGTGGAGCGCAAGCAGGTCGAACGCGCGGCGGTGCGCAATCATAAGATTCGTACCGACACGGGTATCGAGATCAGCTTCCCGGCCGAGATGGGTTCGAACTCCGAGTACATCGAGTTCGTCAATGAGCCTAACGGCCTCATCTCCATCGAGCTCAAAAACATCGGCAGCATCGAGAACCGATAAACTGCGCTTGGACGCTGCGGAAAACAAAGGCCGAAACCCTTCGGGACTTCGGCCTTTTTGTTTTCGGCTTGGTTGCCGACATTGCGCCGTAGGTTGAGCATACGCCAGCGAAAACGCCCCTAGGCGAGCAAGGTGACGCGAAAGAGGAGGGCATTGACCTTCTGGTCATGCCCGACGATTGAACGTCAGATTGCCGCCTAGGGGCGTTTGCGGCGTCGGGTCGTTACGGCGTTTGGTAAAACGCCGTAACTATTAAAGCTGGCGCAGGCCCTCTTCCAGGCCGGTCTTGCTGTCGGTCTGGGCGTCGCGCATCTTGATGACGCGGGCGGGGACACCGGCCACGACGGCGCCGGCGGGGACGTCCTCGACGCACACGGCACCGGCAGCCACGACGGCGCCCTTGCCCACGCGCACGCCCTCCAGGACCACGGCGTTGGCGCCAATCATGACATCGTCCTCGATGATGACGGGCGTGGCGCTCGCGGGCTCAACGACGCCTGCCAGTACGGTGCCGGCGCCGATGTGGCAGTTCTTGCCCACGGTTGCGCGGCCGCCCAGGACGGCGCCCATATCGATCATGGAACCCTCGCCGATAACGGAGCCGATGTTGATGATGGCGCCCATCATGATGACGGCACGGTCGCCGATCTCGACGCGGTCGCGGATGATCGCGCCCGGCTCGATGCGGGCGTTGATGCCCTTAAGGTCGAGCATGGGGACGGCGGAGTTGCGGCAGTCATTCTCGACGTCGTAGTAGTCGATGGAGTCGGCATTGGCATCGAGGATGGCTTTGAGCTCATCCCAGTCGCCAAAGACGGTCTTGCCACGACGACCGCCGTAGACGTGTGCATTGCCCCACTGGGCCTTCATGCCGGGCTTTTCGCGCACGTACAGCTTGACAGGCGTCTTTTTGGGCGCGGTGGCGATGTAGTTGATAATCTCCTGTGCATCCATCTCGGCTGCGTTGCTCATTTGCTATCTCTCCTTTGGGTGGATTCGGTTGATACCTGGTTAGGCAAACATGACCTGGTCGAACGTATAGAAGCCGGGTTCGCGGGTGACGAGCTTCTGCGCGGCTGCCAAGGCGCCGTTGACAAAGATCTGACGGCTCGTGGCACGGTGGGTGAGTGTGACCTCCTCGTCCTGGCCAAAGAAACTCACCTCGTGCACGCCGGCGACGGTGCCGCCGCGCAGCGAGTGCATACCGATCTCCTTGGGGTCACGCGCGCCGCACATGCCCTCGCGGCCATAGACGGGGTGGTAGCCTGCCTCGGGCTCAGCTTCGACGATGGCGTCGAGCAGTAGCTTGGCTGTGCCGCTCGGGGCGTCAACCTTTTGGTTGTGGTGCGTCTCGACGATCTCGCAGTCAAAGCCGGGCAGTTCGCGCGTGGCCTGGGCAACCAGATGGCGCAGGGCGGCGATGCCGATAGAGTAGTTGCCCGAGTGCATGACGCGGGCGTTCTGACCCAGCTCGCGCAGGCGGTCCATCTGATCGGGTGTGTAGCCCGTGGTGCCCGAGACCAACGCGGCGCCCGTGCGCTCGACATAGGCGACGACGGCATCGAAGGTCACGACGTTCGAGAAGTCGATGATGACGTCGGCTGCCGGGGCGTCCTCGAGCTCGGACAGATCAAAACCGATCTGGGCGACGATATCAAAAACGGGCTGACCGGCGGCGTCGACAACGCCCTCGGCGGTGGTGCGGATGAGCGAGCCCATGCGGCCCGTTCCCATAATGACGGTCTTAATCAAGCAGACCAGCTCCCTTCAGAGCATCGGTAAGTGCGGCACGCGTGTTATCGGCCATGGGGCAAAGCGGCATGCGGTAGTTGGCTTCGATCATACCCATCTGAGCGAGCGCTTCTTTAACGGGGATGGGGTTGACCTCACTAAAGAGGGCGTTGATGAGCGGCTGGCCGGCAATTTGAATATCGCGGGCACGTGCCACGTCACCGTCCAGATAGGCGCGGCACATGTCATGCACGAGCTGCGGCTGAACGTCGGCCCACACGCTGATGGCGCCCGAGGCGCCCAGGCTCATGAGAGGTACGGTGAGCGCATCCTCGCCCGAATACATGCGGAAGTCGTCGGACAGCAGGTGAGCGATCTTGGCTGCGTAGGCGACGTTGCCCGAGGCTTCCTTAATACCCATGATGTTGGGGTGCGCGGCCAAGCGCTCTACGTTGCGCTCGCCGATGCCGCAGCCGCAGCGGCCGGGGATGTTGTACAGGATGCAGGGGATGTCCACAGCATCGGCGACGGTCTTAAAGTGCTGATAGATGCCCTCTTCATTGGACTTGTTGTAGTAGGGGGTAATGAGCAGCAGGCCATCGGCGCCCAAGCCCTGGTAGGTGAGCGACTTGGTGAGCATGGTTTGCGTGGAGTTGGAGCCCGAGCCGGCGATGACGGGGACGCGTCCTGCAACCTGCTTGACCACGGCGGCGACAACGGAGTTGTCCTCGTCATCGGTCATCGTGGCGCTCTCGCCTGTGGTGCCCAGGGTGAGGATGGCGTCGGTGCCATTTTGCAGGTGGAAATCGATAAGGCGCTCGAGCGCGTCGAAGTCGACACTGCCGTCCTTTTTAAACGGCGTGACGAGGGCGACGATTGAGCCCTCGAGATTGCGGATGTCCATGTTCTTCTCCTTCGCTTCCGCGATCTGGATGCGTTTGTTCCATTGGGCGGCGATGGCCAGGCGCTCGTCTTGGGCGCGACGACGAGCACTTTCGGCACGCGACTTTGCCAGCAGCTCGCGTCCGCACGGCAGCACGTCGAGCGTGGCAAAGTAGTCGCCCGGGCGCTCGGCGCGACGAATGAGATCTGCCGAGCCATCGGGGCGCAGCAGGACCTCGGCGGAGCGCAGGCGTCCGTTGTAGTTGTAGCCCATGGAGTAGCCATGCGCGCCGGTATCGTGGATCACAAGCAGGTCGCCCATGTCGATATGTGGCAGCTCGCGATTGATGGCGAACTTGTCGTTGTTCTCGCACAGATTGCCTGTGATGTCGTAGGTGTCCGTGACGGGCGCTGTGGTCTTGTCATCGCCACCCGGCTGGCCAATCACCGTAATGTGGTGGTAAGCGCCATACATGGCAGGGCGGATCAGATCGACGGCGCTTGCGTCGACACCGATATAGTCCTTGTAGATCTGCTTTTCGTGGATGGCCTTGGTGACCAGGCAGCCGTAGGGGCCCATCATAAAGCGGCCCATCTCGGTGCAGATCGCCACATCGCCCATACCGGCGGGGACCAGAATCTCGTCGTATGCCGCGTGAACTCCCTCACCGATGGCATGGATGTCGTTAGCCTGCTGCTCGGGCAGGTAGGGGATACCCACACCGCCGGACAGATTGATGAAGGCGACGTGTGCGCCGGTCTCATGCTCCAGGCGCACGGCAAGCTCAAAGAGGATACGCGCGAGCTTGGGGTAGTAGTCGTTGGTGACGGTGTTGCTGGCAAGGAAGGCATGGATGCCAAAGTCCTCGGCGCCTTTGGCCTTGAGCATGCGGAAGGCCTCGAAGAGTTGCTCGGTGGTCATGCCGTATTTGGAGTCGCCGGGGTTATCCATGATGCCGTTGGAGAGCTGGAACAGGCCGCCCGGATTAAAGCGGCAGCTGACCGTCTTGGGGATGGGCCCCGCAACGCGCTCAAAGAATTCGATGTGGCTGATGTCGTCAAAGTTGACGATGGCGCCCAGTTTATCTGCAAGGGCAAAATCCGCCGCCGGCGTGTCGTTGGACGAGAACATGATGTCGTGGCCGGTGATGACCAGCGAGCGGGCAATCATGAGCTCGGTATAGCTCGAGCAATCGCAGCCGCAGCCGTATTCGTTGAGAATGGAGATGAGCGCCGGGTTGGGATTGGCCTTGACGGCAAAGTATTCCTTAAAGCCCGGGTTCCATGCAAAGGCGTCGCGCACCTCTTGCATGTTGCGGCGGATGCCCGCCTCGTCGTATAGATGAAACGGCGTGGGGAACTGCTCGACAATATGCTCGAGCGTTTCCTTGTCCACAAACGGCTGTTTGGCCGCATACGCTTCGTTGGGGGTCAATGCCATGTCCCGTAAACCTCGCTATCCAGACGGCGCCATCTGCGCATCGAATCCGCATAGCGTGGACCCAATGTCCGGATAGCGCTCCCGCATTGCTGCAGACAGTCCTGCGGGTGTTTCCCGCAGGCCCACCAGGTTGTTCGTGCCCGAAAAACCCAGTTCGGCGGGTTTCGCCTCCCCACGGGGTCAAAGTCTGCCGACTCGCCCGCGGATCTTCGTGCCCGCGCCTCTATCAAGTGGTAACGACCCTACCACGTTGCACTTTACCAAACAAGAGTATTCGTATATAACGTTTAAAAAATGCAGGGATATGCTGGAAATAAGGGTGCGGCAATCTTGCGGCACAATAAGATGGCAACTGGCGCGCACCTATGAAAGGAACCTTTATGACCGAGCTCCAAGAACTCCGTCGCTATCGGCGCGACTTGCACAGGATCCCGGAGCTCGACTTCGATCTTCCACAGACTATCGCCTATATCGAGGGCGTGTTGGCGCCGCTCGCCTGCGAGGTGACCCATCCGTGCCTCAGCTGCGTCTGCGCTTTCTTCGATGCCGGCACGGGCGCCGCGCATGCTACGGCGATTCGCGCCGACATGGACGCCCTGCCCATCGCGGAGGCAACGGGCGCTGCCTTTTCCTCGACGCATCCCGGTAAGATGCACGCTTGCGGACACGATGGACACATGGCCATGGCGCTTGCCGCCGCGACACATGTCGACCGCACGATTCGTGAGCAGCCGGGCGTCATTAAGCGCAACGTGCTCTTTGTGTTTCAGCCGGCCGAGGAAACGACCGGTGGCGCCAAGACGGTGTGCGAGAGCGGCGTATTCGAGCGCTATAGGGCAGATTGCATCTTTGGCTTCCATGTGTGGCCCGATCTGCCCGCCGGCACGTTGGCGAGCTGCTCCGGTCCGTTGCTGGCGCGCTCAAGCGAGACGCACATTCATATCCATGGCATGAGTATCCATATCGCCAAGACCTACGGCGTTCCAGTCGAGGAATCGCACGATGCCGCGCTGGCGGCGGCCAAGTTCTTAGTTTCCGAGCGCGAGCTCATGGACGAGCTGGGTGCCGACGAGCCCTGCATTGGTAAGTTCGGCCTGCTGCAGGCCGGCACCGTCTGCAATGCGGTGGCGGGGGAGGCCCATGTTGCGGGCAGCTTGCGCGTGTTTACGGACGATATGTTCGACCGAGCGCGCGAAGGCGTGCGCCGCGTGTTGGACGATGCCTGCGCCACAACGGGCTGCACGTATGATCTCGACTTTGCCGAGGGCTATCCGCCGGTCGATAACGACCCCGAGTTGTTTGCCAACGTCGCGCCTGCCTTGTCCGAGCTGCAACTTGTGGACGAGCCGCTGCTGATTGCCGAGGACTTCGCCTTCTATCAGCGCCATCTTCCGGGCGTGTTCTTCCTGCTGGGCACTGGCGTGCCAGAGGGACAAGAAAACCCGAGTGATCCGGATGGCTGTCCCGCCTATGCCACGAGCGCCCTTCACACTGATACCATGCTCTTTGACGAGGAAATTCTGCTCAAAGGCCTCGATGTCTACAAACGATTGCTTTTGCTTGCTTAAGTGGCGAAGAATACCTGTTCTAGAAAATACGAACAGATGTACGGTATAATAGAGATGTAAGTCTATAGAAACGTTTGACGTTATTAACGTAAGGCGATACTATGATTGCATCGTACAAAGATGAGGATACCGAACGTTTTGCGATGGGTGTGCGGGCCAGGAGGTTTGTACCCTTTGAGCGGGTCGCATTGAGGAAGATTCGTCAACTGCAGGTCTGTGCTTCACTTGATGATCTTCGCGTTCCTCCGGGCAATCGTCTTGAAGCGCTGAAGGGCGATCGCGCCGGCCAATATAGCATCCGTGTTAATGAGCGCTATCGGGTCTGTTTTGAGTGGAGACGGGGGATGGCTTGGAATGTCGAAATCGTCGATTATCACAAGTGATGAGACTGCGCCCGATTTGCTGTCACCGGTGACTCCTGGTGAGCTTCTCAAAGAGGAATTTCTTCTCCCTATGGGCATTTCTCAATATCGCCTTGCTAAGGAGACCGGGATTCCGGCTCAACGCATTGGGCAGATTATCTTGGGAAGGCGTCGTGTGACGGCCGACACCGACCTTCGCCTTTGCCGTTACTTTGGCCTGACGGATGGTTATTGGCTGCGCGCTCAGATAGCGTTTGATCTCGAGGCGGAGAAGAGGCGCATCGAACCGGAGCTGGATAAGATTGTACCTGTCCAGCAGGTTATCGCGTTGTAGTGTTCAAAGATGTTGAGGTTGGAGTGACGATGAGGCGACGCCGACAGACTGCCGTTTATAGTCCCGGTGGGTGTGGATGCGGCTTGCTGTTGCTTCCGGTTATTGCTGTGAGCATTGGCGTGATGTTTGTGCTTGCCGGGTTGGCAGCAGCGGCACTCGTGTTGCTGATCGCGGCCATTGGCGTGACGATTTGGCTCTGCCGCAATCGCGAGCAACGTCGTGCCGATGGTAAGACCAATGTTGGATGGGTCGTCTTCCTGATCATTGCGTACCCGCTGAGTGTCAGCTACCTGGTGTTCTTTGTCCTGTTGATAATCAGCGCCTTTACGGGGGAATCCGTCACGGTGGGTTGATGCACTGCCAGCAGAAGGTCGCGTAAAGTGCGTTTGCTTGGCGTTTGGACAACCGCATTGGCCGTTTACCGCAACCTTAGCTCTCAGCTAATGAATTCAAGTTTAATCCACCCTACGATGTGCTGTGTGCCGGCGCGGTAGCCGGATCGTAGGAAGGATGCATGATGAATAAGCTCGAAAACGAAGTGCTGCTGAGCCGTCGCGCTGCACTTGGCGCATTCGCCACTGTTGCCTTGGGGACTGCCGGTCTTCTTGCCGGTTGCGGTAGCGATAAGGCGACCGTCACCGAGGATGCCGACGATGGCGACAAGAAGGAAGAGACGAAGAAGGAAGAGCAACCTACGACTGACCTGGCTGTTGGCACGACGGTGACCACGACTGCTGGCCTTTCCGTCGTCGTCGATTCCGTCCAGCCCGGCCTTACAAATTATGACGGTTCGACCATGACGGGTATTCACGTCACGTACGTCAACAATGGCGATGAGGGCGCAGATTACAATATCTACGACTGGAAGGGCGAGGACGCCAACGGTGCGCAGCAGAACCAGGGTTATTACAGCGAGGGTTCCGATGAGCTGCAGTCTGGTACCCTTGCCGCCGGTGGCTCCGTGGCGGGCAATATCTACTTTGATGGTGACATCAAGAAGGCTCTCTATTTTGCCAACGTGTTTGATAAGTCTGCTGCTGCAAGCTGGGTGCTGGCCTAACATGTCGCTACCGTTGCGCCGTATGGGAGGTGAGGTCGTATGCCCAATAAAAAGCTGACGGACGAGTTACTCAATGAACTCCTCGACGCGCCAAACATCGATGACTATATCAAAGAGCACGACTTTGCCGCGCCGTCGCTTTCGGATTACTTAAAGCAGTTGCTGCAAGAGAAGGGGCTCGAGCGCTCGCGTGTGGTGCGTATGGCCGACCTCAACGAGACCTTTGGCTATCAGATTTTTACCGGTGCGCGGCATCCGAGTCGCAATAAGGTGCTGCAGATTGCCTTTGCAATGGCGCTGTCGATGAAGGAGACCAACCGCGCTCTGACGGCTGCCGGAGTGAGCGTCCTCAACTGTAAGGACCGTCGCGATGCAATCATTATCTTTTGCATCGACCGTGGCTGTAGCCTCCAAAAGGTCAATGAAGAGCTATATCGCTTTGGCGAGGAAACGGTGAGTTAGTGGTCGATGGCTGAGCCGGCGGTGTCACCAGAGCAGCCATGCAAACGATCGGGGTGCGGACACCATGGGGTGTCCGCACCCTGCGTTATGATGGGCACCATGGATACTCAGAGCCCAACATATTCCGATGACGAGCTGACTGCTTCACTTGTCGAGCATTTGGCGTCGCTCGACCGCGATGACAGCTATCGTGTGGAGCGCGTGCTCAAGTGCTCGGATGTCGAGACGACCGAACTCGTCTATTTTGAGGGCTCTGGCGGCGGGTCTCTCGGTCCCTTTGTCCGCAAGCGCATCGATGCTTCGGTGCAGATTGGCGGAGCATATGAGCGCCTGTTTGCGGCCCAGCGCGCCGGTCGTCGTTTTGAGCACTTGCCCCGAATCGTCGATTGCCGCCGTGTGGGCGACGAGCTTGACGTGGTGATGGAGTATGTCGAAGGCGAGACACTCGAGGCCCTGGTGGGACGCTTGGGGACGACGCCCGATTATGCCCGCGGGCTGTATCCCGTTCTGTGTGAAGCGGTGGGCGAGCTGCATGCTGGTTTTGCAGCTGCGGGGGAGCCGGGGATGCCGGTAATCCACCGCGACCTTAAACCCTCGAACATCATCGTATCGGGCGTGAGATACGCGACCGATGCCGGCATGACCTTCTCGTCGCTGGTGATTATTGACCTGGGAATCGCGCGCGTTTGGCGTGATGGCGCCGACGCCGACACCGTCAAGTTTGGCACGCGTTCCTATGCGCCGCCCGAGCAGTTTGGGTTTGGGCAGACGAGCGTCCGTAGCGATATTTACGCGCTTGGCGCGCTGCTGTTCTTTTGTCTGACGGGGGCTGATCCCAAACCGGGGCGGGACATACGTGAGCAATGCGAGGCACATGGCATTCCCGTTCCGCTGGCGGATGTGATTTGCATGGCGATGGCGCTCGATCCCGCCAAGCGCTTTGCGAGTGCAAAGGCACTGGGGCATGCTGCGCGTGCGGCATATGGGCTATGTCTCCCTGCTCCGTCGCCCGTGACCTTTTCTGCTGCCAGTGTGCCCTGTGCCGCGGTGTCACAGGTGCAGCGGGTACAGCAGCCTGTTGCCCTCACGTTTCCGTCTTCTGCAAACCGGCGTTCGTTCGTCTCTCCCGTGACATCCAAATGTGCGCGTCTGCTCTCGCGTATCCCCGAGCCCGTGGGGCGCATATGGAATGGATGCGTCTATGCGACAACATTGTTGCTGCTGATGGGCAGCCATTTTGCGGTATTTACACCAACGGGCGAAAACCGAAACTATCCAACGTGGTTTTTGGCGCTTGAGTATTTCTTTATGGTCGATGGCCTGGTGCTGCTCATTGCATTCGGAATGCTCGACCGGCGTAGACTTCGACGTCGTTTTCCCGCGCTCGATCGGTATCGGGGGAGTGCTTTTGTCGAACTATGGTTCAAGGCGCTCGGGTTTATGTTTGCCGTCATGTGCGTCGTCGTTGTTATCGGCAACGCGACCGGTGTCGTCTCTTAGATAATCGAAAAGGGGCCGCGTTTGGGGCCCCTTTGCAGCTGCACTTAAATACGGTTCATTTGATTGGCGACCTTGTTGTACCAGTCCTGCCACGTGGGCGGGCAGTACTTCTTGGCGGCCGCCGGGGTAAGCGTGGAGCCATAGTTGGCGCCCAGGTAGGCAACGTGGGCGGAGACGCCCTCGCTCCAGCTACCAAAGCTACGCCAACCACCGCCGCGGGCACTCCAGCCCCAGGCGTTATAGGAGCCGGCGCAATAGAGGCCCTTGCTGCTCTCGATGCAGGCGATGGCGGGGGACCAACGGGGATCGACGCCGGTATTCCAGGCGGCGACGGCAAAGTTATAGCCCTGGCCTGCCATGGGGGAACCGGCGAGGTAGTTGTCGATGCGGCTCGTCCACTCGTTAATGAACGAGTCGTAATCGGAGTTACCGCTATTCGAGCTGTTCACCGTGGTGTCGATGGTGGTGTTGGCGTTGTTGGCCTGGCTGTTGGAGTTGTTGCCGCTTACACCCTCGCCCGAGATCTTCTCGGCGGCAGCGGCCTTGTCGGCCTCGAGCTTTGCCAGCTCGGCAGCATTTTCCTGCTCGGCCTTTGCCTGCGCCTCGCTGCGGAGCTGCTGAGCCTGCGCCAGTGCATCCTCGGCATTCTTTTGCTCGCCCTCGAGCTGAGACTTGGCCTGCTCGAGCTCGGTTTTGTTCTGCTCGAGCTCGGTCTGCATCTTGTTAAGCTCTTCGATCTCGTCGACGCTCGAGCTTGTAATCTGGTTGGTGTATTTGCAGGTGGTGATAAAGTCACCCAAGCTCTGCGTGTTCACCAGGAAACTCACGATGGGGCTGGTGCCCTTCTGGTACTTATACAGATCGCGCATGGCGGAGCTTGCCTTGGCCTGCTGCTCGGGTAGCTCGGCCTCAATCTTATCGATGTTCGCCTCATTGGAGTCGATCTGCTTTTGCAGATCCTCGAGCTTGGTTCGGGCGTCGTTGTAGGCGCTCGTGGCGTCCTCGATCTTTTTCTGGGCGGCGGAAAGCTGATCCTGCGTTGCCTGCGAGGCGGCATAGGCCGCGACGGGGGAGAGCATCGGCGTGGCCGTCAGCGCGACGGCGAGCGCGGCGCTCGTGATGATACGAGCCGGCTTCGACGCGATGAGCGCTGCGGTGCGATGGTTCGAATGCTGCATCCAGTCCCTCTGCAATCAATCGTAGGTTATTGGTCGAGGTGTATTCTACTACTGCTTTCGACCTCTACTTGAACCTTAAAGGTTCTAAAGGGTCAAGTTGAACTTGAGGCTTTGGCCTTGACCTGCGGGAATGGTGAATTGTTGAGAAACCATAGAGTTCAACTTTAACGTTACGGCACCCTGTTTGTGAAGGTTTTTGGCTGCAAAAGCTACCTCAACGTGGGGTTTTGCAACTACAGGGTTCCTTCGCGGCGAGCACGCTCCACCTCTTTGAGTGCCTCGGTGGGAGTGAAGGAACAGGTGCCGTCGCCGAGCCTGACCACCTGGACGTCGTCACCGACATGGACTTCTCCGCCCTGCAGCACGACGCCAAAAATGCCCTCGTGGGGGAAGATACAGTCGCCGGCGAGATAGTAGATGGCACAGCGGGTGTGGCAGACTTTGCCGATCTGGCTGATTTCGACGAGTACTTCGTTGCCAATCTTGAGCTGCGTGCCCAAGGGGAGTGAGAGCAGGTTGATGCCCTGGGTTGTGAAGTTCTCGCCAAAGTCGCCCTCGTGCACATCGAGCCCGCGCGCCTGCGCCGTCTGGATAGACTCTGCAGCTAAAAAGGAGACCTGACGGTGCCAATGCCCGGCGTGCGCATCGGAGGCGAGGCCAAACTGCTCGATGACGGTGTCGTGCCCGTCGGCGACGGGTGACTTACGCGTGCCTTTGTGCTCCGACGTGTTGATTGAGACGATGCGGGCAGGCCCGTTGTAAGCATCGTTTGCGGTGCGTAGGGGAGCTGCCGTCTGGGCACGATCCGCAAGTTCGCGCTTTGCGGCGTCAATGATGGGGTTGTTGATCGGATGAGCCTGGGGCACAGTGTACCTTTCGACGGGGCGGGCAACATGTTGAATCCTACAACAACGGTGGGTTCATTGCCCGTTGTCGTACACCGGTGATCGCCGCCTTCGTGCTGGATAATTACGCCGATTGCCATAGATACGGTGGAGCTTTGGGTGCCGGCGGCTCGGCACGCTAGAATAAATCAGTTGCACAAAGACCGCCCGTCGTGTGGGCAGTTCTAGATAGGAAGTTTCCATGGCATTGCAGTTTATAGAGCGCGAGTTTATCCCCGTGCTGCTCGGCGGCGACATCAACGCGTATTCGGTGGCGCGCGCTTTCTACGAGGAGTATCAGGTTAAGAGCCTGGTCTTTGGCAAGTACCAGACCGGCCCCGCGTATCGCAGCCAAATTATCGATTACACGCCCAACGTGGATATCGATACCATGCCGGTGATGCTTAAGACCGTCAACGGTATCGCTCGGGCACATGCCGACAAGACGATTGTCCTGATGGGCTGCGGCGATAACTATGTTGCCCTGGTGGCTCAGGCCAAGGATGCCAACGAGCTGGCGGATAACATCGTTGCGCCTTACGCGCCCTATAGCATGCTTGAGCAGTGCCAGAAGAAGGAGATCTTCTACGAGCTGTGCGAGAAGCACGGTGTGCCCTATCCGCATACGTTTACCTTTACTGCGCAGATGCTCAACACGCAAGGAGAGGCGCCTGCCGAGGTGCTCGACCAGATTGACTTCCCCTACCCGATGATCTTGAAGCCTTCCGACGGCATCATGTGGTGGCAGCATGAGTTCGAGGGTCAGAAGAAGGCTTATGAGATTGCCGACCGCGCAGAGCTGGAGCAGGTTATCCGCGATTCCTATGCCAGTGGCTACACCGATGACCTGATTTTGCAGGATCGCGTGCCCGGCAACGACGAGTACATGCGCGTGCTCACCAGCTATTCTGACCGCAACGGCAAGGTTCGCATGATGTGCCTTGGTCACGTGCTGCTCGAGGAGCATCAGCCCCATGGCGTCGGTAATCACGCCTGCATCATCACCGAGCCCAACGATGAGCTTATGGGTGGCGTGCGCAAGCTGCTCGAGGACCTTCACTTTGTGGGCTATTCCAACTTTGACGTCAAGTATGACGAGCGCGATGGCTCGTTTAAGTTCTTTGACTTCAACACCCGCCAGGGCCGCAGCAACTACTACGTAACCAACAGCGGCTTTAACGTTGCCAAGTATGTGGTGGACGAGTATGTGCTCAACCGCCCGTTTGAGCCGGAGTTTGTGACGGCGCAGGACGAGGCGCTGTGGATGGTCGTTCCCATGGGCGTCGTCGACAAGTACGTCAAGGATCCCGAGCTGCGCGCGAAGGTGCATCGTCTTGCCAAGGAGGGCAAGGGCGCCGATCCCTCGTTTATGAAGGGAGACTTTGTCTTTAACCGCTGGTTGCGCATGTGGCACACCAAGCTGCGCCACTTTAAGCTGTTCAAGACGTATTACAAGTAGACGAGTGTGGCGCCCGTCCGGTATGTATCGGGCGGGTGCGGGTATGATACGCGCAATTGCGCGGGCGTCACCAAGGAGGCGGCGATGGAAAAGCTGGGAGTTATCGGCGGCATGGGCGCCGAGGCCACGTCGTATTACTACGACCAGGTGGTACGTCATACGGCGGCTACGTGCGACCAGGAGCATATCGACATGGTGGTGCTTTCCAAGTCGACCATGCCCGACCGCACGCTGGCCATCAAGACCGGTGAGCATGCCGAGCTGCTGGCGACCATGAAGGAGTGCGCTCAGGCGCTCGAGACGCTGGGCTGCGCGCACATTGCCATTCCCTGCAACACGTCGCACTACTTCTACGATCAGATTCAGTCGTTTACCAAGGTGCCGATTATCCACATGCCGCGCGAGTCGGTGCGCTATGCTCTGGCCGGCGCGGTGATGGGGGAGTGCGAGTTCGATCCAAACCTGAGCATGCCGGCCGAGCCGGTGCACAAGATCGGCATCATGGGCACCGACGGTACCGTGGGCGCAGACGTCTATGGGCGCGAATGTGAGACCGCGGGCGTTGAGGTCATCTATCCCAGCGAAAAGCGTCAGGCCGACGTGATGTCGCTCATCTACGACGATGTGAAGGCCGGGCGCGAGCCCGATATGGATAAGTTTGACCGCGTGATGTGGGAGTTCGCCCGTAGCGGCTGCGACCGCGTCATCCTGGCATGCACGGAGCTCTCGGTGCTGCAGAAGTATCGCGAGATGCCCGAGATCACCCTCGATGCGATGGATGTCCTGGTACGCGAGTCCATCATTCGCAGCGGCGTCCCCTACCGCCTGTAGCCCTCGACCTGCCAAAAAAGATAGGCTTATTTTGGTAGGTATTATCTGGGAAAACAGTAAAGGCCTCGGCTCGTTTGGTGCGAGCCGAGGCCTTTTGCATTTGCCGGTTGCTGCCAGCGATTGCTAGAACAGGAAGCCGGTGGCGATGAGGGCGATGCTGATGATGAGTATGGCGACGTCTAGGCCCTTGATGGGGTAGCGCTTGTACGAGCTGGCGCGCGTACGCAGATAGAAGCCGCGCTGCTCGGCGGCAAGCGCGGTGGCATCGGTCTTGCCCACGCTCGAGATAAGCAGCGGCACACACAGCGGCAGCATGAGTTTGAGTTTCTTGACGGGATTCTTAGTGTCGTATTCGACGCCGCGTGCAGTCTGCGCCTCCATGATGGCGTTCATTTCCTGGCCAAATACCGGCACAAAACGCAGCGCCGTGGTAAAGGTGAAGGCATAGCGATATGGCACGTGCAGCACCTCGACGCAAGCGTTGGCGAGGTCGTTGAGCTTGGTCACCATAAGCATGAGGATGAGTGGCAGCGCCACGCCCAACAGGCGTAGGCAGGCCTTCGATCCGGTAATGAGGCCCGTGTCGGTGATAAAGCCCCACACCATGTTGCCGTCGCGCATAAAGGCCAGTTGAAGCACCAGCATGATAAGCGCGAGCGGAATCAGCAGCTTGAGTAGCGAGAGCAGGCGGTCGACGACGCCGGCGTAGGCGCCCAGTGCAAGGGTGAGCGCCAAAAAGCCCAACAGCGCCACGTAGGTGTCGGACAGGAAAATGCCGATGATGATGGCGGCGGCAAGGCCCAGTTTGACGACCGGGTTCAAGCGGTGCAGCAGTGTATCGCCCGGCATATAGTCGATGACGTTAACCACGGTGGACCATCTCCTCGGTAATGCGAACGATATCGGTGACCTCGCTCACCTGTGCAAAGGCGGGAGAGACGGAGGATGCCAGGCGACGAGAAAGCTCTATGACCTGGGGCGGCTCAACGTAGGCTCGCTGCATGAGCTCGATGTTCGAGAACAGCTCGTGCGTGCGGCCGCGCTCGAGGATGCGGCCGTCGGCCATTACTACAATGCGCTCGGCAAAGTCGGAGACGACTTCCATGTCGTGGCAGACCATGATTACAGCGCAGCCGCGCTCGGCCAAGGTGCGAACGGTTTCCATGACGGTCATGCACTCGCGGTAGTCCAGGCCGCTCGTGGGCTCGTCGAGCACCACGATTTTGGGCTCTACGACCACGACGGAGGCGAGTGCCACCATCTGTCGCTGACCGCGCGAGAGCGAGAAGGGCGCCTCGTCGGCCGGTAGGCCAAAACGGTCGATGACGAGCTGGGCGCGACGCAGTGCCTCGGCACGGTCGATGCCGGCAAGCTCCAGGCCAAAGGCGACCTCGTCGAGCACGGTATTTTTGCAGATCTGGCGGTCGGGGTTCTGGAAAAGCGTTGCGACTTCGCGTGCGATGCGGCTCGTGGGGACGGTTGCGGTATCCAGTCCCGTGACGCGCACACTGCCCGAGGCGGGCTTAAGCAGGCCTGTGAGCAGCTTGGTGAGCGTGGTCTTGCCGGCGCCGTTTTGGCCGACGATACCCACGAGCTCGCCGGGATAGAGGGTCAGGTTGAGGTCGTGGACGGCGGCGCCGCCATTGGGATAGGCAAACTCAACGTGATTGAAGGTGAGCACGGGCTCGGCGTCCTTGGCGTGCGGGCGCAACGACGGTGCGTGCGGTGAGCCGGCGGGTGCCTGAACGTCGCTGCTTGCGTGTGCGGGGTCGACGATGCCCGTAATCAGGCGCTCGGCCTCATCAACATCCAAACAGGGAGTGCCGCTGGCCAGGCCATCGGCCTCGAGGCTGTTGAAAATGCGCGTGACACGCGGGCAATCGACGCCGATGGCGCGGAGCTCATCGGTGTGCGCGAAGACCTCGTGCGGCTTGCCCTGTAGCGCGATTTCGCCATGATTGAGCACGAGCACGCGGTTGCAATACTCCGAAAGCAGGGCGACTTTTTGCTCAACGACGACGATGGTGATGCCGAGTGCACGGTTTGCCTCACGCAGGGTCTCGAAGACCAGCGTAGAGCTGGCGGGGTCGAGCGCCGCGGTGGGTTCGTCGAGCACGAGCACACGCGGACGCATAGCGAGGATGGCGGCGATGGCAACCTTTTGCTTTTGGCCGCCCGAAAGTGTGGCGATCTCGCGGTCGCGCAGGTCGCTGATACCGACGGTCTTAAGCGTCTCGCTCACACGTTGCTCGATCTGGTCGTGGGGAACGCCAAAGTTCTCCAGGCCAAAAAGCATCTCGTCCTCGACGACCGAGGCGACCATTTGCGTGTCGATGTCCTGCAACACGCTGCCGACAATCTGCGACACATCGGTGAGCGAAACTTCACAGGTGTCGTTGCCGTCGACGGTGACGGAGCCAAAGAACGTGCCGGTGTAATGGTGGGGTACGGCTCCCGACAGGCAGGCGGCAAGTGTGGACTTGCCGGCGCCCGAAGGCCCGATAATGCCGATAAAATCTCCCCTGTTCACGCCGAGCGAGATATGCTTAAGCGCCTGCTCGGTCTGCGTGCCATAGGAGAACGAGACATCGTCGACGTTGATGATCGTTTCCATGGATACCTTTCATAGTCATCGGGGACGTTATTAAATGACTAGTCGTTTAAGAACGTCCCCAAAAGCTAGCTGTTTGGGACAGTCTTTGCTGGTGAAGCACGGAGACGGCTTTACGAGGGGCCCCAGGTTGGCGCGAAAGAGGAGCGAAGCGTACTTGGGTACGCGAGCGACGAATGAACGCCAAGATGGGGTGGCTCGTAAAGCCGAGTGGGTTAGTTGAGCTTCAGGGCCTTCTGGATGGGCAGGTAGAGGGCGCCGACCAGAATGGCGTTAAACACGGCGGTCATGGCGACGACGGGCAGCATGGCAGCGGCGAGCTCGCCCACCACGCCGAGCATGGCCATCTTGATGACCATGAAGATGACGCCCGAGACAAAGGTGGTCACGAAGGTTGCGACGATGGCGACGGCGGGTTTGACCTGGCCGTCCTTGGCGGCAGCGTTGACAATGACGGCCATGAGCATGGCGGCGATGCCCTCGGCGGCAAAATCGACGAACGGCGAGGTGGTGGTGATCTGGATCACGGCGGCCGAGATCAGGCCGATAACGAGCGCCTGGCCAATGTTGGGACGAACGACCAGGATAGTGAGGCAGAAGGCCGAGATAATGAACTCGGGGCTGATCATGCCGCCCGAGATGCCGGAGATGGCCTTGCCGACGGTGAAGTTGAGGATGAAGCCGGCGGCAAGCAGGATGGCGAGCAAGACGAGAGCGCGGACGTCGAGTTTGCCGCGGTCGGCGGTCTGGACGGTGCGGGGCTGTGCGGTGGTGGTGTTCTGAGACATGGTGAAAATCCTTTCGGAGGGGAAGTGCAAGAGAAGAAAGCGGAGGCGCGTGATGCGAATGCGATTGGGCTCGAGATAGAAAAAGGCCCCCGGTCGAAACCGGAGGCCTTCCAATCACCTAGAGCGCAAAAACAGGCGTGAGGGACTCACTGTCGACCGATCGCATTCGCATCACGCCACCACCAGTTGTTGAGAGACGTCATCGTGTTCTTCATGTTGGTGGCTCCTTTCGTGATACCGTGGCGCGGTCGCACCTAGTTGCTGTTGCGCTGCACTATAGCACAGCGAAGTGTGTGCAGAGAATCTTTTTTGAAAAGATTTCGGCGATGTTTCCCGCCGGTCGGATGACAGGCGAGGAGGGCAAGACCGCTCGCACTGTCTTGCCCTCCCTTAGAGCGTGAGGGCCTTAGGCCTTCTTGCGACGATAGAGCACGAAGCCGCAGACACCGATGATGACGACGGCGCCAACGGCCATGGCGGCCATGTTGTTGCCCTCGGACTTCTCCTCGGTGGCCTCTTTCTTCTCGACCTCGGGCTCGGCTACGTCCTCATCGGAGAGTGCCTCGTCGGCGTAGGTGATGGACTCGACCAGGCAGTCGTTGTCGGCATCGTAGTCACTCGGGACGAACTCCTCGGAGAAGTCGCCCTCCTTGAGGTAGTCACGCATCTCCTCGAGCATGGCCTTGCATTTGAGGTAGGTGTTTTTGGTGGCAGCCTTGCCGGCCTTGTTGGCCAGGGCGGTGCGGGCCTCGGTGCCCTCGGCGGCCTGCATGGCCTCGTCGACGGTCAGGTTCTGCTCGATGAGCTCCTTCTGCAGGGCGTCGAGGTAGGCGCGGACGCCGGTGGCGCAGTGGTCGCGGTTCTCATAGGCGAGCGTGTTGATGTCCATGAGGACGTAGTTGATGGAGTTCTTGGGCTCCTCGTTGTTCACGACGTCTTCCTCTTCGCAGTGGTCGAAGGAGACATCCTGATCGCTAAAGTAGGGGCTGACCTCGGTGAGCAGTGCGGAGTAGAGGGGGATAGCGACGGAGAACTCGGCGTTGGAGAGCATCTCCCACTGGATGGTCGCGATCTCGGGGTCCATGCCCTGACGGATCTGGAAGGTGTGGATCTCGGTGTTGCGGTTGGAGCCGATGGCGTAGGCGCCGTCGGTGTTGGCGTTGAGGCCGGCGACATTCTCGCCGCGGGCGGCGAAGCTGCGGATCATCTCAAAGGTGTTCCAGTCGGACTTGCCGGGCTGGAAGAACAGCGGCTGCATCTCGTGGACCAGGGCGCCGGTCGTGGCGCGAGCATCTTCGCGCTCGTCTTTCACGATCTCGTAGTCAGTGCCTTCAGCCAGCGGGGCCATGAAGTAATCGCGACCCTGGATATAGCGCGACCACTGGTGCATACCGGCCTCGCTAATCTCCTCGCCGTAGGTCTTGGCGACGTCGAACTTGCCGTCGGTGTACTCGGCAAAGCCCTTCTCCTTAGGCATGGACTCGATGCCCTCGGAATGGAGACAGTTCTCGGTGTCATCGAGGCCGACGTTATAGGTGAGGTTGCCGATGTTGGGGTTAAGCGAGGCGATGTCATCAGCGAGCTTCATAGCAATCCACTGATGGCCGGAAAGCGCGGCGAACAGCCAGGTCTCGGTGCTGTCGGCGATGATGATCTGGTCGTTGGAGCAGACGCCCTGCTCGTCGATCAGGCTGCCGATGAGCTCGACGCCCTCGCGGGCCGTGGCACTCTCGCCCAGGATGACGCTAGCGTAGTTGTACTCGCCGATGCCGGTCTCCTCGGTGATGGGATCGGCCTCTTCGGCCTTCTCGTTATAGGAGGTGCTCAGCGTGGCAGAGCAGGAAACGCCCTTCTCGTTGATGCCAGCCTCGGAATATGCGTCGTAGCGATCTTCCCACTGAGAGGGGTTGTCGCGAACGAAGGTGTAGCGGTAGGTTGCGCCCTTGGACTTGTACTCAAAACCGGACTCGACCGAGGTGTACTTGTTGCCGTCCTTGTGTGCGGGCTCAATGCCAAAGTGCTTGACATAGCGCGGACCGAAGTCCTCGGAACGGCCGTAGTACGTGTTGCCGTCTGCCGTAAGCTTGCTGCCCATGTAGATCTGGGTGCAGGCGAGCGCCGAAGTCGGCATGGCCATGATGGCCGCTGCTCCAAACGCAAGGCCGCAGCCGAGCTTTTTGAGCGTGTTGACAGGATGAGTAAACCTCATAATCCCTCCCAACCGTTGAAACCCTGCGGAACCGTGCAGGATTTCAGCTAATAAATACATCTATTAGCCTATCGGAAGTCTAAATAGTATTCATCTATTTCGATGAAATACTCGATGAGCGTCCTAAAATATGCGATGAGCGGACAAGAATACTCATTATCTAGCTTTAGTTAAATAAAGACGCCCTGCAATTACTGTATCTGAATAAAGCGCCTTGCACGGGGCACAAAGAAAAATCCCCCGCTGTCTGGCAAATGCATAAACAACGGGGGAAATGATAATTGGATGAATATCATACCAATGTGGAATTACTTCTTCCGGCGGTGGATCACGTTAATCGCATAGCCGACGAGCATGGCCAAGACGATGACGATAAAGCCAATCAGGGGGTTGTCGTTCATGGGGTCCTCCTATTTTCCGAGTGGGGAGAATTCGTCGACGATGAGGTCGAGGCATTGCGGAAGTGCGCGGGCGCCAAAGACGCCCGAGTTGCTGGAGATGATCTCGCCATCGAACTGCATGCCCAGCGACGGCGTGCAGGTGATCTTGGCTTCTTTGGTCTGTATGATCTTGAACTGCGGGCGGCCGAGCACCTTGCCGGCGGGGTCGAGTGCGGCGGTGATCACGGTGGGCAGGAGCTGGACGGTTTTTACGGGCTCGATGACCGCGATGTCGACCATGCCGTCGTTCATACGGCAATCGGGGAACAGGTTGATGTCGTTTTGAATGACCGAGGTGTTGCCGGCCATGCAGCAGATGCCGTCGAGCTCCTCGACAATGCCGTCATGCTCAATCGTAAAGTGCGCCACCGTGGGGTTGGGCGTGGCGAGCGCCGACAGGAAATAGGCGATCTCACCGATGTCGTTTTTGGCGGGGGCGGCCTTCATCATGATCTCGGCGTCGAAGCCCGAGCCGGCGATGATGATAAAGCCGTGGCGCTTCTCGTTGCCGTTCTCGTCGAGCCAAAAGAGCTCGCCCATGTCCACTTTGACCGTGCGACCGGCGCGGCAAGCCTTGGCAAGCGCCGCTGCCTCGGGGGCATTACCGATGTTGTTAAAGAACAGGCAGGCTGTGCCGGAGGGGAAGACGAGCGTGGGGACACCGCACCCGCGCATTTGGTCGAGCACGTTGGAGACGGTGCCGTCGCCGCCCGAAACGACCACGCGATCAAACTCGCGCACGTCTGCCACGGCGTCCTCGGGTTCCATGCCATCGCCGATAAAGCGCATCACGACCTCGTCGCCGCCCTGCGCGAGGGCGTGCGTGAACGCGTAGATTTCATCTGAGCTGGGGCCCGATGCCGGGTTGTGGATGATAAGGCAGCGCATACTTACGTTCCCGTTCTGTGACTAACCGAGTATAGTTGTAAGGCAATGCCGATATCCTACCCGTGTTTTTCGGGCCTAACCTTATTCGATGGGTTGATATGTACATTTCCACACATCAGGCTCTACTCGACTTTTGCCAGCGCGCCCGCGAGTTCGACGCGATTGCCGTCGATACCGAGTTTTTGCGCGAGCGCACGTTCCACCCGCGCCTGTGCTTGGTCCAGATTGCCACCCCTGCCGAGAGCGTCGCGGTCGATCCTCTGGTGATCGACGACCTATCGCCGCTGGCCGTGCTTATGGGCGATGAGAACGTGACCAAGGTGTTTCACGCTTGCTCGCAGGATATGGAGGTTATGCTCCATACCGTGGGCGTGCTGCCGCGTCCCATTTTTGACACGCAGGTGGCCGCCGCCTTTTTGGGCGAGCGCCAGCAGATTTCCTACGGCGCGCTCGTGCAGACGTTTTGCGGCGTCTCATTGCCCAAGACCGAGTCGCTGACCGATTGGTCGCGCCGCCCGCTGACCGATAAGCAGATCGAGTACGCGATCGATGACGTCAAGTACCTGATCGTTGCCTATACCGAGATGATGAGTCGCCTGCGCGAGCTGGGCCGGGTGGACTGGGTGCTCGACGAGTTGCGTCCGCTGGCCGACGAGTCGCACTATCGCGCCGATCGTCACGAGGCATTCCGCAAGGTCAAGCGCATCAACTCCTGCAGCCGCCATCAGCTGGGCATTGCGCGCGAGCTTGCCGCTTGGCGCGAGGACCGCGCCGAGCGCCGCAACATCCCGCGCAAGTGGGTCATGTCCGACGATACGCTGCTGGCCCTGGTTAAACGTAATCCCGTTCGTGTTGAGGAGTTCCGCAGCATTCGCGGTACCGACCAGCTGGGGGAGCGCGACGTGGACGGCGCGCTTATGGCCATCAAGCGCGGCGCGAGCTGCCCGCACGATCGCCTGCCGCTCATGGTGCGCGGGCACCGTCAGATTTCGCCGGAGTTGGAGAGCGTGACGGACCTGATGTATGCGCTTATTCGCCTGGTTGCCGAGCGCTCGGGCGTGGCGACCTCGGTCATTGCCTCACGCGATGACCTGGCCGACTATATTGAGCATCCCGAGCAGAGCTGCCTGCGCGAAGGTTGGCGTTTTGAGCTTGTGGGCTCGCGCCTGGACGATTTGCTCTCGGGCAATATGGGGTTGACGGTCAAAGATGGCAAAATTGAATTGCTGTAAGGAAGCCTAGCCGCTTGAGTGGGTAGAATGCCTCCAACGTGTAACTCGATTCGGAGGAATTCGCATGCCTTATTACTATGGATACGGCTTTGGCATCGACCCGCTGTACCTGCTGGTTGTTCTTGTTTGTACGGTGCTTGGCCTTGCCGCGCAGAGCTATATCAACTCGACGTACAAGACGTGGTCTAAGGTGCGCTCGGACGGCGATACGGGCGCCACGGTCGCTCGCCGCATGCTCGATGCCAACGGTTGTAGCGCCGTGGGCATCAAGGGCGTTGCCGGCGAGCTCACCGACCACTACAA
This sequence comes from uncultured Collinsella sp., assembly GCA_900541745.1. Lineage (GTDB taxonomy): Bacteria > Actinomycetota > Coriobacteriia > Coriobacteriales > Coriobacteriaceae > Collinsella. Next base: position 19,070 of record UQLA01000008.1, on the reverse strand, counting down.
CCCGCAGGACAACAGCCTGTATCTGTCGGATGCCAACCGTTCGGGCGGGTCGGTCGCAAGCGTTGCCGTCGCCTGCCACGAGGCGGGTCACGCCGCCCAGCGCCAAAGCGGCTATGCCATGATGAAGGTGCGCACTGCCCTGGTCCCGGTCGTCAACTTTACCCAGAACACCTGGACGATCGTGCTGCTCTTGGGCCTGTTTATGAACATTGCCGGGCTCACGACCCTCGCGTTGATCTTCTTCTCGTTTAGCGTGCTGTTCCAGCTGGTTACGCTGCCGGTCGAGATCGATGCCAGTCGCCGCGCCGTGGTGTATATCGAGCAGTCGGGCATGAGTTCCAAGCAAGTCAACGGCGCCAAGAAGGTGCTGACGGCAGCCGCGCTTACCTATGTGGCCGCAGCGCTCACCTCGATTATTCAGCTGCTCTACCTGATGGCTCGCTATAACAGAAACTCCAACCGATAACAAATGGGACCGACGGGCGCCGTGGGGATTTGTGTCCCCGCGGCGCTGTACTATGTGTTGGACTTGAATTTGCGCAGGGCCGGAGCCCATGTGCACGATGACGAAAGGGGGCTGCGTGGCAGGCTGGAATCTGACCGGCAATACCGTTTCCGCCGAGTTCGACGGATCGGACGAGCGGGAGCGCAAAGAGCTCAGCGTGAGCCAAGCGGTGGAGATCGCCGCCGGTGCGCTCGATGCCATTCCGCAGCTGAGCGTTTTGGGTGAGGTCACGGGTTTTCGTGGTCCCAATGCCCGAAGCGGCCACTGCTACTTCCAAATCAAGGACGACTCGGCCGCCGTTGACTGCATCATCTGGAAGGGCGCCTACCTTAAGCGCACCTTCGACTTGCGCGACGGCATGCAGGTGAGCTTTAAGGGCAACTTCAATCTCTACAAGCCCACGGGTCGTATGAGCTTCGTCGCCCGCTTGTTCTCGCTGGCGGGGGAGGGCTTGCTGCGTCAGCAGGTGGCTCAGTTGGCCGAAAAGCTGCGTCGCGAGGGCCTGATGGACGAGGCGCGCAAACGTCGCATTCCGGTGTTTTGCTCGCGTGTGGCGGTCGTCACCTCGCTTTCGGGCGCCGTAATCGACGACGTTAAGCGCACATTGCGCCGTCGCAACCCGCTCGTCGAGCTTGTCTGCGTGGGCGCAAAGGTCCAGGGCGAGGGTGCGCCGGCAGAGCTTATTGAAGGCTTGCGCCGCGCCGCTGCCATTACGCCGGCGCTCGATTGCATTTTGCTCGTGCGTGGCGGCGGTTCCTTCGAGGACCTCATGACCTTTAACGACGAGGAGCTTGCCCGTGCGGTGGCAGCCTGTCCCGTGCCCGTGGTGACCGGTATTGGGCATGAGCCCGATACCTCGATCTGCGACATGGTGAGCGACCGTCGCGCCTCCACACCAACGGCAGCGGCAGAATCGGTGGCGCCGGCCATGACGGAGTTGGCCGACGTGCTCGAGACGCGCCATCAGCGTCTGGGCGCCGCGATGGCATCGATGATTGGGTCGGATCAGGTCGATCTGGAAATGCTCGACCAGCGCGGTCGTCGTGCCTGGGACACCTATACGGCTCGTCTTGTTGACGCGCTCGATGCGGCCGCGTGCCGCCCGTGCCTCAACGACCCAACGTTTATGGTCGAGCGTCGCGAATCGGAGCTTGCGCTGACTGCCGATCGACTGTCGGGCGCCATAACGCGTTCGGTTGGGGCCTTCCGCTCCAACTTCGAGCGTCTGCCCGAGCGTTTGATCGCAAGCACCTCAGGGCTCGATGGCAAGCGCCATGCGCTCATGCTCGCAAGCTCCCGTCTGGAGCATCAGGGACGTACGATGCTCAGCAAGCCCGCGTCCGACCTAGGCCGTGCGGCAGCCTCGCTCGATGCCCTGTCGCCGCTCAAGGTGCTTGCCCGCGGCTATTCCATCGCGTACAGCGATGATGGCGTGGCTACGAGTGCCAAGACCTTTAAGCCCGGCGACGCCATTCGTGTGCGCATGGCAGACGGCAACGTGGCGGCAACGGTCGATACGGTCGAGTAAGCCGCGTTTCATAGCGATAAACCTTTAGGAAAGGAAACAGATATGGCAGAGAAGACCTCGGTCGAGCAGCTTACGTACAAGCAGGCCTCGCAGGAGTTGGAGCTCATCATCCGCAGCTTGGAGTCGGGCGATATGGAGCTCGAGGAGTCGCTCGAGAGCTACACCCGCGGCGTCGAGCTCCTCAAGAGCCTGCGCACCCGCCTGTCCGATGCCGAGCAGAAGGTCTCGGTGCTCCTTAAGGACGTCGACGGCAACGACGTGCTCGCCGACGGCGAAGCCGCCAACACCAACGACAGTCTCTCGTTCTAACCATCTCGACCAAATATAATTACCTTGGTCTGTGAGAAAGGAACCAACCATGTGTGATTGCATCTTCTGCAAAATTGCCAACCACGAGATCCCCTCGACCGTTGTCTATGAGGACGACCAGGTCATCGCCTTCGACGACCTCAACCCTCAGGCACCGGTCCACACCCTCGTGATCCCCAAGAAGCACTACAGCGACATCGCCGACAACGTGCCTGCCGAGACCATGGGCGCCATGGCCCACGCCATCCAGGAGGTCGCTAAGGCCAAGGGCCTGGAGGACGGTTTCCGCGTCATCTCCAACAAGGGCGTCAACGCCGGTCAGACCGTCATGCACTTCCACATGCACGTCCTCGGCGGCAAGAACCTGGGCGAGAACCTCATCTGAGGACGCACAGCCCGTCGCCTTGGCTGCCTTTGGAGTAACCTATGCAGCTTTCTCAACTCGAATACCTTCAAGCGGTAGCGAACTACGGCGGCGTGCGCAAAGCGGCTCGCGCCGTTCACGTGAGCCCACAGGCCGTTTCGTCGGCAATCAAAAAGTTGGAATCTGAGTATCAGATTGTTTTGCTCGACCGATCGGCGGGGGAGGCTGTTTTGTCTCCGGCGGGCAGAGAATTTGCGCGTCGTGCACGCGTGATCCTGGCACAAGTCGACGATCTCAAAAAGTACGCTCAATCGGGGAACGGCGGCGTTTCGCCCGACGGCCACTTCCGTCTTTACGCCCCCTGTCTTCACGGGCGGGGGCGTCTTTTTTCCGAAAACTGGTACGACTCGTTTGAAAGCTTGCACCCCCAGATTCACCTTGATGTTTGGCATCAGCCAACGGCCACATGCTTTGAATCACTTGTGCTTGGCATTTCGGATGCGGCCATCTCATTTGAGGAACCAAGGGATAGTGTCCTTTCTTCGAAATACTTGGGTGAAAAGGAGCTCAAGGTTCTTTCGTGTCCAGCGGGTCATCAATCTGTGGGTGCTATGACCGTTCGTGAGTTGCTGGGCGGCAGGCTGGCTGTTCCCATTAATTTGTCACCCTGTCTCAATGCAATCAACCAATGTCCCGAGGCTCAGCTGGTTAATTTCCGCTTCCGCGACGTCGAATACGAAAACAGGGCGCAGACTGAGTTTCTTCAAGCCGGGGGATTGATATTGAGTTTTTCTGGCTCTTCTCTCGCAACAGATGGACTGGAAGTGAGCGAGTGCTCCATTGAAGGCTCGCATGACGTGGCCTTGCCCATCTATTTTTGCTATCGACAAAATGCCTGGACCGATCGACACCAGACGGTATTTCTTCACCTATTGCGTCATCTCGCTTCGTGAGGCCATTTGGCCTCGTGGCGTCAAGTGAATGTTGACGCCTTGTAACACATGACTGACGGCTTTGCCCTCATGCTTTTCCAAGATTTCGGTTTGGGCTATTGGCTCTTGGAGGGCGGAGCATGAAAAACCGTACGGTTTTGCTTTATATGACATTCGTTTTTCTGTCGAACTTCAGCACCATTTTGTATTTTCTGACGGTTTACCTTGAATTCGTCGGATTCTCGATGGTAGCGATTTCTAGCATGATGATTGCATACCAAGTGAGTAAGTTCATTCTTGAGGTTCCTACTGGTTATATTGCTGACAGGTTTGGACGAAAGACAAGCGGTCTCGTTGGCGTCGTGGGAATGCTTGGATACTACGCCGCCCTACTTTTCGCCCGTTCTCCTCTGCTTTTAATCGGCGCGTTTGCTCTCAAAGGATTTGCAGTTGCATGTGTGAGCGGATCCATAGAAGCGATCTACATTGACAGCGTCTCTCAGGACCAGCTCGTAAGACTTAATGTCGTTGAGCGATTTGTTTTCTATGCCTCTTATGCCATCTCCGCTTGCGTGGGCGGTTTCATTTCGTCTGTCGGTGCATATCTCATTGGTCTTTCGGCAGATATCATCGCAATGGTGTTGACGTTGGTTGTCGTTGCCTGCATTCCTGAGATGCGAAGAGGGGACACTGCAGCGACACCTAAGCGTGGAATTAGCCCGAAGATGATCGGTGCCGCTATTGCGCGTAACGGCATTCTTCGTTCAGCGTTCATCATGGACTGCTCTCAGGCATTTGCTTTTGTCGCCCTGGAAGACTTTTTCTCACTGCTGCTTGCGGGCCGCGGAATGAATGCCGTCGCTTCGGGTGTGACCATTGCGGTCCAGCTCCTTGCCTCGGCTTCCATGGGGCTTATTGTGCCGAGTGTGATTGCTCATGTCGACAAGGGCCGTTTTGCGCGTATTTGCGGCATCGTGCGCCTTTTCCTGACTGCTCTGTTTTTGATTCCCTTTACTCCGGTCTATTTGCTGCCCGTGTTCTATGTACTGCAGACGGTTGCTTACTCGTTATTTGCTCCAATTAAATACTCAATTTTTCAAAATGCTGTCGATTCTTCGATGCGCTGTTCACTGATTTCGGTCCAAAGCCAGATGGTGGCGGTGGGTGCCATCCTTTTCTATCTGTTCAATGCTGCGTTGAGCAGCATCGCGGGCATTCGAGTCGTATTGCTTGTCGCACTCGGGATTTCTTCTTTGGTATATATCCCCGCGCTCTTTCGTCTTACAAGCCAAAGGACATGAGTATTTAGGCACCGATAACTTATATATCAACGCAATAAACCCGAGCGCGAGGGCGTTTGGGTTTATTATTGAAGCGTATGTAACCTGGCGGCGCCACACCGCCTGTTAGTAGGGAGACACATGAACGTTCTGGTCGTCAACGCAGGATCTTCGACCCTTAAGTATCAGGTCATCGATACCAAGTCCCACAAGGTGTCCGCAAAGGGCTCCTGCGAGCGCGTCTGCTTTACCGGCGGTACCTTCACCCACGCTGCCAACGGTTCCAAGAAGGTGACCGAGAACATCGAGTTCCCCGACCACAAGGTCGCCATCGAGGTCGTTCTGAAGGACCTCGAGGCCAACGGCGTCAAGATCGAGGGCATCGGCCACCGTATCGTTCAGGGCGGTTGGTACTTCGGCGATTCCTCCCTCGTCGACGAGGACGTCCTCGCCAAGATCCGCGAGGTCGCTCCGCTCGCCCCGCTGCACAATAACCCCGAGGCCAACGTTATCGAGTACTGCCTGGAGCAGTATCCCGACCTGCCCAACGTCACGGTCTACGACACCGCTTTCCACTTCAACATGCCCGAGGTCGCCAAGACCTACGCCCTGCCCAAGGACGTCTGCGACAAGCTGCACATCCGTAAGTACGGCGCCCACGGCACCAGCTACCGCTACATCTCCAAGAAGGTTGCCGAGATGACCAACGGCGAGGCTCGCAAGGTCGTCGTGTGCCACATCGGTTCCGGCGCTTCCCTGTGCGCCATCGAGGACGGCAAGTGCATGGACACCACCATGGGCCTCACGCCGCTCGACGGTGTCATGATGGGCACCCGCTGCGGCTCCATCGACCCTGCTACCGTGTGCTACCTGCAGCGCGAAGGCGGCTACACCTTCGACGAGGTCGATGAGATGATGAACAAGAAATCCGGCCTTTTGGCTGTGACCGGCGGCAAGACCAACGACTGCCGCAACGTTGAGGAGCTCGCCGCTGCCGGCGACCCCGAGGCCCAGCTCGCCTTCGACATGTTCGTCTACAAGATTGCCGCCAAGGCCGCCGAGATGGCCACTTCCATGTGCGGCATGGACACCCTGGTCTTTACCGCCGGCATCGGCGAGCACGCTCCGGCCGTTCGCGCCGGCGTGGCCGACCGTCTGGCCTTTATGGGCGTCAAGATGGACCATGCCCGTAACGCCCTGCGCGGCGACGGCGCTTGGTGCCTGTCCGCCAAGGATTCCAAGGTCAAGATCTTCGTCATCCCCACGGATGAGGAGTTCATGATCGCCTCCGACGTCGAGCGCATCGTCAGCGGCAAGTAATTGATGCAAGGGGAGGGGACTGGATGGCATTGTGCCGTTCAGCCCCCTTTTATGCTCTTTGGGCGAAGAGCTTAATAGATATTTATTGAATTCTGATAACTTCTTATTAAGGGTACGGCCGCCTTATAGGTTTGCCGATCGTACTGTAATCACGAAGGAGTCTCATGAACGTACTTGTTGTCAACGCCGGCAGCTCGAGCCTTAAATATCAGCTTTTGGATACCGATACCCGCGAGGTTTTCGCCAAGGGCAACTGCGAGCGTATCGGCTCGGACATGGGTATCTTTGGTCATTCCGAGAACGGTGGCGCCAAGCAGACCGAGGAGGTTCCCTTCCCTGGTCATCGCTCTGCTATCGCTCGCGTGCTCGAGGAGCTCGAGAAGACCGACTTTACGATCGATGGCATTGGGCATCGTATCGTTCAAGGCGGCTGGCACTTCGATGATTCCGCAGTCGTTGACGACGAGGTCATGGCTAAGATCCTTGAGGTGGCCCCGCTCGCCCCGCTGCACAATTACGGCGAGGCCGCGGCAATCGAATATTGCCGCGAGAAGTATCCGGAGCTGCCCAACGTGGCCGTCTTCGACACCTCGTTCCACATGACCATGCCCGAGGTTGCCTACACCTACGCGCTGCCCAAGGACGTGTGCGACAAGTACCACGTGCGCAAGTACGGCGCGCACGGTACGAGCCACCGTTACGAGTGGATGATGGCCAAGGAGATCCTAGGCTCGCGCTGCCACCGTCTGCTTTCGTGCCATCTGGGCAACGGTGCTTCGCTTGCCGCCATCGAGGACGGTGTGTGCCGCGATACCACGATGGGCCTCACGCCGCTCGACGGCCTGATGATGGGCACCCGTTGTGGTTCCATTGACCCCGCTACCGTGTGCTACCTCCAGCGCGAGGGTGGCTACAGCTACCAGGAAGTCGATGACATGATGAACAAGCAGTCTGGTCTGCTTGCCATCTCGGGTATCTCCAATGACGCCCGCGACATCCGCACACGTGCCTCCGAGGGCGACGAGCGCTGCTTGCTCGCCTTCGATATGTTCGCCTATAAGGCCATGCAGCAGGCCGGCTCCATGATCGCTTCCATGGCGGGCGTGGATACCATCACCTTCACTGCCGGCATCGGCGAGAACGACTGGTCGATCCGCAAGGCCTTCTGCGATTGCTTTGAGTGGCTGGGCGTGCGAATCGACAACAACAAGAATCGCGAGGCCGTGGGTAACGGCCCGCAGGTCATCAGCGCCGCCGGCTCTTCCGTCACGATCATGGTCATCCCCACTGACGAGGAATACATGATCGCCCACGACGTCGAGCGCCTGACCAAGAACAACTAACGCGCGCATTTGCAAGTAAGCGAAAGGCCTCCTGAGCAACAGCTCGGGAGGCCTTTTTGCTGGCAGGTGGAAATCCGAGTCCCAAAGTGATCGCCACCAGCAACGCCTGCACTTTCAGCAACGACACCCATCCGTTCAGATTTTCAGCCCCAGCTCGTAGCCAAGCCGCCGTCCACTCCAGGTGCCCCGATTGCCACGTAGCGGCAGGGACCCTACAGGGTAAAGCTCTGAAAACTTTCCGCAGGACGGAGGAAGCCCCCGCCGCACGTAGTGCGCAGCGGGGGCTTCCGACATGTCCGAGGACGTTTTCAGAGCTTTACCCTGTAGGGTCCCGAGGGGATATGTACGCTACTCAGCCATCTGAGCCTGGACGGCGGTGATGGCCACGACACCCACGATGTCGTCGGCAGAGCAGCCGCGCGACAGGTCGTTGACCGGTTTGGCGATGCCCTGCAGGATGGGGCCGTAGGCGTCAGCGCCGGCGAAGCGCTGGACCAGTTTGTAGCCGATGTTGCCTGCCTCGAGGTCGGGGAACACGAGCACGTTGGCCTTACCGGCGACGGAGGAGCCGGGAGCCTTGAGCTGGGCGACGGTGGGGACGATAGCGGCATCGAGCTGCAGGTCACCGTCGATGGCGAGCTCGGGAGCCTTCTCCTTGCAGAACTTCACAGCCTCCTGGACCTTCTTGGCGACCTCGCCACCGGCGGAGCCCATGGTGGAGTAGGAGAGCATGGCCACGTGCGGCTCAACATTGCCCATGAAGGTGGACCAGGAGTGAGCGGAGGCGATGGCGATCTCGGAGAGCTCGTCAGAAGACGGATTAATGTTGAGGCCGCAGTCGGCGAAGATCAGCGTGCCGTCGGTACCGAACTGCGGGGTGTCGGTGCACATCACGAAGAAGGCCGAGACCAGCTTGGTGCCCGGGGCGGTCTTGAGGATCTGCAGCGCGGGGCGCAGGGTGTCGGCGGTGGAGTGGCAGGCGCCGGAGACCAGGCCGTCGGCGTCGCCCATCTTGACCATCATGGTGCCAAAGTAGGTGGCGTCCATCACCTGGGCGCGAGCCTGCTCGATGGTGACACCCTTCTTGGCGCGGAGCTCGGCAAACTTCTGCGCGTACTCCTCGTGCTTCTCGGCGTTGCGCGGATCGATGACGGTAGCGCCGGGAACGTCGATCTCGTCAGGGTTGCCCAGGATGACGAGCTTTGCCAGGCCCTCCTCGATGATTTTGTTTGCCGCGACGATGGTACGCGGATCCTCGCCCTCGGGCAGGACGATGGTCTTAAGGTCGGCCTTGGCGGCAGACTTCATACGGTTTAGGAAATCGCTCATGTTACTCCTTACAAGCGTTTCGCTAAGCTCCAGGCCCTCGGCTGTACACGAATAAACCCGCTGCTAGCGGGTTTACCTTTCAATTATGTACGCCGCGGTGCTTGAGCTTTCCTTGTGTGGCAAGCTCATTATAGGACGCATTAGCGCTATAATCGCTCTGATAAATATGTCTCGAAGAATGTTCGAGAAAAGCCCAGCTAACGAGCCCGTGGCTTTTGACAAGGAGTATCGATGCAGATTACCTCAGGCCTGCCTGAAGGCTATAACGCCGGCGCGTACGACATGATTGTCGTCGGTGCTGGATATGCCGGTGCCGTTTGCGCCCGCCGTCTTGCCGAGACCATCGGCTATCGTGTTGCCGTTTTGGAGCGCCGTAGCCACATTGCGGGCAATGCCTTCGACTGCACTGACGAGGCGGGAATCCTTGTCCACGAGTATGGCCCGCACATCTACCATACCTTTAACGAGCGCGTGCATAACTTCCTGTCGCGCTTTACCAAGTGGACGGATTATCAGCACAAGGTGCTCGCCAACATCAACGGTACCCTTATGCCCGTGCCCTTCAACCATGCGAGTCTCAAGCTCGCCTTTGGTGACGAGCGCGGCGAGGAGCTGTATCAGAAGCTCGTGGAGACCTTTGGCAAGGATGTCAAGGTGCCCATTATGGAGCTGCGTAAGAAGAACGACCCGGATCTTGCCGAGGTCGCCGATTACGTCTACGAGAACGTCTTTTTGCATTACACCATGAAGCAGTGGGGCCAGACGCCCGACCAGATCGACCCCTCGATCACTGGCCGCGTTCCCGTCTTTGTGGGCGATGACGATCGCTACTTCCCGCAGGCTCCTTTCCAGGGCATGCCGCAGGACGGCTATACCGCGCTGTTCGAGCATATGCTCGATCACGATTTGATCGACGTATTCTGTGACGTAGACGCCCGTGACCTCTTTGAGATCGACGAGACTACCGTCAAGATCGACGGCAAGGTCTATGGTGGCGAGATCGTCTACACCGGTCCACTCGACGAGCTGTTCAACCTCGACCTGGGTGCGCTGCCGTACCGCACGCTCGATATGAAGTTCGAGACGCTCGATATGGATCAGTTCCAGCCCGTGGGCACCGTCAACTACACCACGAGCGAGGACTATACGCGCATCACCGAGTTCAAGAACATGACCGGTCAGGTTTTGCCCGGCAAGACCACCATCATGAAGGAGTACTCCAAGGCCTATACGCCCGGCTCGGGTGAGACGCCGTACTACGCCATTCTTGAGCCTGAGAATCGTGAACTCTATGAGCGCTATCTTGAGCGCGTCCAGAACCTGACGAACTTCCACCCCGTGGGTCGTCTGGCCGAGTATCGTTATTACGATATGGACGCTGTGACCAATTCCGCCCTCGATCTTTCGGATGAGATTATCGCCTGCCATGCATAAAGTCATAACATTCGGTATTCCCTCGTATAACGCCGCCAAGGACATGGACCATTGCATCACCTCCATCTTGGAGGGGAGCAATTACGCCACCGATATCGAGATTATCGTGGTGGACGACGGCTCCAAGGACGAGACGGCCGCCAAGGCCGACGAGTGGGAGGCCCGTTATCCTGGAATCATCCGCGCGGTGCACCAGGAGAATGGCGGCCACGGCATCGCCGTTCTTTCGGGCCTGCGCGAGGCGCAGGGCACCTACTACAAGGTTGTCGACTCGGACGACTGGCTCGACGGTGCGGCGCTTTCGACCATGCTGTCGATTCTGCGTGGCTTTGAGGAGCGCGACCAGCGCGTCGACCTGTTTATCTCGAACTACGTGTACGAGAAGGTTTACGAGGGCACGCATACCGCTATTGGCTACAAGTTTTCCCTGCCGCGCAAAAAGATTTTCTCTTGGGACCAGATCGGACACTTCCGTCCCGATCAGAACCTGCTCATGCACAGCCTGTGCTATCGCACCGATGTACTGCGCGAGTCCAATCTGCCCATGCCGGCACACACGTTTTACGTGGATAATATCTACGCATACGTGCCGCTGCCGCGCTGCAAGACCATGTACTACGCCGACATCGACCTCTATCGCTACTTTATCGGTCGCGAGGGCCAGAGCGTCAATGAGGCCACGATGGTCAAGCGTCTGGGTCAGCAGTTCCGCGTAACGCGCATCATGATGGAATCGTTCCACCTGTACCAAGACGTTGAGTCCTCGCGTCTGCGTTCGTACATGATGGGCTACTTCACCATGATGATGGCGATTTGCTCGGTGCTCACCAAGCTTTCTGAGGAAGATTGTGCCGATGAGCGCCTAAAGACGCTGTGGAAGGACCTGAAGGAGTACGACGAGCGCATGTATCGTCGCGCTCGCTACGGCGTGGTCGGATTCTTTACCAACCTGCATGGACGGGCCGGAGACAAAACCACACTCGGCCTATACCATCTTGCCTCAAAGATCTTCAAATTCAACTAACTGCTGAGTAATCGCTGCTGATAGGTTGACTGGGCCCCTTGGCCTTTAGTTTGCTACTGCGAACAGTCCTGCTCGCACGGAAAGCACATTAAGTGCTTTCCGGCTCGTGCGGAACTTGTATCAAACTAAAGGCCAAGGGGCCTCTGCTATAAGAATCGATTGTCAGACTGTCTGAATTTGAAGATCTTGGATGCGCGGTACACAGGGGCCTGGGCTGAAAAGATCTTAGTTGGTAGTCGGTCGGAGACGGGCGGGCATTACGTTTGTCGCGAGTCCCGCATGCAAAGAAGGCCACTTAATGTGGCCTTCGTCTTGCATAGGACTGTAGAGCAGCAAACGTAACGCCCACCCGCCTCCGACCGACGGTCGAGTGGACTACTTTGCGGCACCGGGGATGCCGTGGGAGGTTTTGGCGGTTTTGGCTCCGTTTACGATGGCGGTCTGTAGGGCCCTTACGGCGAGCATACCCAGCAGGTCTAGGGGTACGGCGGCGCTTGCCTGAGCGTCTAGTTTGCCGCTGGCGAGGGTGTAGATGGTGTCACCGTCGTTGGTGGTGTGCGTGGGGCGGATGGCGTGCGCATAGGCGTCTGCTGCCATCTGGGAGACCTTGGTGGCCTGCGCTTTAGTGAGCTCCACGTTGGTGACGATGCAGCTGATGGTGGTGTTGGTGCGGTCGAGTGGCATTTGCATGGAGCCGGCGGCGGCAAAGGCTGCGAGCTCCATGTCGACGATCTGGTCGCTGTCTGCTGCAGCGCGCATGCCAGCGACCCATTCACCGGTGAAGGGGTCGACGACATTGCCGCAGGCGTTGACCGAGACCACGGCGCCCACCTTAACGGGGCCGAGTGCCACGGCGGCAGCGCCAAGGCCGGCCTTCATGCAGGTGGCGGGTCCCATGAGCTTGCCCACGGTGGCACCGGTGCCGGCGCCTACGTTGCCCTGCTCGAGCGTGGTGGGGGTGTTGTCGAGCGCCTCGCGCACGGCGGAGATGCCAGCCTCAATGTCGGGGCGTACGGTGGGGTCGCCAAAGGCGAGGTCGAAGATGCAGCTGGAGCACACGATGGGCACCTGCGTGGGGCCGACGGGAAGGCCGACGCCGCGGCTCTCGAGCTCGCGGGCGACACCGCTTGCGGCCTCCAGACCAAAGGCCGATCCACCCGAAAGGCAGACGGCGTGGACCTTGTCCACGGTGTTCTCGGGACGCAGCAGGTCGGTCTCGCGCGATGCCGGGGCACCGCCGCGAACGTCAACACCGCCGGTGGCGCCCTCGGGCGCCACGATTACGGTGCAACCGGTGCCAGCCTCCTCGTCCGTATAGTTGCCAAAGCAAAAGCCATCGACATCGCAAACGTCAATGGCCTCAAGCAGTGTATCCATGTTTTACTCCTATCGGTTTTCCGCCGGGCCTTATGCCCGGTCGGGATCCGTACGGTACGCCAAAATTGTAGGCGCCGGGGGATACCCAGCGCCAGATGCAATTACGATAGTTTTTGAATCGCACGCGCGACGCGAGCGATGGGCAGACCCACCACGTTGTAAAAGTCGCCCGAAATATCGTGCACGAGCATACGCCCGCCGACGCCTTGGATGCCGTAGGCGCCTGCCTTGTCCATGGGCTCGCCCGAGGCGACGTAGCGCTCAATCTGCTCATCGGTGAGCTCATAGAACGTCACGTCGGTCACATCGACAAACGACAGGCTCTCGGCGGCGTGCGGGGCTGTGACGTCTCCGGATCTAACGATGCAGACGCCGGTTGCGACCTGGTGCGTGCGCCCCGAGAGCTCGTGGAGCATGGTGCGGGCTTCGTCCTCGTTTGCCGGCTTACCCAAAATCTTGCCATCGAAGGTGACGATGGTGTCGGCCGCGATGGTCAGCTCACTGGGATCGGCGTGCTCGGCGGCAACGGCGGCTGCCTTAGCGCGTGCCAGGCGCTCGACAAGTGTAAGCGGGGCCTCGTCATCAAAAGGAGTCTCGTCGATGTCGGCGGGAATGACGCGGATGTCATAGCCGGCCTCGCGCATGAGTTCGATGCGGCGCGGAGATTGCGAAGCCAAAATCATAGCTGGATGCCCTCGGCAACCTTCTCGACAGCCTTGTCGCCGGCGAGCGTGCGAAGCAGCTCAAGCGCAAAGGGGAGCGACTGGGCCATGCCGCTGGCGGTGATGATGTTGCCGTCCTGCGTGACCTTCTCGCCGGTATAGGCGCCCTCGGGGAAGCTCTTCTCAAAGCCGGGGAAGCATGTGGCGCGGCGTCCCTCGAGCAGGTCGAGCTCGCCCAGGATAAACGGGGCTGCGCAGATGGCGGCAACATGCTTGGTCGCGGCGAACTCGCAGACTACGTCGCAGACGCGCTGGTCGGCGCGCAGGTTGGTGGCGCCGGGCAGACCGCCGGGCAGCACGACGCAGTCATACTCGTCAAAGTTAATCTCGTCAAAGAGTGCGTCGCAGGTTACGGGAATCTGCAACGAGCTTACGACCTCGCGCGTGGGCATGATTGAGACGAGCGTGGCGCGCACGCCGCCGCGACGCATGACATCGACCATGGTCAGGCATTCAATCGTTTCAAAGCCATCGGCGGCAAGAACGGCAACGCTGGGCATAAGGGTTCCTTTCATAGGGCGGCATACAATTAGCCGTCTTATACCCCGATGACCCCCGCTTGCCACGCACCATTCCCCAATGATTTTGATCCCCGCCCCAGAAAATCATGCAGGGTGGATGTGTGTTGCGCACTAGGAGGGGCTTGCGGCGCGGCGATAAAATCTCAGAATCCGTCATCTTTCGCTACATGAGGAGCTGATTTGCGATGATAGGCCTTAGTGTATTCGATCTTCTCGTTTTACTAGTTGTATTTGGTGGTGTCGCGGCTGTCGCCTTTGCTGTTATCTTGAACAAGGAATCGTCGAACAAGCCTCAGCCTCCGCAGTCCAATCCGTATCAGCAAATGCCTCCCGTGCAACAGGTCCCGCCGACGCAGCAGGTGCCGACCGCGATTGATGATGCTCAGCCAGTTGAGTCCGCTCATTTTTGCACTCAGTGCGGCTCAATGTTGGAGGTAAACGCATCCTTCTGCCAAAACTGCGGCGCTCCGGTCAGCCATCAGTAATGAAATAGGGCGGGGTTCAGCAATCATTCACCACTCGATGATTGCTGAACCCCGCCCCCTAAAACAGATTAGTTTAGTTGCGCTTGAGGTGGACGACGGTTTCGCAGTGGAAGGTTTGCGGGAATAGGTCGACCGGCGTGATCTTGACGGGGGAGAAGGTGCCCTCCTCGACAAAGCGCTTGAGATCGCGGGCCAGAGTTGCCGGGTCACAGCTCACGTAGGCGACATCACGGGCGCTCGTGCTCGCGATGAGGTTGATCGCTTCGGGGGCGAGGCCTGCGCGCGGCGGGTCGACCACCAAGACGTCTGCATCCTGGTCGGGGAACTCGCGCACCGCGTCTCCGCCAATGACGTCGACGTTATCGAGCTTGTTGATCTCCAGGTTGCGACGCAGGTCGCGCACGGCCGGGCCGTAGGCCTCGACGGCGGCGACAAAGTCGCAACGGCGGGCGAGCGGCAGGGTAAAGGTACCGGCACCGCAGTACAGGTCCACGGCCAGCTCGTCTTCCTGCGGGTCGAGGGCATTCATAACGAGCTCAATCAAAATCTCGGCGCCCTTGGTATTGACCTGGAAAAACGACGGGGCGGATAAGCGCATCTGGCCTTCGGCGATATTCTCGGTCCACGAGCCCTCGCCGGCGAGCATCTCCACCTTAGAGACACGGCGGGCTTTCTTTTCGCCCTTGCTCATCACACGCACGATACTCGTGGGATGAGCGGCGTCCGCCAGCACGCGGGAGACCTGCGAGCGCGGAAAAGAGCCTGTGGGCGTCCAGAGTGCGACCTCGAGTGCCTTGGTGCGGCGCGATGCGCGAATGCCCACGCGTTCGAGCCCCAAGTCATGGCTGCCGCTCAGATAGTTGAGTGCGCCGACGACCGATTTGAGCGCCTTCGGGAAGCGTTTATCGAACAGCGGGCACGAATCGACGGTCACGATTTTGCTGGGGTCGACACCGTGCATGCCAAGGCGCACGCGACCGTTGATGAGGGTGGGCTCCAGCTCAATCTTATTGCGGTAGCCCCAGTCGTCCTTGGTATGGCGGATGGGCTGCACCAGCTCATCGACCTGCTCAGGAGCGAACTTGCCGATGCGCTCGAGCGTGGAGCGCAGGTTTTGCTCCTTGGCGGCGAGCTGTGCCGTGCGTGAGAGATTGCCCCACGAGCAGCCGCCGCAGATGCCCACGAAGGGGCAGGGAGGCTGAATGCGATCGGGGCTTGGCTCCAGAATCTCGGTGGTGCGGGCGCGCATGAACGACTTGCCGTCCTGTACGACCTCGGCCTCGACGGTGTCGCCTGCCACGGCACCCTGCACAAAGACGGCCTTGCCGTTGTCGGCGTGCGCCAGCCCGTCGGCGCCGTAGGTCATCGATTCTATAGTGAGCTTCATATTCCTGCCTGTCATTCGCGTTGTTGTCCGCACCATGGTAGCAGGGAAAAGCGCCCCGCATCCGAGGCTTTCCTCAAATGCGGGGCGCTTCTACAAACTGCTTCTACAAACGACTATTTCGTCTTGCCGGTAATGAGCGTCTTAAGACCCAGGCCGATCAGACCCAGTCCCATGCGCACGCGACCGGGGCGATGGCGCTCGATGGCCTTGGTCTTGCCGGTGGGCTTATCGCGACGGGCGTTCGGCTCGTGTGCGGGCTTGGTGACCTGCGGCTCGGGCCGAGGTGCAGGTGCGGGCTCGGGCTCAATGACGGTCGCCTGGACCTTCTGAACCTCGGGCGCTTTCTCCACGGCGGGCCCTGCGGCAGCCTCGGGCTCTTTCACCGGGGGAGCGGCAACTGCTTCCGGCTCGACAGTGGGCTCGACAACTGCCTCGCGCTCAACCTCGGCCTGAATAGCTTCTTCGGCCACACGTTCCTTCTCCCGTGCGCGCTGTTGCGCGGCGGCCTCGGCGTTGCGATAGGCACGCTCCAGCAGGGCTTCCTGCGAGTTGAAGGGTTTCTCACCCTCTGCACGCTCCACGGGGACCCAGGTGCCGTCGCTCGTGAGGCTGCGGGCCTTCACGTTGTCGCGCAGCTGCATGCCCATGTACTCGTGCACCAGGGCACGGCAGGTGGGGTCGAGCACGGGGAAGGCGATCTCCACGCGGTGCTCGGTGTTGCGCGTCATCATGTCGGCCGAGCTCAGATAGATCATGTCCGAGTCCACGCCAAAGGCGTAAACGCGTGCATGCTCCAAAAAGCGTCCGACGATAGAACGGACATGCACATTCTCGGTCTTGCCCGGAACGCCCGGCTTGAGGCACGAGATGCCGCGGATGATCATGTCCACGCGAACTCCTGCGCACGATGCCTCAGCGATCTTGTCGATGACCTCGCGGTCGGTGAGCGAGTTGAGCTTAAAGAACACACGGGCGGGCTCGCCAACGAGGGCGCGCTGGATCTCGCGATCCAGGCCGCGCATGATGAGCGGCTTCAGGCCGACCGGCGCCACGCCCAGGAAGCGGTAATCGCCGCGCAGGTTGCCCAGCGACAGGTTGCGGAAGAACAAGTTGGCGTCCTCGCCGATGCCGGGATGGGCGGTCATGAGCATAAAGTCGCTGTAGAGCTTGGCCGTCTTCTCGTTAAAGTTGCCGGTGCCCAACAGCGTCAGACGGGTAAGCGCCATGCCCTCGCGATAGGTGAGCTGGCAGATCTTGGAGTGGCACTTAAAGCCCTCGGAGCCGTAGATAACGGTGCAGCCGGCCTCTTCCAAGCGCTCGGCCCACTCGATGTTGTTCTGCTCATCGAAGCGGGCGCGGAGCTCCATGAGCACCGTGACCTCTTTGCCGTTCTCGGCGGCATCGATCAGCGACTCGCACAGGCGGCTCTGCTTGGCCACACGGTAGAGCGTGATGCGCAGTGAGATGCACTCGGGGTCGTAGCCGGCCTCGTGCACCAGATCCAGGAAGGGGTTCATGGCCTCATAGGGATAAAAGAGCAGCTTGTCGTGCTGAAGTACCTGCTCGCGGATGGAGCGGGTCATATCGATGGTGGGGTTGGGCTGCGGTTTAAACGGCGTAAAGAGCAGCTCGTTGCGCAGGTGCTCGGGAATCTTGCCCTCAATGCCAAAGACATAGCCCAGGTTGAGCGGGATATCGCAGGTAAAGACCGAGCGACGCGAGAGCTCGAGCGCCTTGCGGATAGTCTTGAGCGTTGCTTTTTCGAGTGAGCCCGAGACGGCGAGCACTACCGGCTGCAGGCGCAAGCGCTTCTTGAGGATACGCTTCATGTGCTGGCGGTAATCTTCTTCCTCCTCGACGCCCTCGCCGTCCGGGTCGATATCGGCGTTGCGGGTGACGCGGATGAGCGCGCGGTCGAGCGGCTTATAGGAGCCAAAGCAGCTGTCCAGGCAGGCGAGGATGACGTCCTCGAGCAAAATGTAGGAGTAGGTGCCGGTGGGCGAGGGGATCTCGACCACGCGGTTCATCGAGGCGGGAATCTCGATCAGGCCCAGCAGACTTTCCTCGTCGGTGACGCCGTCCAGGCCGCATGCCAGGTAGAGTGCGCCGTTGCGCAGGTTGGGGAAGGGGTGGCGCGGGTCGATCACCAGCGGTGAGATGACCGGCGACACGTAGGCCTGGAAGTAGCGGGTTACAAAGGTATGTTCCTCGGGCGTAAGCGAATCGATGCGGGCGCGGTGAACGCCCAGAGTGTCGAGCTTGCCCTCGATGCTCTTAAAGATGGACTCCCAACGGGTAAGGAGCCCGGGCATTTCGGCCATGACAGCATCGACCTGTTCGGAGGCGGTCATATTGCTCTTGTTGTCAACAGGCTGTTTTTTGAGCTCGGCAAGGTCGGACAGGCCACCCACGCGCACCATAAGGAATTCGTCGAGGTTGGACTCGAAGATCGAGACGAACTTAAGGCGCTCGAACAGCGGCACGGACTCATCAAAGGCCTCGTCGAGCACGCGGTTGTCAAAGCGCAGCCAGCTGAGCTCTCGATTTTGCGTGTACGAGAAGTCGCGCGGCGGCTTGCGCAGCTTTGCGGCGGCTTGCTTCTTTTCGATTTTGCTCGGCATATGCATCTGTCCGTTCAGTCCCCGCAGGGGACGGTAGCCTAACCCTATTCACTATTGTCTCAATTTAGTCGACTTGTGGCACGGACGTATTGTGCGAACGGTATCTTTACCTACTTCTTACGCCGTCAAGGCATGCAACTAACTGCCCGACTCGTTTTGAAAACAATCTATATCCATACTCAATTGGTGAGGATGTATGAATAAGAATGATTGCGAGCTGAATATAATCGAATCCAAATTGAATCATGGACAGACGACATATATATGCAGAAAACAGTTTTAGCTATGCAATTTCTAAACATGAAATTATTTGTGCAATCTTGCTCAATTCCTTAGAAAAAAGAACGTTTAGCTTTGAAAACATGCTTTAGAGAACTGAAGTGCATCATGGGGGAATCATACGCGATATACCGTTCATCGCACTTTGTTGACCGTTCGGGGGCGAGGTGGAATTGCGGGTGGTTTTTGGATATAACTAGAGCTGTCAGCAAGCAGTGTCCCATATGGAGGGGCGCTGATACATTCGGCCTGTAAGGCCCGAAAGAAAGGTAGGAGGCCATGACGAAAGGTCTGCACGTGCCTTCCGAGA
>UQLA01000007.1 GCA_900541745.1 uncultured Collinsella sp. | reverse complement strand
CACGAGCGGGGGCTCCTGTCGTTTCCGTGCCCTCGGATTGGGTCATAGTGTCTGTCGGTGTCAAAACATCGGCGTTGCCTTTGTTGATGTAGTTATTGGGGACGTTCTTAAATGACTAGTCGAAAGGGACACTCTTGCCGGCATTTGGGGACAGTCCCTGAGTGCCGGCAGATTGGGACACTCCTTTGCAAGATGGCGCTGAAGACTGTCCCCGACGGCTAGTCGTTTAAGAACGTCCCCAACGACTGGTCGTTTAATGCGCCAGATTCTGTCGAGTCGGTGCTTCTTGCGGGTTGCCCGTATAATGGTCTGCGTATGAACCGCAACCAAGGAGTTCCAGTTTATGGACCAGAGCCTTTTTAAATTCGACCTGATCGCCGAGGATCCGACGACGCACGCGCGCGCCGGCGTGCTGCACACCCCGCACGGCGACATCGAGACGCCGATCTTTATGCCCGTGGGCACCAAGGCAAACGTCAAGGGCATCCCCACCGAGACCGTTAAGCAGCTCGGCGCCCAGATCGTGCTTGCCAATACCTATCACCTGTCTATGCGTCCCGGCGAGGACACCATCGCCGAGCTGGGCGGACTGCACAAGTTCATGAACTGGCATGGCCCCATCCTCACCGACTCGGGCGGTTTCCAGGTCTTCAGCCACAACGACGCCGTCAAGCTCACCGACGAGGGCGTGCGCTTTATCGTCAACGACTACGACGGTCGCCACGTGTTCTGGACGCCCGAGGACAACATGGAAATCGCCATGAAGCTCGGCTCCGATATCTGCATGCAGCTGGACCAGTGCCCGGGCTATCCCGCCACGCGCGCCTACGTTGAGCGCGCGGTGGAGCTGTCGAGTATGTGGGCCGAGCGCTGCTATAAGGCCCACACCCGTGATGACCAGGCACTCTTTGGCATCGTCCAGGGCGGCATGCATCTGGACCTGCGCCTGCGATCGCTGCGCCACCTGGAGGAGTGCGGCGACTTCCCCGGCTACGGCATCGGCGGCTACTCGGTGGGCGAGGACCACGAGACCATGTTCGAGACGCTGGCGCCGCTGGTTTCCGAGTACATGCCTAAGCACAAGCCGCGCTACCTCATGGGCGTCGGCAACCCTACCACGCTCGTGCGCGGCGTGGGCGTGGGTATCGACATGTTCGACTGCGTGCTGCCGACGCGCACCGGCCGCATGGGTACGGCGTTCTCCAGCGAGGGTCGCCTTAACTTCCGTAACGCGCGCTTTGCGCACGACGACGGCCCTATCGACCCCACCTGCACCTGCCCGGTGTGCACGGGCGGCTACAGCCGTGCGCTCATCCGTCACATGGTCACGCAGAAGGAGATGCTCGGCGGTATTCTGCTGTCGATGCACAACATCTACTACCTGCTCAACCTTATGCAGCGTGCCCGCCAGGCCATTATCGAGGGTCGCTACGGCGCGTTTGTGAGCGACTGGATGAACAGCCCTGCGGCGGTGGATTACTAAGAGCGGCGCGGGCGCTTGTGGGGGCGTTCGCGCGGTGTCGAGATCGTGTGCCAATCGACCGCGCGCAACCGGCGCCGGGCATCGCATGCGCCGGCATCGGTTGCCCGACCGCTGACCGATAGCTTGCAAGCGCTTGATGCATCGTGGGTACCATACCGAATAGTTGATGTTCGGGCGGGTGTTTGGCGCATGGCGTCGACCCCGCCCGTTTCTATTTTCGATAGGAGTATCCCATGATTAAGAATGAGAGCGTCGAGGGCGAGCCGGCATACGACGAGACGTACCGCCGCGGTCCCGTGGTCATGCGCGGCCCTATGATTCCCAAGGACAACACCTACGCCAACCTGCTGGCGCCCGAGGAGTCGACCGACTGGCTGCATGCTGATCCGTGGCGCGTGCTGCGCATCCAGGCCGAGTTTGTCGACGGCTTTGGCGCGCTTGCCGAGCTCGGACCTGCGGTGACCATCTTCGGTAGCGCCCGCACGCCCAAGACCGATCCGCTCTACAAGGCGGCGCGCACCGTCGGGCGTAAGATTGCCCAGCGCGGCGTGGCGGTCATCACTGGTGGCGGCCCCGGTATCATGGAAGCGGCCAACAGGGGAGCGGCGAGCGTCAACGGCAAGTCAGTTGGCCTGGGCATCGAATTGCCGCACGAGCACGGGCTCAACAAATACGTGAACCTCGGTATGGACTTCCGCTACTTCTTTGTGCGCAAGACCATGTTCGTCAAATACAGTTCGGGCGCCATCGTGTTTCCCGGAGGTTTTGGCACGCTCGACGAGATGTTCGAGGTGCTCACGCTAGTGCAAACGCACAAGGTCAAGCGCATGCCGCTCGTGCTGGTAGGCAGCGAGTACTGGCAGGGCTTATTCGACTGGCTTAACGGCCCGGTGATGGATGCCGGTATGATCAGCCCGCTCGATCCCGAGCTCGTACACATCACCGACGACCTCAACGAAGCCGTCGACATTGCCCTGAGCGGGTTGATGTAGGGCGAGCGTGCCTGTTGTTGTAGTAATGAGAACGGCAGATTAATGTCATTTAACATCAGCCTGCCATCTAAACTGGGTATACTGATGCAAAAGACGAGAGCGAGGAGGTTGCGTATGTCTACTGCAACGGTTAAGCCTACGACGGTTCGCATCGAAGAGGGGCTCAAGGAGCAGGCGACTGAGTTCTTGGATTCGGTCGGCCTCAGCCTCAATTCCTATCTCAATCTTGCCGTTCGGCAGCTGGTAAATCAGCGAAAGATTCCTTTTGAGATTGTAGGAAGGGCGGAAGTGCCCAACGAGGCGACGAGGCGTGCCATGGTAATCGCCGAAGCTCATGAGTTGGGAATCCTGCCGGACGATAGCCCGTCATTCAACAACGCCGATGAGCTTATGTCATTCCTCGATGAGGGCTAAGCGATGTTTGAGATTAAGGTCGAGGCTCAGTTTAAGGCCGACTACAAGCGAACGATGCAGAGTCATCCGTAGCTAAAAACCGAGTTTAAGGCGGCAGTTGCCGAGCTTGCGGCACATGGTTCGCTTCCGGCGGAGTACGGTGCCCACGAGCTCTCCAACCCGGGCGGCAACTACAACGGGCACATCGACTTCCATCTATCCGACGGCCTGATCGACGTGGTCGTTCTCTACCTGCCGCATAAAACTAATCCGGTGATTCGACTGGTCAGAATGGGTTCGCATCAAGAACTGTTCCAGGGCCCACTGAGCTAGCCACTCGCTTTTAACTTGCGGTGGAATAGGGATTGATTGGCGGCTGATACGCCAAAAAACAGTCCCTATTCCACCGCAAGTGGTGGGGATGTCCTGCCTGTTGACGTGGCATCTGGCTTTCCCTTGTGGTTGATTTCGTCTAAGAGCTCCGCTGCGATCTCGCTGTTTTTGAACCTGATGCTGCAGTCTTCTTTCTTGGGGAAAGCTAGTAGCGGGATCGTTCCGTACCAGATTGTTTCTTCGTCAATTATCGCTGCACACAAACGTCCTTCTGCTCTAATGGCATGCTCGACGTTCATTTCTGCCAAAGTCTCGCTTGCATCTTCGCGCGGAGTCGAGGCAATGAAAAACTCAAGAGCAATCCCTCGGGCGGTGGCACCTTTGATTGCATCGCCGAGCTTTGCGAGGCAGGCGGCGGATGCGTAGGGCGCGGCAATGAAGATGCTCTTGGCGGCGCCAACGATGTCTTCAACCAGAGTCTCTACGGCATTGGCCGGTTCTATGAGAATGTTTTGATCGGACTGCTCGCTGCCACCGGTCACGTAGACTTCGTACCCGAGCTTGGCGTAGGTCTTGAGTCTCTTCTGGTACATGCGGGCGAGCATGGGTATAGATAAATCAACGTAGTCGAATATCTCAACCTGTCGCTTGCCCTCGTGGCTTCTATGGAGCCTGCCCGCCTGCTGCGTGATGCTGCCGTCCCACGATATCGGCGTGGCAATGAGTAGAGTGTCAAGGTAGGACAGATCGAAGCCCTCGCCCAAAAGGCTTTCGGTGGCGACGATGATTCGATGTTCATGCTCGAAGCGGGGAAGACTGCTCAGTATCGTTTTTCTTTCTTTGGCGTCGATTTCCCCGGTCAGGAGAACGGGTTCGTGTCCTTGGTTTTTGAGCATCCCGAACAGCTCCTCGGCATGCTTTTTCCTTTTAGTCAGCACGAGCGGATGCCGGCCGTTTGACGCAGCTTCAATAGCGTCGTTGACAATCAATTCGTTTCTAGCTGCATGCGTGCACAGCAGGTCGAGAATCTGATTGAAGTTTGCACCTGGCTCGTAGGCGGGTAGTCGAATTCCAGTAAAACGAGGCCGTACGATGCGCTGGATGCCCTGCTGAATCGCTTGCGCTTTTGGATCGATAACATAACGGAGCGGGCCGCAGAGCATGGAGAGCGCCCGCGTAAGGCCGTCGGATCGTTCGGGCGTCGCAGAAAGGCCGTATACGTATTTGGCCGGGGCGGACTTGAGAATAAGCTCGAGCTGTGGTGCGGCGGCATGGTGGCATTCGTCGCAGATAATGAGGCCGTAATTTCGAACAAGGCCCTTAACTATCGGCTCTCCGGTTTGGCGGTCTTTGCCAGATAACGACTGGAACGAAGCGATGTCGACGAGGCCGCTTACGGCCATTTTGCCTCCTCCTATTTGTCCGATGACCGGAGGCTGCCTTTTGCTGATTCGTCCTTTTGGGGTTCGGACGGGCTCCCTGTTGTCCGTAATGTCGATAAATCGCTCGAGCTGGGATTTCCATTGGGTTATGAGTGCGGTTTTGGGAACGATGACGAGCGTTGGAAGACCAATGGATGCAATAAGATAAGCTCCGACGACTGTTTTACCGAAGCCTGTCGGCGCGGACATGATTCCGTCTTCGTATATGAGCATCTGATCAGCGGCGATTTGCTGCTCAGGGCGAAGGACTCCTTTAAATGCCATAACAATCGGATTACCCGATTTGCGCTCGTCTGAATAGTGGGCGGTAACGCCGGTCTCTTGAACAAGCTGCTCAAGTTGAGTTTTGCAGCCCCGGGGAATTGCAACATGACCATCTCTCAGCTCGCTAAGGTCTATGAGTCGCGGTTTGCCGAATACTGATTGATGCATGGACTGCGCGCGATAGAATGCCGGATTGGCAAATGTCGCAAGTCCGCGGATTTCCATTTGAGCTGCTGGACTCAGAGACTTCTCGGGGATGTACAGCATATCGGCTTGAATAACGGGCAGCGATGAGGGAAAGTCCCGCGATGTGAGTGGTAGTCGCTTTCGTGGTCTTTGGGCATACCGTTTGCCCTTGTTTGCCACCGTAGTTGTTGCTGGTCCGTGCGGGTTGTTTCCAGGGGCCTCAATCAGATCTTGCACCGTCGAGCGCGGAATCAGCTGGACTTGTGATAGATAGAGCCATTGGTCGGGAAAGGGCTTGAATTGTTCGTCTACAAATACACTGTTTCCTTCACGTTGCGCCTTGCCTTGAAAGGGGAGTGCGATGAGGTTTCCGAAGCCTCCATCGGGAATAGTGGCCTGAGCGGGTAGCATTCGATCAAAGGCCTCGAACGTGATTGTCTTATTATGCGCCGCAGCTTCGGTTATGAGGCAACTTCCAAACTCTCGGGCAGCCTTTGCGCTGATTGGCTCGAGGAAGAAAAACCAGATGTGGGCGCCGTTGCCGGACCTTGAGCGCTCAACGGCGGCGTTAATGCCCCGTCGTATTGCAACAAGCCGTACGGCATTTGTTGCCTCTTTCCAGTCCGCTTTGTCAAAATCGATGACGAGAACTTTCGTGTTGCAGTTCCTATCGAGAACATATTGCCCGAGGACATCGCGGAACCGGTCATCGTTGCCTTTAAAGTGAGCAATGATTGCGGCATCGCTTAATTCCGGGAAGACGCGATTGCTGCATTCCACGCATTTAACTCTTTGATGGGCTGCTTTGGGGCAAATTCCTGGCTCCCACTCATTAGCACAAGCAGGCGTATAGCCAATGCCCCCGTCCTTTCTGCGATATCCATGAGCGTAAACATCTTTGCGCCCGGTAAAGAGACTGCGAAAGAGCTCGAGTTTATCGCGTGCTGGGCTCGCGCTGGTGACGATGCCCTCGATTTGCGCTCGTTCATCGAACAAAGTGCCAGCCTCTTCCCACTCTTCTAGCGTTGCGTAGCGTACGTCTGAACCGTTGTTGCAAATGACGATTTGTCGGTGTTGGTCCGATATATGTGTGATCGTCTGATCGTATTTAAATTGTGCGGTCCCAAAGAGGGCGTATTGATGCTTGGCGTTGCCCATTTGAATGCCGTCCTTGTATTGGAGTTGTTGAGACGAGGGTACGGCATTACGGCTTTTTGGGATATGTAATTTCGATTCAAGTTTGCTAATGGCAAGGGATTATTCTGCGAGCGGCTTTCGGTCGATGCCAAGGCGCGCGACGGTCCTTGATAATCAGGGTTTGCGGTCATATGGGTAGCCGGAGGCGTAAAGAGCGGACCTCATTCAGACCCGGTGGGCAAAAAATGGAAAATATGAGTACTGTTGCTCGGTTAGTCTCATATCATTTGAGAAGTATCTAAGACCAATTGACTGAGTTTTAGTATATTCACCCCTCTAAACACGACGATTCGGGGCTTTATGGAGCTTGAAATTGGTGGAAGCGGGCAATTTCAGCGAAATTTTGCTGTTACTAAATTTATGACAGTACTCATATTTGCCATTTTTTGCCCACCGGGTACCGCTAGGGGCTAGTCGAAGCTCCCCCAAACAGCTGGGAATGCGCCGATCGTCAGCATATCTTGTATATGGATGGCTCAGCAAAAGAAGTTGCGGTGGAATGGGGACTGATTTGCGGCTGATAAGCCAAAAACAGTCCCTATTTCACCGCAACTGATGTGGGCGTTCCTAGCGAGTTGGCTGGTAGCGGGGGCAGTAGCTGATGGCGATGGCGTCGACGCCTACGTGGGTCGCGATGGTGCAGCCGATGGGGCCGGTGCCGGCGTCTACGTAGTCCTGGCCCGCGAGCGCCTGATTGACGAGCTCTTGCTCCTCGGCGGCGCCGGTCGTGAGCACGCGTACGCTTGAACCCGGATGCTCGGTCAAAAATGCGAGGCAGTCGGCCATGGTGTTCGCGACGATGCGCTTGGCGCCGCGGCCCTTCTTGATGGCCTTGATCTCGCCCGATTTCCACTCCGGCGAAACGGCCAGGCGAATGTTGAGCATCTGCGTCAGCTGGCCAGCGAGCTTGGGCGCGCGGCCGTTCTTGACCAGGTTCTCGAGCGTGCGCGGAATCAGCAGCAGATGGGCGTCGGGCAGCGTCGCGCGGATCTGAGCCTCGGTCTCGTCTAGGCTGCGGCCGTCCTCGCGCATGGCGAGCGCGTACTCTACCAGCAGGCCCTCGGCGCCCGAGCCGGTGCGCGAATCGATGCAGCGCACGTCGAGCTCGTGGGTATCGGCCACCTGGCACGCGTTGGCGTAGCAGGCAGACCACTCGCTGCATAGCGAGATAAAGATGGCGCTATCGTGGCCGTCGGCGAGCACGCGGTCAAAGAGTGCCTTGAATTCACCGGCACTCGGCTGCGAGGTGTGCGGTAGCTGCTCGGAGCCTGCCATGCGGGCGACGTATTCCTCGGCGGTGATTTGCACCTGGTCGAGCAGGTCCTCGCCTTCGATAATCACATGCAGTGGAATCACGTAAATGCCGAGCTCTTGGGCACGGGCGGGGGAGATGTCCGACGTGGAGTCGGTTATGATGGCAAAAGACATAATTGCACCTTTCGTTGGGGCGTTTGCGCGCCGCCTTCTGAGAGCAAAGTGCGACAAGTATAGTAGAGTCATTCCACATTGCTAGGTTCAATTGTTGAATAGTCAACAGTTTGAAGTGTCGGTGTGGAAATCACCAACTGGGGAAGAGGGATGCCGATGGAGGCGCTGGAGATATGCAGACGGCCGATTGTGCTGTTCGATTTTGACGGCACGGTGGCAGATACGGGCCGGGCGGTGATGACCTCGACGCGCAAGACGCTGGCTGCGCGCGGGTTTTCTGAGGCGCAGATGGGTGACCTGCGCCGCATGATCGGGCCGCCCCTGTGGAAGAGCTTCCACGACTTTTACGGCTTTTCCCGCGAGGAATCGCTTGTGGTGGCCGACGAGTACCGTGCCTTTTTTGATGAGCTGGGGCCGGAGGAGTACCCCGTGTTCGATGGGATTCCCGAGCTGCTGGATGGGTTGACCGCCCAGGGCAAGCGTATGGCCGTGGCGACGTCGCGCATGGAGGCGAAGTGCATCGATATGGTGCATGAGCTGGGGCTTTGCCAGTTCGAAGCCGTGGTTGGCATGAATCCGCCGCAGGGGCGCGAGACCAAGGCAGATTCGGTTCGCGATGCGCTGGCGGCGCTCGGTGCGACGGCCGACGAGGCCGTGATGATCGGCGACCGCTTTAACGATGTGGAGGGCGCGCACGCGATGGGTGTGCCGTGTATCGGCATCTATTCGGGCGCGGCGGCGCTGGGGGAGCACGAGGCCGCGGGTGCCGATGCGGTGGTGCACTCGGTGGCCGAGCTTGCTAAACTTTTCGCTATATAAGTATGTGATGTGAGGGGCGGGCACGCTCGCCCCTCATTGGTAAGGAGGTCGTCCATGAATCAGGTGGAGCAGAGCGTCGCTGAGTATGTCGACGAGGTCTGGGAAGATGTCGTCGCCGATATCGAGCAGCTGGTGAGTTATCCGTCTGTAGCCGTTGCTGCCGATGCGGAGCCCGGTGCGCCGTTTGGCCGCCCGGTCCGTGATGCGCTCGATTGCGCACTCGGCAT
Source organism: uncultured Collinsella sp. (assembly GCA_900541745.1). Lineage (GTDB taxonomy): Bacteria > Actinomycetota > Coriobacteriia > Coriobacteriales > Coriobacteriaceae > Collinsella. The sequence continues at coordinate 98,606 of UQLA01000007.1, read as the reverse complement.
TGCGCAAAAGCTCGGCTACCAGACGAGCGATGACGAGGGCTTTGTGGGAATCGCCGATATTCCGGGTCGCGGCGATAAGCAGCTCGCGACTATCTGCCATGTGGACGTGGTACCCGCTGGCCCCGGTTGGAACACCGACCCGTTTGCGATGGAGCGCCGCGAGGGCTGGCTGCTCGGCCGTGGCGTGATCGACGACAAGGGCCCGGCGGTGCTGTCGCTCTACGCTGGCGCTTATCTGCTCAAGCACGGCATTGTGCCGCGTTATACCTTCCGCGCGCTGCTGGGCTGCGATGAGGAAGTGGGCATGTCCGACGTTCACCATTATCTGGAGAACCACGCAGACCCCGACTTTCTGTTTACGCCCGATGCCGAGTTCCCGGTCTGCAATGCCGAGAAGGGCCAGTTTGGGGCGACGTTTGTGAGTCCCAAGATCGACGGCGGACGCATCGTATCGTGGAGCGGTGCCGAGGCGAGCAACGCCATTCCGTCGCAGTCTATCTGCGAGCTCGCGATTGACGCCGATGAGCTGCCGGCACCGGTCGAGAACGCCGACCGCCTGGAGATTACGGCGCTCGATAACGGCCATGCGCAGATTTTTGCCCACGGCATTGGCGGTCATGCCTCGATGCCCGAGGGAACGATTAATGCCGTCGGCCTGATCGTGTCGTATCTGCGTGAGGCCGAGGACGCGTTTGGTGCCCGTGACGAGCGCCTGCTGACGCCTGCCGAGCACGAGTTTGTCAAGTTTCTGGCCTTTGTGCATGCGGACGCCTATGGCCGTGGCCTGGGTGTCGACGCGGCGAGCCCCGCGTTTGGCCCGCTCACCTGCAATCCCGGCGTCATCCGTGTGGCGGATGGCCACATCGAGCAGGTCATTGACGTGCGTTTCCCCGACAGCACGAGCGCCGATACCATCCGCGAGCAGCTCGAGCCGCTCGTGGGGCGCTTTGGCGTGACGTGTCGTGTGGGTCGTGCAAAGGTGCCGTTCTCGGTGTCTGCCGACGATCCGGCCGTGAAGGCGCTTATCGATACCTATAATGAGTTTACGGGCAAGCATGCCGAGCCCTTTGCCATGGGCGGCGGCACGTACGCGCGCAACTTTGCCCGCGCCGTCTCGTTTGGCCCAGAGGAGACCGGCCTGAAGCTGCCCGCATGGGGCGGCCAGATGCACGGCCCCAACGAGTGCGCCAACGAGGAGCAGCTCAAGCAGGCGCTCAAGATCTATATCGTTGCGATCCTCCGTTTGAATGAATTAGAGCTTTAAGGTTTCGCGGTTTCCCAATCTAAGTTGCGGTGGAATAGTTCCTAGAATGGGCCATTTGATGGCCAAACAGGAACTATTTCACCGCAACTTTGTTTTTATTGGTGTAAAAGGCGCGCCATGCTTGGGTGGGGATTGTTATTCGTTTGTAAAGCCGAGCCGCGCTTGCGGTAAGGGTCTATCAGATGCCTGTAAGAAACCGCAGTTGGCGCGGACGTTGCCCGGTCGGGGCCGTATCTTTCCAAACAGCAAAGCGGGCGGGGTGCCCGCGAGTCGCATGTATGAAAGGAAGATCATGCTCGATCAGGCTTATTCTCGTCGTCAGTTCCTCGGCCTCGCTGGTGGTCTTGCCAGCATCGTCGGCCTCGGTCTCGTTGGTTGCGGTGGCGCAGGCGCTTCCAACGCTGCCGACAAGGGTAGCGCCGCTGCTGCCGAGTCCGTCTCCGGTGAGGTGACCTACGACGGTGCCTCCTCGTTCCAGGCTCTCGTCGAGGCTGCTGCCGAGAAGTTCATGGATGCCAACCCCGACGTCTCCATCTCCGGTTCGGGCAACGGTTCGGGCAAGGGCCTTACCGCTGTTGCCGCCGGCACCGTCACCATCGGTAACTCCGACGTCTTCGCCGAGTCCAAGCTCGAGGCCGATCAGGTCAAGAACCTCGTCGACCACGAGGTCGCCGTCGTGGGCATGGGCCCCGTCGTCTCCAAGAACGTGACGGTCGACGATCTGTCCTTCGAGCAGCTCAAGGGCATCTTCTCCGGCCAGATCACCAACTGGAAGGAGGTCGGCGGCGACGACGCCACCATCGTCGTCCTCAACCGCAAGGCCGGCTCCGGTACCCGCGCTACCTTTGAGGCCGCCGTCTTTGGCGACGAGGCCGTCGACTTTAAGGGCGACGCCGAGCTCGACAAGTCCGGCGATGTCCAGACTCAGATGGCCAGCACCGACAACGCCATCTCCTACCTGGACTTCTCGCACTTCGATGACTCCAAGTTCAACGCCATCAAGGTCGAGGGCGTCGAGCCCAAGAGCAAGAATGTCACCGACGACTCCTTCAAGATCTGGGCGACCGAGCACATGTACTGCTCCAAGGACGCCGACGAGGCTACCAAGGCCTTCCTGGAGTTCATGCTTTCCGACGACGTCCAGGGCAAGCTCGTCGAGGAGCAGGGCTTTATTCCCGTCTCTGCCATGAAGGTCGTCAAGGACGCCAGCGGCAAGGTCTCTGCTAAATAAGTAATCGCCCCCGGAAAGGTTTGCAATGGCAAAACAGCTGCCAAAGCGCGACCTTGAGAACGTGGGCCTGGGCGTCACGGGCGCGTGCGTAGCGCTCGTGACGCTTGTCGTTGCCGCGCTCATCTTTATGGTCGCCCAAAAGGGCCTCTCGGCTTTTCTCAAGGACGGCGTTTCGGTCGTCGAGTTCTTCACCGGCACCAAGTGGGACCTGGCCAACACAGCCGAAAACGGCCTGCCCTATACCGGCGCCCTGCCCCTGATCGTCACCTCGTTTGCGGTCATGGTGCTCTCCACGCTCATCGCATTGCCCATCGCCATCGGCTCTGCTATCTTTGCGGTCGAGATCCAGCCTAAGTTTGGCTCCAAGGTCTTTCAGCCGCTTATTGAGCTTTTGACCGGCATTCCCTCGGTCGTCTTTGGCCTGATCGGTTTTCACGTGGTCGTCGGCCTTATGAAGAGTGTTTTCCATGTGAGCACGGGCCTGGGTATCCTGCCCGGCGCCGTCGTGCTGGCTGTCATGATCCTGCCGACGATGACTACGCTTTCGGTCGATGGCCTGCGCGCCGTGCCCGACAGCTACCGCCAGGGTTCGCTCGCGCTGGGCTACACCCGCTGGCAGACCATCTGGCACGTGGTGCTCAAGTCCGCCATGCCGTCGCTCATGACCGCGGTCATTCTTGGCATGACCCGCGCCTTTGGCGAGACGCTCGCCGTGCGCATGGTTATCGGCGGTATCGAGGTCATGCCGACGTCGCTGCTGTCGCCGGCTTCGACCATCACCACCACGCTCACCACGTCCATGGCGGTCTATGCTGAGGGCTCGGCCCAGGACGATGTTCTGTGGGCGCTCGGCCTGCTGCTGATGGGCATGAGCCTCATCTTCATCCTGATTATCCACCTCATCGGCCGCAAGGGGGCGAAGGCTCGTGGCTAGCACGCGCATCCATATCGACGAGGCGAGGCTCGGGCGCGTCCAAAAGCAGGACCGCATCGCCACGGGCGTGCTGACGGCGATCGCCGCCATCGTCATGCTCATCGTCGTCTCCATGGTGGCCTATATCCTGTTCGAGGGCATCTCGACGCTGTTCCAGCCGGGATTTCTCACGCAGCCCGCGCGCGCCAACGGTACCCAGGGCGGCGTGCTCTACCAGCTGTTCGACTCGTTCTACCTGCTGCTGATCACTCTGGTCATCTCGGTGCCCATCAGCCTGGGCGGAGCGGTCTTCCTGGTTGAGTACGCACCGAACGGCCCTATCCGTGACATCGCCTCCACCGCCATCGAGACGCTGTCCTCGCTGCCTTCCATCGTCGTCGGCATGTTCGGCTTTCTGGTGTTCTCGGTGCAGCTGGGCTGGAAGTACTCCATCATCTCCGGCGCCGTCGCACTCACCATGTTTAACATTCCCATCCTGGTGCGCGTGATTCAGCAGGCGCTCGAGGACGTGCCACAGGCCCAGCGTGATGCGTGCCTGGCCATGGGCCTTACCCGTTGGGAGGCCACGCTGCACATCCTGATCCCCGAGGCCATGCCTGCCATCGTGACCGGCATCGTGCTTTCGGCCGGCCGCGTGTTTGGCGAGGCCGCGGCACTGCTCTTTACCTCGGGCATGAGCTCGCCGGTGCGTTTGAACTTCTTGAGCTTTAACCTGTCGAGCCCCACCTGCGCTTGGAACGTGTTCCGCCCCGGTGAGTCGCTCGCCGTGCACATCTACAAGATTTACGGCGAGGGCAGCCCCGAGGCCCAGCAGATCGTTTGGGGCACCGCTGCACTGCTGATGATCTGCGTGCTGCTGTTTAACATAGTTGCCCGTATCGTGGGCAAGCAACTGGCAAGGAAGATGACGGCCGAATGAGCGAGATGAATGCAATGCCCGCAACCGAAGCGGCATCGTCCGAGACCCAGGACTTTCTGTCGAGTGTGGGGGAGAGCGAAAAGCGCGTGCGCGTGAGCGGCAAGGCCGTGAGCGACGAGGTCGTGCTCTCCACCAAGGACGTCAACGTGTACTATGGCGACCACCATGCGCTGCACGATACGTCGCTCGACTTTCACAAGGGTGAGATCACGGCACTCATCGGGCCTTCGGGCTGCGGTAAGTCGACCTTCTTGCGCAGCCTCAACCTGATGAATCGAGAGATTCGCGGCTGCCGCGTGGAGGGCGAGATCAACTACCGCGGGCGCAACGTGAACACCAAGGCCGAGAACACCTATGAGCTGCGTCGCTCCATTGGCATGGTGTTTCAGCAGCCCAACCCGTTCCGCAAGTCCATTCGCGACAACATCACGTTTGCGCCTAAGCGCCACGGCATCACCGACCGTGACGAGCTCGACCGCATGGTCGAGGAGAGTCTGCGCGGCGCGGCGCTGTGGGACGAGGTCAAGGACAAGCTCGACAAGAGCGCCTATGCGCTTTCAGGCGGTCAGCAGCAGCGCCTGTGCATTGCACGCACGCTGGCGCTCAACCCCGACGTAATCCTGTTTGACGAGCCCTGCTCGGCGCTCGATCCCATCTCGACGCTGGCGATCGAGGACCTTATGTCGTCGCTTGTGGCCGACCGCGCTATCGTCATCGTGACGCACAACATGGAGCAAGCTTCGCGTGTGTCCAACCGCACGGCGTTCTTCTACATGGGCGATATGGTCGAGTACGACGAGACCGACGAGATTTTCCAACGGCCCAAGGATAAGCGGCTGAATGATTACCTCACCGGCATGTTCTCCTAGTCCGGGACATGCTTGAGGCCCGTGGCGGCCACGGTCGCCACGGGACTGATTGGAGAGGCGGGTCATCTCTTGCGGGAGATGCCCCGCCTTTTTTGTGTCGCTGCCAGACCGACCACCACAAAGGGGACAGGCACCTTCGTGGTGGTTTGGGGTGGGGCTCGCTGCTATCATGGACAACGTTGAATTTCTACGAAGGAGCAGGGCACATGGCGATTCTTTTGGGATGCGATTCCGTCAGCCTAGAGTTTCCCACCAAGCATATTTTCGATAGCGTGACGCTCGGCGTGGGCGAGGGCGACCGTATTGGCATCGTCGGCAAAAACGGCGACGGCAAGTCGACGCTGCTGAGCGTGCTCGCCGGCACGCTGGAGCCCGACGACGGCCGCGTGACTCATCGCCGCGGCACCACGATCGGCCTGCTCGGCCAAAAGGACCAGCTTGTCGACACCGATACCGTGCATCATGCCGTTGTGGGCGACACGCCCGAGTATGAGTGGGCGTCGAGTCCGCGAACACGCCAGATCCTTGCCGGCCTCATTAGCGATGTGCCCTGGGAGGGAACGGTGGGCGAGCTTTCGGGTGGCCAGCGCCGTCGCGTGGACCTCGCGCGCCTGCTGATCGGCGACTACGACGTGCTCATGCTCGACGAGCCCACCAACCACCTGGACATGCGTACCATCAACTGGCTCGCGCGTCACTTAAAGGCCCGCTGGCAGCGCGGCCAGGGCGCCATGCTCGTGGTCACGCACGACCGCTGGTTCTTGGACGAGGTCTGCACCAGCATGTGGGAGGTCCACGACGGCCAGGTCGATCCCTTCGAGGGCGGCTACTCGGCATACATCCTGCAGCGCGTGGAGCGCGACCGCATGGCCGCCGTCACCGAGGAGCGTCGTCGCAACATGGCACGCAAGGAGCTCGCGTGGCTGAGCCGCGGCGCCCAAGCCCGCTCCACCAAGCCCAAGTTTCGCGTGGATGCCGCTCGCGAGCTGATCGCCGACGTGCCGCCCGTGCGTGACGAGCTGGAGCTCAAGCGCCTGGCCGTGAGCCGCCTGGGCAAGCAGGTCATCGACGTGATCGACGTGGATGCCGGCTATGCGGATACCGATGGCGCGCCCAAGCAGGTGCTCTCCGACGTGACATGGCTTATCGGCGCGGGCGACCGCTATGGTCTTTTGGGCGAGAACGGCGCCGGTAAGTCCACACTGCTCGACGTGATTCAGGGCAAGATCGCGCCCCTGCACGGCCGCGTGAAGATCGGCCAGACGGTACGTTTTGGCGTGCTATCGCAGCAGCTCGAGGAGCTCGAGCCCTACATGGGCGACACGATCCGCGAGGTGCTCAGCAACTATAAGAAGTACTACGTCATCGACGGCAAGGAGACTTCGCCCGAGAAGCTCTGCGAGCGCCTGGGCTTTACGACCCAACAGCTCTGGAGTCGTATCGGCGACCTTTCGGGCGGCCAACGCCGTCGCCTGTCGCTGCTGCTGACGATCCTGGACGAGCCCAACGTGCTTATCCTGGACGAGCCGGGCAACGACCTGGATACCGATATGCTCGCGATTGTCGAGGATCTGCTGGACGGCTGGCCCGGCACGCTGATCCTGGTGACGCACGACCGTTTCCTCATGGAGCGCGTGACCGACCAACAGTGGGCACTGCTTGACGGCCACCTGACGCATATGCCCGGCGGCGTCGATCAGTACCTGCGCCTGTGCAACGCCACCGCCGAGGGCGAGCCCGTGGGCGCGCCGAGTGCCAAGACCGGCACGTTCGACACCGGTGCCGCAGCGGTTGCGGCCGAAAAGCCTAAGACGAGCGGGCAGCCCAACGGTCTTTCCAACGCCGAACGCCAGAAGCTCCGCCGCGAGGTGAGCTCGCTCGAGCGCAAGATGGAGACGCAGCGCGCTCGCGTGGAGGAGGCCGAGGCCGCCATGGCCCAGGTCGATCCCACCAACTACACGGCGCTGGGCGAGCAGCAGGCAAAGATCGACGAGGCCCACGCCGCCATGGACGAGCTGGAGATGGCGTGGCTCGAGGCGAGCGAAAAGCTCGAGGGCGAGGAGTAGACGAGGATGATCAAAGCCGCGTTTTTCGATATCGACGGCACGCTGCTGAGCTTTAAGACCCACCGGATTCCGGCGTCGGCGCAGCAGGTGCTCGACAGCTTTCACGAGCAGGGGATTGCGTGCGTAATCGCCACGGGCCGTCCGACCTACCAGATGCCCGATTGGCTGTTCAACTTGGGCTGGGATGCGTACATTACGCTCTCGGGCCAGCACTGCTTTGATGCCGAGGGCGTTTACCGTAGCTGTCCGATTGATCCGGACGACGTTGCGGTGATTGTGGACCAGGTGGCGCAGGGGCGCTACGACTCGCTGTGCATGCAGGGCGAGAACTCGTTTGTGAACCGCCTGTCCGAGCGCGTCGTGACGGCCGGTAGCAACGCGGGAATCGTCTACCACGAGGAGCCGTTTGAGCATGCCTTTGATGCGCCGGTCTACCAGTTCTGCGCCTTTGTGGACCCGGCCGACGAGCATATCGTGACCGACGCCGTGTCGCATTCGCTCACTACGCGCTGGTGCGATTTGTTCTGCGACATTATCCCTGCCAACGGCGGCAAGGACCTGGGCGTGGCAGCGACGCTGGAGCGCCTGGGCATCGACGCGAGCGAGGCGATTGCCTTTGGCGACGGCGAGAACGACCTGTCGATGTTCTCGGCCGTGGGCACAAGCGTGGCCATGGGCAACGCGCAGGAGACCGTAAAGGCCGCAGCGACCTACGTTACGACCGCCGTAGACGATGACGGCATCTACAACGCCGCGAAGCACTTTGGGCTGCTATAGCTGCGGCTCGGCACTTGGGGACGTTCCTTTTGTGCCGGCAGCTGGGGACACTCCTTGTACGTTGCGTACGGTGTCGCCCTGCTTGCCCCGCGCATTTTGTGAAACACGGTTAACTTTTTAAACAACGTAGTAAGACATGGGCAACTTTTGCGGTAAAGTAAGCCAAGGAAAGTATCCAAAGGCTAACTAACGATCATCGCGAAAGGCGGCCCATGGCCCTACGTGAATCTGGAGAAGACTATCTCGAATCTATTTATGTGCTCTCGGAGCGCCAAGGCACGGTGCGCTCAATCGACGTCGCCGAATACCTGGGTGTGACCAAGGCGAGCGTCTCTAAAGCCATGGCGACGCTGGAAAACAGCGGCTATGTCGAAATGGGCAAGCGCGACGTTCATCTGACGGAACGTGGTCTGGAGGTCGCTCGCCAAATGTGGGAGCGCCACTGCTTTTTCGTGCGGTTGCTCGAGGAAGCCGGTGTTTCGGCGGATGTCGCGTCGCAAGAGGGTTGCCACATGGAGCACTGCCTGAGTGAGGAGAGCTTCGAGAAGCTGAGGGCGATGTTGGGACGGGAAGATGCGGCCGGCGCAACAACGGAAGCCTAATTGACCCCCAGGAGCGCGGAGTTCGCGTAAAGCGCGAACCAGCGAAAGGGGGATAGGGGATTCGAACAACAACGAGTCCGACGCAGTCCAAAGTGGAGCATTCGGTGCGCGACGCCATCACAGCTGAGCTATCTCTTCGTTCCCAAAGAGGCGCGCCTCCCGCGCCAAAGGCGCGGGACAGCGACCGGGACCAGTGGCCCCACCAACTAAGTCCAACTCAGACAAGGAACCCCGCCAGCAAGCGATGCCCAAGAACCGCCAGCAACGTTACCGCAGGCCGGGACCGGGCTTGGTTTTGAAAACATTCCGCAGACCAGAAGTGCCCCCGTTCGTAGCTCCGAAGGAGCAGAACGGGGGCACTTCATTGGTCGAGGACGTTTTCAAAACCAAGCCCGGTCCCGGCCGGACAGCCCACGAACGCTACAGGTTCTTGACACCCATCGCGCGCATGGCGTTCAGGATGGCGATGATTGCCACGCCTACGTCGCCAAAGACCGCAAGCCACATGTTGGCGATGCCGAGCGCCGCAAGCACCAAAATCAGCAGCTTAATACCCAGCGCGAAGATGATATTCTGCCAGACAATCGACATGGTCTTGCGCGCCACGCGGATCGCGCGGGAAATGTTGGACGGCTTGTCATCCATCAGCACGACATCCGCCGCCTCAATCGCAGCGTCGGAGCCCATGGCGCCCATGGCAATGCCCACATCGGCGCGCGTAAGCACAGGCGCATCGTTGATGCCGTCGCCGACAAAGGCGAGCTTGCCCTTACCGCTTTCGGCCGCGAGCAGCGCTTCAACACGCTCGACCTTGTCGCCCGGCAGCAGCTGCGCATGGAACTCGTCGAGGCCGAGCTGCTTGGCCACCGCAGCAGCCACTTCCTCGCGGTCGCCCGTGAGCATAACGGTGCGCTTGACGCCGGCGGCGTGCAGGTCGCGGATCGTCTGCTCGGCATCGGCCTTAACGGTGTCTGCAATCACGATGTGGCCGGCGTACACGCCGTCAACGAGCACATGCAGAATCGTTCCAACGACCTCGCAATCGGGCGCTTCGACTCCGGCCGCGGCGAGCATCTTTGCGTTGCCAACGACGACGTGCTTGCCGTCGATGGTTGCCGTCACGCCGTGGCCCGCGTCGTTGGCGGAGTCGCTCGCGCGTTTGGGGTCGACCTCGCCCTGGTAGGCGGTGCTTACCGACTGCGCGATGGGGTGATCGGAGAACGACTCCGCAAGGGCTGCGACCTCAAGCAACGACTGCTCGGTATAGCCAGCCTCGGGGTGCACCGCGACCACCGAGAAAGTGCCGTTGGTGAGGGTGCCTGTCTTGTCAAAGACGACGGTGTCCACGTCGGCGAGCGTCTCGAGGTAGTTAGAACCCTTGATGAGAACGCCCAGTTTGGAGGCGCCGCCGATGCCGCCAAAGAAGCTCAGCGGCACGCTGATCACGAGCGCGCACGGGCAGCTGACGACCAGGAAAGTCAGGCCGCGCAGAATCCAGTCGGACCAGGCACCGGTGACCAGGCCGCCGCCAAGGGCGAGCACCGCGGCCGCGCCGGTGACGGCGGGGGTGTAGACGCGGGCGAAGCGTGTGATGAAGTTCTCGGTGCGTGCCTTCTTTTCGCTGGCATTCTCCACGAGCTCCAGGACGCGCGCGACGGTGGACTCGCCAAAGGGCTTGGTGGTGCGCACGTGGATGAGGCCCGTCATGTTGATGCAGCCGCTGATAATATCGTCGCCGGACTTGGCGGGGCGGGGGACTGACTCGCCCGTGAGCGCGGCGGTGTCGAGCTGGGTTTCGCCCTCGACGATGACGCCGTCGATGGGCACGCGCTCGCCGGGCTTGACCACGATCACGGTGCCGACGGCGATGTCATCGGGAAAGACCTGTTCGAGTGTGCCGTCGGCTTGCTCGACGTTAGCGTAGTCGGGCGCGATGTCCATCATGGCGCTGATTGACTTGCGGCTTTTGCCCACGGCATATGCCTGGAACAGCTCGCCGACCTGGTAGAACAGCATGACGGCGGCGCCTTCGGCCATGTGCGGGTCGGTATCGGGGAAGAGCACCATGGCAAACGCGCCGATGGTTGCGACTGCCATAAGGAAGCTCTCGTCGAAGGCCTTGCCGCGGCGGATGTTACTGAATGCCTTTTGCAGTACGTCGTAGCCGGCAATCAAAAACGGCACGAGGAACAGCACAAAGCTGGCGTAGATGTCGCCCGGGGTGCCGAATGCGGCGGCGAGGGTGCCAAGCTCATCGAGGGCGTACACCACGGCAAAAATGCCCAGCGCTACCAGGATGCGGTTGCGCTTATGCTCGAGTGACTCTTTTTTCTTGCGCTTCTTCTTTTTCTTTTTGGGGTCGGCGGTGACCATGACTCGTATCCTCCCATTTGAATGTATGAACACTCGCTCATATAATTTCGCGAGCAAAGGCCGCAGTAAGCGCGGCCTTGCGGGTCAGCGTATGCGCAGGCTAGAGAATGATCTCGCAGTCCGGCTCGGCGTCGGCGGTGAACTCCACGACACGGTCGAGGACCTCCTCGAACTCGGCATCGTCGGCCTCGAGCGTCAATTTCTGGGTCATAAAGTTGACGGACACGGATTTGACGCCCTCGAGTTTGGCCAGCTCGTCCTGAAGCTCGCGCGCACAGTTGGCGCAGTCGATCTCGTCGAGCTTAAACTGCTTTTTCATGGTGGGTTCCTTTCTCTGTGTTGGCGACCTGGGTGCCGGTCGCGTTGGTACCGTGGTTGGTTGCTATTCGCAGATATGGCTCATGCCCTGGTTGAGCATGGTGTAGACGTGATCGTCGGCAAGCGAGTAGAGGATGTTGCGGCCGTCGCGGCGGAACTTGACCAGGTGCGACTGCTTAAGCGTGCGCAGCTGGTGCGATACTGCCGACTGCGAGGTTGCGGTCGCCTCGGCGATGTCAGCCACGCAGAGCTCGCGGCCCATGAGGGCATAGAGAATCTTGATGCGCGTGGTGTCGCTGAAGACCTTGAACAGGTCGGCCAAGTCGTACAGCAACTCCTCGTCGGGAAGGTCCTCGGGCGAGCAGGTGGTGGGGATCACGGGCTCGGTGGCCTCGATGTCAGTCTTTGTTTCATCAGCGTGGTCGCTCATTGCAATATCCTTTCATATGAACATGCGCTCATATAACTTACTTTCGATTATATGAGCGCATGTTCATATGTCAATAACGTTCAGGTAATTCGTCGTACAAAATGATGAGGAAAAGCGGACGAGATCCCGGACTAAGCGGTTTTGATTAGCGATGCCGGGGTGGGTGCCCCTGCGCCGTGCAAAAATTGGAGTATTCTGCAACGATAGGGGGTCTGTTAATCTATCGCGGGCCAAATAATGTAGTGCAAGAGCTATCTTAGGGTGTTAAACCGATGAGTTCTTCCTCAAATGTTGCCTAACGTTCTCACGCAAGAGTGATTTCGCTTCACATTTGGATCCACTCGAGGGTGATGGACACCCGACCCTGCTGAATACTCGCAATTTTGCACGTCGCTAGGGTACCCACCTTGTTAGTCGGCCTAGATTCCGGCTCCGAAGACCCTGCCCTCGGGCGTGAAGCTGTTTGTTTGGTTGAGTGATGGGCTGTCGGGTTCGACGGTTTGCATATCATCGATTGCCGGCGCTTCGTTAATCGTCGGATCGTCCAATGTGATGCCTTCGAACATTGCTTTTTCGAGGTCAATTCGTTGACGCTCTTCGGAATCCTGGCGAAGCTCCTCCTGGATTCGTTTCTTCTCCTCAATAAACCTTCTGAGCACAAACAGTCTCAGGTCCTCTTGCATGATTTGAAAGTCTTTTGGCAAACGCGAGGGGCGTATGCCTTCTTTTCGTTGGATTGCCTCCATGACCCTAACGAAAGAGCTGGCATGCATAAAGGAATAACGGCTGACGGTGATGATTCCGTACCCCATGGACGCAAGTGCGTTCTTGCGTTCTTCGTCGATGGCGCGGTCTTCTTCCGCGTCGTGATAAAAACCGTTGTATTCAATATCTGTTCGAGATTTCTTCAGATATGCATCCATAAAGAACTTTTTGCGTCTCGTGAGATTTTTTGCGGCAGCGGTGACCTGTACCTCGTAATCGGTCTCAATTCCCTTAATACCAAGTCCACCTTCGCTTTTGGGCAGCGTAAGCATCATGACAAAGGCCGTTTCCATGGGAGAGCGGCATCCATCGCGTACACATTGAATAGCCTTTCGGGCAAGGGCCAAACCATCGCATCTGGTAATGGAATTAAAGAACTGCTTTAACCTCTCGGTTGAGGTAAGTGGGAAACGCTCGGCATAAGAGGTAGAAGAACCGGTTCCAAGGGAATAGGCGCCGCACAGTTCAAAGTAGTACTCCACCAGTTCGCGAAAAGAAAGATAGGTGGCGGCCTGAAGTGCACAAAGCTCAACGCCAACAATGTAGATGTCATCTTCTAGCTCCATAAAACGCGAGCATGAGAATCGCTTTGACGAAACGTGGCATTGACAGTCCATCGCGTAGCGCGCGTTCCTGCGATCAAACACCATTACCTCGAGGGATTCATTTGCGTCGCGGGCAACATCATGTTTGGCAAGCCATTCTGCGGCCGCGTCGAGGAGCGTTCCGGTGGGGCACGATCCGTAAATTGCGGCAGGACTACAGGGCTCGGTGTCATTCGCAGACACCGAATGCGCGGCTTGGTAGACCGCTTTTGCAGTGGTATGTGACAATACGATACTCATGGTATATATCGTGTCAGCTAATGTCGTGTTGATGACGCTGAGCGGAAAAGTCGTTTTAGAGGTCTAACCAAATGCTGTCCAAAAACTTGACGCAATTATGGGCACGTTCACCCTAAATCAATGTTTTCGCTGCTCAGCTATAGCATAGAAATACTCAATTGCTGCACATTTGGTATCGATGCATCGCCATCTGAAAACAAATCACGTGTCGGGAAAGTGCCGAAATAGTTAAAAAATAGGGTTCAGAATTTGTGAAGCGCGGGCCTGCTTATGGAACGTAGGGCGGCCCCGCCGCGGGGGTTCCCGCTGCGGGGCCGCTCGTGATCTACGCCGTGGTTTGTCGTAGACGTTTCTACTTGGCAAACAGGTTCTTGAGGTTGAACTCGGCTTGGACGGTACGGAGCATGAGGTCAGTGTCGTCGAGGCCCAGATGCTGCTCGTTGGCGTCGGCGGCGAGGGTGCCACGGCGGCGCGCCCAGTTCTCGAGCGCAGCGGGCGCGGACTCGCGGGGGAGCGAGCGCACGTCGGCGTCTAGGCTACGGCAGATCTGGCGCGAGTCGATGACGATGATCTTGCCTGCGCGGCGTGCCTCGGCGTAACCGTCCAGATGAATTTTGAACCAGCTGTCCTCGAAGGCGGCATTGTGCGCCATATAGGGGTACTTCTTCATGAGCTTGAGCAGCTGCTTCTGCAGCTCCTTGTTCTCGCGGAACGGCTTTTTGCCGTCGATGTCGTCCCAGGTGATGTGGTGGATATTCGACAGCGGCACATCCTCGCCGCGGTAGATGTCGGGCAGGCCGCAGTAGTGTGCTTCGGCGTCATGCGGCACGGCGTCGCTGGTGAGATCCATGATCTCCCAGCCCACGTTGATGATGTAGCCGCGCTCGGGCGCGCGACCGGTGGTCTCGATGTCGATGCCCAGCACCGTGCCTTGGATGGGCTTGCGGGCATATGCCACGCCGAGTGCGTCGCGGTCACCGCGGATCTCGCGCATAACGGACGCGGCGGTACGCTTTTGCATCTTGCCGATGGCAGCGCAGGTGTCGGCGTCGGACAGGCCGCGCGAGAGCGTCGCGGGCGTCACGTTGCGCAGGCGCGCCTCGCCAATCTGGTCGCACAGGTCGCGGTTGCGGTCGGCCAGATCGCGCACGGTAGCAAAGTCAAAGCCGGGGTCGCCCTCGGCGGTAAAGTACTCGGTCTCGAGCACCTTGAGGGCCTCCTCGCCCTTCTGGCGCTCGGACTCCATGGCGCCGTGGTCGCCGTAGATAAACATGGGGATAAACGGCTGTCGCTCGTATTCGAGTGCTTGCGATACGTTCATATGCTGCTCCTTGGACGGGCCGCGTCGCGCGGCTCGGGGTTACTGAGTTGTGGCGAGATGATAGTTTACCATGGGCAACTATTGGCACCGCGCCCGGGACAACTACAATACCCTAGTTGACCGCTAGGACTTTTACAATGCTGCCGAAAGACACGAAAGGTTCCATCCGTCATGGATTTGCTGATTGATATTCTGCTCGACGCCGGCAAGGACACGCTGTCGTTGGTGCCGTTTTTGTTGGTGACATATCTGACCCTCGAGACGCTTGAGCACGTTGCTGGCGACCGCGTCAACGGCGCTATCAAGCGTGCCGGCGCCGCGGGTCCCGTGGTTGGCTCGCTGCTGGGCATAGTGCCGCAGTGCGGATTTTCGGCCATGGCAGCAACGCTGTACGCCGGCCGTGTCGTGACGCTGGGCACGCTGGTCGCCGTGTTCCTCTCGACCTCAGACGAGATGTTGCCGCTGTTGCTCGCCGAGCAAGTACCCGTGCAGACCATGGCGATGCTGCTCGCCTCGAAGGCGCTGATCGCTCTGGTCACGGGCTTTATCGTGGATGCGGCTATCCGTGGCCTTCGTCGTAATGCCCGCGCGCATGCGGCGATTCGCCGTACCGTGCTGGGGACCGCTGCCAATCCGGCTCATGTGAACTGTGCGCACGACGACCATACCGGGGGCGACATCATTGACGAAGTGGCCGAGGCGGGCGTAAGTGCCGATCACATCCACGAGCTGTGCGAGCGCGATCATTGCGGCTGTGATGAAGACGAGGACGAGCACGGGCACGACCACGGTCACGCGGACGCACACGAGCACCACCACGGTCACAGCCACTCCCACGAGGGCGCGCCCGTTCTGTCGATCATCCGCAGCGCCATCTCACATACCGTGCAGGTATCGGTATTCATTTTCCTGGTGACGCTGATTCTGGTCGCCGTCCTCGAGACCTTTGGTGAGTCCGCAATCGAGCAGTTCCTGCGCGGCAATGAGACGCTCGCCGTCCTGGGCTCGGCGCTTGTCGGTCTGATCCCCAACTGCTCTGCTAGCGTCGTTATTACGCAGTTGTACCTCGAAGGTGCGCTGCAGCTGGCGCCGATGCTCGCCGGCACGCTCATTTCCGCCGGCGTGGGCTACCTGGTGCTGTTCCGTACCAACCGCAGCGCTCGCGAAAATGCCGTGTTCCTGGTCATGATGTACGTCATCGGCGCCGGTTGGGGACTCGTTCTCTCCGCCTTCGGCCTCTAAGTAGGCCTAACAAAACGGGCTTCAAAATAGTCATGCTCGGCGCCTGCACAATGCGGCGATGCATGGCATTTTGAAGCCCGTTTTTTGTTGAGCCATGGATCCTGAGCGCTCACACCGCTCTAAACAAAAAGGCAGATTTCCGGGCATGTCCCGAAAATCTGCCTTGGTTAGCGCAGCAGATTGGTGAGGTTGCGTTTAAAGCGGGCGCGGTCTTCGCTGGTAAATGCCGCCGGTCCGCGAGTGCGTCCACCGGCGCGGCGCACCTTCTTTTCTTCGTGGCGAATAAACAGTTGCATGTCGATGGTCGCCTTATCGTAGACGCGCCCGCGCACGCCAATGGCGGCGGCATCGCGGCCGAGCACCATGCTTGCCAGGCCTATGTCCTGTGTCACGACCACGTCGCCAGCCTGCAGGCGCTCGACAATGGCAAAGTCGGCACTATCGGCTCCCACACTCACATCGAGCGTCGTGACCCAAAAGCCCCGACGCGCGTGCTCGGCATCGCGCGGATCGTCGCGGCGAATGTGGCGCTCCAGGTTTTGCGTGCTGTTGCCGGCGATAACAACGGCGACGCCCGCCCGCCGCGCGCAGTCAATCGACTCGCGCGTGACCGGGCAGGCGTCGGCATCAATAAAAAGCGTCTTTGGCATCTAGTGCACCAGTTTGCCAAACTGAATGGCGCGGACAATGAGCGTCACGCCAAACACCAGCAGCGCGGCACCACTAAAGATGACGAGCATCTTGGCCGACCACAGCGGATAGATAAACACGAACATGCCCGCGATGATGGAGAGTGCACCGCTCAGGATGGCGAGGGCGCGGTTGGCGGAAAGCTCGGACTCCAGAATGGACATGACGCCCTCGACGATCCAGCCAAAGCCGGCGACGACCACTACAAGCGTGGTGAGCGTCGCGGTCGAGAAGGCCTGGTTGCGCAGGATTATGACGCCGCCCAGAATGATGAGCAGGTTGGAGATGATGCTCGTAACGCGCCAGCCGGTGGGCAGCAGCGGCTCGAAAACAGCGGTAAACAGCCTGATCGCGGCCGTGATCACAAAGTAGAAGCCCAGGACGGTCGTCAGGAATACGAGAGACTTGGCGGGCGCAAACAGCAGTGCGATGCCGGCGACGAGTGCCAAGACGCCCGTGATGGCGTAAATCCAGCGCACGGCCTTGACGGCCTTGCCTGCCATGCTTTTCTCGTCAAATCCAAACGCGCTCGATTGCTTGTCATCGTTCTTAAAGATGCCCATGATGTCTCCTTTCGTGCGGCGTAAGCCGTAGCTCTTGCAACCAGTATCGCCCAAGGGCGCTGTCGCGTGGGGCGGGAGGGGCGAATTGGAGCCTCACCTTCGCGAATTGTCACCTTTGTTCCCGTTTGGATGTGGGATATTCAACAGATGTAGAACATTACAGCTCTGTTCGTTATTGCCTACGTTTTAGGTTAGATTTTCTTAAGAACAATTGGCTTTTATTGAGGGGTCCCTATGAACGAAACAGTTCCCGCGGCGCCGGTAAGCGCTGAGTCGATGGCAAAGCAGGGTTGCGAAAAGCTTGGCCTGGACACGTTTGACGCGCTGGTCCGCCGCGCCCGCACGTGCCGTCGGTTTGACGAGTCCATGCGCGTACCGCGTGAGTTTTTGCTCGAGCTGGCGGAGCTGGCACACCTGGCCCCTTGCGGCGCCAACGCTCAGCGCCTGCGCTTTCATGTGGTGAGCGGTGCAGAGGACTGCGCTCGCGTGTTTGACGAGCTCGCGTGGGCCGGTGCGCTCAAGGACTGGCCGGGTCCCGACGAGGGCGAGCGCCCGACCGGTTACATCGCGATTCTTGCCGAGCGCGCTGTTCCGGGCAAGCCTGCCGCTCCCATTACCGAGGTCGACACGGGCATTGCCGCGCAGACGATGATGCTCGCCGCCCGCAGCGCCACGCCCGAGGTGGCAGCCTGCATGTTCAAGGCCTTTACGCCCCACGCGATCGATGCCATGGGGCTCGATAACGACAAGTATGAGCTCAAGCTGATCATGGCGTTTGGCGTTCCGGCCGAGACGCAGGTGATCGATGCGATCGATTCCAACCCCGACGGCTCAATTAATTACTGGCGCGACGAGGCACAGGTGCACCACGTACCCAAGCGCCCGCTTGCCGACGTACTGGTGTAGCTGAGCGTCGCCGCGGTGTGATCCGGCGGTGAACCACCACAAAGGTGCCTGTCCCCTTTGTGGTGGTGCGAGGGGAGGGCGTGTGGCCGATCTGTATTTGGTGCGGCATGGGCAGACCGAGCTCAATGTGAAGAACATTTTGCAGGGCTGGCACGATTCGCCGCTTACGGCGCGCGGGCGCGAGCAAGCGCTGGCGACGCGTGCGGCGTTCGAGGACCGCGGCGTGACCTTTGACCATGTGTATTCGTCTCCGCTGGGGCGGGCGCGGTGTACGGCCGAGCTTATCGTTGGCGAGGGCTGTTCCATAGAGCTGGTTGATGAACTGCGCGAGTGGCATTTGGGTTCGTTGGAGGGCACATCAAACCGCGAGATGCCGGCGCAACCCTGGGGCGATTATCCGGTTGCCTTTGGTGGCGAGTCGGAAAGTGAGCTTCGCGCACGTATGGTCGCGGCGCTGTCCCGCATCATGGCCCAGCCCCGGCACGACTGCGTGCTGGCCGTCTCCCACGGCTCAGCCTGCCAGGAGTTTCTTAGATGCGTGACTGGCGGGGGAGAGCAACCCGACAACGGTGCCGTGCTTCATTTTGGCTATTGCGACGGGGCGTTTTCGCTCTTGGATTGGTAACAAACAAAAGGACCCCCTATGAATGAAGACCTGTATCTGGTTCGCCATGGACAGACAATATTTAACCTCAAGCGCATTATTCAGGGCTGGAGTGACTCGCCGCTTACGCAGCTGGGATGCGACCAGGCCGCGCGTGCCGGCATGTTCTTGCGTGCGCGCGGCATTGAGCCCGACCACGCCTACGCCTCCACGCTTCATCGCACCGAGCAGACTATCGCCAACTTGTGGCCGGGCTTGGCGTACGAGCGCCTGGACGGCCTGCGCGAGTGGTTCTTTGGCGACTTTGAGGCCGAGCGCGTGATGCTCATGCCCGAGCGCCCGTGGCGCGACTTCTATTGCCAGTTTGGCGGCGAGGGCCAGATGCAGGTGCGCGAGCGCATGGTGGCGACGTTGACCGAGCTTATGCAGCGTCCGGACCATACGTGCGTGCTCGCGGTAAGCCACGGCTCGGCTATCAAGGAGTTCATGGACCACGTGAAGGGCGCGGCGGCAGACGAGCGCGACCGCGTGCCGGGCAATTGCTCGGTGTTGCACTTTGCGTTTGATGATGCGACGGATACGTTTGAACTGGTTGAGATCTTTACGCAGGAAGACTACGCGCGCGAGCTGGGGCTTGAGCCGCTCGTGGCGGCAGCAGGCCCGCAGCGCGGGTAGCGCGGGCGTGGCGGTGCGGGTCGCCGGCGTAATTGTTTGATGCGAAAGGGGCGGGAATGCATACGCATGTATCCCCGCCCCTTGTTTGTTGAGCTGCCGAGTCTTTGTGCTGGGCGTTTAGGCCCTGTTAGAACCGCGCGATCTGGTGGGTGAGCAAACCCGTCGGAACCTGCGGCGCGGCGCCGGCGACCTGCGCGGCGGGGAACAGCGCGGCAACGGTAAAGTTGAACGGCTCTTTGCCGGTGTACGTTCCGGCGGCGCGGGCCTCATCGGCCAGCAGCTGCGACGCCCCGGTCAGAGCGGTGGCGTAGGCGGGGTCGTCTGCCGGCGTCGGCTCCGGTGCCTGATCGAGCATGGCTCGGATGGCGGCAACGGCGTCCTCGCGCTTGACCTCCCACACGCGGTGCGTAATGCCAGCGGGGTCGGTGACGGCATAGAGCGAAGCGCCCTCTTTGGCGGCGCCGAGGATGATATCCATGACGGGCGAGGCCTCGTAGGCGAGCGACACGGGACGAGGCTGAACTTTGAGTTCGGCGATCGCGTGCGCAGTGGCGAGTGCGTCGACGTTCTCGGTGGCAGCCTCGTCGCTGCCCGTCAGCACGCCGACCGGGCAAATCGCCACAACGCCCGTCACGCGACCCGGCTCGCCCGAGCATTCGTACACGTAATACGCCGCGCCTGGATCCTTGAGCATCAGGCCGTCGGCGATGGCGCCGCGCAGGGCGTCGTTGCCGCTCAAGATACCGCCCATCGCAGGCAGTGCTTCGAGCACGCGGTCCTGAGCCGGGCGGATGCAGGGAAACGGAAGTGCTTTCATGGACGGTCCTAACGCACGAGTCGGTTTGTTCGCGGCTTATTATGCCCCAACTTGGCCGTTTGCGTCCCAGAGCGTGTTGTCGGCAAGCGCGATGAGTACGTTCTGACAGCGAACGATATCGGCATGGGGCGCATACTCGTTGGGCTTGTGCGCGAGCGCCAACGATCCGGGGCCGTAACTCATGCAGTTGCGGTTACCTGTCTTGCCGGCAATGACGGCAGTGTCGGTGTAGCCGGTAAAGAAGCCGACGGTCGTGTCCGCGCCCGTCACGTTATCAGCGGCACGCTTGAGCGCGGCTAGAAGGGGAGAGCTTGGATCGCGATCGATGGCGGGGCGATCGCCCGTCACGGTATAGCTTCCATGGCAGCCGGGAACCGCGGTCTCAGCGCCGGCGATGGCCTGCTCTACCATGCGCGTCGCGGCGGCCGTATCGGTCGGCGGCGTTAGGCGCATGTCGACCCAGACCTTGGCGTGGTCGGGCACGACATAGGGGCGATAGCCGCCCTCAATCTGACCAAATGTGATGGTCGATGGCCCCAACTCATCGTGTACGGGCAACGCCATGAACGCGCGGCGCAACGCGCAGGTGACCTCGGCCATGGCGGCGACGGCGTCGGCGCCCTTCCAAGGCTGGCTCGCGTGTGCCGTCACGCCTGTCATCTCAATCTCGAACCACGTGCGCCCCTTGTGCGCCACCTGAATCTGTCCGTCGGTGGGCTCGGTGTCCAGCACCCATTCGCGCGAGCCGACCCAGCCGGCGGCAATCGCGGCCTCGGAGCCGCGCATAAAGTCCTCCTCGTCGACCGAGCAGATGAGCGAAAAGCCGCGGCGGGGCAGCGCGCCATCCGCCGCTACGCGCTCGAGCGTATGGACCAGTGCGGCAATGGCGCAGGCTAGGCCACCCTTCATATCGCAAGCACCGCGGCCATAGAGTTTATCGTCATGCACGATTGCTCCGAGCGGCGGAATGCCTGCGTCCCAGCCGTCGCCCAAGGTGACGGTATCCATGTGACAGATGTAGACGAGCCGTGGCTCGTCGCTCAAACCGGGCACGGTGACCATAAGGTTGCGGCGTCCGGGGAGCACCTCGATCTCCTCAATCTGCACGGCATCGAGTGTCGGGTGGTTCAACCGTGCCAGCCGTTCCTCAACCAGCGCTTTGATATAGCGTTCAATCTCGCCCTCATACGCACCTGGGTCGGAACTGTCGATCCGCACAAGCTCCTGCGCAAGCCGCCAGGCAAAGTCCTCATCAACCATATGCAACCTCACAATCAGTCTGCTTTCCAAACCGATTGTAAGCCTCCCGAGAGATCCGTGACGTGCGCGCAGCAGCATTTGCCGTTCGCAGCCCGAGCCGGTGCGTTTGCCGTCCGAGCAGGTTCACAAACGGCGCAGTGGGTACGTTGCCGTTATGGACGACATGCTGTGCGACATATCTGCCTTTCGGTATCACCGGATACCTCCACAGGTCTTGGCGATAATGCCGGACCTGCCCGATTCTGCGGACGATCCGCGCAGGGAGCGCCTTTGCGAGCATCCACTCGTCACGCATTTCCTGGGCACCCCGTTACACGTTTTGGCGCAGGGCAGCTGCGGACGTAAGGGCGATCGTATTGTCAGGCATGTTTGGAACGGGGAGAGGCCGTTTGGCTCCGTGCAGCAGACAGAGTTTGGCCTCGATGTCGCGTCCCCGCTCTTTACCCTGCTGACCCTGGCTTCCTCGGTTTCAAACGAGCGTTTAATCATGTGCATGTATGAGATGTGCGGCACCTTTGCCGTGTGCAAGATTGCGCCTCGGGTAAAGTCGGCGCTTAAGCAGGCATGCGGGGATCGGTGGGGCGACGCGCGGCTGGGCTGGGAAAACGTAAAGGATGTCTCGGGGAATCCAACAGACTTGTGGAAACGACCTCCCTTGATCGAGCTCTCTGAACTTACGGAGTTCGCCAATAAGATCCAGGGACTCCGCGGTGCTAAATCGTTCATACGCGCCGCGAAATGCATTACGGGGGTGGCAGCATCGCCGCTCGAGGTCCAGGCTTCGATGCTGTTTGGCCTTACGAGGTTGCGCGGCGGCGAAGGGCTGCGCCTTACCAATAACGTTGAGATTCGTATGACGCGCAGCGCCCGCCTGATTTCGGGGCTCGATAGGCGCTATGCCGATATCCTGCTGGCAAATAAGGACGGCAGCCGGGAATGCCTGGTTGAATGCCAAGGTAAAGCCATTCACGGATCCATAGAGTCCAAGATCGCGGACTCCGATCGAACGACGGCCTTGCAAGCGATGGGATATCCTGTCGTTCTGATGACCTATAGCCAGCTGGCCGACTCCGATGCCTTCCGCGTGGTGATGGAACTCATCATGTCCTATCTCGATGCGCCGTTGAAAGACAAGACGCCGCGGCAGCAGGAGCTTGAACGTCGGCTTCGCGAGGAGATTTTTATCGATTGGGCGGGAATGTAGTCGTGCGGGTGGAAAACGGTCGCGCGAGCTAGAGTTTTGGGCGCGAAAAAGGCTTCAGTTTCGCCTTGGAAGGGCGTTAAAAATGCTATCCGGAACAAGTTATTTCGGAAAATGGACAGTCAACTTTAATTTGGCATATAGAGATCGATTATTACTTACTAAAGCGCCTGATAAAGCTGTTTATCAGAGCAGGTGCGCTCAGTGATTCGGGCATGACTGTCGATTATCCGAAAAAACTTGTTCTTGGTAGCATTTACAAAACCAGCCGGAGCAACGAAATCGGCCCCCGTTTCGTGAAAACGGGGGCCGAATGGGCTTCATGGCCTGCCTGGCAGGCTTGGTGCCGGCGCTATTTGATCACGCGCACGCGATACATCGACGGAATCTGCTTGAGCGCCTCGATGGTGCTGCTGTCCAGGTGCTCGTCGGTGTCGAACATGGTGTAGGCGTTCTCGCCAGCGGACTCGTTGGTCATGCGCTGCACGTTGGCGTTGTCTTTGGCCAGGATGGCCGTGATCTGGCCGATCATGTTGGGCACGTTGGCGTGCAGGCAGGCGATGCGGCTCGCGGCGCGCGCCTTGCCCATGCTGCAGGCGGGGTAGTTGACGCTGTGCGCGATGTTGCCGTTCTCCAGGTAATCCTTGAGCTCGCTGATGGCCATATCGGCGCAGTTGGCCTCGGCCTCGCCAGTGCCGGCGCCCGAGTGCGTGGTGATAAACGTGTTGGGCATCTTGACGGTCTTGGGCGTGGCAAAGTCGCAGCTAAACCAGCTGAGCTTGCCCTCGCGCAGGGCAGCATCGACGGCGTCCTCGTCAATGATGGTTTCGCGCGCGTAGTTGATGAGCACGGCGTCGGGTGCCAGCAGGTTAATCTGCTCGGTGCTGATCATGCCGATGGTGTCTGCCTTGCTGGGCACGTGCACGGTGAGGTAGTCGCAGCCGCGGCACAGATCCTCGAGCGTGCCCACGCGCTGCACCTCGCGGCTCAGCACCCACGCGTGCTCGACGGAAATGAACGGATCGTAGCCGTAAACGTCCATGCCCAGATCGACGCAGGCGTTGGCTACCTTGGAGCCTACGTTGCCCAGACCGATGACGCCGATGCGCTTGCCCTTGAGCTCGCGGCCCACAAAGGCCTTCTTGGCCTTCTCGGCGTCGACCTGGATCTCGGGGTCGTCGGCGTTGTCGCGCACCCAGTTCATCGACTGCACTACGCCGCGGCTCGAAAGCACCAGCATGCCCAGGACGAGCTCCTTGACGGCGTTGCTGTTGGCACCGGGGGAGTTAAAGACGACGACGCCCTTCTTGGCGTACTCCTCGACGGGGATGTTGTTGACGCCGGCGCCACAGCGGGCGATGGCGCGGATACCCTCGGGCAGCTCGTAGCCGTGCAGGTCGGTCGAGCGCATCAGGATCGCGTCGGCCTCCTCGGCGGTGCTTACAAACTCGTAG
Source organism: uncultured Collinsella sp. (assembly GCA_900541745.1). Classification (GTDB taxonomy): domain Bacteria; phylum Actinomycetota; class Coriobacteriia; order Coriobacteriales; family Coriobacteriaceae; genus Collinsella. The sequence goes on along the minus strand of UQLA01000007.1, from coordinate 74,480 downwards.
CCCTCGCCAAACTCGACTTTGCCGTCTTTAGTGATGTCGTCGATGGTCTTAATCTTGCGCATGGAAAAACTCCTTAGCAGGTTTTAATCTAAACAGGGTGGTCTGAGGTGGCTGGTCGGCCCGCGTGTTGCGGGCTAGTTAGATCGCGGACTCAAACTATGCTGCGCTTCGAAGTCCTTCATGTACGTGGCCAGCGCCCGCACGTCCTCCATGGTGACGGCGTTGTACACGCTGGCGCGCATGCCGCCGACGAGGCGATGGCCCTTGACGTTTTGGATCTGGTGCTCTGCCGCGCCCGCAACAAAGGCGGCGTCGAGCTCGGCGTCGCCGGTACGGAACGTGACGTTGGCGATGGAGCGGCTGTCCTCCTGCGCGGTGCCATGGAACAGCTCGCTTTGCTCGAGCAGGTCGTAGAGCAGGTTGGCCTTGGCCCAGTTGCGCTCGGCCATGGCGGCAAGTCCGCCGGTCTGCTCCACCCAACGGAACACCTTGCCGCACACATAGATGCCAAAGGTGTTAGGCGTGTTGAGCATGGAGCCCTTGGCGGCCTGGGTCTTAAGGTCCAGGTACTGTGGCGTCTGCGCAAAGGCCGGGCCGTCGGCGATCAGGTCGTCGCGCACGATAACCACGGTGACGCCCGCGGCGCCGGCGTTCTTCTGCGCGCCGGCGTAAATGAGCCCGTAGCGCTCAACGTCGAGCGGCTGCGACAGAAAGCAGCTCGAGACGTCGGCGACCAGCGGCACGTCGCCGCAATCGGGCAGCTCGTGGAACATGGTGCCAAAGATGGTGTTGTTCTGGCAGATGTAGACGTAGTCGAGCCCGTTGCCTGCGGCCTCGGCGGCAATGCGCGCGTTGACGTCGTCCATGTCGGGGATGCGGTCGAAGTTGGTGTCCTTGGAGCTCGCGAGCAGCACGGCCTCGCCGTACTTGGCGGCCTCCTGGTACGCCTTGTTGGCAAAGTTGCCGGTCACGACGTAGCCGGCGCGGCCGCGGCGCATGAGGTTCATCGGGATGCCCGCAAACTGCAGCGTGGCGCCGCCCTGCAAAAACAGAACACGGTAGTTGTCGGGGATGCTCAGTAGGCGGCGCAGAGTTGCCTCGGCGTCGTCAATGATCTGCTGGTACATGCTAGATCGATGGCTCATCTCGAGCACGGACATGCCGCAACCGCGGTAGTCCATCATCTCGTCGGCGATCTCGGCGAGCACGCTTGTAGGCAGCGCGGCCGGGCCAGCTGAGAAGTTGTGCACACGTGCCATCTTCTAGTTCCCCCTCGTAGTCGTTTGAACGTTCGGGATACTTTAGCACAGTGGAGCGCCAGGCGCGACCACATCACGGTAAAACTCGAGTGCGCCGCTATGATTTACAGGATGGTTACATGGGGGAGGCTACTTGAGTAGTTTGAATCTACTCAAAGGGTTCTTTCGATGGTCCTCGATTGCCAGGATGCTGATGTTTCGCTGCTCAACATCCACGTGGTAGTACACGCCGTAGTGCGCGCAAAAGAAGACCCTGAAGTCAATGGGCGGAAAGGCCGCCTGATAGTAGGGGTCGTATTCTTCGCCAAAATAAGGATGCTCGGCTAGAAAGTCGATGAGGTTGCCGATTCTGGCGTAGACTCGCTTCGAAGGAATCTCGGCATAGGCATAGAGTGCCTCGTCAGTCATGACAACATCAAAAGGCTCATCAAGTTCGTCGAGCTCTGAGTAGAACTCGACGTCTGCGTTATCCAATTTCATGGCGAGCTGCCCTGATGCGATCTGCATCTGCCTTGGCCTGTTTCCAAGGTCGCACACGACCGTTTACTAAGTCGTCGTAGCCACGCGTGATGGCTCGCTGGATGCGTTCTTCGCGCTCCTGAATGGCGGTTAGTGCGCGCGTCTGCTCGTCATAGGCCTCGGCATCCATGACGACAAGCGATGCCGACCCGTTTTTGGTTAGGTAGACGGGCTCTTTGGTTTGGTGGCAGCTATCTGCTATGGAACCAAAGTTGCGTTGCAGATCGGAAATAGGCTTTACGACAGGCATATGAAACTCCTTACATGGAATCATACGTATAACTCTATGCTGATTATAGCGGAGGACGAGGGGTCTCAGCGCGAAAGGAGTGTTATGCGTATGCGCGTCTGCATTCACAAGCGCGTTTATGCTCGAAGGACTAAGCATGACTATCCGGTAAGACATGTCGCTTTGTGGTATCCACCCCGCCCATCAAGCCTGTCGTCTCAACAGCTCCAGCAACCGCGATAAACCAGATCCTCTTTTTGCCGTTCACAGAATATTTTTACCGTTCAGAGAGTTTTCGCAGCTAAAATGTTGCGCAACAAAATGTTGCTCAATGGATGTGAAGCGTTTTGTCGTATGAATCAAATGTACCTATTTGATTCGTCGAGAGGCTGAGCGACATGAGCATGCCCACCACCTATCGTGGTTCTATGACACGCGAGCAGTGGCTTGTTAATGAGACGCGTGTCGTTGCGCGCCTCATGGCGGACGAGAGCCTTTCTGATACGAAAGAGATCATTGAAAAGGTTACCGTCCAAAATCTCTTCCAATATCCTACTGAGCGTGAGCAAAAGTCTATCGCCCGTGCTTGCTGCCGCCGGTTGTTGGCTCTTAGCGAAGACGAAGACGTGCGCGCGAGCTTGATTAATCTTGCTGCGCATGGCTCGCTCGAACAGCTTGCGCAGGTCAACCTGTATGCAATGATGCGCGACAACCGAGTTGTCTGGGACTTTATGACGTGCGTGATTGCCCCTAAGTTCATTTTTTTTGATCTCTCGCTTCGAAAATCGGAGATCGTTACGTTTATCGAAGGGCTTCGCGCGCAGGACGATCGCGTTGCAACGTGGTCGGATGCTACGTGCAATAAAGTGCGCCAAGTCCTCGTCAACTGTATAGAGGGCGCTGGATTGTATAGCCGCAAAACCGAAGCCCTTCGTCCGCCATTGCTCGATTTTGAGCTCGAGCGTTGCGTTCGAGCCAACGACGATGCCGCGGTTCTGCCTGCCTTTGGCATAACGGGATAGGGGTGCGAGATGACAGCAACCGAGTTGCCTTCAATTGATATGAGCTTTGAGCTCATTCGTTCCAAATTCCACGACCCCGAGTTTTTGAATTGTCGTGGCTTGGGTGGCGAGGTTCCACTCTATATCTATCCATATCCAGCTAGGCAAGAAGACCAGGTGCGCGCTCTGACTCAGCAGCTAGTGGATGATAGCGCACACGAGCGCCAGGCAAATAATGACGCCCCTAACATTGTTTCGTTTGATCTGTGGAGCGTATTTATCGACATTTGCGAAAAACGCGGCATCTTAGAAAAGATGAGCGCCCTCGAGGAAAAACGAGGCAGCGATCACTTTTTGCAACGCATGCAGAGCCGAGTGGGACCCGAGAAGTACCTCGAGTTCATTCACGACAGCTTTATCGAGAGATACGGCGAGCCGAAGCGCGGGCGCGACGTCCTGATTATCACGGGCGTTGGCAAGATTTACCCGTTCATGCGTGCCCACATCATTCTCGAGTCTATTCAGCCGGTATTTTCCGATATCCCCGTCGTTTTGTTTTATCCCGGTACCTATGACGGGCAGCAGTTAAAGCTGTTTGGCACGATTGCCGACGGCAACTACTATCGCGCGTTTAATCAACTCTAAAAACGTTTCCGGTCATCGAAAGGCATTCCCATGAAGATCAAAGATATGTTTGAGCACGACATCGACCGAAACATTAACGGTGTTATTAAGGTCGATCAGGAGGATGACGGCAGTGTCAGGCAAGAGTTGAACGAATACGTTGTGACCGACGAGCTTCGCCGCCATTTCAAGACGCTTTTCGATGCGTATGACCGGGCTCTCGATGATACGACGGATAAAATCGGCGTGTGGATTAGCGGTTCGTTTGGCTCGGGTAAATCTCACTTTCTCAAGATGCTCAGCTACCTGTTCACGAACCGTGAGGCGGCAGGTAAAACTGCGATTGAGTATATTGCTCCGCGTTTTGAAGATGACGAACTTGCCGACAAAGCAAAGCGCGCGGCGGGCGTGACGACCGACGCTATCCTCTTTAATATGGGCATCAAAAGCCCGCTCAATAAGGATGGCAGCGCGGTTGCGCGCATTTTTGCCAAGATGTATTACGAGAGCCGTGGGTTCTACGGTGCAGATTTTAAGCTCGCTCGCCTGGAGCGTCGTATTGACGACGCCGGTAAAACTCAGGAATTCCGTGCCGCATTTGAAGAGATTAATCATAGCCCCTGGGTCGATGGCCGCGAGGACTACGACTTTAACTCCGACGACGTTATCGAGGCACTCAGTCGCACGGGCGTCATGAGCAAGGACGAGGCAGAGCGCTGGTATGAAAAATCGGAAAGCAATGATTTTTCAATCGACCAGCTTACCGACGATATTGCTAAATACACAAAGCGTCGAGAGCAAGAATGCGGCGGCTCATATCGCATGGTCTTTATGGCCGATGAGATGAGCCAGTTTATCGCGAGCGATACCGAGCTTATGCTGAACTTGCAGAGCATTGTCGAGGCGCTGGGCACCAAGTGCGGCGGTCGCGTGTGGGTCATGGTCACCGGACAGCAGGCGATTGATCAAATTACCAAAGTTAAGGGCAGTGACTTCTCCAAGATTCAGGACCGCTTTAATACGCGTTTGTCGCTGAGCAGCTCGTGCGCCGATGAAGTTATTCGTCGCCGCATTTTGGCGAAAAATCAGGATGCGAACGACTTGTTGAAAGCTGAGTATCAGGAGCGCTCGGCGGTCCTCAACAACTTGTATAGCTTTAAGGATGCAGCGGCCGATTTAATTGGCTACGAGGGCGCCGAAGACTTCGCCAGCACGTATCCGTTTGCTGATTACCAGTTTAAGCTCATTCAAAAAATCATGGACGAGCTGCGCAATCACGGCGCGTCCGGAAAAAACAGCTCAAGTGCCGAGCGTTCCATGCTGAGCGGCTTTCAAGACTCCGCTCGATGCATAGAGGACAAGGACCAGAACGCGCTGGTTCCGCTTTGGCGTTTCTACAATACGATCTCGACGTCGCTCGAGGACTATCATCGTCGTGTAGTTCTTCGAGCGGCGGATGCCGCCCAAAAGGGGCAGGGTCTCGAGGAATGCGACATTCCGGTACTCAAGCTGCTTTTCTTGATCCTGTATGTCGATAAGGACATGCCGGCAAACGTTGAAAACTTGGTCACCCTTATGACCGACGACGTCCGCACCGACCGCATTGTCGTTCGCGAGCAGATTTCGCAGTCCCTGGAGCGTTTGGTACGCCAAAACTATGTAGCTCGCAATGGTGAAACGTATAAGTACCTGACCGACGAAGAGCAGGAGATCGCCCAGCAGATTTCGCGCGTGCAGCCGGATGCTGCGAAGATTACGTCCAAGGCCGCACAGATTATGTTTAGGCAGGTCTTCGAAAACGCCAAGGTAACGGTCGGCAAAAACGTTTTTGACGTTGAGGAATATCTGGACGACACCCGTTATAACAGTGCATCGGGGCTGGCGCTGCGCGTGATTACTGGTGTGGATGGCATCCCGATTCCTTCGCGCGAGGACCTGCTCCTTAGCTCTAGCAGGGGAGAAGCCATTGTAGTGCTCGATTCCCAGCAAGACTACTACGACTGCCTGTATCAGTCGGCATGTATTGAGCAATACCTCAATAGCCGTCAGGCAGACAATCGCAGCGAAGTGGTGGCTTCGATTTTGCGTGGCAAGCAGGAAGAGCGCGTCGCTCTGGATAAGCGTGCAGAGGAGCTTATGCGCCAGGCGGTGCTGCATGGAACGTTTTATGTCTATGGCGGTGAGTATTCTCCGGTCAAATCGGTGTCTGCCAAGAATATGATCGAGGACTGCGTGCGCCAGCTTGTCTCTGTTACGTACAGCAAACTGCCACTTATCGATAAAAACTACGACAGCGATATGCAGATCAAGCAGATTTTAACTGCGTACACTCCGGCAATGAATGGGCAAGAGCCCAATGCCGGGGCCATCGAAGCGGTTATGCGTTTGCTGGAAGCTCGCGCCGCCCAACATATGCAGGTAACAATGAGCGAGCTGCTCGAGACGTACCATGCGAAGCCTTATGGTTGGGCGGAGATTGACATTGCCGCCGTGGTCGCAACGCTGCTAGCGCAAAAGCGCGCTCGCCTGCTCTGCGCAGGGCAAGCGATTGATCTTAGGGATTCCAAGATTCTTGATTATCTGCGTAAGGCTGCTAAGGCACGACAGGCTGTTGTTGAGGCACGCCAACAGCTTTCTCGGGCAGCCATATCCAAGGCGCGACAGGCTGTAGAAGAGTTGAGCGGCAATCATACTCTGCCGCTCGAAGAGGACAGCCTTGCCGAGGCATGTCGCGGGGAGCTTGAAAAGCGCCGCGATAGCTTGGCGAGTCTCCTTTCGGTCAAGTACCAGCGTAACCCCGATTACCCGGGCTATAAGGAGGTCGTGAATGCAAAGAACCTTATCGAGGGCCTATTGCAGAGCGGCCGCGATGCCGTCGACCTAATTATGGCAATCGCCGCAAAAGAGAACGAGCTGCGAGATGCGGCTGAAGATCTCGAGGATATTGACGAGTTTTTCGACAGCAAGGTGACTGTATTCGACGGTGCCTGCGAGATATTCAAGCAAATGGAGAGTGAGCGCGATTATTTTGAGGGCGCTTCGGAAACGCTGGATGCGCTTTCTGTCATTAGGGAAGCAGTTAAGCAGCCGAGTCTGAGTCTGCAGTTCCAAAAGCTATCCGAGGCAAACCTAAGGGTGAGGGCTGCCTACAAGGAGCTTTTGGACCAAAAGCGCATCTCCATGCTCAATTCTGTTGAAGAGCGCTATGGGGATATCGAAGTGTATGCCCAAAACAAGGGCGTTGCGCTGGCTCGCATCGGGGAGTCGCACAGCGCTCGAAAAGATGAGGTGCATAATGCGGCAACGCTGACCGCCCTGGATGCCGTGCCCGTCAAGCTCGATCGTGCTCAGACGACTCTGTACAAAATGATTGACGATGCCTATGAAGAGGCGAATCGTCCCAAACCGGCAAATACGAGTGTGACGGTAACGACCGATCATTCGGGGGTCACCGCGCCTGGCCTGACGAATGAGCCCCAATCCGCACCGGCACCTAGGCGACGTGTTAAATCGGTGAGCCGCAGTATGGTTTTTAGGCCGCTGGAGCTGAGCTCGCAACAGCAGATCGATGACTATTTGGAGGCCGCGCGCAAAGAGCTGCTGCGAAGCCTTGAGGGTAATGACGCCATCCGTTTGGGCTAAGGGAGAAACATGGATACGAAAGAGCTCGAAAAGTTTTGCCCTTGGGCACGCATCCGCTTAATTGATGAGGTACGTCAGCGTTGCTATGCCTACGGGCTCGACGATGCGGGGCGTGAAGAATTCGATCGCGATGCAACCATTGTTAAAGGCACGGTGCTCTCTGCGCTCGAGCGTTCGCAACGTTCGGAGCTATATCGCCGTATAGAGCATGGCGGCTATGCGCGCTTTTGCGAGGAAATGGCCTATACCTGGTTCAATCGCTTTGCTGCAATACGCTATATGGAAGTGCAAGGCTATCTGCCCTGTGGCGTGCGCATGCTAAGTTCATATTGCGAAACCTCGGAGTACGATAGTTTTTCGCCAGACTGCTTGCGCATGCCGACGGAGCTTGATCTGTCGGGCTTAGAGCGCGATCGCGTGTTTGATCTTGTCGCGGCGGCAGATGATGAGGCGCTGTTCCGTCTCATTTTGGTGGCTCAGATGAACGAGCTCGCTGAGTGCCTGCCCTCCATCTTCGGTCGCGTGGGCACGGCGGATGCGTTGCTGCTTCCGACAAGGCTTTTGGACCGCGGTGAAGAAGGTGTGTTGTGCGCTCTTGTCGAACGGGTTAAGCGAAGCACGTGGGAAAACGTCGAGTCCCTGGGCTGGATGTATCAGTTCTACAATTCCGAGGTAAAAGACGCATTCTTTAAATCTAAGGCCAAGGAGACGCCGGACACCATCGGTCCGGCCACACAGCTGTTTACGCCCAACTGGATCGTGCGCTACATGGTGCAGAACTCTTTGGGGCGTTTGTGGATGCTGAACAACCCGGGAAGTCACCTGCGTGATGGAATGGAGTACTACATCGAGCCTGATGCGGAGCACGAGGACTTCATTAAAATCGAGAGCCCTGAGGATATTTCGCTGTGCGACCCGGCTTGTGGATCGGGCCATATTCTCGTTTACGCTTTTGAACTCTTGGCAAAGATGTATTTAGAGCGCGAATACCGCTCGCGCGATATTCCCGGACTCATTCTGTCCAAGAACCTTCATGGTATGGAAATTGACTCCCGTGCCGCTCAGATTGCAGGGTTGGCGCTGGCTATGTGTGCCCGAGAGATGGATAGGCGATTCTTTAATCGTGGGGTTCAGGCGGATATTGCCGTGCTCGAGCCGATTGTGCTGGAGGAGGACGACATTCCGCAGGGCGCCGCACTTACCAAGAAGAAGGATCTGATCGACGCTCTGGCGCACCTGGACGAGATTGGATCGCTGCTTGTTCCGAATGAGGGCGATCTTGCCGCACTACGTGAGGCGATCGAGTTCACCGGCACCGATGGTCTGTTTGACGGTAATTCTAAAAATAAACTGGAATGTGCCCTCAAGACCTGCGAGATCCTCGCTCGCCGCCACGACTGCGTGGTGGCCAACCCGCCCTACATGGGTAGCTCCAGCTTCGGCCCCTTAATGTCCAAGTGGGTCAAGAAGAACTACCCCGACGTCAAGAGCGACCTGTGCACGTGCTTCATCGAGCGCATCTTCTCACTTACGGAGAAAGCGGGCCTTGCGGGTCTTGCAACATCAAATAGTTGGATGTTTTTATCGTCATTCGAGAATTTGCGCCAACAGCTGGTCGATGTCAAAACGATTGATAGCTTAGTGCAGCTTTCCGTCCATGGATTTCATGGCATCGCTGCTCAGGTGTGTACATTTGTAATCAGGAACAAACATGTCGCCGGCTATCGCGGTGGCTATGTCAGACTAAATGATTTCGACCATTGGTCGTTGCAGGAAGGAAAGGCCCTCGAGGCCATCCAAAACCCCGACTGCGGCTGGTTCTACCGTCGCGACGCCGAAGCCTTTAAACAGATCCCCGGCACCCCCATCGCCTACTGGCTTTCGGACGCTGCAGTCAAAAACATGGCTTCTTTGCCTAGCCTGTCAAACTTTGCTCAACCTAAGCAGGGAATGGTAACTAGAGACAACAAACGTTTTATGCGTTCCTGGTGGGAGATAGGGCTTATAGATTTTGATGATGCTATTCAGTCACATAGAGAAGCCCGAGAGAGTAAGGCGAAGTGGCTCCCATGCACTTCTGGCGGTCAGTTCCGCAAATGGTTTGGAAATAATGAGGATGTTATTTTTTGGGAACATGATGGCGCTGAATTAATAGAGTTTTCAGGATCGCATATCAAAAATAGACAGTTCTATTTTCTACCGGCTGTGACCTGGAGCTCTATATCAAGTGGTGCTTTCTCAACTAGATACGTATCTTCTGGATATTTGCCTGAACATGCTGGAAATTGTCTCTATACGAATGAGTCGATGCTTGCATTAATTCAGGGGATTGCGAATAGTTCAATTGCATTGTTTTTTATGTCACTACTTTCTCCATCACTAAATTTTAATGTCGGAGATGTCGCACGAATACCGATAGTGAAGCCCTCTGATTGCAATCAACAGAATGAAATAATCAATATTGTGAGAGCGTTGAGGCATGAATCCAAAAGCGACTGGGATTCGTTTGAAACCTCTTGGGATTTCAAACGCCATCCGCTGCTTTAGGTGAAGCCTATGGCTGGTAAATGGTCATTCACGGTTAAGGTTAATCTGTCGAGCAGGCCACAACTTCAGAAACTTGTACAGTTTTACGTTTGGGAGACGCCTGTCCCCGACACGTCGGCAAAGGGCGTTTCTTTTAGAAAACTTGGTTGGTCTAAAGGCAGATATAACACTCTGCATGCTTTGATGCGAGATGCATCGGGTTTCCCGAATGACAATTGGATAGATGCTCCAGTTAAAGATATTGAAGCTAAGCTTAGCGGGCTGAATAGATTAGATAGGTTTGACGGTTCTTTTGAGTTTGCCGTGCACAGTGTTAAAAGTTGACTTAATAAAACAGAGGCCCTCTTCTATTTTATTCGCAACTCATTTGCTCATGGGGGATTTAAAACTTCGAAATATAAAGGCGAGCTATATTACATTTTTGAGAACAAGCAGGGGAATCAAATTAAAGGTCGGGCCGTAATAAAGGAGTCTACTTTGTTGCATTGGATAACGGTTATTAAAAGAGGCCCAAAAGGTAAGGGGTAGGTGTTGCAAGCCATGTGCTATTCCTTCTTTAGCTATCTTTCGTCAATCTGCTCGTAGATTTAGGGGTTAACGCATGTCAATCTTGCTTTCTGAAAAATACGAGGCCCGCAAGGCCGAGGTCAATGCTCGCTTTGAGCAGCTTCGCGCTAACGAAGAGGAGCTCAACCGAATCTTTGCCAAGATCTACAACATGGAGGGCGAGGTGCCCATCGAGGTCGAGGATAAGTACGTGTCGGTGGCACGCATCTTCGACACCGCCGACGAGATCCCCGAGAGCTATAAGGGCAACAAGTATGTGCGCACCAAGCGCGACGAGATCACCTCGCTCATGAGCTATGTCGTGGGCTGCATGTTCGGCCGCTATTCGCTGGACGTGGACGGTCTGGTTCTGGCCGATCAGGGCGCCACGGTCTCTGACTATCTGGCCAAGATGCCCGATCCCGAGAACGTGACCTTTATGCCCGATGGCGACAACGTGCTGCCCATTACCGACGATGAGTACTTTGACGACGACATCGTGCGCTGCTTTATCGACTTTGTGCGCACCGCGTACGGCGAGGAAACGCTCGAGCAGAACCTGGCCTATATTGCCGAGGCGCTCGGCGGCAAGGGCACCTCGCGCGAGGTGATTCGCACCTACTTTTTGAAGGACTTCTTTAAGGACCACTGCCAGACCTATAAGAAGCGCCCTATTTATTGGCTGTTCGATTCGGGCAAGAAGGGTGGCTTTAGGGCGTTGGTCTACATGCATCGCTATCGCCCTGATTTGTTGGCGCTGATTCGTACGGGTTATATCCATCCTCAGCAAGAACGTTACCGCAATCGGCTGATGTGGATTGCCGACCAGATAGAGGTAAGCGACAGTCGTGATCGTGCTCGTCTTGCTAAGGAGCAAAAGCGCATAAGCGACCAAGCTGCCGAGCTCGTGAGCTACGAGGAGAAGGTCCATCACCTTGCAGACCAAATGATTGAGATTGATTTGGATGACGGCGTTAAGGTTAATTACGCCAAGTTCCAGGACGTTCTCGCCAAAATCAAATAGCCGTCTGTGTGCTAGAAGTTGAAAGAGCCGCTATGGGAGCATTGGTAAACAACAATCAGATCATTCGAATCGATAGCAATCTTCTGCTCGATCCAGCCATGTGCGATGCGTACATGGACGGCGCCTACCTATGTTTGACCCCCAATGAGTTCAACATCTTGTTTTGTATGGCTCAAAAACCGGGTCATGCATTTTCTCGCCAAGAGCTGTTTGTTGCGGCATTCGGACACGATGACCCTAAGTCGCATCGAGTGCTCGATAGTCACATAAAGAATATTCGCAAGAAATTGAAAGAAGATGCCCGCAACGCTCGTTGGCTTAAGGGCGTTCACGGTTATGGCTATCGTCTCGATTTTGCTCCGGGATTTGAGCCTGAGGTGAGCGTTGGTGAGGGCGGGCGTGTATTTCGTTCTGCGCATGGCGACCGTGTGCTTGTCGTTGATTCTGAGAACCGTATTGTTCAGCTCGATGGCGAGGAGCTTGCGCTTACGCCAATTGAGCACAGTGTCTTGAATGCACTTACGGCTAGGTTAAACGTTGAGATTTCAAATGAGGAACTCTCTCAGATTTCGATGGGCGTTGGCTTCGCTGAATCGAATAGAGCTCTTGCTTCGCATGTTAAAAACCTCCGTAAGAAGTTGGGAGATGAGGTAAAGAATCCCCTTTGGATTAAAACGGTGCATGGTTTTGGCTATCGGTTCCTGGGTGTCGATGAGACCCCCGCGCCACGCGAAGAACAAATGCTGGATGACTCTCTGATCGAGCTCTCCGAACAGCTACAAATGGCATTTGATACAACGTCCGGTTCCATTCTTTTATGGCATGACGTTGGCGGTGCATACGCGGATGTTGTTGAGCGGCTATTGTTGCCCGACGATGTTGTTTTGATTCGCGAGGATGTGGCCGGCAAATTCGATACGATTCGAGCTATTAACGAACTCGGCTTCGATGAACGAGCGCTGTTCTATCGGTCATCACCGTGCGTTGTCGATGCGAACGATTGGTTTGCGGACGTTGAAGCGAGTGCCGAGAGCTTTGTCCCCGAGACGCAAAGTGATCCGGCCGAAGCCCGAGAAAACGTTATTGAAGATGATGAATGCGGGCCGGCCGCGGCAGCTTCGCGCGTTGCTGGGGCTGAAGACGTACATCCCCAGTCGTTCCATGGCGAGCATGTTGATACCGGATCTGAAGGCGTCATGGCCAGTGAGCCAACTCTTCCCAAGCTTGATGAGGATTGGTACCTGCTTTCCCAGTTTGCGGAGCTGGCGGGATGTTCGCCCGACGAAACGCTCAAGCTGGAATTGTATGCCTATCAAACGGGGTTCACACTTTACGCTGACTGCGCCTGCAGAGGTAGGGGTGTAAGCCAGACAGATTTCTACCTGTCTTTGATGCACGGAGCCATCGTCGAGCACGATAGCCTGCCTCAATCCATGTTGAACTGTATGTCCTTTAAAAACATGGTCTATCGAGCCATCAGGTCGGGCGACTTGCTTGACTACGATAAGTCGAGCTGGATTACGCGCGATGGTCTTGATGAGCTTGATATTAGGGATGCCGATTTGCGCAGCTTTGCTTTGGATGCCATCGAGCGTGGCGCTGATGACGACACGCCGTACTTTACCGTGCCGTGGCTCAGGCGCTGCGCATCCGATTTGTCCTTACTTGAGTACGGTCTATCCGATGCGTTTTACGAAAGCGTGCTCCTGTCACAGGAGGACCTGCTGGGGCACGGAAACCTTGTGGGCATTAAGCTCTTTGCGCCACGCGGCCACCCCATGAAGGGCCGTGATTTTATCCAGGCGGTGGTGGCGCGCGAGATATCGATCGATATCGACGATCTTATCGATTTGCTTTCGGAAGAGTACGGCGTAGTGGTTCCGCGTGCGCAGCTCATCCAGATAATCCGTAAGTCGGACTTGTTTTATTCGAGTGCCAGCGAGCGAGTATTTGTTAGTCATGACCAATTTGTACTAGAAGTGGAGTAAGACAATGGAAATGGAAAAGTTCATCAACACGGGTATTGCCGAGGGCTGGGTTCGCAAAACCGGCAATAGCGAGCGCAAGTTTATTAACGGTCAGAACCAGGATTGTCCAATTTACGAGGTGCGCGTCGATAAGTTGCATTTCAATGTGCAGAATGGACGAATTGCTACCTTCATTTCGCGCTATCAGGCAGAGCATCCCGAGGGCCTGCCTCAGGATCAAGCGGAGCTCGATAACCTCATTGCTGGTATGGTCGAGGCCGATAACCCCAAGCATCTTAAGACGACTATGTTGGATATTAAAAACAAGGGCCAACAACAATCTGCGATCATTTTGACCAACGGCGTTGTCATTGACGGTAACCGTCGTTTTACCTGCTTGCGTAAGTTGTCTGCTGCCGAGAACACCCTTCGCATGCTGCGCTGTTGCGTGTTCTCCGATACCTATGACGAAAATGCTATTAAGGGCCTTGAGCTCGAGATTCAGCTGGGCGAGGACAGCAAACAGGAATATGATGCCATCTCTCGTCTGGTCGATATCGATAGGTGGGTCAATGAAGGGCGTATGACGGCAGAAGAATATGCCAAGCATGCCAATATGAAGCAGAGCGAAATGAAGAACAGTCTCGCTCAAATCGATATGTTGAAAGATTTTCTTGAGTTCTGCGAGGCTCCCGGCGCATTTCATATTGCCCAGGACCTTAAGTTGCAAGGCCCTATCGAGTCGCTTACGACCAGGCTTGGTAAGGTCAAGAACAAGGATGATCGAGAAGAGATTAAAAATGCCGTGTTTGCAAATTTGTTGTGTCAGACGCTCGGTGACCGCACGCGTGAGGTGCGCGAGTTTATCGATAATTTGATTGCTGACGACAAGCTGCGCGAAGAGCAGCTGGATTATACCGTTGAGGTTTTGGAAAGGCTTGAGGAAAAGCCTGACGACGTGGTTGTCACTACGGAATATCTTCGCGATACGTTTGGCTCTGACACGCGTTTGAAAGAGGGGATGAAGGCGTCTAGAACCGTTGCCCGCACGAAGGCCGGCAATCGTAACATCAAAAACGGACAAGTGCGCGCCGTCCGCAACGCACTCTCGAATGTTGGCGAAGTTGACGTGGAAATACTGCACAAACTGGAGCCCGAACAACTTGCCAATATGCAGGATGGGCTGCAGTCTCTTCTTGAGAAGGCCCAGGAAGTTCTCGATGCCGTCCAAAAGACTCTAGAGGGCTAAGCAATGCGCCTGTATCAGCGAAACGGACAACTCTATCTTGATCCCGAGCCTCTCGATGCCGACTCTCTGCGTCGCAATGCTCGCTTTAAGATGACCTGTAGGGCATACGTTAGGTGTGTCGTCCAGGGCCACATTTTGCTCGAAGAGGTCGGCAACTATACGGAGTTCGAAAAGATTGTTGACAAGCTTTCGAAGGTTGCCGGCCGTCTTGGCGTGGCGCTATCGGTGGATGAGGACCTTCAGGACGGTTTTACGCGGATTCGTGAACTTGCCGAGCAACGTTCGCGTTTGGGAAACGAGATCAAGCGCGGCGATCACAAGCACGATGCCCATCTCGCAGAGTTCGCGGAGGTTGTCAATGCCGCCATGGTGCGTCCGCTAAAGGATCGCCAGATGCGCGACGCGTTTTTCTTGGCAACGATGGGACGCGCAGGCAACTTTTCGGTGCCGGGGTCGGGTAAAACGGCGACCGTGCTGGGTGCATTTGCCTTTTTGGCGGCCCGCAACATGGTCGATCGCATTATGGTCGTGTGCCCTAAAAACGCATTTGATTCCTGGGCGACGGAGTGGAGACTGTGCTTTGGTGATAAGCGGCCGCTTAGCTTGTTTACGACGCAGGACGATGCTTACCGAAAGCTTGGAAAGTCTGACCGTCGGAGCTATATTCGCGCTCGTGTGGGCGGTTGCAATTTGCTGCTTGTGAATTACGAGGCGGCTATTGGCGTTGCTGAGGAGCTCAGCAAGGTCGCTGGAGAGCGCACACTTTTGGTGTTCGACGAAATCCATCGCGTTAAGCGCGTTGGCGGAAAGCAAGCTAACGCCGCTCTCGTGGTTTCCAAGAGTGCTCCCTATACGTTTGCCCTGACGGGCACGCCAATTCCTAACGGATATATCGATATTTACAATATGTTGCACATTCTGTATCCGCGGGAGTATGACAACTTTTTTGGCTTTGAGAAAAGCGAGCTCAAAAACGCCGAGGACTCGGACATTGAGCTCGTGAACAACAAGTTGCAGCCATTTTATTGCCGTACGACTAAGGATGACCTAGGCGTCCCGAGGGCTGAGCCCGACGAGCTTATCAAGGTGTCGTCTGGCGAGCGTACGGATCTACTGCTCGGCGTTATTAAAAACCGTTACCGTCGCAACAAGCTGACCTTGATGCTGCGTGTGCTGCAGATGGAAAACGATCCGATCGACCTGCTCGAAACGCTTAATCCCGAAGACTATCGTTGGATTATCGAAGAAGACGAGGAGACCGGCGAGGTCGATGCCGTCGACTACTCCGATAAGATCGTGGGCATGATTCGATCTGCCGGGGCATCGAGCAAACGTGCTCGTTGCTGCTCTCTGATTGGCGACTTGGTGGCACAGGGGCGCTCGGTTATCGTCTGGTGCATTTTCATCAAGAGCATGTCCGATCTTCAGCGCGGTCTGGCTGATATGGGGATTGAGGCGCGTACGATTAACGGCCAGGATGACCTTGTCTGTCGTTCGGCAGACCTGGATGACTTTAGGGCTGGCAAGTTTCCCGTACTCATCACCAATCCTCATACGCTTGCCGAGTCTGTCTCGCTGCATTCGATTTGTCACGATGCCGTGTACTACGAGTACAGCTTTAATCTGGTCCATTTGCTGCAGTCCCGCGATCGAATCCACCGTTTGGGCCTGCCGCAAGATCAGCAGACAAGGTACTACTACCTTTCGGAAGATTACGACCTTGGAAAACCCGATCCATGGTCGCTTGACGAGGAAATATATACTCGCCTGCGCGAAAAAGAGAACACCATGCTCAGGTGTATTGATTCCGAAATACTCGAGACGCAGCCTACCTCTCAAGAGGATTTGGATGCTATTTTTGCCGGTTTGTTTGATGACTAGTTTTGAGAGTTTGCCATGAAGCTTGCAGATATTACATCCGAGCTGCTGCATTTGTTTGCAGGTCAGAACGCCGATTGCGGGGGCGCCATTGTTGTATGGCATGATCCGTCCGGTGAATTTGAGGATGTACTTGCAGATTTGGAGCTGCCGGGTGTCAGCGTTCTCGTTGATCGCGAGGGTGGTCGGTTTGCTATCAAGCGTAAGCTCAATGGTGACTTGGGCGGTCGTAAGGTGCTTATATATCGTCGCTCCGCGGGGGAGCCGTCTGGCGATTGGCTGGCGGATGTTGAGGCGCGTTGCGTCCCGTTTGCCGCCGACTATGTTTCTGTGCAGCTACGCGAGATCGGCGCAGTTGATTCGTATGAGATGCGCGCGGCGCTTGAGTCCCATAAAGCCTTTTTTGCCAAGCGCCGCAACGTTATAAAGCTCAATAAGTTGCTACATTCATCGAGGGAAGTCGCTGTTGCGACCGTCGATGAGCTTGAGCTTGGCATTTTGGCTGCCTGCTTGGGTGCCAGCGAACTCGATCCCGCGGCAATCGTATCGAGCTATTTGGCGCTCCTGCATGAGGGCAATGCTGATCAGGTGGTTGTCCTACTTGCTGAATATGAGATGAATGGCTATTTCTGCGAGCTCATTCGTCATTGGTGTGGTTTTGACGGGAACGCGCTCGAGCTATCTCGTGTTCCCGAGTTGTTGGTCCACGTGTTGCTCACCGCCTGCTCGCGGTCAATGACGGGTGGATGTCTGGACGCGCTGTCGGGACGTTTCTCTTCCCAGGCTGTTCATGCCGCGTTCTGCCGCGCATGCGTTGATTATTGGGTTCGTGGCGGTAATCGTCTATTGCTGTTGAGTATGACAACGGCGGTTGAGCGTGAGCTTGAGCTTGGAAAGATACTTGCTGACGTTGGTTTTGACTGTATTGCAGGAGCCGACGTCTTTCCCTGCATCGATGCCACCATTCTGCGCATGCTGTTTGAGCGGGTGCGTCTGTCTGTGGATGCTGCTGATGAGGTTTTGTCGGTCGTCGCCTCTCGTCGCGGATCGCTCTGGTATGAGGAACTTGCCTGCTATTATCGTGGCGTTTCGGCTGCAGCTCATATGCAGCGTTTTTATCGCGACCATGTAGAAGGTTTTGCTGGCATGGGGGCTTTGGCCCTTTGGGGTTCTTATGCCAGCGATTTCTATCGCATGGACGCTTGGTACCGTGAGCTGGTGACAGAGTTCGCCGGTGCCTTTAGAGCGGGGGAGTACGAGCTCGATGAAGACTTCCGCGCCTGTTTTGAGTCGATGGAAGCTTTATATAAAGGTTGGTTTCTTAAGGAGCTCTCTCGCCGTTGGGCAAGCGCGTCGGGCGATGCATTGGGCTTGCAGGGATATGTGAAAGGTATTCCGCGTCAGGTTGATTTTGATTTGAGCTACGTTGAGCCTGCGAATCGCCGCGGAAAGCGTATTTGGGTCATCGTATCTGATGCTTTGCGCTATGAGGTTGCTGCAGAACTCGCCGAGCGTCTTGAGCGCGAGACAAAGGGCCAGTGCGAGCTTGGTGCCGTGCAAGGTGTGTTTCCTTCGATAACCAGATGCGGTATGGCTGCCCTGTTGCCTCATGGAACGATGCGTTACGAGGCATGCGGAGAGGCAGGATCGGGCTTCGGCGTGCTTGTTGATGGGGGGCGCGTCGATACTATCGAATCTCGCCAAAAGGTGATTGGCGAGCATTATGAGGGTGCTGTTGCGGTTCGCTATGACCGTTTTGTCGGCGAGATGGACCGTGCCGAACGCAAGAAGGTCGTAGGAGACGCGAGCGTTGTCTATATCTATCACGATCTCATTGATGCCATTGGTGACAAGGCCGCAACCGAGCGCAGGGCGTTTCATGCCTGCGATGAAACAATTGACGAGTTATCGGTGCTGGTCAAGCTCATCGTGCGTGAGTTTATGTCGTCTCGAATCGTCATTACGGCAGATCATGGGTTTCTGTATACCGCAGAGCCGCTTGCCGAATATGATCATACGAGTGTTGCGGACGTGGCGGGTGACGTCATTGAGGCTGGACGCCGCTGGGCTGTTGCCTCGAGCGATTCTGAGTCCGATACGCTGCTTAAGGTTGCTCTACCCGCTTCTGCTGGTAGCCTCGTGGGCTTTTCGCCACGTGAATGCGTGCGTTTGCGACGTCCCGGCGGAGGCGAGAACTTTGTCCATGGCGGTATCTCATTGCAGGAAATGTGTGTGCCGGTTTTGACCTTTAGCAATAAGCGCGCCGGAACACGTGGCTTTGTCGCATCGAGCCCCGTTGGCTTGTCCCTCGTTACGCAACTTGAATCTATCTCGAATACATCTTTCTTCCTTGAGTTTCTGCAAGATGAGGCGGTGGCCGGCAAGATCCTTCCTGCGAACTATGAAGTGTTCGTTGTCGATCGCAGCGGAAACCCCGTAACCGATATTGCAAGAATCGTAGCCGATTTAACTGAAGTCGATGCGAGGGCGCGCCGCTTTAAGGTAATGCTGACGGTGCGTCCAACTGTTGAACTTGATGAACGCGCGGAGTATGCACTTTGCCTGAAAAACGCGGATAGCGGCGAAGAGCGTGTTCTTCAGACGCTGCACTTTCATGTTTATCTGGGTCGCGAATGGTAAGTGGGGGCTGAATGGGGAGGTTGCACCATGAAGATCGAAGTTGATGTAGACCGGCTGCGCGAGAGCCTGCTCGACCGCGCTGGAAGCGCGGCGGGCGTGGGCTTTCCGGCTGCCATGCTCGACGTGATGGATATCGAGGACGAGTCGCCCCAAGAGCTCCTAGCCCGAGCCGAACGCGAAGGCCTCGACCTCCGCGACTTTGCCGTCGACGATGACTAAGGTAGCCAATTTGGGATGGGGCGTCTGCACCCGCAGCTGCGCGAAAATGCACGATAAGCCGTCCCAATGGAGCCTAATGAGCTCGCGACCGATCTATTTTGACTGCACGCTGGCTAAGTGAGTAGACTTTTTTGGAAATCCTGAGCACCCGACAAATTTGCTTCAACAAACCCGCAGGTCACAGACTTGTGCTTTGGTGACGTGGTCGGCGATTCGACAAAAGTCTACTCACTTAGTTTTGAGAGACGCCAATTGTCCGCAACGAGACCCCAGCCGGGGCGATTGATGCTCAAATGTAGCCAATTCGGGACGTCTACCCCCTGGCCGCTACGACGCCAGCGTGGCGATGACGGCTTCGTCGCCGGCGTATATGAGGGTGTTGCCGTCGGGAATGATCGTTTGGCCGTCGCGCTTGAGCATTACCACGATAAACGGGTGCTTGCCCTGCGGCACGTCGCGCAGGCGCTGACCGGCCAGATGTCCATGGGGCGTTACGGTGACCTCGCGTAGCGTAACCCCGGCACGCTCTTCAAATGTTGGGGCAGCCATCACCAACAGGTCGCTTTCCTCGATCACGGTATCGCCGTTGGGCAGCACCGGATGAGCGCCGTCGCGCAGCACCAGGACGACAAGCATGTCCGTTGCACTGCCAATATCCGCGAGCGAGCGTCCGGCAAACGGATGTCCAGCTCCCACCTTGAGCTTGACGAACGACATACCTTCTTCGTCGCGGTAATCGTTAAACGTGCGGCGCACGTCGCCTTCCGCGTCGATCATATCGAGTTTTTTCGCCACCGCCGGCAGCAGCGAGCCCTGCACCACAATGCTCGACACGGCAATCACAAAGACCAGGTCAAACAGGTCATGTCCACCGGGAACGCCGGCCACCACGGCAAAGAGACTAAAGACGACCGATGCTGCTCCGCGCAGGCCCGCCCAGCTTACGAGCGTCACCTGGCGAGGGTTTGTCTTAAAGGGCGCCAGCAGCAGACCGACGGCGATGGGGCGGCTCACGAAGAGCATGAACGCCATGAGTGCCAGGCCCGGCAGCAGCATTTGCGGCAGGCGGGCGGGCGTCACGAGCAGGCCGAGCAAAAAGAAGATGGTCATCTCGGCCATCTCGGTGAGGGTGTCGAAGAAGTGCGCCAGCTCGACCTTGCCGGTGATGTCGCTCGCGCCTAGCACGATGCCGGCAAGGTATACGGCCAAAAAGCCGTTGCCGTCCAGGTAGCTCGGCAGCGCGTAGGCGACGATGGCCACGGCGAACAAGAAGATGGTCTGCGCGCCTTCGGCTGTTGCATGCGCGCGCTCGATCAGGCGGCCCGATGCCCAGCCGATGGCAATGCCCAGGCCCACGCCTAGGATGATTTGCTTGGCCAGCAGCACGGGGATGTTAATGTCGCCGCCGGCTGCGAGGGTGGCGAGCACGGCGGTGAGCATGTAGGCGACGGGATCGTTGGAGCCCGATTCGACCTCGAGCAGTGAGTCGGTGCCACCTCTCAGCGACAGGCTGTGCTCGCGCAGCACGCTAAAGACGCTTGCCGCATCGGTGGATGCCACGACCGAGCCCAGCAGTAGGCCGCCGATCCAGTCGAAGCCCAGTACAAAGTGCGCAAACGCACCCGTAATGCCGGCAGTGATGACGACGCCGAGGGTGCTCAGCAGCACCGCGGGCGCGGCGACAGGCTTGGCGCGGTCGATGTTGGTGTTAAAGCCGCCGTAGAACATGATGAACAGCAGCGCCGTGCTGCAGACGGTTTCGGTGAGCGCGTAGTCGCTAAAGTCGATGTGCGCCGGACCGTTGACGCCCAGCAGCATGCCGAGTGCGATAAAGATGAGCAGGGTGGGGAAGGGGAGCTTTTTGCCGACGGGTTTGATGGTCAGGCACAGAATAATGACGAGGCCGATAAAGAGAAGTATCTGGTTCATGGATGGTGTCCGCTCCTGGGTGGTTGGCGTGGCACGGTCAGTTGTCTACGGTTATTTGTACCCAAAGATGGTGGGTTTATGGGCCTGGATTGCGGGCGTGCGCATTTTCGACACGAGGCTGCGGCGTGTGCGACGCTGGTCGGGACGCTGGGCCAGACGGCGTGGCGTGAGCGGTCCGGGTTGGCAGGCGTGCGCTGGCAACCGTTGACGGTATGCAACCCTTTCCAGCTTTATTGCAACGGAGTACAATGGATAACGTTTAAGTTCAACTTGAAGTTTTAGTTGCGGCTCCGGGCTTCGGCCGCAATGCAAAGAGAGGCGTTCCATGGCGATCTATGTGACATCCGATGCTCACGGGCACGTGCGTGCGCTTGACGAGGCCCTGTCCAAGATTTCGCTGTCGTCCGACGATACGCTGTACGTGCTGGGTGACATGATTGATCGCGGGCCCGATCCGGTTGGCGTTATTAAGCTCGTGCGCTCGCTACCCAACGCTCGCGTGCTCAAGGGCAATCACGAGCAGATCATGCTCGATGCCATCATTGGCCAGGATCCGCTCGATGCCGAGACCTGGGATATCAACGGCGGTTGGACTACCCGTCAGCAGCTCAACGATATGGAATTTGAGGCGTACGAGGAGCTCGTGCGTTGGATGGCGACGCTGCCGCTCTGCGCCGTGGCCGAGACTGACGAGCGTCCGTACCCGCTGGTGCATGCCGGCATCCAGACCGAGGCGGCGCGGGCGTTTTTGCTTGAACATGGGGTTGATTGTGCCGATGGCGCGGGGGCGGTGGATGCCGATCGCGAACTGCTGAAGCAGATGCTTGCCGTGCAGTCGTCCGATGACTTGCTGTGGATTCGTCACGGCTATTGGGATGCGCCGACAGGGCTGCTTTCTGCCGAGGGCAAGGGCCCGGTCGTGGTGAGCGGCCACACGCCCACGGTGTCGCTCGGGCGTTATTGCGAGGTCGGCGGCCTGGCGGGGCTCGATGAGGAGTCGGGCCGCGGGCAGATCGTGCGCCTGGGCGGCGAGGATACCGCCGGCGTGCCCGATCGCATCGACATCGACTGCGCCGCCGCCACCGGGTCGGAGTTCGGCCGCGTCGGGATCTTGCGTCTGGATGATGGGGCTGAGTTCTACGCGAATATTCGCCCCGGGGAATAACGGCGCAAAGGGTAGCTAATTTGGGACGGGGCTTTTTGACTACTTTTGTCCTTCTGCCCACCAAATGATTTTTCTAGGACGGGGATTTAATAATCATTTGGCTGCCCGCTGGCTAAGTGAGTAGACTTTTTTGGAAATGCTGAGCACCCAACATGTTTGCTTCAACAAAACCGCAGGTCACTGACTTATGCTTTGTTGGTGTGGTCGGGGATTCGGTAAAAGTCTACTCACTTAGTTTTGCGTGATGCATATTGTCCGCAACGAGACCCCAGCTGGGGTGATTCCATCGCAAATTCCGGTGATAGGGCAGCTAATTAGGCGCCGTATGGGTTGCGGTCGCGTTCGATGCGTTGGCGGATGTGGGCGTACTCGATAATCAGCAGCACCAGGAGTAGGGCCATGATGGCTAGGTAGCTCACCACAGCGCCCATCAGACTCAGCAGCTTAATCAGGATCACCGGCAGCACCACGCTTACGGCGAAGCAAATCAGGTAGATCTTGGTGACGTCGCCGGCGTGGCGCAGCACCGTGATGATGGCGTAGATAAAGTCGATTGCCGCGGTGACGCCGCCGGCGACGACCATTAGCAGCGCCAGCGTGCGGTAGCGCTCAAAGTTAAGGCCGTACATAAAGCTCATGATGGGGATGCCGGGGCCTGCCATAAATGCGGCGCACGCTCCGGTAATGACCACGATTAGTGCCATAACGGCAACAATAATCAGGTCAAAGCGGCGACGCTTACGCGGATTCGCCCAAATGCTCGACAGACGCAGGAGCTGCGGTTTATAGATAAATCCAATGCTCAGCAAAATGGCCTGCGCCGGAAAGAACAGTGCATTAAAGTACAGCTGATACTTGTAGGCCAGCGTGCCCTCCATCACGAACTTGGGCATGCTCTCGATAAGGTTGAACAGGAACAGCGCACCAAAGAGCGGGGCGCACTGGATAAACAGGTGGCCGACCTCGCGCAGGCTCACGCGGCGCGATTTTTCGGTTTCGAGCAGGGCGAGCGGGGCGGTGACCAGCACGAGCGAGGCAATCGCGGCGATGCCCATGGCCATGGCCGCGATGGGCATGCTGCGCGTAAGGAACAGTGCCACGCTAAAGACCGCGATGACACCGGCGGAACGTAGCGTTTGGCTCATGCCGGCCAAATAGAGCTTGTCGGCCTGCTGCAGGCGGCCCTCGTACACGTCGGCGATGCCGTCGATCACCTTATAGAGGTAGACGCCCAGGCCAATCGTGGCCATCTGCGCATCGTAGCCGCGGGCGCTGCTGTACATGAGGCCGCAGCCTAGGGCGAGCGCTCCGCAAAGCCAGCGGTTGAGCTGGTAGGAGGCAAAGGACGTCGTTTCGTCGATGTCCGAGACCTGAAAGTTGCGCACGCCGTAGTTGCACGCGATCATGATGAGCGTGCCGGTGACAAAGGCGATGGAGAACTTGCCGGCCTCCTCGGCGCCCACGAGCTGCGTCGACACAATGGTGAGCAGCGGAAATGCCATGCCCCATACGGCGGTGCCCAGGGTATTCCAAAGGTAGTCGCGACGGGTGGCGTGATCTTCGTACTCGGCTTCTTGCGTGGAGAAGCCGCCGCCGTAGACTGCTCCGAGCAGGCGGTTCCACCAGGCATTGACCATGCGGTGGATGGGGCCGGGCTGGCGATCGCGCTCGCGGCGACGGCGTGTGGCCTGGCTGCTGTCGGGACCGCCGGCGTTACGCTGGCTTAGCTCTTGGATTCGTGCAAGCTCCTCGGCGGTGTGCGATGCGGGGAAGAGTCCGTTCTCGATGCGTCCGCCCTGTCCGTGCGCCCCGCCCAATACGGTGGGGTCGGTGACGCCGTTGCGGTGTGCGATGGTGCGGCGGATGCTATCGAGGGGCGAGATGCTCAAGGCGATTCCTTTCTCTTGCTGCGCTCTAGTATAGTCGCGGTGGTGTCCATTCGTGTTTTTGAACAGGTTGTTCAATAATTTCGGCGGGCGGCTGTAATTTGTCGGTAAACGTGCGGTATCCTGTTGAAGTTTTGTGACCCCCCGATGCCGCTTGCGCGGTACCAAGGAGTTTCTACCCATGGATGTCGCTGCGTTTTTGCTGGCTCTTGTGCCGATCATCTGGCTCGTCGTGATGCTGCTGTGCTTTAAATGGCCAGCTTGGAAGGCCGCTATTGGCTCGTTCGCCCTTTCGTGCGTGCTCGCCTTTGCGTGGTGGCATTTGCCGGCGGCACAGATAGCCACGGCCTCGCTCGAGGGCTTTTTGATGGCCCTGTGGCCCATCGTGCTCGTAATTATCGCCGCGGTGTTCACGTATAACCTGTGCGTGCGCACGGGTGCCATGGACGTGATCGGCAGTATGATCACCTCCATCAGCAGCGACCGTCGTCTGTTGGCGCTGCTCGTGGCTTGGTGCTTCGGTGGCTTTATGGAGGGCATGGCTGGCTTTGGTACCGCTGTCGCCATTCCCGCCGGCATGCTCGCGGGCCTGGGCTTTGAGGCCGTGCCTGCCGTGCTCATCTGCCTGCTGGCCAACGGCGTGCCCACGCCCTACGGCTCCATCGGCATCCCCACGGTGTCCGTTGCCGACCTGGTGGGTTTGGATTCCCTTCACCTAGCGACCGTTCAGCTGGTGCAGCTCGCACCGTTCTTTGTGGTGATGCCGCTATTTATTGTGCTGGTTGCGGGCCGTGTTGCCGATGACCAGGGCAATGCCGCGAGTGTGGGCGAGCGTCTGCACGGTGTTGCCGGCGTGGCGTTGCTCTCCGGCGTGTCGTTTGTCGGCGCGGCTCTGGTCTTTGCCATGTTTGTGGGCCCCGAGCTGGCCGTGGTCGTAGGATCCATCGTTTCGCTCGCGCTGACAGCTGCACTTGCCATGCGTGCCGAGAAGTCGGGGCATCTGGACGCACGCTTTCACATGAATATCGAGGCGGGGGAGAAGCTCACCGTTAAGTCGGCGCTTTCGGCCTGGTCGTGCTTCATCCTGATCTTTGTGTTGCTGCTGGGCACGTCTAATCTGGTGCCTGCTGTACATGCTGCGCTCGCGCCGTTTGCGAGCCATGTGCAGGTGTATTGCGGTGAGAATCCCGGTATGCTTACGTTTTCGTGGATCAACACGCCAGGCGTCTGGATTTTCCTGGCGGCGTTTGTCGGCGGTGCCATTCAGGGCGCTTCGCCGCGCATGATGGGCGAGGTGCTGGCCGCGACTGTGAAGCAGATGACGCCGACGGTGATCACGATGCTTTCGGTACTGGGCTGCGCCAAGGTGATGGGCTATGCCGGCATGATTTCGTCGATCAGTGCGTTTTGCATTGCGGTCGCCGGCGGTCTCTACCCGATTCTGGCTCCGTGGATCGGCGCAGTCGGTGCGTTCGTGACCGGCTCGGGCACGTCCTCGGGCATGTTGTTTGGTCCCATTCAGAGCCAGGCCGCCACTGCGCTGGGTGTGAGCGACTACTGGATGGTCGCATTGAACGCCCTGGGCGTCGCCGCTGGTAAGATGATCTCGCCGCAGACCCTCGCCATTGGTCTTGCCGCCGTGCACGTGCGCGGTAAGGATGCCGAACTCCTGGGCGCGGTGCTGCCCTACGCTGCCGGCATGCTGGTCCTGATGAGCGCCATAGCCATGCTCGGCCAAGGCCTGCCGCTGTAGTCGGCACTTTAGGAACGTCCCTAAGTGCCGGCATCTGGGGACACTCCTTGGCTGTTGCCCGTTCAAGAGTGTCCCCAACGACTAGTCGTTTAAGAACGTCCCTAATGACTAGGCCGCTTGTCTGCGATTTTTGACCGTTGGGCGGGCGCTTCACCATTGCCGCAAAAACGTTTTTGCATATCGGGTACAACGGGCTTTACGTGAGTAAAGTGCGTGCCGCGTCCACGTGTCGCGCTTTTAAAGGAGGCCCCATGCCTGGTGTTACCCCTGCAGAAGTTCTGTCCAACTTTGGCATTACGCTGGTCGAAGACCCCGCCGAGAACCAGCCCCGCCTGCTGGTTGACCTGCCGGCAGCCGAGCTCGTCGAGCATGCCATCCGTCGCAACGAAGGCCGCATGGCCTCCAACGGCGCACTGGTGATCGAGACGGGGGAGCGTACTGGACGTTCGCCCAACGACCGCTTTATCGCCGACACGCCCGACGTGCACGACAAGATTGCCTGGGGCGCCGTCAACCGCCCGCTGTCCGTCGAAAGCTACGAGGTCATCAAAGCCGGCATCGTCGACTATCTCAACGAGCGCGACGTGTTCGTCACCCGCGGCATGGCCGGCGCCGATCGTAACCACACACGCCGCCTGCTCGTCGCCTGCGAGCGTGCCAGCCAGGCGCTCTTTATTAAGCAGATGCTCGCCCGCCCGCTTGCCCGCGAAATCGCACGCACCGGCGAGCCGGACTTCTGCGTTCTCGCAGCGCCGGGCTACCAGTGCGATCCCGCCATCAAAGGCCTTAATTCCAGCGCCGCGGTGGTCATCAATTTTCAGGAGCGTGTGATTCTGGTCGCGGGTACCGGCTACTCCGGCGAGATCAAAAAGTCCATCTTCAGCGTCATGAATTACCTGCTGCCCGTCGAGGACGACGTACTGCCCATGCATTGCTCGGCCAGCATGGATCCCGTCACGCACGAGACCGCGGTGTTCTTTGGCCTGTCCGGCACCGGCAAGACCACGCTTTCGGCCAACCCCACGCGCCTGCTGATCGGCGACGACGAGCACGGCTGGTCCGACATGGGCATCTTTAACGTCGAGGGCGGCTGCTACGCCAAGTGCGAGGGCCTGGATGCGTTCCACGAGCCCGAGATTTTCAACGCCGTTCGCTTTGGCGCCATCTGTGAAAACGTGGTACTCGATGAGAATCGCAAGCCTAACTACGACGACGTCTCGATCACGCACAATACGCGCGTGGCCTACCCCGTCGAGCATATCCCCAACGCGTGGACCAAGGGCATGGGCACCACCCCGAGCGTCGTGCTGTTTTTGACCTGCGACGCCTTTGGCGTGTTGCCGCCCATCTCGCGCCTGACGGCCGACGCCGCCATGTACCACTTTGTGACGGGCTTCACCGCCAAGATCCCCGGCACCGAGGTCGGCGTCACCGAGCCCACGCCCACGTTCTCCTCGCTGTTTGGCGAGCCGTTTATGCCGCTCGACCCCATGGTCTACGCTAAGATGCTCGGCGAGCGCATCGCCGACGGCCGCACGCGCGTCTACCTGGTCAACACCGGCTGGATTGGCGGCGGCTACGGCGTGGGTCATCGCATCGAGCTTGCCTATACGCGCTCACTGGTCGCTCGCGCCCTCGACGGTACCATCGAGGACAGCGAGTTTGTGCACGACGACATCTTTAATGTCGACATTCCCACGACGTGCCACGGTGTGCCCGACGGTATCCTGGTGCCGCGCCAGTACTGGCAGAGCACTGCGCGCTACGACGAGGCCGCGCACAACCTGGCGGTGATGTTCGAGGAGAACTTCGAGAAGAAGTACTCGCACCTGCCCGAGTCCGTCAAAGCCGCCGGCCCGCACGCCCAGGTGCCCGCCGAGGCCCGTCATCGCGGCCGCGGCCTGCTGGGACTCCGCCACTAGCGTCGCCTCAGACCCAAAACCACCACAAAGGGGACAGGCACCTTTGTGGTGGTTTTGCTTGGGCGGATGACTCAGGTTACAATACGCCTGACATATCGCCCCCTTCTCCGGATGGGGGCAGCGTAAGCGCTCTTGTGGCGGCACCGTAGGACTTTGAAGGTGGCCGCTGTGAGGGCGCTTTTTGTTTAGGCGCCCGGGCTCGGGCGCACGCTATGAAGGGAGAGCATATGAAGAGTTTCGTTGCCGAGGATTCGTTTTGGGAGCTGTTTCCGCAGGCGGCTATCGGCGTTGTGGTCGTAAAGGGCATGAAGCCCGCGGCGCAGATTTCCCAGGAGGACGTGGATGCGATTGCCGCGTTGCTCGACCGCGCCAATATCGATGTGGAGCGTCACCTGACGAGTGATACCATCAGCGAGAATGCGCCGGTTAAGGCCTGGCGTGACGCGTACCGGCTGTTCAAGACTAAAAAGGGCGCGCGTTGCTCAGTTGAGAACCTGCTCAAGCGCGTGCTCAAAGGCAAGCCGGTCGGCCACATCACGCCGGCGGTGGATATCTACAACACGATTTCGTTGACTTATGCGCTGCCCGTTGGCGGTGAGGATTTGCATGCTATTGAGGGCAATCTGCGCCTGGCGGTGACCGACGGCGGCGACGCGTTCTTGCCACTTGGCGAGGAGGCGGACGATCCGACGCTGCCTGGCGAGCTCGCCTACATCGATGATGCGGGCGCCGTGTGCCGTTGCTGGAACTGGCGCGACGGCGTTCGAACGGCCCTGTCCGACGATTCGGCCGATGCGTTCCTGGCGATTGAGTGCGTGGAGCCCGAGCGGATGGGGGATTGCCAGGCCGCCATCGATCGCTTGGCCGAGCTGCTTGAGCGCTATCTGGGAGCGACGGTTGTCGTTAAGACGCTTGTAACCCGCGACAATCCCTGCGTGGAGCTGTAGCGGCGCCTAGAACCTATTGATGCCCCAAACCACCACAAAGGTGCCTGTCCCTTTGTGGTGGTTTTTATGTTGATGGGTTAACAAATGGGATGTTTGGGTAGGGGGGGCTCGGACGTGCGTCTAAGATGTTTACCCGTTAGCATCATGTAAGCGAAAGGCGGTCGTCACCATGCAGTGGAACGACGAGACACGTTTTGAGGACTTTGTCGGACTGATCAGCGGCCTCTACAAGGAGATTCAGCGCATCAAGACGTCCGAAGGTGCAAGGCTGGGCCTCAAGGGCTCCGACGTCATGTGCCTGTACTATCTCGAGCGCAGCAAGGACGGCCTGACTGGCGCCGACCTCGCCCGCATGGCCGGCGTTACCCGTGCCGCCGTTTCGCGCACACTGGCACACCTGGAGGAGGGCGGCTACGTCGAGGTCGATGATTCGGGTGATGCGGCCGTCAAGTACCGTGCCCCGGTGCGCCTGACTGCCCTGGGCGGCGAGAGCATGAGCGAGGCCGATCGCATCATTCGCGAAGTGCTCGACACCACCGGTAAGGCCATGGGCGTGGAGCAGCGTGAGCAGATGTACGCGTCGCTGCGTACGATTCTCAACACTCTACGCGAGATCTAGAGCCGCGCTGGCGCTAGCTTTCAGCCAACCATTGTATCGTCCCGTTTGAGCGCGTATACCGTGCCGGGGCCTTGCTGTCAAAATTCCCTGCGCGGGACCTGCGCAAGAAAGGATTCGCTATGTCCGTCCGCATTATTACCGATTCCGCAAGCGATATGTCGCCGGCCGAGCACCCAGCACTGGCCGTTTTGCCGCTGTCCGTCACCTTTGGCACCGATGTGTACATGGATGGCATCGACATCGATCACCAGCGCTTTTACGAGATGCTCGTGGAGCGCGATGAGCTGCCCAAGACCGGCCAGGTCAACCCGTATGCGTTTTCGCAGGCGATTGCCGAAGCGCGCGAGGCCGGCGACGAGGCGGTGATTATTACCGTGGGCGCTAAGCTATCAGGCACCAATCAGAGTGCCCGTACCGCACTTGCCGAGGCGCCAGGTGGCGACGTGTTCGTGGTAGACAGCAACAACGTCACCCTGGGCGAGCGCGTCCTGGTCGAGTACGCGCTGCGCTTGGTGGACGAGGGCCACAGTGCAGCTCAGATCGCGGCGGCTGTCGAGGCCGTGCGCGACCGTGTGGTGGTTATCGGCCTGCTCGAGACGCTGGAGTACCTGGTGCGCGGCGGTCGCCTGTCTGCTGCGGCCGGCGCCGTGGGCACGCTGCTCAACGTAAAGCCCGTGGTGGCTGTCGAGGACGGCCTTATCGTGCAGCTGGGCAAGGCGCGCGGTTCCAAGAACGGCCGCAACCTGCTGAACCAAAAGGTCGAAAAGGCAGGCGGCATCGACTTTTCCATGCCGCTGGCACTGGGCTATACGGGCCTTTCGGATGCGGTGCTCAAGAAGTATGTCGAGGACAGCGCGGCGCTGTGGGCTGGCCACACCGAGGGCGAACTGCCCGTTCACACCATCGGCGCCACCATCGGCACCCACGTAGGCCCCGGCGCCGTAGCCGTAGCCTTCTTCCAGCCCGCCAACTAACCGACCTGCCATAAACCACCACAAAGGGGACAGGCACCTTTGTGGTGGTTTATGCTTTTCCGGGTGGAAGGGAGCGAGCGATGGCGTCTGAGGGCTTTTTTGAGCAGGTGTACGAGGTAGTCGAGCAGATTCCCGAGGGGATGGTCGCCACGTACGGCCAGGTGGCGCTGCTCGCCGGCCGTCCACGAAGCGCGCGCTATGTGGGCTATGCGCTGCACAGCAATCCGCGTCCCGGCGAGATTCCCTGTCATCGCGTGGTATTTGCCGACGGTCGCATTTGCGAGGGCTTTGCCTTTGGCGGCCCCGATGCTCAGCGTGAGCTTTTGCTAGGGGAGGGTGTGGCGTTTAAGGACGACATGCACGTCGACTTGGTCGCCTGTCGCTGGCCAGCAGGGCTCTAGCGGCTCTGCCGTGGCCAAAACCACCACAAAGGTGCCTGTCCCCTTTGTAGTGGTTTTAGTTTACCCGAGCTAACATATGAAGAAGATATGACGGAGCATGTTTTCGCTACAAAGTAAACCTAGGTGAACTATATTGGTTTCAGCAACGGAGCAGGCAATAGGCGATGAAAAAGCCTGCCCTGTTGAGTTTGATTCGCATTCCTCCCCTCTGTGCGATTCAACGGTGTACTTCGGGAACAGGCCCGCTGGCAACTTACTGCCAGCGGGCCTGTTCCTGTTTGTCGGGGGAGTGCAACGGGCAGAGCCGAACCGGTCGGGCACCAAAAAAGGCGGACGCCGTAGCGCCCGCCCTAAAATAATCGACAGCTCAAGCCAGCAGATCGGTCTAGTACACCATGCCCATGGCGTCCTGAACCTCGGCCAGGGTCTGCTCGGCGATCTCGTTGGCGCGACGATTGCCCTCGTGCAGCACGTCCTTCACGTAATCCAGGTCGTTCTCGTAGCGCTGGCGACGCTCACGGATCGGGGCGAAGTACTCGTTGACGGCCTCGGTCACGTACTTCTTGAGCTGGCCGGAGCCGCCCATGCCAATCTCCTCGGCAATCTCGACCTCGGAACGACCGGTGCAGATGGCAGCCGTCGAAAGCAGGCCGGACACGCCGGGGCGGTTCTCGGGATCAAACGTGATCATGCGCTCGGAGTCGGTCTGGCTCTTCTTGATGCGCTTGGCCGTCTCCTCGGCGGTCATCGAAATATTGATGGCGTTGCCGTAGCTCTTGCTCATCTTGCGACCGTCAAGGCCGGGCAGCAGCGGGGTCTCGGACAGCAGTGCTTCGACCTCGGGAAATACCTTGCCGTAACGGTTGTTAAAGCGGCGTGCGATGGTGCGGGTAAGCTCGATGTGCGGCAGCTGGTCGCGACCGACGGGCACGACGTTGCCCTTGCAGAACAGGATGTCGCAGGCCTGATGCACCGGGTAGGTGAGCAGAAGGCCGGTGAGCTCGTGGCCCGAGGCCTCCATCTCGGCCTTGACCGTGGGGTTGCGCGCCAGCTCGGCCTCGGAGACCAGCGATAGGAACGGCAGCATGAGCTGGTTTGCGGCGGGCACGGCGGAGTGTGCGTAGATCATGGTCTTGTCGGGGTCGATGCCGCAGGCAAGGTAGTCCATGACCATGTTGTACACGTTGTCCTGGATATGCTCGGTGGTGTCGCGGTCGGTGATGACCTGGTAGTCGGCGATGAGTACGTTGGTCTTGGCGCCCATGTTCTGCAGCTCAACTCGGCCCTTGAGGGTGCCGAAGTAGTGACCCAGGTGCAAGCGTCCGGTCGGGCGGTCGCCGGTAAGCATGGTGAACTTCTCGGGTGTCTTTGCCAGGCCCTCGCGAATGGCGTTGCTCTTTTGCAGCGCGACTTCGTAGCTGTTCTCGTTTGGCATGATTGCTCCTAACGTATGCGTATTGGTCAAGATGATAACGCGTTTATTGAAAGGGGTGGGGCGTAAGTGGGTGAGGTGCCGGTAGGGCGAGGGCCATGCGGCGGTCGCGGCGCGGTCGCGAGCGGCCAGCAGCAATGAGTCGCTTCCTCGGCAATAAAACCTAGCGCCTGTGCTGGCGCTCCTCTTTGCGCTCCTCGGCTGCTTGCTCCTCCTGCTTAAAAGCGGGGTCGTCGGGGGTTACCAGCTCGTCTTCGTGCGTGCGCTTGTTGTAATGGTGGCGCAGTACGGGCTCAAACAGGTGCAGATGCCTGGCGAAGGCCGCCGAACCAATGGCGAGCACGGTAAAGATGAGCACGCGCATGGGGACCTCGACCTGATTGATGGCGGCGGCACCGGCCGAAAGCATGATGCACCAGGCGTAGATGAGCAGCACGGCCTGCTTTTGGTTGTAGCCCTCTTGGATCAGGCGGTGGTGGATGTGGCCCTTGTCGGCCTGTCCGATGCTAATGTGGGCGCGCTTGCGGCGCACGATGGCGCTGAACGTGTCGATGATAGGCACGCCTGCCACGATGAGCGGGATGATGAGCGAGGTGAGCGCGGCGGTGCGGCTCACGTTGAGCAGCGAGATGGAGCCCAAAGCGAAGCCCAGCAGCAGCGACCCCGAGTCGCCCAAGAAGATGCTCGCGGGGTTGAAGTTGTAATGCAGAAAAGCCACGCACGA
Organism: uncultured Collinsella sp.; assembly: GCA_900541745.1. Taxonomy (GTDB): domain Bacteria; phylum Actinomycetota; class Coriobacteriia; order Coriobacteriales; family Coriobacteriaceae; genus Collinsella. Next base: position 41,384 of record UQLA01000007.1, on the reverse strand, counting down.
GCCAAAGAGCGCGATGGAGAGCGCGGCGGCGTCGATACGGCCCGAAAGCATGGCCATCGTGAACATGGTGAACGATGCGATCCCGCAAATGCCCGTGGCCAGGCCGTCGAGGCCGTCGATGAGGTTGATGATGTTGGTGAACGCCACTAGGTAGATCACGGTGATGGGGTAGGCGAGCCAGCCAAGCATGATCTCGCCGGGGGCAAACGGGTTGATGATGACGCCGATTTTTAAGCCGCCGATGCAGGCGATGAGCGCGGCGAGCACCTGGCCGGCCAGCTTTTGCTTGGGCTTGAGCTGGAAGACATCATCGACCGCGCCGGTCGCAAAGATCACGGTAAAGGAGAGTGCCAGCACGGGGTAGCTGATGTGAAGGCGCGGGTGCGGTACCAAAACGGGCGGCCATCCCAGGTACCAGGTGCCTAGGATCTGCACAATGCAGGCGACGACGAGGCCCAAAAAGACCGCCGTGCCGCCCATGCGCGGGATGGGTTTAGTGTTGATGCGGCGCTTGGAAGGATAGTCGACGGCGTCGAGCTTGATTGCCAGGCGCTTGACCAGGGGCACCGCAAGGAAGGTCGTGATAAAAGCCGCGACCGCCACGCAAAGGTACGGTATGAAGCTCGTGGAGGAAGCCATGAATCGATAAACCGCCAAGCGTCGAAGGAAAAGGTCAAAGGGCGCTACGCGCAAAAGGGCATAGCTGACCTATGATACTCGACCAAGGAGGGTGTGAGGAATTGCACGGGGCGATTATCACGCGCTTACCAGATATTGGGATGTTGGCGGGGGTTCTGCCGAGTGCCGTTGGGTGTCATACGGGATCTGCGATGGCAATTTTTGGCAAAATCGGCAAAAGAAAAACCACCCCCCACGTTACGAAAATGAACCCACCTAAAACAGGTGGGTGCCCTCATCGACTGTTCCAGCGTCCTTAACAACGAAGGATACCTGTACTAAGTACGACTGTGTGGGCTCCCTAAATAAACGCGACGGTTCACCCAGTTGCTCCGCGGGGGGCGGAATACCTACATCATAAAGCGGCACTTTGTTGATTCCAGTCTTGACATTACAAAAATCGTGTCGGACGATTACGGCGCCTTGGGCTTGGAGCCGTCTGTGCGGTCCGGGCCTTTGCGTTTGAGCTGCTGAATCGTTGTTTTGGAGCATGTATTTATGCCGACGTCGTTGACCGAACTTTTTTCGCCCGCCTGCCATTTGTGTCCACGCCGTTGCGGCGCGGCACGCGACGAGGGCGCGCGTGGCGTGTGCGGCGCCGACGACACGCTTAAGGTCGCCCGCGCGGCGCTCCATATGTGGGAGGAGCCGCCCATTTCGGGCGAGGCCGGCTCGGGCACGATTTTCTTTAGCGGCTGTTCGCTCAAATGCGTCTACTGCCAAAACCACGAGATTTCGACGGGTAATTTTGGGCTTGAGATTACGCCCCAGCGTTTGGTTGAGATTATGTTGGAGCTGCAGGACCAGGGTGCCAATAATATTAACCTTGTAACGGCGACGCACTACGCGCACCTGCTGCCGGCTGCGATTGCCGCGGCACGGGCGCGCGGGCTGGACATCCCGATCGTCTACAACACGAGCGGCTATGAGCGGGCGAGTGCCGTGGCGGCGCTCGGCGATCTGGTCGACGTGTGGCTTACCGACTTTAAATATGCCGATGCGAGGCTTGCGCAGTCGCTCTCTCATATTCAGGATTACCCGCGTGTAGCCGTGTCTGGCCTGGCTCAGATGGCGCGCGAGATTAAGCGCCGCGGGGGAGAGCTGGTGGACGAGGACGGGCTCATGAAGCGCGGCATCATCGTGCGTCATCTGGTGCTGCCGGGTCATGCGGACGATTCGTGTCGCGTGCTGGACCTGGTATGGCAGACGGTGGGCGACGTGCCGATTTCGGTCATGAACCAGTACACGCCCAATGCACTCATGCGCGAACAGGGCGGCGACCTGGCACGCGCCGTGACGCGCGAGGAGTACGAGCAGGTGCTCGACCATGCCGACGACCTGGGCTTTACGACGATGTTTTGGCAAGAAGGCGGCGCAGTGGACGAGAGCTTTACCCCGGCGTTCGACACCACCGGCGTTCTTACTAGTGCAAAATAGTGCGTTCGCCGATGATTTTTCTGGGACGGGCGTTCGAAAAGCAGTCAAAACAGCCCCGTCCCAAAAAGACTGGGTATTGGGCGTTGACAGTTGGCGAGCCGTAGGTAAAATATCAACTTGTCCTGGGGACGTAGCTCAGTTGGGAGAGCGCTGCCGTCGCATGGCAGAGGCCGAGGGTTCGACTCCCTTCGTCTCCACCCTTGGATTTGATAAGCCGCTGACATTGTGTCGGCGGCTTTTTTTAAAAAGAAAGGGCAATACCATGGCCGAGCTTGAGTCCCAACCACTGTCTGCCGAGGAGCGCGCCGAGTTGGAAGAGCTCCGCGCCGAGAAGGCTCGTCGCGAGGCCCAGGAAGAGGCGCGCCGCGAGCGTGAGGAGCTGGCCGCCCTGCGTGCCGAGCGCGAGAAGGCCGAGGAGGCCGCTGCGAAGGTTGCGCCCGCGCCCGCGCCCAAGCCCGCGCCTGCACCCAAGCCTGCCGCCGCGAAGTCCGCACCCGCCGCACCCAAACCTCAGCCTAAAAAGGCCGCTCGTCCCAAGCCCGTCGAGCCCAAACCGAGCCGTGACGAGATGACCTTTGCCCAGCGCATGGTCACCTCCAAGGAGCCTACGGGCGAGAATGAGATCCCCGGCATGGCTCCGGCTCAAAAAATCATCATCGTGCTCGCCCTCATCGCGTTTATCGTCTTTATGGTCTACACGATCACGGGCAGCATGGGCCTGCACTAACCTGTTCGCGTCGGGCTCCATGCCCGCACGTCCGCCTCGCCCAACCCTCAACCTCTGCACAACACATCCGAAAGGTCGCCCCATGGCTTTGACCGACATCTCGCATCCTACCGACATCGCAATGCTCACCGATCTGTACGAGCTCACTATGGCCCAGGGCCTGTGGGAGAGCGGCAAGGCCAATGAGCAGGGTTGTTTTACGGCGTTTTACCGCGACCATCCCTTTGGCAGCGCGTATGCCGTCATGTGCGGCACCGCCGAGCTGCCCGAGCTTGTCGAGAACCTGCGCTTTACACCCGAGGACATCGACTACCTCGCCTCGCTCCAGGCTCCGGCCGGCGGCGCGATGTTTAAGCCTGCATTCCTCGACTACCTGCGCAACTTCCGTGCGCACGTGAACATTGACGCCGTGCTCGAGGGCGAGCTCGTCTTTCCGCGCGAGCCCATGGTGCGCGTCACCGGCCCGGCGCTGGAGTGCCAGCTGCTCGAGACCGCGCTGCTCAACATCGTCGGCTTCCAGACGCTCGTCGCCACCAAGACGGCGCGTGTAGTACTGGCGGCCGATGGTCGCCCCGTCGCCGAGTTCGGCCTGCGTCGTGCCCAGGGTCCCGATGGCGGCCTGGCTGTTGCGCGCGCGAGCTACGTGGCGGGCTGCTCGTCTACGTCCAACGTGCTTGCCGGGCGCCGCTACGGCATTCCCGTCTTTGGCACACACGCGCACAGCTGGGTGATGAGCTTTGACTCCGAGCTCGAGGCCTTCCGTGCCTTTGCCAAGTCGAGCCCCAAGAATTGCACGCTGCTCATTGACACCTACGACGTGCGCGAGGGCTGCGAGCATGCCATTACGGTTGCCAAGGAGATGGAGGCGGCGGGCGAGCGCCTGTCGGCCATTCGCATCGACTCGGGCGACCTGGCTAAGTTGTCCAAGTATGTCCGCGGCCGTTTTGACGCCGAGGGCCTGCCCTATGTGGGGATTTCGGTCTCCAACGACCTTGACGAGTACACGATTCAGTCGCTGCTCGACCAGGGCGCGCCCATCGATAGCTTTGGCGTGGGCACCAAGCTCGCGACCTGCTACGATCAGCCGGCGCTGGGCGGCGTGTACAAGCTTTCCGCCCGCCGTGCGAGCGATGCGGACCCGTGGACGCCGGTGGTGAAGCTCTCCGAGCAGCCCTACAAGCGCACGATTCCGGGCGTGCAGCGTGTGCGCCGCTATTACGACGGCTTTGGCGGCCCGGTTTGCGACATGATCTATGACGAGGATCATCTGGCGGGGGAGGGCGCCGCGCGCGGCAATACCCTCGTGGCCGTGAACGATGCCGCCCTGGTGACCGATGTGTCCGAGCTTGAGTATCGCGAGCTGCTGGTGCCGATCGTACGCGATGGCAGTGCGGTAGCCCCGCGCGAGAGCATCGAGGACGCACGCGAGCGCTGTGCTTGGGCAATCGATCATCTGGACGCGGCTTTCAAGCGCTTCCTGTATCCGCAGACCTACGTGGTGGGCATGGAACAGGGCTTGGCCCAGGTGCGCGACGAGCTCGTGCGCAAGAACATGGCCGCGGCTTCGGCCTTCCCCTGGGCAAAATGATCCGAAGGGGACGGAGGAAAACGGATCATTTTCGTCCGTCCCGCACCGGGTGCCCCGGCTGCTCCAGCTCGCCCGCCTGCTCAACATTCGATTGGTTTGACGTATGACGACTTCTTATAAAACGATGGTGGTAAAGATCGGCTCGTCCACGGTGGTGGGTGCCGACGGTAAGGTCAACCGCGCGTTTATCGGTGGCCTGGCCGATCAGGCCGCGGCCCTGCGCAAGCTCGGCTGGCGCTTGGTCGTGGTGAGCTCCGGCGCCATTGCCTGTGGCTATCCCGTTCTGGGTTTCGACCGCAAACCGGTTGGCGACCTGCCGAGCCTGCAGGCCTGCGCCTCGGCCGGCCAGTGCATCATCTCGTCGGCCTACGACGAGGAGTTCCATGCGCGCGACCTACTCACCTCGCTCGTGCTGCTCACGCGCCATGACACGGCGCGCCGTATGTCCTACCTGCACGCGCGCGACGCTTTGCTTCGCCTGGTGGAGCTGGGCGTGGTGCCGGTCGTCAACGAGAACGACACCGTTACCGTCGACGAGATCAAGTTCGGCGACAACGATACGCTCGCGGCCCTCGTGAGCTGCTTGGTTTCGGCGGACTTGTGCGTGACGCTCTCGGACATCGACGGCCTCTACACCGCCAATCCGCATGAGGATCCGACGGCCGAGTTTGTCCCGGTCGTGCATAAGATCGATGCCAAGATCATTGCCTCAGCGGGTGATTCTTCGACCTCAGTGGGTACGGGCGGCATGATCACCAAGATTCGCGCGAGCCGCATTTTGATGACGGCCGGCATTCAGAGCGTGATTTGCTCGGGCGAGGAGCCCGATGCGCTCGTGCGCCTGGCCCGCGGCGAGAGCGTGGGCACGCTGTTCGACCCGCCGGCGGAGCGCCTGGATATTGCGCCCCGCAAGCTGTGGATCGCGCTGGGTGACAAGGCACATGGCTCGGTAACGGTTGACGACGGTGCCGCGAAGGCGCTGGTCAGCCGTGGTTCTTCCCTGCTTGCGGTGGGTATTCGTGAGGTCGATGGCGAGTTTGCCGAGGGCGATGTGCTCGATGTGTGCGATCCGAGCGGTATGGTTGTCGCCCGCGGTATCGCCGAGGCCGATTCGGACGTGCTGGAGCTTGCTGCCGGCCGCCGCCAGGACCAGATCGCCGGCAACCGCCTGCTGGCAGACCTGGCCGAGAAACCCGCGATCCACAGGGACAACTTAATTGTGTTTGCATAAAGAAAGACGGCGCTGCAGTTCATTTTGAACTGCAGCGCCGTCTGATTAGATTTCTCTGAGTTGCGGTGAAATAGGGACTGTTTTAGCATTTCAAACCACCAAACAGTCCCTATTTCACCGCAACTTATTGAGGGGATGCCGTGGGACAAACGCTACTGATTCATTTGTCCCACGGCTCCTTTGCTAGAAGATTCGGCGTAGGTCTCCGCGGTCGAGGGCTTCGTCGAAGAGGTGCTTGAATACCACACTGCCGTGCAGGCCGTCGTGCTCGAACTCGTTCGTTACCCAGGCATGCGAGTTGCCCACGCGGCTGAGCGTGTCGAGCTGCATACCCGAATCGACGTACATGTCGTCGAAATACACCGCGGCCTGGAGTGGCACCTCGTTGCATGCTAGGCGCTGCGGGTCGTAAATCTTGTCCCAGCTCGTGTCTTCCATCAGCAGGTCCATCGCGGGCTTGAAGGGCTTAAGTTCGGGCATCTGCTCGAACATCCACGGGAACATGGCCTCGCCGGTAAACATGAGCGGGCGCGCGAGCGTGTCGAACTCGGCGCGGTGTGCCTTTTCCTCTGCCGCGGCCCAGCGAATGGGCATGGTGTCGCCATCGGCGTAGATGAACTCTTGCAGCGTCCAGTACAGAGGATTCGTGCGCGTGTTGGTGCGCTCGAAAGCGCGCATCAAAAAGCCATCGGATACTGAGGCACCGCAGCTCAGCGTGCCGTCGCCATCAACAAACGCATGATCGATAATCCAGTGCATGCGCTCAAAGCTCGGCTTCATGCCAAAGTCGCTGCCCATGAGCTGAAGGCGCTCTACCGTCATCGGCGAGCCGTCTGGCAGCACGGGCTTTTGCTCTTCGATAGCATCGGCCAGGGCCGCCACACGCTCGACGTCGGCGGGGTAGCGGTCATAATACTGCTGAGTCTTGGCTGCCATGCGCGGGAAGGTGTGCGCGTAGACCTCGCTGGCGCTCGCCGGCACGTGCGGAATGCCGCCGCAGGTAAAGCTCGCCGCCACGCCCTCGGGGAAGAGCGACAGATAGCTCAACGTCAAAAAGCCGCCGTAGCTCTGGCCGAGCGTGACCCAGGGCTTACCGCCAAAGCCCACGAGGCGCAGGTACTCAAAATCGCGCACGATGGAGCTGGCGAGGTGGCGCTTGAGGAAATCCGCCTGCGAGCGTGCGGCATCGGAGCCCGCCGCCTCGGCGCGCTCGCCCAGTGCGGCAATCGTGCGCCCGTCTACACAGCTGCTGCGCCCGGTGCCGCGCTGGTCGGGCAGGACGACTCGGAAGTGCTTGACGGCCTCCTCGATCCAGCCATCGCTTGTGGGCGACAGCGGACGCGGGCTCTCGCCGCCGGGGCCGCCCTGCAAAAACAGGAGCAGCGGCAGATCGTCGTTAATGCGGTCGGGTGCGCAAACCACGCGGTAGAAAAGCTTGATGCTCTCGGGCGCGCCGGCGATGGGCGCCGGCATGGCGCCGCGGCGCATGGTGCTGCCGACGGCCAGGAGCATCGGCTCCAGGCCGCGCCAGTCAAGGGGGACGTCGATGCTGTGGTCTTCGACATAGAGGCCGGGGACGTTGTATGAAGTGATGAGGGCCATGCGGTACTTCCGTTCGTTGCGGTGTTTCGGGTTGACCAATTCTACCGCCGCGGGCGAGGCCATGCGCAAATCGGCTACCATGGTTGCAAACATCTAAGAGAAAGGGCCGCCCATGTCGGTCGATATAGCTACGTATGTCCACGATCTCGCCGTTGCCGCCAAGGCAGCGTCGACCTCGCTTGCCACGGCGAGCGATGAGCAGCGTCAGGAGGCCGTGCGCGCCATGGCCGCAGCGCTGCGCGACGGCGTCGATTCCATCGTTGCCGCCAACGAGCTCGATATGTCCGCCGCGCGCGATGCGGGCACCTCGGCGGGGCTCCTCGATCGCCTGTTGCTGACGCCCGAGCGCGTCGAGGGCATGGCCGCCGGCCTGGAGAAGCTTGCCGAGCTGCCCGATCCTGTCGGCCGCGTGCTCGACCACCGCGTGCTTGCAAGCGGCGTGGACCTCACCCGCGTGAGCGTGCCGCTGGGCCTGGTCGCCATGGTCTACGAGGCGCGCCCCAACGTGACGGCCGATGCCGCGGGCATCTGCATCCGCACCGGCAACGCCTGCATTCTGCGCGGCGGTTCGCTGGCCTATCACTCGTGCGCCATGATTGCCGAGCTGTTGGCCGATGCGCTTGAAGTCAAGGGTTTCCCGCGCGAGGCTGTGTCGATGATCGAGTCTACCGACCGCGAGGCCACCGGCGAGCTCATGAAGCTCCGCGGCATCGTCGACGTGCTTATTCCGCGTGGCGGTGCGGGCCTGATTCAGCGCTGCGTGCGCGAGTCACTTGTACCGGTGATCGAGACGGGTACGGGTAACTGCCATATCTACGTGCATGAATCCGCCGACTTTGACAAGGCGCTCAACATTATCGTCAATGCCAAGACCCAGCGCGTGGGCGTGTGCAATGCCGCCGAGTCGCTGCTGGTTGACCGTGCCGTTGCCGATCGCTTCCTGCCCGCAGTCGTTGCCGTGCTGCACGACCACGGCGTGCTAATTCACGGCGACGAGGCCACGTGCGCCGCATGCGCCGACGCTGGGCTTGCCGAGGGCGGCGACTATCTTGCCGCGACTGAGGAGGACTGGGGCCGTGAGTACCTGGCGCTCGAGATGAGCGTGAAGGTCGTGGCAAACGAGGACGAGGCCATCGCGCACATCAACCGCTACGGCACCATGCACTCCGAGGCCATCGTTGCCGAGGACGCGGACGCCTGCGAGCGCTTCTTGGATGCAGTCGATGCTTCGGCCGTGTACGCCAACGCCAGCACGCGCTTCACTGACGGCGGCGAGTTTGGGCTGGGTGCCGAGATCGGCATCTCGACCCAAAAGCTCCACGCCCGCGGCCCCTTTGCCGCCGAGGCCCTCACCACCTACAAATACAAGCTCCGCGGCACCGGCCAGGTCCGCCCCTAAACTCCGTATAAACTAAAACCACCACAAAGGGGACAGGCACCTTTGTGGTGGTTTTTGCTTGTTCGCGCGTTCGTTCGTTGCTCAAGTGTATCTAAGCATATTTCCGTTAAGCAATAGATGACATTTCGGCAGGTGGACGGCATAATCGGTGAGTAGATTCTCGCTGCTTTGCATGCGCTGTGGCGGTATGTTTTGATATGAGAGCAAGGAGATGCCCATGTCAAGAAAACCGCGGCAGAAATCGCAGATTGGCCTGTATCACATTACGATGAGAGGCAATGGCAAGCAGCTCCTGTTTGAGGATGATGAAGACAGGAAGCGGCTGCTGTCACTTGTTCGGTCCTCGATATTACGATTCAACATCAAACTTATCGCTTGGTGTCTGATGGGCAACCATGTTCATCTTGTTGTAAGCGATCCCGATGATAACGTGAGCGAGGCAATGCATCTTGTCATGTCTTGCTACGCGACATGGTATAACCGTCGGCATGGGCATGTCGGCCATGTTTTTCAGGACAGATTTTCGAGCGCTCCTATTTTGAGCGATGAGTATCTTCTCGATACTATTCGATATGTGCATTTCAATCCGCAAAAGGCCGGGATTTGTCTGTTCGACGAGTATCGATGGAGCAGCCATCTGGATTATGTTGAACGCGACCCGTCTATTGCGACGGTCGATTTAGCGTTTGTTCGCTTTGCGTTTCCGCGCGTTCGTGACTATCAGACTTTTATGGGCGCATCGAATGGTGTGGTCGTTCGTCCACCAACGGGTGGGCGCATCGATGAGGATGAAGCCCTGGATGTGGGGTTATCGCTGATTCGCTCGTTCGGTCTGAGCGAGCTTTCCGATGTCAAGGCTCTCGATAAAATCAAACGAAACGAGATTTTGGCTGCAATGCGGAGGGCCGGCCTTTCAATCCGTCAGATCCAGCGCCTGACGGGCGTGGGGGAGTGGTCAATTCGCAAGGCAGGTTAATCCCGATGCAACTAAAAACCACCACAAAGGTGCCTGTCCCCTTTGTGGTGGTTTTAGGTGGCGTGAGCGGTTAGGCCTGGAAGGTGTCGCGGTCGGGGGCGAAGGACTGCATGGCCGCGATGGTGCGGTCGAAGAGCTCGGGGAGCTCCCAGCCCAGCATCTCGGCACCCTGCGAAATCACGTCGCGCGAGCAGCCGGCGGCAAAGCGCTTGTCCTTGAATTTCTTTTTGAGCGACTTGGTCGTAAAGTCCATGACGCTCTTGCTCGGGCGCATGATGACAGCGGCGCCGATCAGGCCGGTGAGCTCATCGCAGGCAAACAGGATCTTTTCCATCTGCAGCTCGGGCTTGGGCAGCGAAGAGTTGAAATCGGACGTGTGCGTCTGGATGGCACGGATAAGCTCGGGAGACGCACCTTCGCCCTCAAGAATCTCGGCAGCATAGATGGTGTGGTTCATGGGGTCGTCCTCATGCTCCTCCCAATCCAGGTCGTGCAGCAGACCGACGATGCCCCAAAACTCCTCGTTCTCGGGGTCGAACTCGCGCGCAAAGTAGCGCATAGTGCCCTCGACCGTCTCGCCATGGGTGATGTGGAACGGGTCCTTGTTGTGCTCGTTGAGCAGTTCGAACGCGCGGTCGCGGGTGATTCCGGCGGTAAGCGGCTCTGCCATAAGGGACTCCTTGTGCTCGTGGGTTTCGCTAAGAATGAATACTACTAGAACAAGAAAACCACCACAAAGGTGCCTGTCCCCTTTGTGGTGGTTTTTGGTGCGGATGGGTTAGTTGAGGGCGGCTTGGGCTAGACGGGCTTCGGCGTCCTCCTCGGTGACGCCCAGGGCCACGGCGAACTCCTCGATGGAGCGGCGCTTGGCTTCCTTGAGTACGCGCATGTAGTAAGAGCTGGGCTTTTTATCTGCTTCCTCGGCCTGGCGAATACGGTGCATCATGGTTTTTGCCACGCGGACCGTCTCGGGCGCACCCAGCTTGAGCTGCTGCTTAAAGTGCGTCTCCTCGAGCGAGCTGTTGCGCTCGGTAAAGGTGTCGCATTCGAGCTCGTCGTAGTGGCTCAGCAGGTGCTCGGCATCTTGCTGGGAGATGGCGGCGTGCAAACGATCGGCCTGCGCCACGGGGTACATAAGGATCGTCTGCGCATGTCCCTGCTTGGTCTCGAGCAACAACATGGGCTGCGGCGTGTCGTCCCTAAAACCGACGACGGTGCAGACTCCCTGACCCGGATGAATGACGTGTTGACCGATTGAGAACATGCTACCTCCAACTTATACGAATTCACGTAAGTTAAGAATACCACGCTGACGTGCGTAAACCCTTACTTTATGCAGGAAAAGCACACAACTCCGATAGGTAAGAGTATTCGATAAAATGCACCGCCCATTCATATGTTTATGCAGTTCCAACGCGTGCATAATCTGCAGGCAAACCGCCAACTTTGTACCACCGCGCAAGAGCGGTAGTCATTTTTGTGCATATGCAATTTCGATTGGCTTTACCCTGCGACAGTGTGCGTCGCTTGTGATAGAGTGCTACAAACTCTGGCTTTTGCCCTACGAGTGACCAAGAGCTCGGGGGCTTTAACACAAGGAGGATCTATGCCCGAGAAGATTGAAGAGCTGGTACGCGCTGCGCTTGCTGCGGCCCAAGAGGCCGGCGACCTTTCCGCATTTGAACTTGACGATTGCGCCATCGAGCGACCTGCTGACACTTCTCATGGCGAGTGGACCTCCACCATGGCCCTGAAGTCCGCCAAGCTGGCTCACTGCGCCCCGCGCAAGATCGCCGAGGCCATTGTTGCCCATATGCCCGAGGACCCTGCGATCGAGAAGGTCGAGATCGCCGGCCCCGGTTTCATCAACTTCTACCTCTCCGTCGCCGTCAAGAACGCCATCTTTGGCGAGGCCCGCGAGAAGGGCATGGACTTCGCTAAGTCCAACGTCGGCGGCGGCCTGAAGACCCAGGTCGAGTTCGTCTCCGCCAACCCCGTCGGCCCCATGCACATCGGCCACGGCCGCTGGGCCGCGCTGGGCGACTCCCTCTGCCGTGTTATGGACCACGCCGGTTACGACATCCAGCGTGAGTTCTACATCAACGACCACGGCTCTCAGATGAACACCTTCGGCAACTCCATCAGCACGCGCTACATGCAGCTCGCCGACATCATCGCCAAGCAGGGCGTGGACATCGACGAGGCTCACAAGCTGCTGATCGCCGACCGCGACGCCTTTGTCGCCGACGAGAACGATGAGCATCCCGAGACCCATCCGTACCAGGATAACTTTGCCGAGACTCTGGGCAAGGACTCCTACGGCGGCGACTACATCATCGACGAGGCCGCCGAGTTCTGGCGCACCGACGGCGACAAGTGGGTCGAGGCCGATCAGCAGGAGCGCATGGAGAGCTTCCGCGAGCGCGGTTACGTGAAGATGGTCGACAACATGCGCGACCTCTGCCACGCCGTCAACTGCGACTTCGATCGTTGGTTCTCCGAGCGCTCACTGTATGTGAAGGACACCGAGGGCGAGACCGCCGGCACCTCCGCCGTCGACCGCGCTTTCGAGAAGCTCGACAAGATGGGCTACCTCTACACCAAGGACGGTGCCCTGTGGTTCCGCTCCACCGATCTGGGCGACGACAAGGACCGCGTCCTGATCAAGTCCGATGGCGAGTACACCTACTTCGCCTCCGACGTTGCCTATCACTGGGACAAGTTCCAGCGCGTCGACCACGTCATCGACATCTGGGGCGCCGACCACCACGGCTACATCGAGCGCGTCCGCTGCGTCTGCGACGCTCTCGGTTACCCCGGCAAGTTCGAGGTTCTGCTGGGTCAGCTCGTCAACCTGCTGCGCAACGGCAAGCCCGTCCGTATGTCCAAGCGCAAGGGCACCATGGTGACCCTGCAGGAGCTCGTCGACGAGGTCGGCTCCGACGCCGCCCGCTACACGCTCATCTCCAAGAGCTCCAACCAGATGGTCGACTTCGACATCGAGGCCGTCAAGAAGCGCGACAACTCCAACCCGGTGTACTACGTGCAGTACGCTCACGCCCGCGTGTGCTCCATCCTGCGTCGCGCCGCTGACGTTACGCCCGAGCAGGCTGACGAGATGGGCATGAAGGCCGTCGCCGCCAAGGCCATCGGTGAGAACGTCGATTACTCGCTGCTGACCGATCCGACCGAGCTCGCCCTTTCGCGCAAGCTCAACGAGCTCACCGACCTCATCGCCAGCTGCGCCCGTGACCGCGCTCCGTTCCGTCTGACGCACTTTGCCGAGGAGCTCGCCGGCGACTTCCACAGCTTCTATGCTGCCTGCCAGGTGCTGCCGAGCGAGGGCCGTCCCGTCGACCCCGAGCTCTCGCGCGCCCGTCTGGCCGCTTGCGACGCCGTCCGCGTGACGCTCGCCCTGGTGCTTACGCTCGTTGGCGTTTCCGCACCCGAGCAGATGTAATCTACGGGTCGTTTGACCGTGTAGGTTCGGCTTTGCTGAGCCCTATAAGCCCGATCTCCATGCGGAGGTCGGGCTTTTTGCGTTTGGCGGGGCTTTTTGACGTGTTGGAAAATGCTACAAAAACGCAACTATACCGGTTTACGGGGCTGAATCGCCAACTGGCGATCATGGTGCCAATAGCGAAATTAAAACCGCAGGTAGACGCTTTATAGTTTCTTGAAAATGCGGGGTATGGTTGGCTTGCGCCGTTCTTGCACCGTAATCCGCGATCGTTTTGAAAACGACCCCTTGGGGACGGAGGAAAACGGATCATTTTTGTCCGGGGGGGAGCGGTGCGAAACCGTCCGCCACGAATCGGGGTTATCTACTACGTTTAGTCGCATACCCCGAAGCATGTCGCAAGGTGCGATATTAAAACTGCAGGTAGCTGGCTTGCGATTTTAGGAAGATCGGGGGAATGGTCAGGGGTCACGGGTCAAACGTAGTAGATAGGCGCGATTCGTGGCGAGCCGATCCTGAGACCGACGATTCCGCTCTCGTGCCTCGTGGTCACCACGATCTTTGGGGGCTCGGCTGGCCTCTCCATGTAAGTTGCGGTGGAATAGTTCCTGTTTGAGAGGTGTTGGCCGGGATTTGTGAACTATTTCACCGCAACTTATGATGTGGCGATGGTGTACGCCGGAACTTTGTAAAGAGTGTCCCTTTTGGCTAGTCGTTTAAGAACGTCCTCGATGACTAAGTTGCAGGTGGTGGCGGTTGTGCTACACTAACGCTGCGTATATGACGCAATCATCTCGATACAGATCAATGATGTCCGTTGTTTTTGTACGGAGCTAGACTGTTTAGCCGCCCTGAAGGTTTATGCAGGGAGCATGTGATCACAGGGCTTGAAAAGAAAGTTGAGCAAACACTGTGTCTGATCAACAGCAAGAAAACGAAATAACGACGGCGCAAACCGCTCCCGCTGCACCGGTTGCGTCGGACCAGGCCGCGATGCCCGCGCCGGTGCAGACCTCGATTCCTGAGGCCCCCAAGGCCGCTTCGACGCCTGCGCCCGCATCGGCTGAGAAGGTCGCGCCTGCTGCTGGCGAGGGAGTTGCCCCTGCCGCCGATGAGGATGCCGTGCCTGTAAAGCCCAAGCGTACGCGCCGTGTGGCTAAGTCGGTGACGGATGGCGAGGAGGCTGCCAAGCCCAAGCGCCGTACCACGCGCGTGACGCGAACCAAGCGCACCGTTGCCGATTCCTCCGAGCCGATTTCCGATGAGGTCGCGCAGGCCCGTGCGCTGGCGCAGATCAGCGAGGCCCAGGTTGTGCGCGCCCGTCGCCGTGCTGCCGAGCGCGAGGCCGCGGCGCTGACCGAGCTTACAGCGCCGGCCGTCTCCGAGGCGCCTGTGGCCACCGAGGTCCCTGTCGCGGGGCAGCCGACCGAGAAGCCGGCTCCGCGCACGCGTCGTCGTGCGGCCAAGTCTCAGCAGGATGCTGAGCAGGCGGCTCAAGAGTCCGGTGAAGCTCCGGCTCGTTCTGCGCTAGGGGAGGATGCGCAGCCCTCTGAGTCTGCAACACCTGCCGAGGCCAACGAGGTTCCCGTCGTCGATCCCGCTCTTCGCCCGCACCGTCGCGGCCGCAAGCCCAAGGCCTTCGTCGAGGCCGAGAAGGCTGCCGCCGCCGCTGCAGCAGCCGCAGCTCAGGACGCCGCGATGACCGCCGCGCCCGCGCCCGTCGCCGACGCTCCCGTCCAGGACGCCGCTGCCGCCGAGGGCGAGTCGATCGATGTCCGCCCTGGTCGTAGCCGTCGTACCGCTTCCAAGCGCTCGTCCAAGGCCAAGGGCGCAAAAAGGGACGCGTCCGAGGATTCTAGCAATGAGGCCGTCGAGGCAACCTCTGACGTCGCTCCCAAGACCGAGAACGCCGATCAGCCGGCAACCGATAAACCCAAGCGCACGCGCAAAAAGTCCGCAAAGGCTAAGGCCGTCGAGCAGCAGGCCGATGTTGAGCCCAGTGCCGATGCCGATACCAAGGCCGATAACGAAGTCCCGGCCGACACCGACGCAGCAGCTCCGGCGGCCAAGGGCGCCACGACCGCCGAGACCGACGAGAACGCTCGCCCCAACCGCCGTCAGCACAAGCGCAACGACGAGCGCAACGAGCGCAAAGACGAGCGCAACAACGACCGCCGCAACCGTCAGCGCGATCGCAAGCAACGCAACAAGGAGCGCAACGCCGCCCCGACCGAGCCTACGCTTTCGCGCGAGGAACTCGCTGCCATGAAGGTCGCTGAGCTGCGCGAAAAGGCCAAGGAGTTCGAGATCGAGACGACCGGCAAAAAGAAGGCCGAGCTCGTCGAGGAAATCTACACCACCGCCGCGAAGGCCGAGGGCTTCCGCGACATCAAGGGCATTCTGCAGATTCGCCCGGACAGCTCCGGCATCATCCATGCCCACGGCTACATGAAGTCCAGCGACGACGCCTTTGTTCCCGCATATCTCATCCGCTCCGCACGCCTGCGTACGGGTGATGTGATCGAGGGCTCGCTGCGCCCCTCACGCGGCGGCGACAAGCGCGCCGGTCTCGCCAAGATCACAACCGTCAACGGTCTTGATCCCGAGCAGGCCCGTAACCGCCCCAAGTTCGGCGACCTCACGCCGGTCTATCCCAATGAGCCACTGCGTATGGAGCACGGCAAGGATTCCATCACCGGTCGCGCCATCGACATCGTGTCGCCGATCGGCAAGGGCCAGCGCGGCCTGATCGTGTCGCCGCCAAAAGCCGGCAAGACCACGATCCTCAAGAAGATCTGCCAGTCTATCTCGATCAACAATCCCGAGGTTCACCTCATCTGCCTGCTCGTCGACGAGCGCCCCGAAGAGGTCACTGACATGCAGCGCTCCATCAAGGGCGAGGTCGTGGCCTCGACTTTCGATATGCCCGCCGAAAACCACACTCGCGTGGCCGAGCTCGTGATCGAGCGCGCCAAGCGCATCGTGGAGCTGGGCGGCGACGTCGTGGTGGTGCTCGACTCCATCACGCGCCTTGCCCGCGCCTACAACCTGGCCGCTCCCGCCTCGGGCCGTATTCTGTCGGGCGGTGTCGATTCGGCGGCCCTGTATCCGCCCAAGCGTTTCTTGGGCGCTGCCCGCAACATCGAGAACGGCGGCTCGCTCACCATCCTGGCTTCCGCCCTTATCGATACCGGCTCCAAGATGGACGAGGTCATCTTTGAGGAGTTCAAGGGTACCGGCAACATGGAGCTCAAACTCGACCGCGACCTGGCCGACCGCCGTATCTTCCCGGCCATCGATCCCGTTGCCTCGGGCACGCGCAACGAGGACCTGCTGGTCGACGAGCAGATGCGCCCGTTTGTCTTTGGCCTGCGCCGTATCCTCGCCGGCATGAACAATACCGAGCGCGCGGCCGCGTCGTTTATCAAGGGCCTCAAGGGCACCAATACCAATCAGGAGTTCCTGGTGCGTTCGGCAAAAAAGCACAGCGATTACGAGCAGACGTTCTAGGCCGTCCGCCGCACGCGACAACAACCATAGACATGTCAGAAGGGCCGGGGTTTAGATCCCGGCCCTTTTCGTATAGCCGCTCGCCAACGATTATTGACCTCACGACCGGCAAGCAGCGATTTTCCCGTTTCAATCCCGCTTCGTCGCTTGCAATCCCCAAGGGGGTTTCGCATAATAGCTGTTAAGCTTCGCGACGGAAAACGCAGATGAAACGAACCATATACCGTTGCTTTGGGGCATAGCCCCGCTTCATCTTCTCTCGCGCAGCCAACTGAATGATGCGATTTGGGTGCTGGAAGATGGGGAGAGCTCATGGCTTCTTCTGATGCAACACAACGAGCAGTCCTTGCTGGACTTTCCTGCGGGATCGGCCTTGCCGCTCCCGTGGTGATGTATGCTGCCACGCTGCCGTTTTCGTCGGTGAACGAGACGGTCGTCGCGGGCGCTGTTCCCTTTGCCGTGGGTGCGGTAGCGGGCGTGGGTATCTATGCCGCCTCGCTCGGCATTTCTGAATATCGCGCGCAGCATGCCGAGCGTCTGTTCCAGCCCGACGCCATGGGTGGCGCCGCGAACGTCAATCAGCATCAAGATGAGTTCCAGACCGCCTCGATGCCCGCCCAACAGCAGTGGGCTGCCCCTCAGGGCGTTGCTACTGTGGCTCCTGCCGTTCAGGCAAACGCCGCGCAGCCCTCTTCGGTTTTCTCCGGCCTGACCGGTGCCTTCCAGCGCCGTCGTGCCGACGATGGCGTCCCCACCATCGCCCGCGCCGCAGACGCCATGAGCGAGGACGACGCCTGGTCCATGATCGATAGCATGCTCGACGACGATTCGCCGGTCAGCTGCGATCCCACGCGCTCACGCGACGTCTACCAGGTCGCTATCGACGAACTCACCTACGGCGGGCAGACCGGCTCCTATAACCGCGACGACATCGCTGCCGCTGCGCGCGCCGTCTCAGGCTCTCATGCCGCCCCTGCGGGCAGCACGGCCGCCTTTGTGGCACTCGTGGCTAACGCCGCCAACAACGCTGCCACGGCTCAATCTGTTACGTATGACACTGCCGTGCCCGTGACTCCGGCTGCCGCCACCGCCGCCGACCCCTACGCCGACGAGCCGCTGGCCGTCGACGAGGAGACTATTGCCGCCCGCCGTGCTGCCGAAAGCTCGCTGTGGGGCGCTCCTGCACAGCAGCAGGCGGCGGAGGCGGTGCCGTACAACGCGAACCTTGCCAACATGCCGATCATCAGCGACGCCTCTGCTGCGGCTATCGATCTCGATGACCTTGACGAGCCGGTCATCTCGAACGACATGCCGTATGTGGTCGCTGCCCCGGTCGATGCCCCGGCCTCCGCGTCCCAGTCCGTCGCAGTTGACGAGCCTGTCGATGCGACTTCCGAGGAAGACGTCCCCATGGCCGATTACTCGGGTCACGAGGGCATGTGGGCCGCCGCTGCCGCAATTTTGGACGAGGTCGTCGAGCCTGCTCCCGTTGCCGCTCCGGTGTTTACGCCTGCTCCTCAGCCCGCTGCCCCCGCTTACGTTGGTCGCCACAGCGCCGTGTTCCCCGAGGATACCGCCCGCATCTCGCGCGAAGGTATCGAGCGTGCCGAGGCCATCGCTGCTGGCATCATGGAGAACCGTCGTCACGAGCGCGTCAATCAGATTCTCGAGGAGGAGATCGACCGCCTGCAGTCTGCAGCGGTGAGGCGCACGGGCCGTGCCTATCTGAGCGTTATCGAGGGCGGCACCGCCAGCTTTGAGCCGCTCTGTGCGGAGGCATAACTTCTGCATGCTTAAACTCGATCGAAAATGGGCGGTCGCGACCTGCCTGATGGTGCTGCTCATCTGGGGCAATTCGATGGTTCCCGGCACGGGGTCCGGTTCATTGAGCTTGTCGATTATGGAGGCCGTTCGCGGCTTTCTGCACGGCATGGGGCTTCCGTATGAGTGGGTGACCAACTTCGTCGTTCGCAAGTGCGCGCATTTTACCGAGTACATGGTGCTCGGCATTCTGGCGACGCACGCTTTTGATATCGAGGGCCGTCGCACCTTTGACGTATTGCTTCCCACGGCGGTGTTCTTGCTGCTGATTCCCTCGATTGACGAGACGATTCAGTTCTTTGTGCCCGGTCGCGCCGGTATGATTACTGATGTGATGATCGACTGCTGCGGAGCGATGACGGGCGTTGTGCTTCGATATCTTCTACGATCGCTCATATGCGCCAAAAAGGCCGCCTAGGACACATTGCTTGGTCCTAGGCGGCCTTTCTTTGTTTGGGGGCTTATACAGGGCGTGGCGGCGTTATCCCGTAGGATGGGGTTGCTGGACGTTGCGGCGCCCCTTTGGCGCGCCTACTGCTGAAGCGCGGCGGCACCCAGGGCCAGGCAGCCCATGATGCCCTGCTTGCCCTCGAGGCTATTGTTGACAATGTAGGTGTCGATATCGTTGACCTCGGGCGTGACGATGTAGCCGTTGAGCATCTCGGCGCACTTTTTGCGTGCGAGCGGCACGATGGGGGTGTGGTCGGCAACGCCGCCGCCGATGATGATCTTCTGCGGGGCATAGCACAGCGTATAGGTCATGAGTGCCTGTGCCAGATAGCCTGCGAGCAGGTCCATGGCCTCCGGGTCGTCGGCCACGTCTCCGGCGCTCTTGCCGTCCCAGCGCTTTTTGACGCCAGGACCGGCGATGAGGCCCTCGAGGCAGTTGTCGTGGAAGGGGCAGGCGCTATGCTCGCCAATGGTGTCGCGCGGGTCGCGCGTGACCAGGATGTGGCCGGCCTCGGGATGCATCATGCCATGCACGAGCTGACCGCCCGAGAGCACGCCAGCGCCCACACCGGTGCCGATGGTCAGGTACACCACGTCGGTGAGGCCCTGAGCGCAACCAAAGGTGACCTCGCCCAAGCAGGCGACGTTGACGTCGGTATCGTAGCCGCAGGGGACCTTGAGCTCGTTTTGGATGGTGCCCAGTAGGTCAAAGTAACGCCATGCGGTCTTGGGCGTCTCCAAGATCTTGCCGTACTGGGGCGAGGCAGGGTTGACCGCGGTGGGGCCAAAGGCGCCGATGCCCAAGGCGGCGATGCCCTTGTCTGCAAACCATGCGTTGACGGCCTCGACGGTCTCCTGCGGGGTCGTGGTCGCGATCTGCTCGCGCTCCAGGACCGTACCGTCCGCATAGCCCGTGGCGCAGACCATCTTGGTGCCGCCGGCCTCGAGTGCTCCGATAAGCTGCTGCTCTGCCATAGTATTCCTCTCTCTGGGACGAGTTGCTCCGTGACTAAAGTATAGAGCTCTAAACCATTTAAGAAAGCGCTATAAAAAGGAGCCCTGCAACGCGGTGGGCGGTGCGGGGCTCCTTTGGTTGCTTTAGTTGCCGGGCCGTCCTTACCCGCGCGGCTTGATTTTATCACGTAGCGACTTGAGGTTCTCCAGCGCCGCGTTAAGCGTTTCGTCTCGCTTGGCGAAGTGGAAACGAATCAGATGGTTGACGGGCTCGCGGAAGAAGCTTGAGCCCGGCACGGCGCCCACGCCAACCTTGGAGGCGAGATCCTCGCAGAAGTCGAGGTCGCTGTCATAGCCAAACTCAGAGATGTCCATCATGACGTAGTATGCGCCCTGCGGCACGTTATGCTCAAGACCGATGTTGTCGAGTCCCTGACAGAACAGGTCGCGCTTGGCGGTGTAGAGGTCGAGAACCTCATCGTAATAGCTGTCGTCGAAGTTAAGGGCGGTAACGACGGCTTCCTGCAGGGGGGCGGCGGCACCCACGGTGAGGAAGTCGTGGACCTTCTTGATGCGCTCGGTAATCTCGGCCGGGGCGATGGTGTAGCCCAGGCGCCAACCGGTGATGGAGTAGGTCTTGGACAGCGAGCTGCAGCTGATGGTGCGCTCGAACATGCCGGGCAGCGTTGCCATATAGACATGTTCGTGGGGCGCATAGACGATGTGCTCGTAGACCTCGTCGGTGATGCAGTAGGCATCGTACTTTTTGCAGAGGTCGGCGATATAGGTGAGCTCCTCGCGCGTAAAGACCTTGCCGCAGGGGTTGGACGGGTTGCACAGGACGATGGCCTTGGGGTCGTTGTCGCGGAAGGCCGCCTCGAGGACCTCGCGATCGAAGTCGAACGTGGGCGGGTTGAGCGGCACATAGATGGGCTCGGCACCCGAAAGAATCGTGTCGGCGCCGTAGTTCTCGTAGAACGGCGAGAAGATGACGACCCTGTCTCCGGGGTTCGTGACCGTCATCATGGCGGCCATCATGGCCTCGGTGGAGCCGCATGTGACTACGATGTTCTCGTTGGGGTTGATCGGCATGCCCATAAAGTGCTCCTGCTTAGCCGCGAGCGCCTCGCGCATGGCCTGGGAGCCCCAGGTGATGGAGTACTGGTGATAGAGCGGCTTGGGGTCGGTCGCGATGGTGCTGAGGCTCTCGAGCAGCTGTGCCGGAGGATCGAAGTCAGGGAAGCCCTGCGAGAGGTTGACGGCACCGTACTTATTGGAGATGCGCGTCATGCGGCGGATGACCGAATCGGTAAATGTCGCCGTACGGTTGGAGAGTTCTTTCATGCTTGTCCTTTCGAGCATTTGCAGTGGGGCAAGTTTACTCCTATGAAACCGGTGGGAATTGCTCGAAACGCGCTCGAAAAACTCTTTTCAAAATTCTTGAAAATTGGGGCTTGCATCGCATGGCGTTCCTTGCAATAATAGTCGAGCGCGAAGCGCACAGGACACGGTGGGTGTAGCTCAGTTGGCTAGAGCGACGGGTTGTGGTCCCGTAGGTCGAGGGTTCGAGTCCCTTTACCCACCCCAGTTCTTGCTTCGTGTTGATATCGGGTCGTTAGCTCAGTTGGTAGAGCAGGGGACTCTTAATCCCAAGGTCCAGGGTTCGAACCCCTGACGGCCCACCACACGATATCTCCTCTAAAGTCCGCCATAACGGGCTTTAGCTTTGGGTCGTTAGCTCAGTTGGTAGAGCAGGGGACTCTTAATCCCAAGGTCCAGGGTTCGAACCCCTGACGGCCCACCACACGATATCTCCTCTAAAGTCCGCCATAACGGGCTTTAGCTTTGGGTCGTTAGCTCAGTTGGTAGAGCAGGGGACTCTTAATCCCAAGGTCCAGGGTTCGACCCCCTGACGGCCCACCAAAGAATGTTAAGACGGTCAACTTCGGTTGGCCGTCTTTTTTGTTGACCTCGCATGGGGTCGAACCCGTAAGGGCACAGACGCTTTACAAGTCGAGCCTGCCCTGGGGGTCGGTGAATCCGTCTGTGCCCTCTTTGAGCTTTTTCTCGTCTGCTTTCACGCGACGTTCGAGCTTCTTTGTATCCTCGGCAGGCGGTAGATTCTCGGGGACAATTCCACGGTCGATGAGGCTACCACGCACGCTTGTGTTGTTCTCGATGTGCTCTTGCTTGATCTGGTCCAGGCCGTACAGATCGTGTTCCTCGGCGTTGAAGGCCGTCATCGAGTTCGTAAGGTCCTTTGCTTTGATGAGAACATCAGCTAACCTGTCCGCCAATGCCGCGCTCTTGGGCACACCAAGCTGCCGCTTCATGTCCGCCGTGCTTCTGCCGCCGAATAACGCCTCATCGCCCTTCGACTTGATGATTGCGAATCCTTTGGAGTCCACGCCTCGTTTGAATGCAATGCCCGAGAGCTGTTTCTCTGAATCAGATAGTGAGTGGCGCGCCTGCAAGCGCTGAATCTCTGCGAAGCGCTGCTCTATGAGCTCTTGGCGGCGCGTCTGCACAGCAAAGTATGCCTGGGCGAGCGCGATCTCTGGCTTGTTTGAATCTCCGTTCTGGGCGATTAAATAGCATGCATAGCGCGTAAGTTTGTAGTCTTTAACCGCGCGAGCGGCGACACCGGCAGTTACCATTTTCGTTGTGTCACGAAAATGGGAATCAACTGGAGTTTTGTTTGTTTCGCACGAGACTTTTGCCCTCTTAATAACTTCGGCGAAGTTCTCCCATCGAGTGTACCCCATGGGTTCCATTAAATCGCGTGCAAGCCAATACTCAACGCCGTCTTCTACATGGGCGTAGCTGTCAAGTTCGACACGCCATTTCTCGATATCCCTGCTGTCCATATCTCTTCCTTTCTGTTCATTTGTCTACGTGGACTATGTCGACTCTGTATTAAGAATAAGGATACGCTGCCGTGCGGACACGAATGGGCCCCGTGTCGCTTTGAGCTCACGGGGTCCTTAGATATCGATTAGTTGTGTTCTGCTCTAGAGGGGGGCTCAGCTTAGTCCGCTCGATAGTGCGAACCCAGGCTTTCGGTTCGCTTGCGCATGGCTTTGACCATTTCCTGTGCTAGTTGAATCTGCGATTGCAGGCGGGCGAGGGCTGCGATTTCGCTGTCCTGGGCGTTTTCCATACTCAAGGCTGCAGTCTCTGCCCTCAGACCTTCAAGTTCCTGCAACGCTGCGGATAGGCCCGTCTCGGTGCGGTTGATCATGCAATAGGTGCTCATCGTGTGTTTGAGGCCGTGCGTCAGGCGTTCGGCGTCTGTTGTGGCAATGCCGTACTGGGGGAGGGCGATATCCGCCTTCGGGGCCTCCTCAGGTGTATTCTGTGCTGCCTGGGCTGCCGATGCGCCCGCGATACGCCCAAATACGATGCCGTTGGCGCTCGACAGGCCTCCGATGCGATCGGCGCCGTGCATGCCGCCTGTCGCCTCGCCGCAGGCGTAGAGGCCCTCAACGCCCGTGTACGCGGTCTTGTCGATTTTGATGCCGCCATTGGCAGCGTGGGCATACATCGCCACGCGCATCTCGGCGGTCGGCGCGATGCCGTGCTCGTCTTGTAGCCAGGTGGCAAAGGTCTGCACAAACTCGGGGACGTCCTTGCGGGGGAAGTCGTAGTGGAGCGCGAGGCCTTCGGCGCCTGCTTGATCGATGGCAAGATCGATGGCGCGGGAAGCCAAGCGTGACGTGAAGGGGCCATATCCGGAGCGTTGCTCAAGCAGATCGTCTAGCTTGTCGTCGGCGATATCGACCGGCTGATCTACATGCACGTAGCGCCAGGTCTTCTCGTTAAAGACAAGGTTGCGCTTGGGCTCGATGAAGCCCGGCATCATCTGCATGAACTCTATATTAGTGAGCGTTGTGCCGTGTGCCAGTGCGATGGCCTGCGAGGAGCTGAGCACGTCTGCCGAAGTGAGGCTGCGTTCGAACAGGCCACCGGTGCCGCCAGCGGCAATGATGGTGGCATTGGCCGCAATGGGTTCGAGGCGTCCGCTTGCGTGGTCAAAGAGCACGGCGCCGATGATCCTGCCGTTCGCATCCTCAAGAAGATCGATAAGCTCGTGGCGGGGAAGTAGGCGAATGCCGAGCGACTCGACCTGGGCCGACAGAGCGTCCTCAAGCGGCTTGCGGGTGAGGCCGCGCCACATACGCGTCTTATGGTCAAAGCAGGGGATAAACTGCTTCTGCTGGGCGCTTTCGGCACTTTGCGGACGCTGGAGCTCAACACCTAGATCCTGCTCGAGCCATTGGATGGCCTGAGGAATACCGTGGACAAACGTCTGGACGAGTTCGGGGTCGGCAACGCCGCCGCCGACGGTCTGGATGGTGTCGATGAGGTCCTGCTCGTCGTCTTCGTCGACGGGACCAATCAGGCCGAGGCCCCAGGTGCCCGGGAAAAAGCTCGATCCGCTCATGGTCTTGCCGGCGCTTGCGATGGCAACGGTTGCGCCCGCGCTTGCTGCTTCTATGGCGGCGCAAAGGCCCGCAATGCCAGATCCAATTACCAGTACATCAGTCGATTCCATCGGATTCCTTTCTCGTCCGGCGCATTGTCGCACGAGTAATCGGCAAAGGTAACGCAAAGATTGGATAAATCGGTAAAGGGCCAAATTGGAAGGTGGGCGTCACCGATACCTTAACGCCCGCTAAGAAGTTGCGGTGGAATAGTTCCTGTTTGGAAGGATGGGGTGGCTGTTTAGGACCTATTTCACCGCAACTGAGCGAGGGACAAAAAAGAGCCGCTACCCGGGCGGGAAGCGGCTCTAAAGCTCAACTATATGAGCATCGCGCGGACGCGATTAGGCCTTGAGGGCCTCCTCGACGGCGACAGCGCAGGCGACGGTGGCACCGACCATGGGGTTGTTGCCCATGCCGATGAGACCCATCATGTCGACGTGCGCAGGCACGGAGGAAGAACCGGCGAACTGGGCGTCGGAGTGCATACGGCCCATGGTGTCGGTCATGCCGTAAGAGGCAGGGCCGGCGCCCATGTTGTCCGGGTGCAGGGTACGACCAGTGCCGCCACCAGAAGCGACGGAGAAGTACTTCTTGCCAGCCTCGAGGCGCTCCTTCTTGTAGGTGCCAGCGACGGGGTGCTGGAAGCGCGTCGGGTTGGTGGAGTTGCCGGTGATCGAGATGTCGACGTTCTCGTGCCACATGATGGCAACGCCCTCGCGGACGTCGTCGGCGCCGTAGCAGTTGACGGCGGCGCGGGGACCATCGGAGTAGGGGATGGTCTCGACGACCTTGAGCTCGCCCGTGAAGTAGTCGAACTGGGTCTTCACGTAGGTGAAGCCGTTGATGCGGGCGATGATCTGAGCAGCGTCCTTGCCCAGACCGTTGAGGATGACGCGCAGCGGCTTCTTACGAGCCTTGTTGGCGTTCAGAGCCAGGCCGATAGCACCCTCAGCGGCAGCGAAGGACTCGTGGCCGGCCAGGAAGGCGAAGCACTCGGTGTCGTCGGAGAGCAGCATAGCGCCCAGGTTGCCGTGGCCCAGACCGACCTTGCGGTCCTCAGCGACGGAGCCGGGAACGGTGAAGGCCTGGATACCCTCGCCGATGATGGCAGCAGCCTCAGAAGCGGACTTGGCGCCACGCTTGACAGCGAGAGCGCAGCCGAGGGTGTAGGCCCACTCGGCGTTCTGGAAGGCGATGGACTGGGTATTGTTGACGATCTCACGCGGGTTGAAGCCCTTGTCGGTGCAGATCTGCAGAGCTTCCTCGAGGGAGGCGATGCCGTTGTCGGCGAGGCACTTGTTGATCTTGTCAGCGCGGCGCTCGTAACCTTCGAACGTAACAGTCATAGTTATTTCCCTCCCTTTCTACTCGTGAACCGGGAACACGCTGGCGACGGAGTGAGTCTCCTCGTCGGTGCGCGGGTCGATGTACTTGGCAGCGTTCTCCCACTGACCATAGTGGCCCATAGCGCCAGCGATGGCCTCCTCGGGGGTCTTGCCGGCCTTGACGGCGTCGGTGAACTTGCCGAGGTTCAGGAACTCGAACGCGATGATCTCGTTCTTGTCGTTGAGAGCCATGCGGGTGACGTAGCCCTGGGCGAGCTCGAGGTAACGAGCGCCCTTGGCCTTGGTGCCGAACATAGTGCCGACCTGAGAGCGAAGGCCCTTGCCGAGGTCGTCGAGGGAGGCGCCCACGGGCAGGCCGCCCTCGGAGAACGCGGTCTGGCTGCGGCCGTAAACGATCTGCAGGAAGATCTCGCGCATAGCAACGTTAATGGCGTCGCAAACGAGGTCGGTGTTGAGGGCCTCGAGGATGGTCTTACCGGGAAGGATCTCGGAAGCCATGGCGGCAGAGTGGGTCATGCCCGAGCAGCCGATGGTCTCAACGAGGGCCTCCTCGATGATGCCGTCCTTGACGTTCAGCGTGAGCTTGCAGGCGCCCTGCTGAGGTGCGCACCAACCCACACCGTGCGTAAGACCGGAGATGTCGGAAATCTCCTTAGCCTGGACCCACTTGCCCTCCTCGGGGATGGGTGCGGGGCCGTGGTATGCACCCTTGGCAACGGGGCACATGTTCTCCACTTCCTGTGAGTACTGCATGCCTCTCCTCTCTATCGTGTTGGCGTCCCGTCTGGGGGTCGTGGCTGGCGATTGCCGGGCGACCCTTCGAAAGGGACATGACATGCAGCCCCTATAATACCGCGAAATGCACGGAATATTCGGCGAACGGCTCAGTTTTCGTAGCGAGAAGCGCGGAACTTTCAATTGAAACGATTTAACTTTGCGTTTTGTGGCCGGGAACTTCCGTTGAGGGGGACAGTCTTTGGCAAGCTTTTGCTCAGCTCTTGTATGCGTTGCGGGGGTTGACCTGTTGCAACGGTGCCGTTCGCCGCCTGTTTACTGCCTTTGGCCGCGCGAGTGTATTGTTTTGCGTGAATGTTTTGATGGCACGCTTCAATCGTGCTGTATTGGATGGCAAGCAGATCCCGGCGAAGGGAGCGTCATGCAGCGCGTTTGGAGAACGGTTACCGGCTTTTATCATGTCTGTGCCCGCGGTACAGGCAAGCAACTGATCTTTGAGACCGATGACGACCGCTGGGAGTTTCTGGAACTGATGCGCGACTGCTGCCGGGAGGCGGGGGTGACAATCGTGGCGTGGTGCCTTATGGGCGGCCACGTGGATCTGGTGCTTTTGGACTACGAGGACGAAATGAGCGCGGCCATGCAGCGGCTGCTGTTGACGTATGCCCGTCGGTTCAATAAGCGCACTGGGCGCGCGGGCTGCCTGTTTCGTGAGCGTTTTGAGCGCCGCTCGCTCGATACCGACTGGCAGGTGATGGAGGCTATTCGCTCCGTACACGCCGATCCGCAGGAGGCGGGTATTGCTCTGATCGAGCGCTATCCGTGGAGCAGCTTTGACGAGTATCTATGGGCCTATGACAACGATATGACGAGGGGATTTTCCGACCCTTCTTGCGTGCTTGAGCTTTTTGGTTCTGCCGAGGGCTTTATTGCCCATTCGCTTTCGACGCCCGACGGCTGCGAGCCAGCGCTGTGCGATATGAAAGAGACGGAGTGGGAACGCCACGCCTTTGCCGAAAAGTTGGCGAAGGGGCTCGGGGTTCCGCTCCACGTGGTTAAAGCCGCACCGTCGGCGCAACGCAATGCCGTTATTCTTGGATTGCACGATGCTGGTTTTACGGTGCGTCAGATTGAGCGGTATACGGGGATTGGCAAAAGTACCGTTTCTCGTATTGTGCGCGCCCGTGCGCGAGCGGCGGTGCGGACTGGCGGAAACGTGGTGTAGGGCCGCCGGTGCACCGCAGCTGGGGTCGCCCATACGCCACAGCTATTGTTCTAAAAGCTCGGGTACGGTAACTGCACTTCTTAATTTGCATAGAACAGACGCCGTTATGCATAAAATAACGCCTTAGCTCGGTTTTGCCCGTACCTACCCCCGTCTGCGCCGTGCAAAAAGCGGAGTTTTCTGCATCGTGGTACTGTCGGCACCGCCGCAACTTTGCAACATATGGGCTCTGAAGCTATTTATGCCTGCCGATGCGCTCCCGAAGCTCATGTTTGCGCCCCTGAGACCACGATGCTTGTTCTAAAACGCAATATAAAGGCCACTGGAGATGTTGATTAACGCTTCCAATGCGTATACACACGGCTTGGCGTGCTGAATACTCGCAAAAATGCACGCCGCACCCTAGGGGACCTGTCCGCGGCAGGCGCGAGGCGTGCCGAAGACCAGCAAGATGGGGCTTGGCACCTTGCTTAGAGTGCCCGTGGTCTTGTCACAAGCTTTAGTACGTTGGAAAACGCTCGTGTTCGCGGTTGGCCGTGCGATAAATGACAGACGGGGCGCCGGACGCGCGGACTGTGTATCCGCGCTCGTTATGAAAAAGCCGAGCCGCTCGTATCGGGCGGCTCGGCAATCAAAATCCTTGGATTTGGGGCATCCGCTATTGGTTAGCTTGCTCCTCGAGCATGCCGTCGAGGGTGCGCCAGGCGAGCTCGGCGCACTTGACGCGGGCGGGCATGTGCGAGATGTCCTGGAGCTGGGCAGCCTCGTCCAGGTCTTCCAGGTCTTCCTCGGAGAGCTGCTCGCCACGGATCATGGCGAGGAAGAGCCCGGCCAAGCGGCGTGCCTCCTCGACCGTCTCGCCGGTGATGAGGTCGGCCATGATATCGGCGCTGGCCTGGCTGATGGCACAACCGTGACCAGTAAAGGAAGCCTCCTCGATCACGCCGTTCTCGACACGCAGCTGCAAGGTGAGCTCGTCGCCGCAGCTGGGGTTGATGCCCTCGTGCTCGTGCGTGGGGGTATCCATCTCGTACTTATAGTCGGGGTGCGAGTTGTGCTCCATAAACGTGGTGGAGGTGTACAGATTACCCATTGAACGTGCTCCAAACGTGATGCAGGCCGGCGATGAACTTGTCGATGTCGGCCTTGTCGTTGTAGAAGGCCACGCTGGCGCGGCAGCAGGCGAGGTTCTCGACGCCCAGCCAGGTAAGCAGCGGCTGTGCGCAGTGGTGGCCGGCGCGGATGCACACGCCGTCCATGTCCATGATGCTCGCGACATCGTGCGGGTGGATGCCCTTGACGTTAAAGCTGACGACGCCGTGGTGGTTGTCCCAATAGATGGAGCCGATGATCTGGACAAAGTCGAGCTGCATGAGCTCGCCCATCAGGTAGTGGACGAGTGCCTGCTCGCGGGCCTGGATGTTTTCGTAGCCCACCGTGTTGACGAGGTAGTCGAGGGCGGCGCCTGTGGCGAAGATACCGGCGGCATCCTGCGTGCCGGCCTCGAACTTCTCGGGGACGGGCGCCCAGACGGCGTCCTGCTCGGTGACCGAATCGATCATCTCGCCGCCGGTGAGCATGGGCGGCATGGCGTTGAGCAGGTCCATCTTGCCCCACAGCACGCCGATGCCCATGGGGCCCATGGCCTTGTGCGCGCTAAAGGCAAAGAAGTCGGCGCCCAGATCGGCCACGTTGACCGGCATGTGCGGCAGCGACTGTGCGCCGTCGACGACCAGATAGCCGCCGTACTTGTGCACGAGCTTGCCGAGGTTCTTGACCGGATTCTCGACGCCTAGCACGTTGGAGACCTGACCCACGGCCAAAATCTTGGTCTTGGGACCCACCTTGGCCAGAACCTCCTCGGTGGTGAGCTGGCCGGTCTTGGTGGGATAGAGGTAGACGAGCTTGGCACCGGCCTCGCGGCAGACCTGCTGCCACGGGATCAGGTTGGAGTGGTGCTCCATGATGGTGATGACGACCTCGTCGCCGGGCTCCAGCACTGTGGGCGCAAAGCTCTTGGCGACTAGGTTGAGCGACTCGCTGGTGTTGCGGGTGAAGACGACTTCGTTAGCCTGGGCGGCGCCGATGAGGTCGGCGATCTGCTGGCGGACCTTGGCGATGGCATCGGTGGCCTCGACGGACAATGAGTACAAGCCGCGCAGCGGGTTGGCGTTCATGCGCTGGTAGAAATCGCGCTCGGCGTCGAGCACGCAAGCGGGGCGCTGCGCGGTGGCGGCGCTATCGAGGAAGGCGATCTCGGGATGCTGCTGGAACAGCGGGAACTGCGCCTTGTAGGGATTAGTCTCTATGTCCACGGTGGGCCAGCCGCGCGAAGCCTCGTCGCTGGCGTCGAGCTCCATGGGCTCGGGGGCGGTGCAGGTATCGCATTTTACGTGCTCGGTATCGATCATGCGAGCTCCTCTTCAAAGTTATCGATCAGGTTGTTGCCCAAGCGGACGACGGCAGCGCGGGTGCGCTCATCGGTGGCGGAAAGCGCGGCGTCCTCCAGCTTGGCGCGGATGAACAGATCCTCGGCGGCGTTTTGGTCAAGGCCGCGGCAGGCGAGGTAGAACAGCTGCTCGTCGCGGACATGACCGATGGTGGCGCCGTGATTGCCGGCGACGTCGTCCTCGTCACAGAGAATGACGGGAACGGTCTTGTTGTCGACGCCCTTGTTGGCCAAGAGCACCGTCTCGCGCTCGGTGCCGGTTGCGCCCTTGCAGCCGTGTACGAGGTCGATGGTGCCGCGGTAGACCTTCTTGGATGTGCCGGTCAGCACGCCGTTGGCGTCGATCTCGCACTCGGTCTTGCGACCGCGGTGGCGCAGCTCGTAGTTAAAGTCGCGCACCTGCTCGCGGGCGCCCAGGTAGTCGGTATCGATCGTCACCTTGGCGGTATCGCCCAGCAGGTCGCCGGCAAGGCCGGTGGCGCTGGCGCCGGCACCCAGGACAGTGTGCTGCACGTTGACGCGTGCTCCCTCGTCCAGGAACAGACCGGTGTCGTCGAGTGCAATCCAGCTGTCGTCGAGCGTCTGCGTGCAGGTCACGTTGACGGTGGCGTACTCGTGGGCGCACACGCGCAGCACGGAACCCACGACGCCCTCGCCGGCAACGGGGGAGTCTAGGGCGATCTGCAGGTCGAGCGTTGCCTGCGGGCGGGCGACGACGTCAATTGCGGCGATGGCCGCCGCCGCGTCGACGCCGCTTACACGCGCGGTGACCGTGGCGCGTCCGTAGGCGGGCACGTCGATGACGATGCGCTTGGTGGCGTGGCCGGCCAGATAGGTGTAGGCAGCCTCGCCCATGCCGGTCTCGAAGGCCTCGGCGGGGGCGAGCTCCTCCTCGAGCTTGATAGCGCCGGCCTGGTAGACAGAGGTGGCGGGCACGTCGAGCTCGGTCTCGGGCGTGATGCGGGCGCGATCGGCGGCATCACCGGGGGCAGCGGTACGGCGCTCGGGGAAGCGCTCGGCCATGGCGTCCATGGCGGCGTCGAAGGCGTCGTCCGAGCCGACAAACTGCTCGTCCAAGCCCTCGACCTCAACGGCCTCGGCGGAAGCGGCGGCAAGTTCGTTCGAAAGCTCGAGCTTGGTCTGGTTCATTTTCAACCAGCCCCATGTGGCGGCCGGCATCGCATTGACGCCCCCGATCTCCTGCAGCACGCCGTCTCGGGGCTCCGACCCTCCTCGCGTACCTTTAGTACGCGTCG
Organism: uncultured Collinsella sp.; assembly: GCA_900541745.1. Taxonomy (GTDB): domain Bacteria; phylum Actinomycetota; class Coriobacteriia; order Coriobacteriales; family Coriobacteriaceae; genus Collinsella. The sequence goes on along the minus strand of UQLA01000007.1, from coordinate 10,053 downwards.
TCGGGCTCGTCGCTCCCGATACGTCGCACTGCAGAAGCTCGGATGACGTAAATGCGTTCGGCGTGTTCGTGGTCTGATTCATTATCCGATCGCTCCTTCCATCTCGAGCTTGATCAGGTTGTTCATCTCGACGGCGTACTCCAGCGGCAGCTCCTTGGAGACCGGGTTGGCAAAGCCGTTGACAATCATGGTGCGGGCCTCTTCCTCCGAGATACCGCGGCTCATCAGGTAGAACACCTTGTCGTCGCCGATGCGGCCGATAGTGGCCTCGTGGCCGATGTCTACATTCTTGGCTCGGATGTCCATAGCGGGGATGGTGTCGGAGCGGCTCTGGTCGTCGAGCATGAGCGACTGGCAGCTCACGGTTGCCTTGGAGCCCTCCGCCTTGGGCGTGGCCACGATGGAGCTGCGGAAGGTCTGGATGCCTCCGCTCTTGGAGATGCCCTTGGTCTCGACGGTTGCCGAGGTCTCGGGCGCGTTGAGCACGACTTTGCAGCCGGTGTCGAGGTTCTGGCCGGCACCGGCAAAGGTGATACCGGTAAAGCTCGAGCGGGCGCGACGGCCGTTGAGCACGCTCATAGGGTAGAGATAACCCACGTGGCTGCCGAAGGAGCCGCTGATCCACTCGATGTCGCCGTCCTCGTCCACGCGCGCACGCTTGGTGTTGAGGTTGTACATGTTCTTGGACCAGTTCTCGATGGTCGAGTAGCGTAGGTGCGCACGCTTGCCCACAAAGAGCTCCACAGCGCCGGCGTGGAGGTTGGCCACGTTGTACTTGGGTGCGGAGCAGCCCTCGATAAAGTGCAGGTCGGCATCGTCCTCGACAATGATGAGCGTGTGCTCAAACTGGCCGGCGCCCTTGGCGTTAAGGCGGAAGTAACTCTGCAGCGGAAAATCGAGCTTGGTGCTCTTGGGCACGTAGACAAACGAGCCGCCGGACCACACGGCACCATGCAGGGCCGCAAACTTGTGGTCGGTGGGCGGGATGAGCGTCATAAACTTCTCGTGGATGAGCGGCTCCCACTGCGGGTCGTGCAGGGCCTCCTCGATGCCGGAGTAGACGATGCCCATCTTGGACGCGGTGTCCTGCATGTTGTGGTAGACCAGCTCGGAGTCGTACTGTGCGCCGACGCCCGCCAGATAACTGCGCTCGGCCTCGGGGATGCCCAGGCGCTCAAAAGTGTTCTTGATGTCGTCGGGCACCGACTCCCAGTCGTGCTTTTGGTCAGTGTTGGGCTTGACGTAGGTGACGATGTTGTCCGTGTCCAGGCCCTCGATGGAGGGACCCCACGTCGGATCCGGGAAGCGATTAAAGATCTCGAGGGACTTGAGGCGCAGGTCGAGCATCCACTGCGGCTCGTCCTTCTTGGCGCTGATCTCGCGCACGATATCGGGCGTGATGCCGGCGTCGAGGCGCTCGAATCCCTCCTCGCCATAGGTGAAGTCGTAGAGGCTGCGGTCGATGTCCGCGACCTCGGTGCGGTTCTTGGTCATTGCGTCGCCCCTTTACGCCTGCTGCTCGGCATCGGCGGCCTCGGCCTGGGCGCGCTGCTCGGCGGCCTCGCGCTCGAAGGTCTCAAAGCCGTTCTTGTCGATCCAGGGGATGAGCGAGGCATCGTCCTCGCGCACGATATGGCCCTTGACCATAACGTGGACGCGGTCGACATCCAGGTGCTCCAGGATGCGCGTGTTGTGCGTGATGATGAGCATGGAGCCGTCGCAGCTCTTGCGGTAGGCGTCCATGCCATGGCTGACGGTGGACAGGGCGTCGACGTCCAGGCCCGAGTCAGTCTCGTCCAGGATGGCGAGCTTGGGCTGCAGCAGCAGAAGCTGGAGCATCTCGACCTTCTTTTTCTCGCCGCCCGAGAAGCCCACGCCCAGCTCGCGGTTGAGGTAGGCAGTATCCATGTTGAGCTCGGCTGCGAGCTCCTTGACGCGGCGGCGGAACTCCTTGCCCTTCATCTCCAGGCCGGGGCGGCCGGCGATGCTGGCGCGCAAAAAGCTCGACAGTGGCACGCCCGGGATCTCGACCGGAGCCTGGAAGCTCAGGAACAGGCCGGCGCGCGAACGCTTGTCGGTGGTGAGCTCGGTGATGTCCTGGCCGTCAAAGACGATGCAGCCGTTGTTGACGGTATAGACGGGGTCGCCCATGACCAGGTGGCCGAGGGTGGACTTGCCGGCGCCGTTGGGGCCCATCAGCACGTGGGTCTCGCCGGCGGCGACGTTGAGGTTGACGTTGTGGAGGATGGTCTTCTCGTCCACAGAGGCGGTGAGGCCCTCGATGGAAAGCAGCGGATTTGCGCTCATGCTCTTCCTCTCTGTATATGGTGTACTCACGGGTGTACGAAACCCTAGGAATCTTCTCGGAATAAAGTTACTATGGGTTCGGCGTTAGTCAAGGGAAAATCCGACTAATCCACTCGACTTTTCAGATTGTGGGACAAATTCATCGGCAGTGCTTGTCCCCAGCGTTATGGAAGGGTAGGTATGCTCATTTCTTCCAAGGGCCGCTATGCCCTCCGTTTGATGATTTATATCGCAGCGCTTGGTGACGCCGAGGGCAAGATTGCCCTGCGCGAGGTTGCCGACCGCGAGCGCATTTCGCAGAAGTATCTGGAGCAGCTGGTTCGTCCGCTTATGAAGGCTGGCCTGCTTAAGAGCGTGCGTGGCAAGGGCGGCGGCTACATGATGGCCAAGGACCCGGCCGAAGTGCGTGCCGGCGACATCCTGCGTGCCGTCGAGGGCAGCACGGCCCCGGTGGCGTGCGATGGCATTGACAACAGCTGCACCCGTAGCGATCTGTGCTCGACCGTTAAGTTTTGGCGCGGCCTGGACGACGTGATCGAAAAGTACGTCGACGGTGTGACGTTGGCCGACCTGGCCACCGTCCCCGAGATTAACTTTGACATTAAGCTGTAGGGCTGCAAATGGCATCTCTCGACAATGTGTACAGACAAATCGAAGTTTTTGCTCGGGAATGTGACGCCGAGAAGGTCGTGCTGTTTGGTTCTCGTGCTCGAGGTGACAACTTGCCTAAGAGCGATATTGACATCGCTGTAGCAGGTTGCGGGGATTTCGGTCGTTTCTCATATTTGATCGAGGAGCGTCTTGATACTCTTTTAGATGTAGATGTCGTCAATCTCGACGAGTCCTTATCGCGGCAATTGCTCGATGAAATTGCCAGGGATGGTGTGATTCTGTATGAAAAAATATGAGAACTTTGCCAGCGCCTTGGCGAATCTTGAGGATGCGCCCAATCAGGATCTCAACAATGATTTTGTTCAGAGTGGATTGATTAATAAGTTCAATCTTCAATTTGAACTGAGTTGGAAGCTCCTTAAGCGTCTGCTCGAGTATGAGGGTGCCACGCTTGCCGCGTCGGGGTCTCCTCGCGCCATCTTGAAGGAGTCCTACCGGTTCTACGACTTTATTGATGAGGCGGCCTGGCTAGATATGCTCAGAGACCGCAATACGAATGTCCATATCTATGACAACAAGCTCGCTCAAGATCTGATTCAGCGCATCTTGAACGTCTATATCCCCGCTTTCTGTCAGTTGAGGGACGGCCTGATGGAGCGTTACGGCGAGCTTTTGCTGGTGCCCGACGACCAGTTTGTTTAATTCCTTAAGATTTCGCGGAGGGTTGTTGCCGTTTACCGATGGGTTGTTGTGCAACAAACGGGGAGCTGTAATACTGAATCCATCTTTGCAAACTGCACTTTAACCACACCAATGCAGGGAGGATGTATGCAACCCAAGCATTCCGCGATTGTTGCGGGCCTGACGCTGGCGCTTTCGTTTGGCGCCGTTGCCGCACCCGCAACCGCTATAGCCGAGGAGCCCACGCCGGGCGTTGCCTCGGATGCCACCGATATCGATAAGGGCCTCTACACCCAGCAGTCTTTCTCGGGCGTGCTGCGGTCGGTTCAGGGTGTCTCGTTTGTCAACGTGACCGACGAGATGAAGTACTTTACCAAGTACGAGAGTCACGGCAACTATAACCAGGGTTTTTCGTATGGCGACGGATACAACGCACTGGGTTATTACCAGTTCGATCGCCGCTGGTCGCTCATTCCGTTTATGAAGCAGGTCTACAACTACGATTCTGCCAAGTACGGCATGCTTAAGGCTGCGATCGATCGCGGCGGTGAGATTTCCAACGGAAGCAACCCCATGTATGCGAACGGGCAGCTCACTGAGTTGGGCCGCATCGCGCAGGATGCCTTCCTGGGTGCTTACAACACCGATCCGGCGGAGTTCTCGGCGCTGCAGGATGCCTATGCGTACAACTCCTACTATGCGGTGACCGAGGCGTGGCTTAAGAACGCTCTGGGCATTGATATTTCCGGTCGTGCCGATTGCGTCAAGGGCATGGTGTGGAGTATCACCAATATGTGCGGCACGGGTGGCTGCCAGGACTTTTTCCGTTGGGCGAATCTTTCCAACGATATGACCGACCGCGAGTTTGTGACCGCGCTTTCGAACAGCGTGGTTGATAACGTGGCGCGCAAGTATTCGAGTCAGCCTCAGTACCATGAGGGATGGAAGAATCGCTATAAGAACGAGCTCAAGGACTGCCTGGTTTACATTGCCGAGGACGAGGCTGCTGCGGCAACGCCTGTGGAGCCCGATCCTGAGCCGGAGCCCGCGCCCGCGCCGGCACCTCACCCGAACAAGGTGCCTGCTGCGCCTGCTGGGCCTGCTGGACCAACGGTGGAAACCGATAGTGATACGGACAATGGCGGCGAGACGGGCACGCCTTCGACTGGTGCTGGCAACAATGGTGCCGGTAATGGTGGGACTGCTTCGGGTGGAACGGAGTCTGCTGGCGGTGCCGGTGATTCGGGCTCTGGTTCAACCGGCGGTTCTGTCTCTGGATCGACTGGCGGTTCCGTTTCTGGCTCGACCGATAGCGTCTCCTCTAATGGCTCCACCAATGTTGGCAAGCAGCTTGGCGCCTTGATTGGGTCTTCGATGACGGCTGGCAACAACATCGGCTCGTCTTCTGATGAGAACACTTCTGGTGAAGCTCCCGAGTCCAGGACCGACGGCGATGCCGACGCTACGATCGATGCGGGCGCGAGACAGTCCGACGCCGATGCTCAGAAGGTTGACGACAAGAACGTCACCTCGACCACCACGACGACTACCACGACCACGACGACCAAGGCCTCGGGTGGCAATATGCCCAAGACGGGCGACCTCATCGTGATGGCGAGCCTTGCGAGCGCAAGCCTGGCCACGCTGGGCGCCACGTCTATTGTGAGCGGTAAGCACAAGCTTGATCAGCAGAAGAAGTCCGCTGGCGAGGACGGATCCGAGGAGTAAGTTCCTGGCCGCCCGATAATTTAAGAACTAGGACGGGGTCCGGTGCGAATGCATTGGGTCCCGTTTTGTTGTGCAACGATTTGTTATGCCCCCTCAAGGCCTTTGTTCCTACCGTTGCCCGATGCCTTTGCGCGGATCCAGCGTTGCGCTTGAACTGCTCGCTACAATGGGCCTCGTGTTACGTTTTAGGGAGAAGTTACAGTGCCTGAACAGGAGTATTGCAACAGTTCAGATACTTTTGGCGTACGGCTTGTCAGCCATGTCGACGATGCGGTTTTGCCGGTCGGTGTGCATGATTTTGCCGATGCCATCGGTCGTTGCATGCTGGTTGACAAGACCATGTTTATTGCCGATGTTCTGGATTGCGATGCGTCTGTTGTGGTGTGCTGTCGACCCGAGGGCTTTGGAAAGAGCATGAACCTGTCGATGCTTAAGGCTTTTCTGGAGCGACCCACGGTCGGGCAGGTCGATCGGGGCCTGTTTGCTGGTTCCCAGATTTGGGATGCGGGCGGCGGGCGCTATCGGGATGAGTATGCGTGCTATCCGGTGATATCGCTGGACTTTTCTGGCGCAGCGAGGTGCGGCGCCAACGTCGTCGGCGTCGTGCGTGACGCTCTTTCGGATGAGTGCGCTCGCTTGTTGGCGCTTTTGGAGGCTCCGGATTTAGCTCGAGACAAGGTGCGTCACATCGAACGCGTTGCGCGTGGTGTGGCGAGCGAGGCCGAGGTTGACTCGGTGCTAGGCGTTCTCATTGAGCTGCTGGAGATGGCTTGCGACGAACAGGTTGTGCTGCTCGTTGATGGGTACGACGCGGCGTGGTTGAGTCGTTTTGCTATGAGGGATGCTTGTGGCTCCTGTCCGGCAGGGTTGCTCGATCGTGTACTGTTTGATGCCATTGCCGCTGCGGGGGATTCGTTGCGGCTGGCGTGTCTTATGGGGGAGTATCCCGGTCCTGCCGAGGTGGCGCTTTCTTTGCGCGGGTGTTCGTGCTGCATGTCGACTCCGCTTTCGGGGTGGTGCGATCGTTGGTTTGGTTTTTCGGATGACGAGGTTCAGGCTCTGCTGAGCCATGCTGGACGCGGGGAATTTCTTGATAACGCGCGTGAATGGTTCGAGGGGTACCGATTTGGCAGGTTTTATTGCTCGAGTCCGGCGCGCGTGATCGATTTCTTGAACCGCGGTTGCATGCCGCCGGTGCGGGCCGTTTTGTATGGATACGCTGATAGCCTGAGCAGGGCGGTTGGTGACTGGAATCTCGAGAGGCTTTCGACTCTGTTCGATTTACTTGAACCGCATGGATGCGTTGAGGCTTCGCTTTGTCTGGGCGCCGTCGTGTTGAATGACGCTTGCGTCGATGAAGTTTGGACCGCGTTATACCTGTCCGGCTTCCTAACGACGGATATGGTTGAGGAACCGGGAAACGGCGCTCGCTCCCGTGCGCTGCGCCTGCCTAATGGTGAGCTTCGCCAGGCATTGCGTCTCGTGATTATTGAATGGTTTGAGTGCGCCGCCGAGGATGTGCGGGATGTCGATGCGTTTCGTGACGGGTTGTGTCGCGGTGACGAAGACACGGTGAGGCGTGCGCTGCGTCGAATCCTAGGTGACGCAGGAGTCGGCGCTGCCGAGATGGATTCGCCGTTGCCATACCACCTGCTGTTGCAAGGGCTCTGCTTTGGTATGCCGGGGTATGCCAATCCGTCATCCAATCGAAAGCGCGGGGCGGATCGCTGGGATATCCAGGTGTTCCCTACGGGAAGGATGCTCGATGTGGCCGATACCCTCGGCATGCTCGACGAGCGTCCGCTTGTCACTATGAACATGATGTATGACCCCGACGTGGATGCCCTGGGTCTGGAGCTGCTGGCGGTTCAGGCGCTGCTCGACATCGAACGTGACGGTGTCGACGAGATTCGTGTGCCGCGACCCGGTGTGGGTCGCATGCGCTGGGGCTTTGGCTTTGACGGGCAGCACGTGTCCGTAGTGTGCCAGCGGCTTTAAGCAGCGGGATGTTTTCGGCCTCTGTTACTCCGCGTCCTCCAGGGGCGGCACGGGCTTCCAGTCGGGATCCTTGATGATCTTGCGGGCGTCCTTCATGCCGCGGCGCAGCGCCGGAATGCCGGTTTTAAAGCACTTGTCGACCGCAGCCAGGCGAATGAATTCCTTGCAGAAGGTTGCGGCATTGCCCAGACGGAACAGCATGGGGTGGTAGTCACCATAAATCTGCATATATCGAGCGAGGAAGCCGCGGTTGCGCATGATGTAGTAGCGGTTGGTGTCGCTCGTGGAGTTGAGTTGGCGCTTGCCGGCGATGTCCCAGTTGGAGACGGCGCGGGCGCGCTTGAGCACCACATCGGCGACTACGGCAGCGGGGAAGTGCTGGCTGGCGACATAGCCGTAACAGGCGTCGTCGCCATAGATGAAGAAGCGCGCGTCGGGCAGGCCGATCTTGTCGACCACGCGACGCGAGAACAGGCCGCCCTCAAAGCACAGTTGGTTCATGGCGCGGTAGCCCTCGGGGCCCAGATCCCACTTGGCGATGGGGTTGGGGATACCAAGCGATAGGATGAGCTGGTACTGCCAAAAGAAGGCACCACCGTCAAAGTCCAGGCGCGAGCCCTGGATGACGTCGTAGCGGCCCGTCCACTTTGCTAGGCGTTTTGCTTCGCTGGACATTTGCGGAACGGTCGAGGTGACTGAGACCCCATTTGTCTACCGCATGCGCTATGCGCTGCCGGAGCCTGCGCCGCTGGTGAGCATTGTGATTCCCACCAAGGATCACGTTGAGACGCTCGACGCCTGCGTGATGTCGATCGCCCAGAAGGCAACGTATGCCAACTACGAGATCGTCTTGGTGGAGAACAACAGCGAAGCCCCGGAGACGTTTGCGTATTACGAAACCCTGCCGGAGCGCGTGGCTGCAGCATCCGAAGGCAAGGGCGTCGCGCGCGTTGTGTACTGGCCGGGCGAGTTTAATTACTCCCAGATCATCAACTTTGGCGTGGAGCACGCCAAGGGCGACTACCTGCTGCTGAACAACGATGCCGAGGTCATAAGCCCTGACTTTATCGAAGAGATGATGGGCTATCTGCAGCGTCCCGATGCGGGCGTGGTGGGTGCCAAGCTCTGCTTTGCCGATCATCTGGTGCAACACGCCGGCATTTTGGTTGGCGTGCGTGGCGCTCTTGCCCATGCCAACCAGGATTTCTCGGCAAAGCGCGAGGGCTATCTTGCCCGTGCTGTGCGTCCGGGCAACTTCAGTGCCGTAACAGGTGCCTGCCAGATGGTCCGACGCGACGTTTTTGAGCAGGTCGGAGGTTACAACGAGGAATTCGCCGTCGGCTTTAACGACGCGGACTTTTGCCTGCGCGTGTGGGAGGCGGGCTACCGCACCATCTTTACGCCTTATGCCGAGCTGTACCACTACGAGTTCACCTTGCGTGGCAGGGAAGAGGCCGACGAGGAAAAGATGCGCCGTTGGAAGCGCGAACAGGCACTGTTCATGCAGCGCTGGCCGGAGTTCTTCCTCGACGGCGATCGTGGCTCGGACCGAACCTATCCGCTGGGAGCGAGTATTTCTCACTTTAGAGAGTCGGGATGCCGTTGCATGGTATGGCTTGCCATATGCTTGATAATAATTATGTGGCAGATTTGTAGTGTAATTGCAGTTAAATGGGTTATTACAAGTTTGATTAAATTGCGCCACGCTTGCCCTGCCTGCTATTTGGCGAATTAATTAAGGGTGGATGAAAGATTGCTTGTGCCTGGATTGTAGAGGCGAAAGAGAGGCGATTTTTTCGAGCTCTCTCATTTGATAAGATTGCAACGTTTTTCGTTCGAAGGATTTGAATATGCGTCAAATAAATAGGCAAATACTATTTGGAGTTTCTTTACTGCTATTTGGGCTTGCGTTCGCGCACTCTTGCTACGGTGAAACGCCGCGATCGTTAGTTGAAAACTCGTGGAGATATGAAAATGGCGAAATTGTTTCTTCGCTCAACGCCTCTGAAGACGAAGGTATCTCGACATTATCGATAACGGATTTGCCAACTGGGGCGACTGCTGAGGGAATCGATGTCAGCGAACATCAGAAAAAAGTTGATTGGGAAGCTGTTAAGGCTTCTGGTATCGATTTTGCCATTCTTCGAATTGGCTTCGGCGCTCCTTCTTTCGGCGGCCGACTTGACTACCAATTTCAAAGGAATATCTCTGAGTGCGAACGCCTAGGAATTCCTTACGGCATATACTTATATTCATATGCGTGGGATGACTCGCAGGCGGAAGATGAAGCTTCGTTTGTGATCGATAATTTGGCGGGACATACCCCGCAGCTTCCCGTTTATTACGATCTTGAAGATAATTCCATTATCGCAGAGGGTAGACAAGCTGGAATTGCTTCCAGGGCCTCAATTTTTTGCAACCGTATTACTAGCGCTGGATATTCGGTTGGTATTTACGCGAATCTGTATTGGTTTAACAACGTCTTGACTGATCAGGTTTTTAAGTCATCCGCATGGGACCATTGGATTGCGCAGTATAACTATCAGTGTGATTACACTGGCAACTACAGTATTTGGCAATACGCGAGCGATGGTCTTGTTCCGGGTGTTAACGGCTACGTTGATATGAATTATTCCTACGGTTCTGTCGTTGCGGAGTCAGTTAAAGCTCAGCGCGCCGACGAGCTCGCATCCCAGCACGCGGGCGACCTCGCCGACGGGACGTACG